>NZ_PVNP01000109.1 GCF_002993365.1 Marisediminitalea alba
AAATTAGAGAAAGACAGTGTGTTGTGTAGTGATGGCTATAAGCCCTACATAGCTCTTTCTGAGAAAAATGATTTAATACACAAGCGCTTAGATGTGGCAGGAGGAATTAAGGTGATAGATAAAGTCTTTCACATTCAAAATGTTAACGCCTATCACAGCCGTCTGAAAGCGTGGATAAAACGGTTTCACGGAGTAGCCACAAAATACTTGGAACACTACCTGGGTTGGTTCAGGTTTATGGATAATCCAGAAAACCTTAACGAAAACAGGCTCTTTTCGATTCAACAACAGTTAATCCGAACATAGCCTTATCAAATTATAATTGCCACAACAGAAAGGTTGCCAGCCAATGACTTTTCTGGCAATTTCCCGCCTCGAATTATTGAACCGGAAGTCTTCCATGAGCTGGGCATTGCTGTCTGTGTTTGTACCCACTTTTTTCTTTGTGTCTGTGACACCGGGAATGTGTATGACGCTGGCCATGACACTGGGCATGAGTATTGGCGTAAAACGGGCACTGTGGATGATGCTCGGCGAACTCTCCGGCGTTGGCCTGGTAGCTACTCTTTCTGCGGTGGGCGTAGCGGCGCTGCTGTTCAACTATCCTGACGTATTCACTCTGTTTAAATACGTTGGCGGACTCTACCTGCTCTATCTGGGTATTCAGATGTGGCTTTCCAAAGGCAGGATGGCCCTGAAGCACCAAGAGGATGGCCCGGGAGCCACTCGGGCTCAATTGATCGCACAGGGCTTCATTACCGCTATTGCCAACCCCAAAGGCTGGGCATTTTTTGTGGCCTTGCTGCCGCCTTTTTTAGATCCGGTCCAGCCGTTGGCCACACAGTTAGTCAGCCTGATTGCCATCATTCTTACCCTGGAATTTGGCTGTCTGCTGATTTATGCCTCTGGCGGCAGAACCTTGCGCACATTGCTGATGCACAGCGGCAACGTGCGCATCATGAACCGTATTGCGGGTACGTTAATGGCGGGCGTTGGACTGTGGCTGGCATTCGGCTGAAGTTAGCGCAACTACTCCCCCTAACCAAAAGCTGCTCAGCTTAATGAATGTAAGCCAAACATATTCCCTTCGGTGTCTTTTGCCAGTGTGATAAAGCCATAATCGCCAATCGAAAACTTAGGCCGCACTATGGTGCCACCAGCAGGCTCAATGCGCGACTCTTCCACTTCGCAGTCTTCACAGGAAAAGTAAACCAGTACGCTGTTCTGACCAGCCGGCATGCCATCAACGCAAACCAACGCTCCTGACGCACCATGGCTTTCCATATCAGATGGAAAGGCCTTCATTTGCAATGCGCTATCAGATGGATCCGTTGGATCCAGTAAATCGGTAAATTCGATGGCAAACACCGAGCTATAAAACGCTGAGGCCCGAAGCATGTCATCAACATAAACTTCGAACCAGGTAATGGGATTTTTCATAAGGTGCTTAATGCAAAGAGACAGACTTTCACATTAGCACGTTTTTTATACAAATCGAGCGCTTTTATCACCTAATACGGATGAACGGCTTCGCCCTGCATACTGTAGCCGGCCGCGGCCAAATCGCTGCTATATCGCGTGGTGGAGAAGATACCTTCTACCCACACCGCATCGTAGAGGTTCTCTACCGGCACCCCTTCATTCATTTTAACATGCACTATCTGATTGGAAGGTGGTGGCGGCACATGGATACAGGCACCAAAAAACGGCACCAGCAAAAATTCGGTAGTCAGTTCAGCCGTGCCTTCTAACGGCACAATAAATCCCGGAACTCTTACCCGTTCGCCGTTGTAAATATCCACTACCGGCGCATCGGGTTGTAACTGAGCCATCTTGTTGTTGTGATCGGTAGCCTGTTGCGGTGCCAGTTCATTGAAATCAGGCGGCACCAGGTCTTCCCAGTACACTTCTTTGACTTCACGGGCATTTACCATACCAGAAACGAGTATCAGGCAGCACAGCAGCGAAGCTGCACGTTGTAGTATCAATCGCAACATAGGTTCTCCAAATAAAAAAGGCCCGACGAATCGAGCCCTTCATCAATAAGCGTGGTGCTTACTTTTCAGCTTCGTAACGCTCAACGCTCGATACGATTTCAGCTTTAGCGGCAGCGGCATCGGCCCAACCGTCAATTTTCACCCACTTGCCCTCTTCCAGATCTTTGTAATGCTCGAAGAAGTGCTCAATTTGCTTAAGCAACAGAGGTTCTACGTCTGAGGTTTCAAACACTTTGCGATACAGGGTAGACAGCTTGTCGATTGGCACAGCCAGTACCTTTGCGTCTTTACCTGATTCGTCAGTCATGTTTAATACGCCGATAGGGCGACACTTAATCACAGAACCTGCCAGCAGAGGGAAAGGCGTGATAACCAGCACGTCAACCGGGTCACCGTCTTCAGACAGGGTGTTGTTTACATAACCGTAGTTAGTTGGGTAGTGCATGCAGGTGGCCATGAAGCGGTCTACGAAAATAGCACCAGTGTCTTTGTCTACTTCGTACTTTACCGGATCAGCGTGCGCTGGGATTTCGATAATTACGTTCACTTCGTCAGGCAGTTTCTTGCCTGCTGGTACGGCGTTTAAGCTCATACGGGATTGTCCTTTCGTTAATAGTAAAATTGCGTCAAGTATAAGGCTAACCGAAAAAAATAAAAACCTGTTGCCCGACGTATCGGGCATACTTAGGATTTATTTTGCCTAACCAATTAGTCGTAATAGCTCAGACAGGCCTCAACTTCGTCCTTAGAACCGATAATAACCGGTACGCGCTGATGAATTTCCTCCGGCATCACCTCCATGATACGCCCTTCACCGGTTGAGGCCAGACCGCCGGCCTGCTCCATCAGAAATGCCATGGGGTTGGCTTCGTACAACAGGCGCAGTTTACCTGGCTTGCCCGGGTCGCGCTTATCGTACGGATACATAAAAATACCACCACGACATAACAGGCGGTGAATATCGCCCACCATGGCGGCTACCCAGCGCATGTTGTAGTTTTTCTCACGCGGTCCTTCGGTACCAGCCAGCAAATCTGCCACGTAGTTTTGAATAGGCTGCTCCCAGTGGCGCTGGTTAGAAGCGTTAATAGAGAACTCGGCGGTTTGCTCCGGCACCTGAATATTCGGGTGAGTTAACAGAAAACCACCGTGGGTTTTATCGAGCGTGTAGATATGCGTGCCTTTACCGGTAGTCATTGCCAGCATGGTCGACGGACCATACAGTACATACCCGGCCGCCACCATTTGACTGCCAGGCTGCAGGAACGCAGCAGGATCATCCGGCTCCATCCATTGTGGCGCATGGGCAATGGAGAAGATGGTGCCGATCAGGCTGTTAATTTCGGTGTTTGAGGAGCCATCCAGCGGGTCGAAGCTTACCAGGTATTTACCATCCGGGTGACAGGGCACCACGTCATCTTCCTCTTCTGAGGAAATCGCTTTTACATAACCCGACTCCTTAAGAATATCCTTAAGAATTTGATTTGAAATCACATCCAGTTTTTTTTGCGTTTCGCCCTGAACGTTTTCACTCAGAGTGGAACCCAAAACGCCCGCCAAAGCGCCCTGACTCACCCGAAACGAAATCTCTTTACAGCCCGCCAACAGTGTACGGATCAGCAAAATGAGTTCAAGCGGAGCGCCATCTTGTTGCATTTGTGAATTAAGTCTTTTCATGGTTTATGTAAGCCTTTTTTTCTATGTAGGGTATTGTCGCACTATACGGGTCGATAATGCTGGTTCTCTCCGTTGCCGCGTGGCAGCAATTGAACCTTGAGCATGATGCTCTGGTTAGATTGTAAACTGACTCACCCCTGAAAGGAAATCAGATGTTTAGGCAACACCGTGCGCATCTGGTAAAGTGTTCGGATATGAAATTAGCGCAGGAAAGTTAATGCACGTACACATTTTGGGAATTTGTGGCAGTTTTATGGGCGGTATCGCTGCAATTGCCAAATCGCTGGGACACACTGTCACAGGCTCAGACCGCAATGTTTATCCGCCAATGAGCACCCAGCTTGAGGCGCTCGGGATTACCCTTACCGAAGGCTATGACCCGGCTCAGTTTGAACCGGTACCGGACATGGTGATCATCGGCAACGCCATGTCGCGTGGCAACCCGGCCGTAGAATACGTGCTTGACCGCAACCTGCCTTATACCAGTGGCCCGCAATGGCTGCTGGATAACCTTCTCACCGACCGTTGGGTAATCGGACTTTCCGGCACCCATGGTAAAACCACCACGTCTTCCATGGTGGCCTGGATACTCGAATACGCCGGGCTTGAACCGGGCTTTTTAATTGGGGGAATTCCGCAAAACTTCGGTATCTCCGCCCGGGTGGGCAAAAGCCCGTTCTTTGTGATTGAGGCAGATGAATACGACAGCGCATTCTTTGATAAGCGTTCGAAGTTTGTTCATTATCGCCCACGCACTCTGGTAATGAACAATCTTGAGTTCGATCATGCAGACATTTTCGCCGATTTAGCTGCTATTCAAACACAGTTTCACCATTTAGTACGCACTGTACCCGCCACCGGCCTGGTACTTTCGCCCGACAGTGATGACAACCTTGCCGCCGTACTCGACAAAGGCTGCTGGAGTGAACAGCAATATCTTGGTCGCCACTGGCATGCCGAGCTGATTAATGCAGACGGTTCAGCGTTTAATGTGTTTTATCAGGACGAGCAGGTTGGCACGGTTAACTGGTCGCTGCTGGGTCAGCACAACGTTGATAATGCCCTGATGGCCATAGCGGCGGCCCATCATGCCGGTGTAACACTGCCGGAAGCCATTGCCGCATTGAGCGAATTTGTGAATGTTAAGCGGCGCATGGAAGTGCGCGGCTGCGTGAAAGATATCACCGTTTACGACGACTTTGCCCATCATCCTACCGCCATTAAAACGACCCTGGATGGTCTGCGTAAGAAAGTCGGCGATGCCCGCATCATAGGGGTACTGGAACCCCGCTCCAACACAATGAAAATGGGTATTCATAAGGATGTGCTGGTCGATTCCTGGCAGGAAGCCGACGAGGTCTTACTGTTTGAACCGGATAACCTGGGCTGGTCTATGGCACAGCTGGCCAAGCACAGTCGCACGCCTACGCAGGTCTTTCGTAGCGTAGATGCTATCATTCATCAGTTAGCCACTATGCTCCAGCCCGGCGATCATGTATTAATCATGAGTAATGGCGGTTTTGGTGGGATCCATAACAAGCTATTGGATGTATTAGCGGGTAAAGCCTGAGAGTTACCATGAAAAAAACCATCACCCTGGCAATCACCGGCGCATCAGGTGCGCCCTATGCACTTCGCTTACTGGAGCAACTGGTTGTGGCTCAGTATGACGTTTTTGTACTGATATCTTCCGCTGCAAAAGTGGTGTTTGCCACCGAGGAAGACATGAAGATCCCGGCTCAACCCGAGGCAGCCAGCGCATTTTTTACAGAACGCTTTAACGCCAATCCCGGGCAGATCCGGGTATGCGGTAAAGAAGAGTGGTTTTCACCGGTTGCATCCGGCTCCGCGGCTCCAAAGCAAATGGTCGTTTGCCCCTGCTCTACCGGTACGTTGTCGTCCATCGTGGTAGGCGCTTGTGACAACCTGATTGAGCGTGCTGCGGATGTCGTACTAAAAGAGCGCGGGCAGCTAATTCTGGTAACCCGGGAAATGCCGCTATCGAGCATTCATCTGGAGAACATGCTCAAACTGTCACAAATGGGCGCTACTATCATGCCCGCCTCACCCGGCTTTTACCATCAGCCCCAACAAATCAGTGATTTAATTGATTTTGTCGTAGCACGTGTACTCGACCATATCGGCGTAGACCAGACATTGATGGAACGCTGGGGCTATCAAAATAAGTAACCCGACGGATTTATATTTGCAAAGGAAAATTAAAATGATAACACGCGCTAAAAACGCCCCTGTTGCACTGCTTCTCTTAGCTTCATCAGTTCTAAGCCTACCCGCTTTTGGCTGGGGCCAAACCGGCCACCGCGTAACCGGAGCCATTGCCGAGCGTCACCTTTCTGCAGAAGCCAAACAGCAAATAGAAGCGCTGCTGCCACTCGAATCGCTCGCGGAAGCCTCCACCTATCCTGATGATATGAAGTCGAACCCTTCGGAGTTCTGGCAGAAGACTGCCTCACCCTGGCATTACGTTACTGTTCCCGAAGACAAGCACTACCACGAAGTCGAAGCACCAGAAGAAGGCGATGCGGTCACCGCATTAAATCAATTCCGCGCCACGCTTGAAGATAGCAAGGCGTCTAAAACAGACAAACAGCTGGCACTGCGCTTTATTGTGCATATCATCGGCGACCTGCATCAGCCGCTTCATGCTGGCAACGGCACCAATCGTGGTGGTAACGACGTTAAAGTAAGGTTCTTCTGGCAGGATTCTAACCTGCATCGTGTATGGGATTCACAAATGATTGGTCAAAAAGAGCTGTCTTATACTGAGTGGACCGACTGGCTCGACAAAAAGATCACGGCGCAAGATATAGAAGCCTGGCACTCAACAGATCCAGAAGTGTGGATCACCGAGAGCACGAAAATCCGTGACACCATCTACCCTGAAGATGCCAACCGCATGGCTTATGATTATCTTTACGATCACATCCCCACTGCCAAACGTCGCCTGCAGCAGGCCGGCATCCGCATTGCACACTATCTGAACGAAGTGTTTGCCAAATAAAACCATAGACGCTCAGAACCCATATTAATGGTTTTCTGAGCGTCTTATGATTACTCAGCGGCCTCACACTCAAGATTATCAAGCGCAATCTTTTGACCCGTTCCATCATTACTCAGCAGGCACTGTGTCCCTTTTTTATATAAGGTGAACGAATAAGCCTGATTGTTATGACGACCTTCAACCAGTCTCCCCTGACTATCCACATGCCCCCGTCGCTCGATGGTTACTAACGAAGAGTTCGTAAACACATCGTCAGCCAGAGTAACTTTGGTTCCACCAAACCAATCACTGATAACCCTCTCTATCTGCACTTTCTGCTGATTAGTCAGGGCAACTACAGTGGCAGGATAAAGCTCGGTATCACTCGTTTGCGCGCAGCCACTGGCAACTACCAGTGACGCGCAGGCCCAAAGCCCGGTTAGCATTCGCTTTTGCATTACTCTTGCTCCGTCACAATGGGCTCATTGATTTTGTTTTGCAGAATGAGGCGTTCTTTGAGAGTGAGTGGATTTTCAATAGCCAGTGAAGACTCCGAACTCTGCGCGTTAACCGCATCAGGTGACACCGGTGCCGGATTGACGGGCTGAGGACAGGACCCGGTTTCAGCGTATGCCAGTGCCGTCGAGAGCATGCCTTCAGCAGGATCGCCCAGCGGATGGCTAAAGTCATCGTCTACTGCACAGCCAGGCACTTCATAGCCATAGTTAGGTGTCTCGGTAGGAATGAAGCCGTCGGCATAATCGCCAAATCCTTTATAATTTATGCCCTGAAACTGAATGGAGAAATAGGTAGTTCCGCAGTTATCCGTCGGATAATAGCCATAAGGCTTGCCGCAAGTGGTTGAACCTATCTGCACAACTTCTACGTCGATCCCACGCAGCGCATTGATAACTGACTCACTCGCCGAGCAAGACGAACCGGTGGTCAATACGAATACCCGGGTTAATGACAGGCTCGGTAGCACCGCACTGAGTAAACGGCCGGCGTTGTAGTCTATTTCATTGCTGTAAAAGGGTGTGGGCTGAATAACATTGCCGGTAACCGGATCCCTGTTTGGCGATTTATCATTGAATTGCAGGGTTTCAAAATAAGCATTGTTGGTCTGGGCAGGACCCGCCACCATGTAAGACAGCTGAGATGCCAGAGACAATAAGCCGCCGCCATTATAACGCAGGTCGATAACCAGTTCGGTGACGTTTTCATCGATGAATCCATCAAAAGCGTCAATCAGATCATACTGGGCGGTTCGGATAAAGGTATTGAACTGAAAATAGCCCGTTCTGCCAGCGGGCGTGTCTAATACCTGAACATGCTGCACCGGCGATACCTGAACGTCGGCTGAGGTCACATCCACCGCCAGTTCATCACCATTAACGAGTTCAAACACAAAACTGGTAGTAGTGCCATTATCGGCAGGGAACAGGGCATCATTCAGGGCATCGATATCGGTGCTGCTGTTGGTATTAACAAAATCGATGCCATTAACCCGCTTTACTGACGCGCCCCGCGGGATGCCAGCCAGATCAGCAGGCGAGCCGGGTTCGGCAAATCTGACTACTAACTCTCTTGGCGAGGTATTTCGCACAAACTCCCAGTCAAATCCATAACCTGATGAAACACCACTTTGCGTCAGTTCGTTGTACTCATCGGTAGGTTGATAAAAATGAAAATTGTCTTTTGGGGTACCGCTTGGCGTGGTCGCAGTCGTTTTTAACTGGTCAAAATATCCTAATACTGAATAATTGGCCGGATTGTTATCATCCACTTCGTCGTACCAAAGGTAGGTCTCATTGGTCCAGCTACGAAGCCACAGCTTTTCCTCCAGACTACTGCCCGCCTCATCCGGGTACTGCTGGCCGGTGAAAGGATCAATACCGGTTCGTGGCGATTCGCACTTCGCCTCCAGCGACGATGCTGAGGCAAATACGCCTGGTTGCCATGATGGCCCGGTTGGAGTAGGTGTTGGCGTGGGTGCAGGACCCGAAGAGTTGGAGCCGCCGCCGCATGCAGTTAACCCTGAAAAAGAAATGGTTGCGACGATGACTGCCGCGAGTTTAGATAAGTGCATAGTTGCCTCCCTGGCAATTATTATCTTCTGTCGTGTTGTTTTTTCTAACCAAATCAACATCTGAATCAGTTAAAAAAGGAATAGTCGGCAACTTTACCATTTAATTAAAATCAGAGGTATACGAATCATCTGAAAACGGTTAGTTACCAGAATAATCCGGTTTAGCGGTTATCACACCGGCCTTCTTCTCAAGTAACCCTTTCCCAGTAAAGCCATTCTTATTTGAGAAGAGAGCCGGCGGTAAATACCAGCCCGAATATAACAGCGCCTAATAATAAGACAGCTTTTCCGATTTGCCGGCAAAAATGCGATACACCAGCACCGTATAAGCTAAAATACAGGGCACTACCACAACCGCCCCCACCAGCAGAAAACGCAATGAGTTGCCATCGCTGAGCACATCCATAAACGCCAGCTTTCCTGGTACCACGTAAGGGTAATAACTAATACCAAACGCAGCGAAGCATAAGCCAAAAATCAGCAAGGCAATGGCAAAGGGTAACCATTCCCCTTTACCGCCGGCTTCGGGGAGTTTTTTCAGTACCACACTGCATAACAACAACAGCGCAAAGCAGGTTAGCGGGATCGTCATTAACACCCAACCCACCGGGCTTTCCAGCCACAGCACCCGCACTTCATCATGCAGGGTAAGGTTAAGCAGGCTCACGGCCAGGATGCCGCTGGCCAGCACCAACAGGCAGCGCTTAGCCCAGTAAAAGGCTTTGGCCTGTAAGTCTCCTTCGGATTTGAGGATCAACCAGCAGGCACCAATAAATGCATAGGCGGCGGTTACCCCAAAAGCGGCCAGTAACGCAAAGCCCTGGGCATAGATATCGGTGCGCAATCCGGTAACCCAGATACCCAGCATGTAGCCCTGGGATAATGTGGTAAGTATTGAGCCGTATTTAAAGCAGGTATCCCACTTGGGCTTTTTGTTATGGGGTACTTTAGCGCGAAAATCAAAAGAGACGCCACGCAGAATAAGCCCCAGCAACATAAAGGTGGCCGGCAAATACAGTGTTTGCAGAATCTGGCTGTGAGCCTCGGGAAAAGCAATCAGTAAAATGCCCACCGCCAGTACTAACCAGGTTTCATTGGCATCCCAGTACGGGCCGATGGAGGCTATCATATCGTCTTTAAACTGTTCGTTATGAGGCGGAAATAATACCCCTACGCCCAGGTCGTAGCCGTCGAGTATGGCGTATAACAATACCGCGAGCGCCAACAGTCCCAGGTAGATATTGCCCAGCGCGGTAACAGAGAGTGATTCAAATGGCATGTCTGGCTCCTATGCGTTACCGCTGGCAATATCGAGTTTATTGGTATGTCTTTCGTCAGCGTCTCCCTTGCTGATCTCTTCTATCCCCACAGACTTCCGGCACATCAAGGTCAACGTGCGGATATAAGCCACCATAAGCACAGCGTAGATCACCGCGTAAAGGGCAAATGACAAGCCGATATTCTGCGGTGGTAAACCGGTAACAGCATCAGCGGTACGCAAAACACCGCTTACCAGGTAGGGCTGACGGCCTACTTCGGTGACATACCAGCCAGCCAGGGTTGCAACCCAGCCACTAAAGCTCATAGCGATAAACAGCTTGCCTAACCAGTCGGGCAATTCACCCCGGCGGAACAAATAATAAGAACCCGCCCAGGCAGCAAACAGCATGAGTATGCCCATACCTACCATTACCCTGAAGGAGTAAAACACCGGCGCTACAGGCGGATGCTCACCGCGAAATTCATTTAAACCTTTAATTTCACCATCCAGTTCATGGGTAAGAATGAAACTGGCCAGATTTGGAATGGCAAGCTCGGCATGATTCGTTCGTTCCTGTTCGTCCGGAATAGCAAATAACAGCAACGGCGCACCTTGCTCGGTTTCCCAAACCCCTTCCATGGCTGCCACTTTTTGCGGCTGATGATCAAGGGTGTTCAAGCCGTGCATATCGCCAGCCAGAATTTGTAACGGAATTAGTACCGCCGCGGTATAGGTGGCCGTTTTAAGAGCCAGCTTCGGGGCAATTTTGTTATCGCCAATAAGCAGACGATAAGCTGATAATCCCGCAATTAAAAAGCTGGCAGTGAGCCCGGAAGCCAGCAACATATGGCTGAACCGATAAGGGAAAGAAGGATTAAAGATGATAGCCGACCAGTCTTTAGCGTAGATTACCCCGTCTATCACTTCGTGACCCTGAGGAGTATGCAACCAGCTGTTGAGTGACAGGATCCAGAACGCTGATAACGTGGTACCTGCGGCCACTACAAAGGTTGCCAGCGTGTGTAACCAGTTAGGCACCCGGCGCATACCAAACAGCATGATGCCCAGAAAGGTAGCTTCCAGGAAAAAGGCGGTAAGCACTTCATAGCCCAGCAGCGGGCCAGCAATATTACCGGCTTTTTCCATAAAACCAGGCCAGTTAGTGCCGAACTGAAAAGACATGGTAACGCCCGACACAACGCCTAATGCGAAGGTGAGGGCAAATACCCGTACCCAGAAACGGTAAATCCGCATCCATACCGGATGCCCACTCAGGTTTGAGCGAAGTTTAAAATAAAATAAGAACCATCCCAGCGCGATAGTGATGGTAGGGAAGAGAATATGAAAACTGATGTTCAGGGCAAACTGTAGCCTGGACAGTAACAATGCATCCACAATGGGCTCCTGGTTAGTTAGATTTGGCTGGCAGGAGCTTGTCTTTAAGCTCCAGAATGCGGCCAACCCCGGCGCCGAGTTTCATTAAGGTGTCGAGCTTTTCCGGGCCCAGGTTCTGTAACTCCTGAGACCAGGCTGTCACCGACTCGAGTAGATCGTGTATTTCATTTAAGCGGGCCTGAACGGCAATGTCTTTTTCACCGCTTGGTGTGTCCATCATCAAATCGCGCAGCAGCGACATGGTTGGGTCGATCTCCCGCTTACGGCGCTCCTCGAACACACGGTTAGCCAGCACCCAGATAGTGCCAGCCGGAACGAAAAACTCCTTCCGTTCACCTGGTACGTGATGTTGCTTAATAAGCTGCCATGATTGCAGCTCTTTAAGGCCCATACTGGTGTTCCCTCTTGAGATACTTAACGCGTCAGCAATTTCCTGCGCAGACAATGGCTCTTCATGTAATACGATGAGCGCGAGAATTTGACCAACTGTGCGGTTAAATCCCCAGCGATTGCCCATTTCCCCAAAATGCATAACAGCAGAAGTGACCAGCGGTGACATGTTCATTTTCATCTTCTAGAGTTTCAGTAATTTCTGAAAGTTTAGATCGAACTTTGATTAAGATCAATAATTACTGTCATTAATCAGTTGCACACAGCGAAGCGCTGGTAAAGAAATTTAAGGGTAAAACAGAGGAGTAGCCAGGCGAACCTGGCCATCAGATAAAAAGAAACGAGCGGCCGACTAATCGACCTAGCGGACTTTATTCCACAGGTTTTGATTTTTCTTAAACGAAAAATAATCTGCCGGTTCCCAGTAGGCGGGGATCAAATCGTCGACCGCCTCAGGGGTAAAGCTGCCCGATAACTGACCCATAATTTCTATCAGACGTTCGCGACCTATGCGCATTAGCTTTTTGCGATTAGCCGGGAAAAACAGATTGCTGGACTTTTGATCACCTCGTCGCTACCGGAGCTAATGTAAGAGAGGTTTCTGGTTACCGGACGCCCTACCGGTTCGGCAGGATGGGGCGGGGTCAAGCGCGTAACGATAGCGCATTCGTACTGTTCGCGGTCGATACCCTTTTCATTGCGCGGAATATAGGCCACGCCAAAACCAAGGGGGAACTACCCCACAATCTGCACAAATGCGTTAGCTAACTCAGCGTTAAGTGTGCCCTTCTTAGCCAGTTGCTCGGCTTTTGTCTGACCTTTTTTCTGCTGTTCTGCACAGGTGAGCTGTTTCTGTAACTCCGCAAGTTCGGACTGCTGCGCGCTGGCCTCTGCAATATATTGTCTCGCATCACTGTACACCGAATCCAGCCGTTCATCCTTTGGATAAACCTCTTCGATAAGCTGCTTAACTTGCAGAGTCTAGTTGTTGTCAGGGTGTTCAAACTTACTCACTGTAAACCTTGTTATTTTGTTTTTGTTTTCAACATGGTTTTGGTGGCGCGTTATAGCCACCGTTAGTCATTTACAGCTCCCTGTACAGTTCTGAGACATCGTCCGTGAACCGTATGTTATCGCAATACAAACGGAATTTAGGTATTTATATTTATATTGATACCCACAGTATACTAAAGGTGAAGATTTTTGCCCGAAACGGATGGCTGGGTGAGCGAGCTGAATTCACCCAGGATGTTGTCTTTTTCAGCTCTATAGAATGACGTTTTTCAAGCCGAACGTGGAGAGTACCTGTAAGGCAGTTCGGCAGATTGCGGTGGCAACGGCCACCGGCTTAATCAATATCGAGCGGCTCAGGTGAGAGTATAACGCCTGTGCTGTCGGCATACAGATGGTCTTCCGGCAGGAAGGTAACCCCACCAAAATTAACCGGCACATCAATATCCCCGGTGCCCTGGCTGTCGGCATTCACCGGAATAGAATTAACCGCCAAAATACCCAGGTCAAAGTCAGACAGGCTGTCGACTTCGCGTACACAGCCGTAGCACACTACGCCTTCCCAGTTATTTTCGACGGCCAGTTGCGCAGATTCAGCATCAAACAACGCGCGGCGCAGCGAACCACCACCGTCGATCAATAGCACCTTGCCATCGCCCGGTTCGGTGAGAACCCGGTCGATTAATTCCCTGTCTTCAAAACACTTCACGGTGGTAATTTCTCCACCAAAGGAATATCGACCGCCATAACTGGTGAAAATGGGATCGACCACATCCACGTTATCGGCGAATAAATCACATAACTCAGAAGTGTTATAGTCCATGTTTGTACCCTGTTGGTAAGCTAGGTTTTCGGATTTTAGCATAGCACTCTAACAGTGATAACGCCTAGCGCAGAAATTGATTTTACTCACAAAAAGTTTGATTTCGCTCTACCCTCCTGCCGTTGCCAGCCGCTGTCATAAACCTTTAGCAAAACTGTCACTTGTGTTTCACGAACACTTTTTAACCTGATAGCGTTGATGAAAAGGAGCCGCGTGGGATGGGCCTGAAAAATTTAACCAAATACGATACTGCAATCTTTCACTGGTTGTACGATCTGACCAAGCACCGCGACTGCCGGGCTATTGTCTGGTTGTCACGCACCGGTGATGGTTACCTGTATTTTGTTATTGGCATGCTGCTGATGTGGTTCGAGCCTGAGCACGGTGAGATTTTTCTCTACACCGCGCTAATGGCGTATGGCCTGGAACTACCAATATATGTGGTATTAAAAAAGGCCTTTAAACGCCCTCGTCCGTGCGACTTTCTGGCAAACCTGACCGCTCATGTAACGCCGTCTGATAAATTCAGCCTGCCATCCGGTCATACCGCTGCGGCCTGGTTAATGGCTACCATCATCGCGTTTTACTACCCTTCTTTCGCACTGCTTGCCTACACCTGGGCGAGCCTGATTGGCTTGTCGCGCATATTGCTGGGCGTGCACTACCCTACAGACGTAATTGCTGGTGCCTTACTGGGCCTCACCATTGCCCAACTGAGTCTGACTATTCTGGTTTAACATGAAAATACTCTACGGCGTACAAGGTACCGGCAACGGTCACATTGCCCGTGCCCGCATTATGGCCGCGGCCATGGCTGAACGTGATGACATTGAAGTGGATTTTGTTTTTTCTGGTCGCGCGGCGGATGACTATTTCGACATGGAATGCTTTGGTGAGTACCGCACGTTCAGCGGCCTGACTTTTGCCACCCGCAAGGGGCAGGTTAGTCAGTGGGAAACGCTGAAAAACGCCAAACCATTGCAACTATACCGGGATATCCGGCAACTTGATGTGAGCGGTTACGACCTGTTGCTGAACGACTTTGAACCCGTCACAGCCTGGGCCGCCCGGCGTCAGGGGTTAACTTCGATATCGGTGAGTCATCAGGCCGCTTTCAGTCACGATATTCCCCGCGCCAGCGAGCATTTTACTGATAAGCTTATTATGCGCAGTTTTGCCCCCACTGACATTCAGTTAGGCGTGCACTGGTTTCACTTTGAAAAACCCATAGTACCGCCATTTATTACAGATAAACCGGCGCCGCACCCGGCTAACAGCCACACGCTGGTATACCTGCCTTTTGAAGAGCTCGACGATATTCAGTTGCTGCTGGAGCCGCTCACCGAGCAACACTTTGTGTGCTTTCACCCCAAGGTGAAACAGCAACACACGCAAGGGCACATCGAATGGCACCCGCCTTCTAAGCCGGGCTTCCGCCATGCTCTGCAACATTGCTCCGGTGTGATCAGCAACGGCGGTTTTGAACTGGCCAGTGAATCACTGCAACTGAAAAAGAAACTGCTGGTAAAACCCCTGAACGGCCAGTTTGAACAACTCTCTAACCTCAAAACCCTGATGTCACTGGGCCTCTGTCAGCCCCTTTACCAACTCGATACGGATACCGTGGAAGAGTGGTTACTGGAGCCGGCCAGTGAAGGGTTGCAGTTCCCCGACGATCCAACCCCTATGCTCGACTGGATTGTGGCCGGCGACTGGCACAACACCAAACCGCTGTGCGAAGCACTGTGGAAACAGGTAAATTTTGGTCCAAAGACCCGTGAACGTTTGATGTCACTTGCATTTTAATCTCCCTCTGCGATGATATCGGCACTTTTTATTTGGGGAGTGAGTGCGTGGCAAAACGTGTTGCATTATTACTGGTGTTGTTACTGAGTATTTCGGCCTGTGGATACCGCGGCGCCTTATATTTACCGGAGCAACCGCCGGCCAGTGATAGTGAACCTGCTGACGACTCGACTCCTGATGCATCCGGAGATTCTCGCTAGTGGACTACTTCAGTTACAAAAACCAATCGCTGCACGCTGAAGACATTGACGTAAAGGTGCTGGCCGCCCAGTACGGCACCCCGTTATACGTGTATTCACGTGCCACCCTCGAGCGTCACTGGCACGCCTTTAACGATGCGCTGGGCGATCACCCCCACCTGATTTGCTACGCGGTAAAAGCCAACTCCAATATTGGTGTGCTAAGCGTACTGGCTAAACTGGGTTCTGGCTTCGATATCGTCTCAGGCGGCGAACTGGCCCGGGTCATTGAAGCCGGTGGCGACATGAGTAAAGTGGTGTTCTCTGGCGTGGGTAAAACCCCTGAAGAGATTGAATTTGCGCTGCAACAGGGTATTCACTGTTTTAACGTAGAGTCTGAACCGGAACTGCACCGTATTAACGACGTTGCAAGCAAACTTGGCAAAAAAGCGCCGATATCGCTGCGGATTAACCCGGATGTGGATGCTAAAACTCACCCGTACATTTCTACCGGTTTAAAGGCCAATAAATTTGGCATTGCCCGTGAGCGTGCCGTAGAGGTTTATAGCCTGGCTGCCAGCCTGGAACACCTCAACGTGGTAGGTATGGACTGCCATATTGGTTCACAGCTTACCGAAACAGGCCCTTTTGTGGATGCACTGGACCGCTTACTGGAACTTGTGGATGAACTGTCGGCCAAGGGTATTGAAATCAGCCACCTCGACGTTGGTGGTGGTCTGGGTGTTACCTATAAAGATGAAACACCGCCGCACCCGAAAGAGTACGCTAAAGCTATTGCGGCAAAAATGGTCGGTCGCGAGCACTTAACGTTGATCATGGAGCCGGGGCGAGCTATTGCCGCTAACGCCGGGATCATGCTCACCAAGGTAGAGTTTGTAAAAGAAGGCGAGGAAAAGAGTTTCGCCATTGTGGATGCGGCCATGAATGACCTCATTCGCCCGTCACTCTACTCGGCCTGGATGTCGATTATTCCGGTAGATGAAAACCCGGCTCACAAACCCCATGTGTATGATGTGGTTGGCCCGATTTGCGAAACCGGTGATTTTATTGGTAAAGACCGCGAACTGGCGATTGCCCCGGGCGACCTGCTGGCGGTACGTAGCGCCGGAGCTTACGGGTTTGTAATGGCTTCTAACTACAATACGCGCTGCCGCCCGGCAGAGTTGCTGGTAGATAAAAGCGATGTTCACGTGGTCAGAGAAAGAGAAAATCTAAAAGATCTCTGGAAAGGTGAGCATAAAGTTACGTAAACTAGAGCTATTCTTATAAGTCCTGTTGCGCTAAAACCCGTTGTTGTTAGTTGGGTTACTGTGATGAACACTGCATCACCTTCTCTGCCATAACAACACCGGGCACCTAAAAAAATAGTCAGCAACACTTAAATAAACAGGCCCAGGATGCTGGTGAACTTTTCTAAAATGCACGGTCTCGGCAATGACTTCATGGTTATTGATAATGTGACCCAAAATGTTTTTTTCTCTCCGGAAAAAATCCAGCAGCTTGCCGACCGCAATTTTGGTATTGGTTTCGATCAGCTCCTGATGGTTGAGCCGCCATACGATCCGGACCAGGATTTTCATTACCGTATTTTTAATGCCGACGGCTCAGAAGTGTCGCAGTGCGGTAATGGCGCACGTTGCTTTGCCCGCTTTGTAAAGCTCAAAGGTTTAATCAACCGCAATAAGATTCTGGTGAGCACCAAAGCCGGCAAGATGATCCTGTATCTAGAAAAGGATGGTCAGGTAACGGTAAACATGGGGGTACCAAACTTTACCCCGGCAGAGATTCCGTTAAAGGCCAACAAAGAAGAAAAAACCTATATTATTCGTGCCGACGATAACACCCATTTTTGTGGTGCGGTCTCCATGGGTAATCCTCATTGCGTGCTGGAAGTAGACAACACCGAAAGTGCCGATGTGGAAACAATCGGTCCGCAACTTGAGCGCCACGAACGCTTCCCTGAAGGGGTTAACGTGGGCTTTATGCAGGTATTGTCGGCCGAACATATTCGCCTCAGAGTGTTTGAACGTGGTGCCGGAGAAACCCTGGCATGTGGCAGCGGTGCATGCGCAGCAGTTGCAATAGGACAAATACAAGGTAAATTAGGGAAAGACGTTCGGGTGGATTTACCTGGCGGGCGCTTACGCATCCGCTGGCAAGGGCCAGGAAGCCCATTAAAAATGACCGGACCGGCTGAGCATGTATACGACGGAACAATAAATATATGAATGAACTATCAGGTCAGGCCAATACAACACTGCAGTTTGATACCGACTTTCCTGAGGTAGGCGAGTTGACTGCCGAACAAGTGAGCCAGTACCTGGTCGAGAACCCTGATTTTTTTATTCAGCATCCGAGTATTTTAGAAGCGCTGCAAATCCCCCACCTGCAAAAAGGCAGCGTGTCACTGGTAGAATTGCAAAGTGAGCAGCTGCGCAAAAAAGTGCGCCTGCTCAACTATAAACTCAGTCAGTTGATTAGCATTGCCAAGCAAAACGAAAAAATTTACCGCGCCTACGCCGATTTAAATCTGCGTCTGTTAACCTGCAAGGATGTAGGCGAAATGCTCCTTAAACTGCAGGAAACCCTGCAGGACGAACTGGGATTGGCAAGTGTGGAGCTCAAGCTGTTTAAAGGCGCCAATGCACTGCCGGAATTACAGCAACGGCTGTTCATGGAAAAACGCTTTAAGCAGGGGCCGTACTTCTTTGGCCGCCTCAGCCAGCACGAAAAACAGCTGATGTTTGGCAACGAAGTAGCTGAATCCGTCGCTTTGATCCTGCTTGGAGAGAACCGCAATTTAGGCGTGCTGGCTGTTGGCAGTCGCAGTGCCGACCACTTTACCCCTGATATGGACACCCTGCTGCTTAACCAGCTACGCGAAGTCCTTAATGTTGTTCTGCCCGAGAAACTGCGTTACTGATGAGTGCATCGGCAGCCGACACTCCTGCATCGCTGGCGCCGGACTGCGAACACTGGCTGAACAAGTTTATTGATTACCTGCGATACGAACGCGGCCTGTCTGATCACACCATTAAAAATTACGCCCGACAGCTTGAACAAATTGCGCTGAGTCTTGAGCTGACGAGCTGGCAGCAACTGGACCAGGCAGCGGTAAAAAAAGCCGTCGCCATTGCCCGCAAACAAAACCTCGGCGCTCGCAGCACTGCACTACGCTTATCTGCACTGCGCACGTTTTGTAAATACCTGTTGCGCCACCAGATTATCGACATCGACCCGGTAGAAGGCATTTCCGCCCCCAAGGCAGAGAAACCCCTGCCCAAACAGATGTCGGTGGACGATATGTCTGCCTTGCTGAATGAGTCGGATGATGAAGAGATCGTTATCCGCGACCAAGCCATGTTTGAACTCATGTACGGATGTGGTTTACGCCTCAGCGAGCTTACTTCACTGGAGCTTAAGCACATTACCAGCGACCGTCAGTTACGCGTAACAGGTAAAGGCAACAAGCAACGCCTGCTGCCCATTGGCCGTAAAGCCTGGAAGGCTCTGCAGCGCTGGCTGGCCATTCGCAGTCATTGGGGCGCGGGTCTCGATGATGCAGTGTTTATCAGCCGTCAGAAGCGACGGATATCCAATCGTCAGGTAGGCAACCGCCTCACGGAAATGGCGCGGCGGCAAACCCTTAACCAACGCATTAACCCGCACAAATTGCGCCACTCTTTTGCTACCCATGTGTTGGAGTCGAGCAGTGATTTACGCGCAGTTCAGGAGTTATTAGGCCACGCTAATCTGTCGACTACTCAGGTGTACACGCATCTGGATTTCCAACATTTAGCCAAAGTGTATGATACAGCCCACCCTCGCGCCCGTAAGAAGAAAGATTAAACAGCCAGTCAGGAATTTTTGATGCAATGTTACCGCCCGGTTTCGCCGGTTAAGGCCATGACCTTTGATTTAGACGACACCTTGTACGATAACGAACCTATTATTGCAGGCGCTACTCAGGCCCTTAATGATCGGATTGCCGAGCTTTATCCGGCCGCCGCCGCACTACCCGCCGCACAATGGGCTGCTATTAAGCGGGACCTGATTAAAGGCAACCAGGGATTAGCGTCGGACATGGGCCGATTACGCTACGAAACCCTGTATCACGGACTGGCTGCAGAGAAGTTAGACGATGACCAGCGACACCAGGCGGCACAATCGTTATTTGACTATTTTTATCATGCCCGCAGCGACTTTGCTGTGACTGATGAAGTCAGGCAGGTACTGGCCGCACTGGCCGCAAAAGTCCCGTTAATCGCCATTACCAATGGCAATGTGGACACGGTACAAATAGGTATTAATGAGTTTTTCACTGCTACCTATCACGCCAGTCTGGGCAGACCCAGCAAACCCCACCGCCATATGTTTGATGAAGCCGCACAAACCTTAGATCTTGCGCCGCAGGACATTCTCCATGTGGGCGACAACCTCGAAAAAGACGTGCTCGGCGCACACCGGGCGGGCTTACAAACCGCCTGGATTGCGGTAAACCGGCCCATGGACTTACGTCATGAAGACGTAAGTGTGCTGCCCAGTGTTCATCTGCACAGCCTGGCTGAATTATTGTGGTTTGTTGACTGACAACCTTTACAACACCTAATCAGACATAATCGGAAAATACCATGCAAATTATTCAGCACAGCGAAGACCTGGCCACAGCCACCGGCACCATGCGCAACTATATTTATCGCCCGGCCAGTGAACAACGCTATCCGGCTATCGTTTTTTACTCTGAAATATTTCAGCACACCGCGCCCATCGCTCGCTCTGCGGCGATAATGGCAAGCCACGGGTTTGTGGTTATTGTGCCGGAAGTCTTCCACGAGCTGAATCCCATTGGTACGGTACTTGGCTATGATGATGAGGGCAAAGACAAAGGTAATAACGACAAATGGCAAAAGCCGTTAACCAGTTACGACTCAGACCTCGACGCTATTATTGAGCTCTGTAAAGCCGCGCCCTACTGCACCGGCGCCGTTGGAGCCATGGGCGTTTGCCTTGGTGGCCACCTGGCGTACCGGGCAGCAATTAATCCGGCTGTGGCCAGCGCGTATTGCCTGTATGCCACAGACATCCACAGCGACACCCTGCCAGCCAGCGACGCAGACCAAAGCTTCAACCGCATGGCCGACATTCAGGGCGAAGTGTATTTTGTGTGGGGTAAACAAGATCCCCACGTGCCGGCCGAAGGGCGTTTGAAAATTTATCAGCAATGCGTAGCCAGCGGCCTTAATTACCAGTGGCAGGAAGTGAACGCCGTACACGCCTTTATGCGCGATGAAGGAGAGCGTTATGATGGCGCACTGGCGTTACAGATGTACCAGCAAGCTGTGCAGTTTTTTCAGCGCACGTTGCTTAGCTGAAGTACTAATTTAAACAACTTGGTAGCAGCGATCCCGAAAGGTTAATCAGACCTGGACTGAAAGGTTATATCTAAAACGCCAACCTGTTGAGGGGCTCCCGGACAACGCGAAGCGTTTCCGGGACTGCCAAAAAGCATAAGCTTTTTGCAGAATTCCGGGGTTCTAAAACGCTGACAGGTAATTTAAACGACTTGGTAAGGGCGATCCCGGATGGCGCTGTGCGCCTCCGGGATTTAAAACGCTGTCAGGGAATTTTTAAACTAAATGGTAGGGGCGACCCCGGATATTGCGATGCAATTCCGGGGTTCTAAAACGCTTTAGCGTTTTAGAACATTGCGTTAGCGAGGGATTTTTGCACGCCCTGGGCGGTCTCAGATTTCAGTTCAAATTCAAGCGGTGTGGATTGCCCTGACACAAAGATTTTAAGTTCAGCGTCGAGGTCGAAATGACCAGCAGTTTCTACCTTAAACTGAGTGATCGCTTTATAGGGAATGGAGTGGTAATCCACTTTACGACCGGTCATGCCCTGCTTGTCGATAAACATAAACCGGTTACTGGTAAAGACTATTAAATCCCTCACCAGTTTGTAAGCACTTACCACCCTTTCACTGTCGCCCAATATAGGTGCCAGCTCTTCCTGAACCTCAGCTACATCTACTTCACTGGCATTGCCCATGAGTGCGTCAAGTAAGCCCATAAATCCTCCGATAATGTTTAATTACAAGCTAAACTATCGCTAACTTGATGTCAGAATACAAGTTTTACAAAGTCCCTTAGCCGGCAAACTTGTAACAGGGTATAAATTGTTTGCTGTGCGCATATCACGCTACCTTTGCTGTGAAAGTGAGACTCACTTCGCATCTGTTGTTATACATCGCCTCAAATCAGCGGTTTAATCTGCGATTCATCCCAAATACAGGCAGGCTGGACTATCCATTTGACATTACAGTTACCTCCCGGATAGTTTAAGCTACTATAGCCTCACAGGCTTCCTTGCAAACTGAAGCCTTTAAATATTAAGGCTAATATAAGAACCGCGAGCGACTAGTATACAGCCGCCGGTAACAGCGCAGGATGCGTTGATAAAAGGAAACGATTTTGACAGATACTAACAATACGGTGACCTTTGACGATATCCACCAGGCCTCTCTGCGCCTGATTGGCAAAGTCAGTCGCACACCGTTACTGGAGTCTACCCGCCTGAATCAATGGCTGGGACAGCGCATTTTATTTAAAACCGAATGCCTGCAAACTACCGGTGCATTCAAGCTGCGCGGCGCCACTAACTTTATCGCCAGTTTGCAGGAGCAGGGCAATATTCCCCGCCATATCGTAGCCAATAGCTCCGGCAACCATGCACAGGCTGTGGCCTATGCCGCCTCGCAAGCGGGTATACCGGTAACAATTTTTTCTACGAAAAACATCTCTGAGGTAAAAGCGGCGGCGACCGAGGATTATGGCGCAGAGCTGCGCCTGTACGCCACTCGCCCGGAAGCCGATGAAGCTGTAAAACAGGCTGCCAAACAAGAAGGTGTAGTGTGGATCCCGCCATTTAATCATCCGTTAATTGTGGCCGGTCAGGGCACCGCTACTCTGGAAGCTATCCAGGATGCCGATCACGTAGACGCCGTATTCGCCCCCTGTGGCGGTGGCGGCCTGCTAAGCGGCAGTTTGTTGGCTACCCGCCATCTGGCTCCCCACGCCAAAGTGATTGGTGCCGAGCCGCTATTGGTTAACGATGCAGCACGTTCGTTACAGTCTGGCGTAATTGAATCCCTTAGCGGGCCGGTTTCAACCTTAGCAGATGGCGCTGCCACGCCCTCGGTAGGTGATGTGACCTTCCCGATATTGCAACAACTCGACGACTTTTACGAAGTCAACGAGCAGCAAATAGCCTACTGGACTCAGTGGTTGCAGCATCTGCTAAAATTACACGTAGAGCCCACCAGCGCCATGAGTATGGCGGCCGTTGCAGCGTGGGCAGTGAATTCGCCCAAAGGGCAAACCGCTGTGGTTATCCTTTCTGGTGGCAATATCAGTAAAGCCACCATGACAAAGGTCTGGGATACCGACTATTTATTACAGCCCCCTATCATTGAATAACAGCAAACTGAAAAACACTATGTATAAAAAATCATTGCTCACCCTCTCTGCTACCTTGCTCCTTTCTGTCGGCATCAGCCTGTCGCTGAGTGCCGCTACCCTGGTCACTAATGTGAAAGGTTACACCCTTAACGAACAAGGCAAACTTATCCAGTTTAAGCGCCTACTGGTTGATGATAACGGTAAGGTAGTCAGCCTGGATCCTAACAAAGTGCCGGCAGGCACAACTAAGCTGGACGGCCACGACAAAGTCCTATTGCCGGGCCTGATTGATGCTCACGGACACTTACTGGGCCTGGGCGGTAACCTGCTGGAAGTCGACCTGCGCGAAAGTGGCACTATGCAGGAAGCGGCGCAGTGGGTAGCGCAATATGCCATGGGCCATGCAGACCAGGAATGGATTAAAGGCCGGGGCTGGAATCAGGAACTCTGGAGCGACCGCTCTTTTCCCAATGCAGAAGTACTTGATGATGTTATCAGCAATAAGCCGGTCTGGTTAACCCGGGTAGATGGCCATGCTGCCTGGGTAAACACTAAAGCACTGGAACTGGCAGGCATCACCAACGATACACCCGATCCCACCGGCGGCCAGATTATTCGTGACGAAAACGGCCAGGCCACCGGCGTACTGATTGATAACGCCATGGACCTGGTTGCTGAGGTTATGCCAAAGCAAAGCAGCAAGTTATACCAGGCTCAGCTCAATGCAGCAGGTGAGCACTTACTATCTGTGGGTATTACCGCCATGCATGACGCCGGTATTGGCCACCACGTATATGATTTTTACCTGGCACGGGCAGCCGAGCAAAACCTGCCGGTGCGCATTTACGCTATGTTAAGCGCAACCGATCCTACCCTGCCTGATATGCTGGATACCGGCATTATTCGCAGTAACGACGACTTCCTGTTTATCCGCAGTGTTAAAGCATACGGTGACGGCGCGCTGGGCAGCCGTGGCGCAGCACTGATTAAACCGTACAGCGACGCGCCCCACCAGCACGGCTTACTGCTCACCCAACCGGAAGACTTTCCTAAGATCTTTCAACAAGTGTTGGGCGCAGGCTTTCAGCTGAACTTTCACGCCATTGGCGACCGCGCTAATCAAATGGTATTGGATGAATTTGAGCGTACCTTCAGCTCAACAGGAGGCCAGGAACTGCGAAACCGCGTAGAGCACGCTCAGGTCATTGCAGTAGAAGATTTATCGCGTTTTGCCGAGTTAAAGGTATTACCTTCCATGCAGCCTACTCACGCCACCAGTGATAAAAACATGGCCGAAGACCGCTTAGGCAAAGAGCGTATGGAAGGCGCTTACGCCTGGAAAACGTTAATCGACAGCGGCATTCCATTACCTCTGGGCTCAGACTTTCCGGTAGAACTGGCCAATCCGTTTTATGGCCTGCATGCAGCGGTTACCCGTCAGGACAGGAACAATCAACCTGTGGCAGGCTGGTACCCGGAACAGGCGTTAACCATAGAACAAGCGTTTAAGGGCTTCACGCTGGACGCAGCCTACGCCGCCCACATGGAAGACGCCCTGGGTACCTTAACACCAGGCAAATGGGCCGATTTCATTCTGGTCGATCAGGATATTTTTGAAGTACCGGCCCAGGACATTTGGAAAACCAAGGTTATTCAAACCTGGGTGGCCGGTGAGAAAGTGTTCGACGCGAATACCTCTGTCGAATAACCTTTAAATACCTGCGGCTTCAGGCCGCAGGCTCTCACTTCGAAGCTCCATGCTTCATGCTTCATGCAATTTTTAAATTCCCCTTATTACAAAGTCCTTTGTTGGTCAAAAGCGGACGCTTCGGCAAAACCCACCAAGCTCACCGCAGAGCTAGTAATTTATCTAAAGCTGACATCAACACCCCAAGAAGGGGCAATTACACGCAGGCTATAACACGGAACGAAGTGATGGGAGCCTGCGTGTAATTTCCCGCTTGCTTGGCATGTTAGATGCGCTGCAAATTAATGCACGCTGGCTTTTGAAAGCAAGTTGAGCACAACAACCCCAGTTACAATTAACCCCATTCCAACAGCACCCCAAAGATCAAGTTTTTGCCCATGCATGAACCAAGCAACTAAAGTGCATACACTGTTTAGATTATCAGTTATCTGCCCTCCATTCAGATCCACCTTGATGTCCTACTCTCGGGCAGATATCAGATAATCTTCGTTGGACGAAACCGCGGGATGTTACCCCTGTGGTTTGGCTATGGGGATTTCGATGGTGAATGTGAGTCTGCTGTAGAGGATGATCGCCAAGATCACGTGTTTCCAGTGGTGCTTTGTTTCTATTGGCATCTGATTTTCACGTTTTTATTCAGCTCGGTTGTCTCGTTCTATTCATTGTCATGGGGTTTATAGCGTTTCAGGTAAAGCATCATCCTCACCAGTAAAGGCGCTTTTTTTATCTCTTTAAGCACCCCGCCTATTTAGGGGGCGCTCTTGGTAAGTATGCAGGTAGCCTGAGCCCCGACACCTTCATCGGTGATTGACATTGCCTGCACACGAAGGGGGCTGAGTCTGCCTTCGATTCATTGGCAGGATTTTTGATTTCTGGTGGCGGTGCTACGTGCAAGGCTTGTCTGGCCATATTGAGTTTGGCTTTACTGGCCAGTAACCCATAATGCCGGATACGATGAAACCCGGTTGGCAAGACATGCAATAAAAATCGACGCATGAACTCGTCACACGTCAGTTGCATCGTCCGGTGCATGTTGTTTCCTTTGCGCCGGTAATCCTTATAGGTGAACGAGACATGTGTTTCATCAATGGATTGGAGTCGGCGATTCGCAATCGCTACACGATGCGTATAACGCGACAGGTACTTCAGCACCGCTTGTGGTCCTGCAAACGGCGGTTTGGCATACACCACCCATTCCATGGATTGTTGCTGTTTGCACCATGCCATAAAGTGCCCGGCGTGTTCAAAGCCACTGGTCTGCGTCAACTCCCCGAAGCACAGTAACTGCGTCGATTCGTATAACTCACGTACGCCTTGCATATACAAACGGCGGAACAAGCGTGATAACACTCTGACCGGCAAGAAGAA
>NZ_PVNP01000110.1 GCF_002993365.1 Marisediminitalea alba
AAATTAGAGAAAGACAGTGTGTTGTGTAGTGATGGCTATAAGCCCTACATAGCTCTTTCTGAGAAAAATGATTTAATACACAAGCGCTTAGATGTGGCAGGAGGAATTAAGGTGATAGATAAAGTCTTTCACATTCAAAATGTTAACGCCTATCACAGCCGTCTGAAAGCGTGGATAAAACGGTTTCACGGAGTAGCCACAAAATACTTGGAACACTACCTGGGTTGGTTCAGGTTTATGGATAATCCAGAAAACCTTAACGAAAACAGGCTCTTTTCGATTCAACAACAGTTAATCCGAACATAGCCATAACTATTTGCATTTCGGGGGGTGGAAAATCTGTTTTCGACCCTTCTGTACAAAAACGTCAGTGGGTTGGAAATTGATTTCTCGGGTGCGCTAAGCACAATAAAGCGACGTTGACAAGGTCGCTCTTGACTGGCAGTTGCCATTCTAAGGTTGGAAATATCAACTGAGAAGTGAGTGAAAATTCGACATTTAATGAGTTGTTTGCGGTTTTAGTTGACTGACAAAAAACATCCAAACCGGACATTCAACCAGTCGTAAGTTAGGTCTTTTTTTGCCACACTTGTCGGTACACAATTCAGGGATGAAGGAGTGTGTTGGCATTACAACAAAGTGAAACATACAAGCGCCATCGACCAGAAACAACGCTACTCTATCAATTGGTTGAACGTTACTACCCAGACTTTACCGCAAACCTAGCCGACCAAGGCAAGTATTTACCCAATTATGTTGAGCGTGAGTTTGATGATTTCTTGCGTTGTGGACGACTAGAGCACGGCTTTTTACGCGTGGTATGTGGCGACTGCCAGCATGAGAAGTTAGTCGCTTTTAGCTGTAAACGCAGAGGTTTCTGTCCTAGCTGCGGAGCCAGAAGAATGGCAGAAAGTGCAGCGCTACTTGTAGATGACGTATTACTTGGTTATCCAATTCGTCAGTGGGTCTTAAGCTTACCTATTCCACTTCGATTACTGCTAGCAAGAAACCCAAGTGAATTGAGCAAAGTGATGCAAATCATTCACCGCGCCATTTCCACGCACATTGTGAACAAGGCCGGCTTTACCAACAAACAATCGAAAACTGGGGCTGTTACCCTTATTCAGCGATTTGGTAGCGCCCTCAATCTAAACATCCATTTCCATATGCTGTTTTTAGAAGGAGTAATCAGTGAAAATCCATGGGGTGGTACGACTTTTACCCGCATCAAAGCGCCGTCCCATAGCGACATGGTGGAGCTAGTTCACACCATTAGCTATCGAATTGCCAACTATTTGGAGAAAGTGGGGTTAGTGGAGCGCGACATAGAAAACAGTTTTCTTAACTTACCTATTGATGATGAAGATAGTCTATTGCAGTTGCAAGGGGCCTCCGTCAGCTATCGGATTGCCATGGGACCACAACAAGGTCAAAAGGTGTTTACACTACAGACACTCCCTGCCAGCAATGAAGGCGAATATGGTCAGTTAGCCAATACCTCAGGTTTTTCCTTACACGCAGGGGTCTTCGCTAATGCCGATGAGCCAGAGAAGTTAGAAAGACTATGTCGCTACATCAGCCGCCCAGCGATTAGTGAACAGCGTTTAAGTATGACTGACCATGGAAAAGTGCGCTATGAATTAAAAACACCCTATCGAGACGGCACAACACATGTATTCTTTGAACCGCTCGACTTTATTGGCAAACTAGTGGCCCTCATTCCACCGCCAAGACTAAATCTCACCCGATTTTATGGGGTATTTGCTCCCAACAGCAATCTAAGAGCACAAATTACTGCGTCACAGAGAGGCAAAAACAGCCCGAAAATTGTCAATCAAAAAGATGGGCAATCAGATAAACCTTACCATGCAAGGGCTATGTCATGGGCACAGCGGTTAAAGCGGGTATTCAATATAGACATTACCGAATGCGAAAAATGCGAGAACCACAATGTAAGCATCATCGCTTGTATTATAGATATACACGTTATTCAGAAAATACTGGCACATATAGATAAAAAGCACCCAACTTCTAAACAAACAAAGCTATTGCCACATTTGCGTGCACCACCTGATGAACAATACACAAACGATTTCACTATTCAACGTGACTTCAATTTTGGGGCGTAGGCTCCATTTACTGCTGCAAGAGTAAAGAAAAACGCTAGTAAATGGTGGGGCTATTCGCGCTTCACCCCCCATTTCCTGCACCAAAGGCCTATCGTCGCAAGACATTGCAAACTAACACGCCTTAAAATACTCCCACAATTCGATAATTCAACAAACCAATCTAGTCAAAAAGACAACTGTCATAGGGGGTAGCAAATAGCTTTAATCCGTCTTATACTC
>NZ_PVNP01000111.1 GCF_002993365.1 Marisediminitalea alba
CCATTGCCAGCTTTAGGATAAAAGGGTTCAATCACTTCCAGCAGTTGAGGCCACGGCAGCAGTTTATCCATTCTGGATAAGAATATCTCTTTACGGGTCTGGCGGCGCTTGCTGGAAAACTCACTATCGGCAAAAGTTAACTGTTGGCTCATGGGCGGTAATGGCTGTGATTTACTATGCAGCTATGATCTCACATCGGGGACTTATTCGCATCTTGTATGGACTCCCCTCGTTTTGCAAGAGATAACTGCTGGCACTATCGGTTTAACTGCTTGCTTGTATCCGGCCTCATAATCTGTCTTTTCTCGACAGGGACCCTGATGGAGATCCGCTCGACAGCGCCTAATTTCCCTAACGGCCTATTATGGCCCGGTGCGAACGCAGGTTTAGCTGTCGTCGGTTCAACCTGTTGTGCCATCATGTCATACTCTTTGCAACTCTTTACTCTATACCCTGAATCGACTGCTTTAACTTGTGTTTATCGCGCTGGCATAACGCGGTATGCGGTGCCATTCGACAATATTGACCAAATTATCCTTGCGTGTTTAGCGGCCAGCGCTACGGCTGCTTTGTTAAAACCACGTCGTTCTTTAACTGCTTTGACCCATAAGCTCTTTCGATCACTTTTCTTCTCAACAAATCGCATGACAGCACGAGCTCCATGTACCAATAAGGTTCGCAAATAAACATCGCCTCGTTTTGTAATTCTGCCTAAACGATTCTTTCCTCCTGAAGACCATTGCCGGGGAACTAATCCTAACCATGCGGTAAACTGTCTGGCGTTTTTAAATTGCCCAATATCACCCACGCTGGCTAACAACGCAGACGCAGTCAGCGGACCCACACCTTCAATTTCCATCAAGCGTTTTGCGTCCTCATCTTGTTGCACCTGTATTGTAATATCACGTTCATACTGTGCAATTTCACTGTCCAGGTCACACAGGCGTCTATATTGTCTGTGGATCAATGTTCGAAGCAGGTGTGGCAATCCATTTTCTGCATCCTCCAGCAACTCGGGCAGTAGCATGCGTAGCTTTTCACGTCCCAGAGGCAGCACTTCGCCAAATTCCATCAATAGCCCCCGAATCTGGTTGACTAACGCTGTGCGTTCCGAGACCAGAAGAGCGCGAATTCGGTGCATCGCCAATATAGCTTGTTGCTCTTCGTCTTTTATCGCTACAAACCTCATATCAGGCCGGGAAGCAGCTTCACATATTGCCTGTGCATCATTCTGGTCATTCTTATTCCCTTTGCGATACGGTGCCACAAACTGTGGAGCTATCAACTTCACCGTATGGCCTAATTTTATTAATTCTCTGGCCCAGTAATGAGCACTGCCGCAACTTTCCATTGCGACAATACAAGGCGGTAAATGAACAAAAAACGGTAAAAGGTCGGCACGTTTTATCGTCTTTCGAAGTGCTGGTTTTTCATGCTCATCAACACCATGCACATCAAAAACATTCTTGGCTAAATCCACCCCAATACGCATAATAGTCATAGGACTCTCCTCATTGATTAACGATATTTACCTTAATCATGGCACATCGATGCCGATTGTGAGGGGAGTCCATCCCATTCCCTAGTGGAATTTAATAAAGGTCAATATTATGAAGGGGATGGCGCAACGACGATGGTCGCGGGCAATGTTGGGTTGCCATTGACTGATCAAGGGTTTGTCAATCTCTCTCTAGAATATCGAACGGCCGATCCCACGTCACGAAGCGTACAACGCGATGATGCGGCGGCGCTGATTAACAATGGCAACACGTTCGTTGAAGATCCGGCGCAAGTCTGGGGGAGTCCTGAAATAAAAGGGGATCTTAAGTTTTTTGCCAATGCAGGTTTGGAGCTTGATCAAAACAGTGAAGCGTATTTATTTGGTAACTATGCGAGACGAGAAGTGGAGGGCGGGTTTTACTTTCGAAACCCACACAACCGCGGTGGTGTCAATGATGGCGGAACCAATGACAGTGGTGAGCAATTATTACTGGTAGCCGACTTGACGCCAGATCTATCGGGCAACTGTCCGACCGATATAGCCGTCGGCTCAAATGTGCTAGAAAACCCTGTTTATATCAACCAAGTTGCAAACAATCCTGATTGTTTTGCATTCAACGAACTCTTTCCTGGTGGATTTACCCCAAAATTTGGGGGGATCGTTACTGATGCTTCATTGGTTGTTGGTACTCGTGGAGAATTGGATAACGAGCTAAATTACGATGTCAGTGGTGCTTATGGTACTAATGAAATCGATTATGCCATTAGCAACACCATAAATCCGTCATTAGGACCGGATACACCAACATCGTTTAATCCCGGGCGCTACATTCAAACAGAAGCGAGCTTCAATATCGACATCAATAAGTATATTGATATTGGCGGGAATGAACCGTTGTTCTTAGCCGGGGGCATTGAATATCGATATGAAGCGTTTGAAGCCATCGCTGGGGATCCAAAGTCCTACGAAGTAGGCCCTTTAGCCGCACAGGGATTTGGTATCGGTTCAAACGGCTTTCCTGGGCTAGCCGCTCGGTTCCAAGGCAAGAATAGTCGTAATAGCGCAGCGCTGTATATTGATTCGGAGTATTTCTTTAGCGACGATTTTATGGTGGGAGCAGCTATTCGGTACGAGGACTTTAGTGATTTTGGTGACACAACCAAAGGCAAGTTGTCTGCGCGCTATCAACTGAATGAAACCGTCGCAATACGCGGCGCCATTGCAACTGGATTCAAAGCGCCGACCATAGGACAATCGAATGTACGAAACGTCACTACCGCGTTCAGTGCAACGGGATTGGTTGATAGAGCCACGCTGCCGCCGTCGGATCCGATTTCCATTCAAAAGGGGGCAACGCCCCTCCAACCTGAGGAATCTACGAGCTACAGTGTGGGATGGGTAGGAGAATTTGAAAATGGGCTATTTGTTACCATCGATTACTTCAATATTGAAGTTGAAGATAGGATCAGCACAACGTCGGGGATCACCCTCACGCAAGCGGATATCAATGCGCTTCTCGCCCAAGGCGTCACTGACGCATCGAGTTTTAGTGAAGTAAGTTTCTTCACAAATGACTTTGCAACGTCAACACAAGGTATTGATGTCGTCGCTAATTATTCAATGGAAATGTTGGGAGGAGATACGGTTTTCTCGTTTGCGGGGAACTGGACCGATACAGAAGTTGATGATGTTAAAACGTTCGATGTGAATGGTGAGCAAGTCCAAAACATTTCACCCACTCGCATTCGAATGATTGAGGATAATTTGCCTGAATACCGCTTCAGCCTGACTGGCAATCATACGAATGGCGATTGGCGGGTATTAACGCGCCTTAATTATTTTAGTGACATTTTTGAAGATCACATCGATGCCGGTTTACCCATAGAGGAAGTGGGTGCGGAATACACGGTCGATTTTGAAGTTGGTTATCATATTAATGAATCATTTATTATGACACTAGGCGCTCGAAATGCGTTTGATAACCTCCCTGATGAAAATGTGCTTTATGATACCGAAGTGGCGGGTTCAAAGTACCCAACGACGTCACCCATTGGCATTAACGGCGGTTTCTATTATTTAAAAGGCGTGTATACCTTTTAGTCCAACGGGCGTCTCGAACTAACACTTGCGTGTGTTCGAGGCGTCAGCTACGCAATGGAAAGATGACCGTGAACGTGGTTGCCTGCTCATCTGATCCCACTTGTATATGTGCACCGTTAACTTCAAGAACAGATCTCGCAATGGTTAATCCTAATCCAGCGCCTTGCCCGTCACGTTTTCGAGATGGATCCGCGCGGTAGAAACGATCGAAAAGGCGAGAAAGTTGAATGTCAGGGATCTTATTACCTGGGTTTGAAATCGATATCAATGCTTCGTTATCCTGTATTTGAGTAGATACGGTTACTTCTGCATTATCGGGAGTGTACCGAATGGCATTAGATAACAAGTTGCTCAGTGCTTGTCGAAACATCGATTTGTCGCACATTAACGTTATTTTGTGACCAATAAGTTGAATGCTGATGTGCTTCTCTTCGGCCAAGAGCTCAAAGTATTCGATTAATTCACCGATTTCTTTCTGACAGTCTATCCGCTCAGCGTTGGGTTTGATCAAGCCATGCTCCGTTTGTGCTAGTAACAACATGTCACTGACCATTTTCGACATTCGCTCGTACTCTTCTAAGTTAGAATATAAGATGTCAGTGTATTCATTCGTCGAGCGTGGTTGATTGAGTATGACTTGGGTCTGTGTAGTCAGGTTGGTGATAGGCGTTCTTAGTTCATGAGCTATGTCAGCGGAAAAATGGGACAGCTGCTCAAACCCGCTTTCAAGTCTCTCAATCATCGCATTAAAGGACTCCACCAGATTAGCAAGCTCCACTGGGACTTCGGTGGGTTCCAACCTGATATCCAATTTATCCGCGGTGATGGAACCGATTTTGCGACTGAGACGTCGTAAGGGGGAGTGACCACGATAAACAGCAAACCGCGCGGCTAAGATCGTAATAGCCCCAGACAATACAATGATCCCCCACAATGTTGTCTCGAAGTCTTCCATATAGTTCATATGAAATTCCATGTTCGAGGCAACGATGACTTGATAATGTGTTTGGCTGTTGCCGTCTTCAATACGCACGGTTATTTCCGTTGCCCGTAACATATGTTCGCCGTCGAAAAAGAGGCTTAACATGGATGGCGTTATTTGTTCTATTTCATACGTATCCCCAGGGTATTTTTCTAGCACCGCGCTCTCACTGCTAAAAATAACTTCGTTGTCTTTATTTTTAACTAAATAATAGACACCGTGATGCCCAGAGACAGCTTGGAATAATATGCTAGACGGTGCGACCCCTTCATTATACGCTGTATTAAGCTTGCGTTTCACGGCTAGAAACACCTCATTCAGCTCATCTGCATCCTGCTCTTCAAAATGCTGAGCAATAGATTGCTGCACCATAAGACTTATAAACGTTAGGCAAACAAAGATAGTGAGCCCAACGAGTATAGTGACTCGAAAGGCGAGAGAGCTTGGTCGCTTTGATAGATCCTTAAGATTCATTAATACACATTTTATATCCCATCCCACGCACAGTCTGAATGAGCTTTGGTGAAAAGTCATCATCGATTTTTGCTCGAAGACGGCGAATGGCGACATCAATCACATTGGTATCGCTATCAAAATTCATATCCCATACTTGAGAGGCAATAAGAGAACGTGGCAACACTTCTCCTTGGCGTCTCACCATTAATTCTAATAAGGTGAACTCTTTAGTTGTCAGGTTTATTGTGCGCCCACTTCGCGTGGCAATACGCGAAGGAATGTCGAGCTCCAAATCGGCTATGTGTAAAATATTATTGGGCACGGACGTGCCGCGGCGGATCAACGTACGCACACGCGCTAGCAGCTCAGCAAATGCAAACGGCTTCACTAAGTAATCATCTGCGCCGAGCTCTAAACCTTTAACACGGTCATTCACATGATCACGAGCAGTAAGAAAAAGAACCGGTGTATGATTGTTAGACTCTCGTAACGATGACAATATTTTCCAACCATCGATATCAGGCAGCATGACGTCTAAGATGATCAACTCATTTTCACCGAGCATGGCTTTGTGATGGCCATCGAGGCCGGTCCGAACTAACTCAACAACAAAGCCCGATTCGGCAAGGCCTTGTTTGATGTAGTCTCCAGTTTTTGTTTCGTCTTCAACGACTAATATTTTCATGCGATGTTCCGCCCGTGTTACTTATGATAAGCCCGCTTACAATATTAATGTACCTAACGAAACCGTGAAACGAAACACCTACTATGTAGGTCGCTTTGTAATTTCGCCGATGTCCAGATACTTTAATGTTGAGTGCACTAAATATGTTAGTCCTTAGGTAGCTGATTATGCAACGAAATCCTTGCTTTTAATCCATTATAATCGGTCTAATTGTTGTAACCGTTCAGCAGGGCCCTATTGACAGGCTGCTTTGAAGTCGCCGAGTAGAGGATAGGACGTTTTGTTTAACGTCGCTTCGAGAATGGCGCGGAGCCAATTCAGTGGATTCAGCTTTTGTTTCCGGCAGGTTTCTACAATGGTGAGTATACGTTGTCTGAACAGTTCCCCTCGGTGAGAACACACGCCATAGCTGCCTTTTCGCCACAGCACATAGCTTCGCAATGAACGCTCTGCTTCATTGTTAGTGAGGGGGACGCCATCGTGACTGAGGAACACCCAGCACATATCATCGTGTTTTAGCCGCAGCTTACACCGGTTCTGATAGCGGGGAGTAACACAACGCCTTGATGCCAGTTCAAGTTGTTCTCGCCAGGCGATACGCAGTTTTTCCATTCGGTCCCGGTATCGCTTTTCACTTAGTTCGTTACTCTCATACCGGTGTTGCAGCCGGAACAGTATGCGAATGAGCCTGACTAACGTTGTTC
>NZ_PVNP01000112.1 GCF_002993365.1 Marisediminitalea alba
CCATTGCCAGCTTTAGGATAAAAGGGTTCAATCACTTCCAGCAGTTGAGGCCACGGCAGCAGTTTATCCATTCTGGATAAGAATATCTCTTTACGGGTCTGGCGGCGCTTGCTGGAAAACTCACTATCGGCAAAAGTTAACTGTTGGCTCATGGGCGGTAATGGCTGTGATTTACTATGCAGCTATGATCTCACATCGGGGACTTATTCGCATCTTCCTTAGCGCTTTGGCGTTTTTACCGGAGGCCGACATTACCCACAGGTTGTCGTTACCGTTTTGATTACTCACAAAATACAGTTTGTCGCCAGTCACCATGGGTTCGCGTGCCGAAGCGTCGTGGGCGTCGGTAAGCAGCAGCGCCTCGGTTTGGCTACCCAGCTTGTAACGCCACAATTCGCCCTGGGCACCACCGCGATAATAACGGGCGTTGTCGCGTGACACCTGCAGGCCAAACTGGGTGAAATAAAGCGTGTCAGAAGCTTCGTCAATGGCGCCTTCAATGGCATCGGCAACCGGTACTTCCTCGGTATTCAGGGTAGCCGGATCCACCTGTTTTAACGACCAGTTATTAGCGGGGCCTACCCGGGTATTGGTGCTGTATAACAATTTACCGTCGCTGGTCCACTGCTGCAGATACACGTAGCTGTTTTCAAAGGTTACCCGCCTGGCTACTCCGCCTTCGGTGGGGATCACATACACTTCGGTTGCGCCTTCATAGTTAGCGGTAAAGGCGATTTGTGTTCCGTCTGACGAAAAGGCCGCTTGTTGTTCCTGCGCCAGATTAGTGGTCAGGCGGCGGGTGGCTGCGCTTTCCATGTCATGTAACCAGAGGTCGCCTTCGGCGGTAAATACCACCTGGTTATCGTGCAGGTCCGGGTCGCGGTGGTAGCCGGATTTGGCCATCGAATGGAAGGACATGAGCAATAGGCTCATGCCGACAATAGTTCGTTTTTTCATGGTGTTATTCACTTTGTCGTCGTTTTTTATAGTAGGTCGTGCTCATGGCAGTAAACGAGAGAAAGTGAGTAAAGTCAAACCGGGGCCGACCGATGGCTGTAAATCCCGGTTTGCTGGCAGGAGCAGGGCTAATGCTAATCTTCTTCCAGTTGAATAAGGTCGCCCGGCTTGCAATCCAGTGCCTCACACAGCGCCAGTAGAGTGGAGAAACGAATAGCTTTGGCTTTGCCGGTTTTCAGGGTAGACAGGTTAGCCATGGTGATACCAACGCGTTCAGATAACTCGGTGAGTGACATCTTGCGCTGCAGCATGACCATATCCAGATTTATTTTAATGGCTTTAGACATAATTATATGGTCAGTGATTGTTCTTGTTTCATCTGAAAAGCGTACTCGAGTATCTGGGCCAGTACCAGCAATGCCCCGCTAATCAGAATGCCCTCGATAGGTATTGAAACATAGGGAGAAAGTTGAAGTTGTTTATGAAACTCACCGATTTCCGCCAGTATCGCCATGCCGCACAGGTAGGTAAGAAAAGGCGAGACAAGGCTATAAACCAGGATAAGCAAGCCTAGCTTTTTTACATAAGCGACATTTTCCAAATCGAAAATACGCTGAGTAGCCAGGTTAGCGAACAATTTACGCAGGTTATAAAATGCCAGCAAACTGAATATACCGCTGATGAGTATGGAATCTGTATTAGCAATAAAAAAGGCTGCCCGGCCGCTGGTATTATTGAGTTTAAGTTTGCCATCGACCTGCATAATTTCACTCGCCGCTGCGGTGACATCATTGGCAATCACCGTGGCGTTAAACCAGTATTCGATATCGGTGTGGCGCTCGCTGATTTCCCCGGGAATATTTAATCCGACAACGAGGATAAAACCAGCTCCTACCAGCATTGCGAGTCCACTTAAATAATAAAGAAAGTCGAACCACGTCTTGAGCGCCGGGGTGTATTTCGGGGCCGGTAACTGGCTGCTGGTATTCATAATATCTGATGATTCCTGACTGGTCATGGTCAATTCCTTGCTTAGTTATGCTGACTATTACTTTAGCACTCGCTTCTTCTTTTACAATAATTATTTATCGAAAAACAATAAACATTTATCGTTGTTCGTTGTTTTTCTTTACTGTTCAGCTGCTTATATAAGCGCCGAATCTGTAACAAAATGTTGTTAGCGCTTGCAATGAATAGGGTTGTTGGTTAAATTCTGCACACTACATTATTCGGAGTTACCGCCATCATGAACAACTAAGCCTGTCGTCCATTTTTATCGTTATTTTTTTGGATCTACAGGGTTAGTCGGCGTAGCTCACTATCGTAATAGTATGGCGTTTTACCGGCGCGATGCTGCCTCTTAAATTTGCAATGTGCTGCTAAGCTGAAGCCCGCTTAACGGGAGGCGTTAATGCCTATACTTCAAGCACACAATCTTAGTTATCAACTGCCTGCGGGCGACACGCTTTTTCATTCTGTTTCGGTATCAATGTCTTGCCGCCGTGTGGGGCTGGTGGGCCGTAATGGTGCCGGTAAATCGCTATTGGCAACAATTTTAACGGGTAAGCGGGTGCCTACCGGTGGCACCGTAGTTTGCAATGCCGATACCGGCGTATTCTGCCAGCAACCTTCGCACTTGCTGGCGAGTGAGGCGACTATCGCCGAAGTTCTTGGCGTGGCACCTGTACTTGATGCGCTTTCGCGAATTACCAAAGGTGAATGCACTGACCATTTGTTTGAGTCGGTGGGTGAGCAGTGGGATTTGCCTGCCCAGCTTGCCAGTCAACTGGCAACGCTGGGCCTGCCTGATGATCCGCAAACCCGATGCGCAACACTCAGTGGTGGTCAACTGGCGATACTACGCCTATGGCAACTTTTTAAGGGCGAACACAACTTGTTAATTCTGGATGAGCCATCTAATCATCTGGATCGCCGTGCCCGGCGCTGGTTACAAGCGCAAGTTCAATCCACTGCGGCAGCGGTACTGCTAATAAGTCACGACCGTGAATTATTGCAGGGAATGGCAGAAATCTGGGAGCTTAATCAAAACGGGATAACAGTGTATGGCGGTAATTACGCTCAGTATGCCGCGCAAAAGCAATCTCATGAGCAGGCATTAAACCGTCAGATTGAAACACTGCACAAGCAGCAAAAGCAAGTTCAGCAACAAGCCCAGCGAAGCCTTGAGAAGGCCGCGCAACGCGCTGCCCAGGGGCAAAAATTGCGGGGCAGTCAGGCTAAATGTTTACTGGATAAACAAAAGGACCGCGCGACGGCCAGTGCTGCTAGTCGCAATAAGAATATCGAAGGCAGGCAAAAACAGTTACAGCAACGAGCCAGCCAACTGCAATCAGCACAATGCCTAACCCAAAAACAGGCTATCCATCTACCCTCTGCTAATGCAGGCAATAAAAAAGCTCTCACTCTCCTTAATGGCGTGCTGGCATTTGGTAGCTCACAGCCATTTAATTTGCAGGTGGGAGAAGGGGATAAACTGCATCTGCAAGGCGATAACGGTAGTGGTAAGTCCACTTTACTAAAAACGCTGACGGGCGAGCTATCGCTGCAAGCTGGAGAGCTTCATGTTAATACTCCGCTGTGTTATCTCGATCAGCACTTTAGCTCGGTGGTGCCTACGCTCAGTTTACTGGATAACCTTTTACAGCAGTGCCCGGCGTTAAGCGAGTCTGACGCGCGCACTTTACTGGCTGGTATCGGCTTTCGCCGCGACAGTGTTTTTAACCCGGCCGAAAGCTTAAGTGGCGGAGAGAAAATGAAACTGGCTATGTTAATCGTCAGTCATCAGCCGCAGCAGCCATTTTTGTTACTCGATGAGCCCGACAATCACCTGGATTTGAATGCAAAAATCCTGTTGGCAGCAGCGCTAGACCGATATCAGGGCGGTTTTATTTTAATTAGTCACGATAGCGCATTTGCTATTGAGGCCGGGGTTAAAAGTGCTTATCACCTAAACAGTGGCGAGAGTCAGGCAGCATTTGGTGCTGGTATTTTGTCAGACGTTACTGTACAAGGGCGGTAAATTTACGTAGGGACTCCGCTTTAATGAGTCATGAGCAGCAGTGAAAGTTTATCCTCAAGCCGGAATAGACCGGTTATATTTTGGCATGAGCATGACCCAGGTACGCGAGGCCTGGGGGCAACCAGAAGACATATACCATTTCCATCCACTGTGCGACAGCCTGGAGGAGCGGGATGTTGTGTGGCAATACGCCAACGGTACTGAGCTGAGTTTTTCATCCTGCGACAATTTTGTGCTCGGGACGATTTCGGTCTCATCCTCCGAAGCTGAGCTGGAAGGCAAATGTGTTATTGGTAAATCGATTCTGGAAATACGCTTAATGTTTCCTGATCTGGAATTAGATGATGATTTCGATGAGTTTGGCCAGGACTACCTGCTGGCCGACAAGGATGTGTCACTGTGGGTGGTTGCTGGCAAAGTTGACACCATTAGTCTGTATCCTGACTATGATGAACATGGCAGTATGAGAGTTAATCAACCGCTCAGCGAGCAGGGCAGTTAAGCGGTTATTATCAATCGTTGAGAGTATGGCATGACGACCTTTGTTAAATCTGTAACCCTTAGCGCTAACGGCGTGACGATGATACCACTGGAAGCCGCTCATGAGGCAGGTTTAAAGGCTGCTGCCGCCGATGGCGAATTATGGCAGCTGCGGGTGACTTCAGTACCCGAGCCCGAGGCCACGGCAGATTATATTAACGCAGCACTGCGCGCCCGCGAGGCCGGTGAGCGCTTTGCCTTAGCGGTGATCGAGCAGACAACAGGAAATGTGCTGGGGACAACCAGTTACCACGATATTCTGCCTGCGGTTAAACGTCTTGAAATTGGCTATACCTGGTATGCCAAAAGCGCCCAGCGAACCCATGTGAATACCACCTGCAAGTTGCTGATGCTGTCACACGCTTTCGATGTACTCAACTGCCACGTAGTCGGGTGGCGCACCGATAATTATAATTATGCCAGTCAGCGGGCCATAGAGCGTTTAGGCGCCAAAAAAGACGGTGTGATCCGCGGCCATCATATGCGCCGTGACGGCACCATCCGCGATACCGTGATGTATAGCCTGCGCCAGGGTGAATGGCCGGAAGTGCGTGCCCACCTGAATTATTTGTTGAGCTGCTACCGATAAGGCAATTTATTTAGCACGCTTTAGCCTGGCGGATAAACGTTTTGCACTGCGTAATAAAAGCATGACTCTGGGGGCTGACCTCACCATCGCGCGCGTAATTGAGAGCGATAAAAGCCTCACAGATTGCTTTAAACTGCCTGGCCGATTGGGGAGATAGCCGCTGCGCTGCGCGTTCGGCAAAGTGCTCAGGACCGTCATTATGACGCTCGAGACCGGTAATCTGCTCAGCCTTTTGGCTGGCCTGTAAAAACCAGCGTAGGTTAGCTGGTGGGCGTTTACGCTGCCAGTGCGGGATAAAGTAAAGTGCCAGCAGCAAGCCGATCACCAGGCATATACCCAGCATCAGAAACATGATCCGCTGAGTGGTTACCTTGCCTAATAACAGTGCCAACAGATTTTGCTGACGTTCAGCGTCGAATCCAAGCACCCAGCGGCTCCACTGGTAATCCAGTAAACTATAAAGATTGCGTAGCTCGGCAAACAGCGGCAGCTGTTGCAGTCTGGCCATCTGGTTATTGGCCAGGAATGACTCTTCTTCCACGGCTTGCTGCAACCCCAGCTCCAGTCGGGCCGGAGCGACGATACCGCTGGGATCAAAACGGACCCAGCCGCGGCCGTCCAGCCACGCCTCTACCCAGGCATGAGCGTCATACTGATAAACGCTGAGTACGTCTGGTTGTAACGATTCGCCGCCATGATACCCGGCTACCATTCTGGCCGGAATGCCCAGTAACCGCAGTACATAGCTCATGGCACTGGCGTAATGAGCACAAAAGCCTTCCTGATGGATGAACAGAAAATCATCAATGGGATGATCCGGCATTGGCGGCGGTGTAAGGGTATAACGGAAGCCCTGGTCGACAAAATAATCCAGCACTGCCTGCACCCGTTCAACCTGGGTAGCGTTGTCGGCGGCGATTTGTTCGGCCCAGGCCTGGGTTTGCGGATTCACCGCTGTATTATTCGGTAACTGCAGGTTAAGCCTGCTGTCGATGCTGTAGAGTGTCTGGTCCATCGGCGTGGTGGGATAAGAACGCACCCGGTAAGCTCGCCGCGACGTAATCGGTGTTTCGCTGAGCAAGGAATAGTCACTGCTTTGCCAGATGGCTTGTGAACTGTTCAGGTCGTCGGGTATGGCCACATCTATGCTGAATAACCAGTGCTTGTTAGTGGGCTCGGTAATTACCTCATACTCCCACCAACTGCCACTCACCCGGGGCTTAAACTCGTTATTAAGCAAGCGATATTGTTTGCGCACCTGTTTGCGCAGCGGACTGACAGACCACTGTTTGCCATCAAAATACTCAAGGGTCAGGGCTCGCCAGTAACGTTCGGCGGGCGGCGGCAGAGCGCCAGTAAACGTGGCTCTGAAAGCCAGCTCGCCGGATTGGGTGAGGTTGGCGATATCGCCGGGAGTTACCGTATCGGTTAAGCCGGTTTCGGTACTTTTCGACACTGGCATTTTCCATAAGGGGGGCAGCTTAGGTAATATCAGGAACAACAGGATAGCGATGGGCAGAGCCTGCATACTCATCACTGACAGCCGTTTGATATGCCAAGGTAAATGCTGTGAAGGTGAAAAGTAGCGACCAATGGCAACTAACAACGACAAGGTTAACAGGCCATAAAATAACGTCATGACGACAGATTGATGGAAAGTAAAACCCATGCCAATAACAAACAGGCAGGTGCAAAACAGGTGAAACAAATCCCGTGGCCGGTTGAGTATAATGAGCTTTAAGGCGCCTGCCAGGATCAGTAAATTAACCATGGTGAGCAACAGGCCAATCTGCAGGCTGAACCAGCCCAGACACAGGCAGCATAACAACCCCAGTAGATTAATGGTACGCAGCGAGGGCATGGGCTGATACCAGCCAAAGTACATCACGAGGCGAATGCCGGTAGCGCACAGGGAAATTAGTAACACCCAGAATAACAGGGGGGCAAACAGACTCAGGCTCAATACGCAAAACACCAGAGCGATAAGTGCACTGGCGGTTTGGTTGCGAATGGGTTTATCAATCGGCTGCATAGTCTTGCTCGGATTGCCGGTAACGGGCCAGTGATTTAAGGCAACGATGTTTATGAGCCTCGCCGGTGGCGGGCTCTATGCGTTTGTCGCCAATGCTCAGGCCGAAAACATGTTGCTGAGAAGATAACCGGTTAACCTGATAGGTAAGCAGGCCCAGGGCTTTCTCAAGAGGTTCACCGGCGTAAGTATCGAGGCTCAGCCAGCCGCCCTCCTGTTGCGCCTGGTTAAAGATTTTTGTGCTCAGTTCGCCGCCTTTGGCAGCTTGTTTCCAGGCCACTCTGTTCATTGGATCACCGGGCTTAAAGGTGCGTAGCGTGTCAAATTCGTCAATACCGGCCACGTTTCCAGCTGTATCGCCCTGACTGGCGTCGGTGGACGTCAGTTTTAACGCCGAGGCGATGGGCTTGGGGTAGATGGCCAGCGACTTATTAAAATCAAGGTGTGTCCAGCAGCGAAACAGGCCAAGAGGGTAGGTAGATGACAGAGTGATTCTGGGTAAACGAAAAATACCGCGTTGCGCAGCGGGCAGCAGTAATTTAACTTCGCGGTCCTGGTCCGCGCGGCGATTCAGCAAGGCCAGAGAAGTGCCCCGCAGCTGAATATGTAACCCCCCGTAAAAGGGCATGTCCTCACTATTGACGTGCAGTTGCAAACTCAACAGGGCGTGCTCTGAAACGTAGACCGGCTGGATATCCTTCAACGATAGCGATACGGCGGTAAAGTTACGGTAGCTGACAAATAGATGCAGCAAGAAGATAGCCAGCAGAAACTGGCACAATAACAACATCAGGTTGTTTTGATAGTTGGTACCTAAAATGAACAGTCCCACACAGGTGAGCAGGTAGCCAAAGCCAAACCGGCTGGGGAAAATAAACACGTTTTTCAGGTTTAGCTGATAGCGTGGGCTCGGCGGTATTCGCCGCTGCAACCAACGGTTTTGTAAATCGTAAACTGAACGTTTAAGCCGCGAGACCATCAGGCAGCGAGCGGATCGGTAAGGTCAAGAATACGCTGGCTGAGCAGACCATCTTCCCGATAGTCAGTCTGACTGCCACGCAGGCGGTGCTCGGCAACGGCGGTAAAGATTGCCTGTAAATCTTCCGGCAACACAAAATCCCGCTGATGAAGTAATGCCCAGGCCTGCGCGGCGCGCATCAGCGCTTTACTGGCCCGCGGCGAGAGCGGGTAGGGAAACTCGCTGTTATCACGGCTTTGATTGACCAGCCGTAGCAGGTAATCCAGGATCGGATCGCTCACATGAATATCGCTGACCTGCTTTTGAATAGCCTGTAATTGTTCGGCACTTAATACCTGACTGGCAGGCTTTTGGTGATGACTGCTGACACCTGCTGATTCTCGCAACATGCGCTTTTCAGCTTCGCCGTCGGGATAGCCCAGGCTGATACGCATTAAAAAGCGGTCAAGCTGAGATTCTGGCAGCGGATAGGTACCGGCCTGATAACTGGGATTTTGCGTGGCGATAACAAAAAACGGCGAGGGCAGTGAATGCGTACTGCCATCTATGCTTACCTGGTTTTCTTCCATGGCCTCAAGCAGCGCACTCTGCGTTTTCGGGCTGGCCCGGTTAATCTCATCAGCCAGCACTACCTGGCTAAACACCGGGCCCTGATGAAATTCAAATTCGCCTTGCCGGGTGTTGTAAATATTGACCCCTAACATATCAGCGGGAAGCAGGTCGGAGGTAAACTGGATGCGGGAAAAGTGTAAACCAAACACTGTTGCTAAAGCATGGGAGAGAGTGGTTTTTCCCATGCCGGGTAAATCTTCTATCAGTAAATGACCGTCTGCCAGCAGGCAGGTTACCGCGAGCTTAATCTGATGTTGCTTACCAAGAACCTGGCTATCGAGATAAGCCAGCGCCGGTGAGAGATCTGTATGCATGATAATGTCCGGTTTTAGCGCTTTCGTTTTTATACGTCAATTCCATTAGCAGGATTACTCTAGCAAATATAAACAGCAACTTAGGTGATTGTCCTGATACTTAAGTATAGGAGAGAGTAGCGCGCCTGACAGAGATTTTAGACAGTCGATTGGCGATCGATGGAAGTTGTCTGTATAAAGTGCTGCGATCCTCAGCCGGGTTGACTATAATAACCGCCAAAAAACGGAAGTAGTATGTATGAAAACAATAGAAATAGATGATGAGCTGTATGCGTTTATCGCCAGCCAGACAAAACATATTGGTGAGAGTGCTTGTGAAATTTTACGTCGGTTGCTGATCGACGAGCCCGGAATCGTTACTACCGTAGTAACCAGTGGCGCTTCAATTCCTGCGGCATCCGCTGCATCCGCTGCACCCGCTCAGGCAGAAACCACTCCACAGCCGGATGCTGCGACGCCGGTTAAAACCACCGCTAAGGCAAAACCAGCGCCTGCGCCGGTATCAACTGCCTCTGCGCCGGCGGCGTCTGGCGATGACTTACTGCAGCGCGTTAATAAAGATGCCCTGAGTCAGTTCGACAAACGGGTTGATCAGTTCCTGTTTATTCTGCAACAGATTTATCTGCAACACCCGGGCGACTTTGCCAAAGTAGAATCGATTGTCGGCAAAAACCGTAAGTACTTTGCCAGCAGCAAGGAAGAACTTCTCATGTCTGGCAGCAGTACTAATCCAAAAGCCATTCCGGACAGCGGTTTTTGGGTAGTAACAAACAATAATACGGCAAAAAAACTGGCCATGCTGAGCCAGGTTTTGCAGATTTTAGGATATGACGATAAGGTAGTGGAAACCGTTAGCGAAACCTTTGATTCGTAAACAATGATGTGATTTCACGACTTACAAAAGGATATTTTCATGGCGTTACACCCGGAAGCTGGTAAGGCGGCTGCTCCAGAGCAGCTTATTAATGTGGCCCAACTGGTTAGCCAGTATTTTAGTTATCAACCGGATGCCACCGACCCTGCTCAGGCGGTTAGCTTCGGCACCTCAGGCCATCGCGGTACAGCAACTCAGACAACCTTTAACGATATGCATATCGCTGCCATCTGCCAGGCTCTGGCGGAATATCGTGAGCACCAGCAAATTACCGGCCCGGTGTTTATTGGTAAGGATACCCACGCGCTTTCAGAACCTGCGATGATTACGGCGATCGAAGTGCTTAGCGCCAACAATGTATCGGTAGTGATTCAACGCGACGATAACGATTCTAAAGGCTACACGCCAACGCCAGTTATCTCTCGCACCATTATTCGTTACAACCGCGGTCGCAGTGAAGGCCTGGCCGATGGCATTGTTATCACGCCTTCGCACAACCCTCCATCTGATGGTGGTTTTAAATATAACCCGCCACACGGTGGCCCGGCCGACAGTGATGTTACCAAAATCATTCAGGAACGCGCTAACAGCCTGATTGCCAATGGCAATAAAGACGTTAAACGTATCGATTTAAAAGCGGCTATGGCTTCTGACTTTGTGTCGGAACAAGATTTTATGGTGCCGTATATTGAAGATCTGGCAGAAGTGGTGGATATGCAGGCCATTGCCAAAGCCGGTTTAAAACTGGGTACCGATCCGCTCGGTGGTGCTGGTGTGGGCTACTGGAAATATCTGGCAGAACACTATGGTCTGGATATTACTGTGGTAAATCCGCAGGTTGACCCGCAGTTTGGTTTTATGCGCCGTGATAAAGACGGTAAGTTACGGATGGACTGTTCTTCGGCCTATGCCATGGCCGGACTGATAGAGCTTAAAGATAAGTTTGATTTAGCCTGGGGCAACGACCCTGACTTTGACCGCCACGGTATTGTTTGCCCCAGCAGCGGTCTGATGAATCCTAATCATTACCTCGCGGTTGCCATTAATTACCTGTACCAGCACCGCCCGCAGTGGGATGCCAGCCTGAAAGTAGGTAAAACACTGGTCTCCAGTTCCATGATCGATCGTGTAGTGGGCGATATGGGTCGCGAACTGGCAGAAATGCCAGTGGGCTTTAAATGGTTTGTTGAAGGACTGTCGGATGGCACGCTCGGGTTTGCCGGCGAAGAAAGTGCCGGTGGTATTTATCTGCAACGTGACGGACAGACCTGGGCCACCGACAAAGACGGCTTTATCATGTGTTTGCTGGCGGCGGAAATTCTGGCCGTTACCGGTAAGGATCCCGGCGAGCATTATCAGGCACTGACCGAGAAATTTGGTTCACCCTGTTATCAGCGTGTGGATGTGGCGGCCAGTCTGGAAGAGAAAGCCAAACTCTCGGCCATGGACGCCAGCGTAGTTACCAGCGAATCGCTGGCCGGCGAGCCGATAACCAACGTGCAGACTCATGCGCCTGGTAACAATGCCGCCATCGGCGGGGTTAAAGTGTCGACCGAAAATGGCTGGTTTGCTGCGCGTCCGTCTGGTACCGAACAAATCTACAAAATTTATGCGGAAAGCTTTAATGGTGAAACTCACTTACAGGAGCTCATTAAAGAAGCCGAGCAATTAGTAGCAAAAATTATCAAATAGCTACTTCATCTCATTAATTGTTGTAAAATAAATGTTAAAATCCAGCGTGTTGATTAAAATTCATGCTGGATTTTTCTATTTTTAACAAATATTTTACAAACAAGCTGTTCCTTTGCTGTTATATTTGAACTATAGAGTTGTAATTAAATTACATTTTACTGTTAACCAGACATCTATAGTGAGAACCACACATGAGCGCCAAGAAACCCAACGTTGAACGCAATGTGACCATCAACAAAAGCGAATTTAAAGCTGCGGTTGTTAAGCACCTGCACTGTACTTTAGGTACAGATGAGAACAAAGCCAATAACCATGCATGGTGGAAGGCAACCTGCTCAGCCATGCAGGAGCAAGTGCTGGAAGGGATCCGCAAAACCCAGAAAACCCATTATCTGAATGATACCCGTGCGGTACATTATTTTTCGGCCGAGTTTTTGATGGGCCGCTTACTGTCCAATAACCTGCAAAACTTTGGTTTGTTTGAGGTCGCGAATGATGCACTCAATGAACTGGGGGTTAGCCTGAGCGATGTCTTGGAAGAAGAGCCGGACATGGCGCTGGGTAATGGCGGCCTGGGCCGACTGGCTGCTTGTTTTATCGACTCATTAGCCACCATGGAATTGCCGGCCATTGGTTATGGTATTCATTACGAACACGGCTTATTCCGCCAGGAGATTCAGGGTGGCGCGCAAATTGAGCGTCCCGATAGCTGGCGTGATTATGGCAACCCTTGGGAAATTTGCCGTCCTGAGTCGATTCAGGAAGTCTCGTTATACGGTTACGTAGAAACAAAGTACGGTGAAAACGGCCGTATCCAGAAAGAGTGGCACCCGGGCCACATAGTGAAAGGTATCCCATGGGATATTCCGGTAGTAGGCTACGGCGGCAAAACCGTTAACGTCTTGCGTTTGTGGCAAAGTAAATCATCAGGTTACTTTAACTGGGATGTCTTTAACGCTGGTGGTTATGTCGATGCACAGGTCGAAAACGTGCAGGCCGAAACCATCTCAAAAGTGTTGTACCCGAATGATGAAACTGAAGCGGGTAAAGAGCTGCGTCTGATCCAGCAGTATTTCTTTTGTGCCTGTTCACTGAAAGACATTATTCGCCGTTATAAGCGCGCCCACGGTGATGACTGGAGTCGCTTTATTGATCAGGTGGTTATCCAGTTAAACGACACCCACCCGGCTATCGCTATTCCGGAACTGATGCGTATCTTAGTCGACCGCGCTGAACTTGACTGGGATAGAGCCTGGGGTATTTGTACCAAGGTGTTTGCTTATACTAACCATACCTTGCTCCCAGAGGCGCTGGAAAAATGGCCGGCACGAATGTTGGAGAAGATCCTGCCGCGTCACCTGGAAATTATTTACGAAATTAACCACCGCTTTATGAAAGAGGTGGATAAGAAATGGCCTGGCGATAACGCCGTAAAAGCCCGCTTATCAATTATTGAAGAAGGCAACGAGAAGATGGTCCGCATGGGGCATCTGTCTGTTATTGGCTCGTTTGCTGTTAACGGCGTGGCTGAACTGCATTCGCGTTTGGTTAAACAAAACCTGTTCCCGGAGTTTGATGCATTGTGGCCAGGCAAGCTGACTAACGTCACCAACGGTATTACGCCGCGTCGTTGGTTAAAAGCCTGTAACCCGGCACTGTCTAAACTTATCGATAAAAAAGTCGGCGCCGACTGGCCGCTGGACCTTAAAAAGCTGGAAGGGCTGGAAAAATACGCCGGTAATAAAACTTTCCAGAAGCAATTTATGCAGGTGAAGCAGCAAAATAAACAACTGCTGGCCGCCGAAATTAAAGAATCGCTGGGTTTTGATGTAGACACTAACGCCATCTTTGATGTGCAAATTAAGCGTCTGCACGAGTACAAGCGTCAGCATCTGGCGTTACTGCATATCATGGCGCTGTATCGCCGACTGCTGGAAAATCCGGATTACGATATGCATCCTCGGGTGTTTATCTTTGGCGCTAAAGCGGCACCGGGCTATAAACTCGCTAAAGATATTATATACGCCATTAACAAAGTGGCCGACAAGATCAATAACGATGCACGGGTAAATCAAAAGCTTAAAGTGGCGTTTTTGCCTAACTATCGCGTGTCGCTGGCAGAGAAAATGATCCCCGCGGCAGATGTATCAGAGCAAATCAGTACCGCTGGTAAGGAAGCATCGGGTACCGGTAACATGAAACTGGCATTAAATGGTGCAGTGACCATCGGCACATTAGATGGCGCCAATATTGAAATAGCCGAGGAAGTGGGCGATGACAATATCTTTATTTTTGGTTTAACCGTAGATGAAGTCAACGAGCTTAAAGCGTCTGGCTACAAGCCGTATGACTATTACTACAAAAATCCGGAAATAAAAGCAGTGCTGGACTGGCTGGAAACCGATTACTTCACGCCAGGTAAACCCGGTGCGCTGGCATCAATCAAGCAAAGCCTGCTGGATCATGGCGATCAGTATCTGGTACTGGCCGACTATGAAGCTTATTCCAAAGCGCAGGAAGAAGTGGATAAAGCCTACCGCGATAAAGAACGCTGGGCGAAAATGGCGATTATTAACACCGCTAAAATGGGCAAATTTACCTCCGACCGTTCAATCAGAGATTATGTTGAACGCATCTGGAAGCTAAATGCCTGTCCGGTGCGAAAAGGCTAACTGCTGGTTTTACTAAAGCCCCGTTACGGGGCTTTTTTTGTTGCCTGATTAGGCGAATTTGTAAATAATACTAAGGTATTGTGAAGAATACGTGATTGCGCTTGCATGTCGCAGTGTTCAATGTTTCTATAGTTTATTATCAATAACTTGCGTTATTTTGTTTTAGGATTTCATCACTGCATGCTTCGCACTCATTTATCGCTGGCCACCATCCCCAATCGATATGCGTTTATCGATAAAATAGCACATTGCGGGGACCGTCACGACCAGCTTTCGCTGATGCTGATTGATGTGGTGCGCTTCTCAGACGTAACGACCAGCTTCGGCATAGAGGTAGGCGATCAATTTCTGTTGGAAATTGCCAACCGCTTGCAGGGGCTGTTTAATCACGATTATGAGTTTGGCCGCATTAGCGGTGATGTATTTGGTGTGGTATTGCCCGGTGTTCACTCCCCGGTGGTGCTGCAGCAACAATTTGAGTTCCTGATTGAGCACTTCAAATCGCCCATGTATTACGACGGTCATGCGTTCATTGCCGACTTTAATGTTGGGGTGGTGTCTAAGTCCCAGGGCGAGTTCGATCTTACCTTGTTTGTTTCACGGGCTGAAACCGCGCTTAAGCAGGCAAAGGAAAACAAATACGAAAACTTTTACCTGCTGAGCATGATGGATAAGGCCGAGACCGGTCGCAGTCTGGCACTAAAAGCAGATTTACAGCGGGCGTTGGCCAGAAATGAGCTAGAGTTGTATTTTCAGCCCAAGGTCAATTTACAAACGCTGGAGATTGTCGGGGCAGAATGTCTGTTGAGGTGGAACCACCCGACCGACGGTTTGTTGTTTCCCGGGCCGCTCATCGAAGCTGCCGAGTCGTACAATATGATGAACGAACTGGGTTACTGGACGTTGGAAACGGCGTTTAAAGGCCTGGTGGACTTTGATATGCAGGGGCTTGATATTACCTTATCAGTGAATATTTCCCCGACTCAGTTATACGACACCCGCCTGATTGCCAATCTCAAATCCCTTAGCCACAAATACGGCATTCACCTGTCACGCCTTGAACTGGAGCTTACCGAAGATATTGCGGTGTCTAATTCACTGATGGTGAAAAAACAACTGGCTGAGCTGCATGCTCTGGGCATTAAAATTGCCGTGGATGATTTTGGCAAAGGCTATTCTAATCTGGCATACATTCGAGAAATTACGCTTGATGCGCTTAAAATTGATAAAACCTTTGTGATGGAACTCAGCGACAACCCGGTTAACAAAGCGATTATTGAGGCAGCCCGGGTGATTGGCAATGCCAAACACTGCGAAGTGATTGCCGAAGGGGTGGAAACCATAGAGCAATTGCACGTGCTTCGAGAAATAGGGATTAAAACGGGGCAGGGCTACCTGTTTTCCAAGGCTATCCCGAGTCATGAATTTGTGCGTCTGGCACACAGTGATATTATCGTTGGCGATTCGCCCTCGCGGCGTAAAGTGGTAGCTGCCAGTCAGCGCTGAAACGCCAGCTTGACACTTCTTTTGTAACAACTTTTTGTGTTGCTGTAATCCTCGGTACTATCGCGCTAAACTATTCCCACGTTATTTTCAGGATTTAATACAGACTCGATATGGAACTTTCCGATCTGGCGAATGGCCAGTTTCTTCACCTTTCCCGTTTTCAGCCCGACACCTTTGCTCAGACCCGGCAGTGGGCATTGCCCTCCGGTGATAAAGTGGTAGTTACGGCACCTGGCATTATAGTTATCGAACCAGCTGATGCCGGCAATAAGCACATTGTGCTTTCCTGTGGTGTGCACGGCAATGAAACGGCGCCCATCGAAATTTGCTCAGATATTCTGGATGCAGTGTTAACTGGCGCTTTGCAGCTTAAACACAGTGTATTGCTGATTTTTGGCAATTTGCCAGCCATGAATATTGGTAGACGGTTTGTTGAAGAAAACATGAACCGGCTGTTTAGTGGCGCCTGGCAACAGGGCAATAACGCAGAGTGTCAGCGAGCAAAGCTACTAGAAGAAACGGTTATCGACTTTTTCAGTAAGGCTGGCGAGGGCGATGAAAAGCTTCACTATGATCTGCATACCGCAATTCGGGACTCCAAAAACGAAAAGTTTGTGGTTATGCCGTACCTTGATGACGAGCGTGAGCACAGCGCTAAACAGTTTGGCTTTCTGGCGGCCTGTGGGGTAAATACCTTCCTGTTATCCTCGGCACCCACCACGACTTTCAGTTATTTTTCTACGGCTACCTGTAAAGCCCGCGGATTTACCGTAGAGCTGGGTAAAGTAAGACCCTTTGGCGAAAATGACATGGCGCGTTTTGCCGCGGCCCGGGCGTCTTTGATTGCCTTACTCAGCGAGACCGATTATGCCCCTGAGGCTAACCTGGACAGCTTACTGATTTATCGGGTAAATCAGGTGATTAACCGCAATCATGCCGATTTTAAGCTGCATTTCGATGATGATACCCCCAATTTTACTGATTTTAAGCAAGGGGAGGTGTTAGCCTCTGAACCTGGCTGTGACTACGTGGCCGAGCATGAAGGTGAGGCGATAGTGTTTCCTAATGCAAAGGTTGCTATAGGTCAGCGGGCACTGTTAACAGTGGTGCCAACCACAGTGGAGAAACTTGATGTTTGAACTGGATCCGGTACTTGCCGCCGACACGCTGGTGGTGGGGGATTTACCCTTATGCCGCGTATTGTTAATGAACGACAGCCAGTATCCCTGGCTTATTCTGGTGCCGAGGCGCCCACAGCTGGTGGAGCTCGCCGATCTGGATGAACAGGATTACCTGCAGTTTTGTGCCGAGAGTCGTGCAGTGGCGATAGCAATGATGAAGCATTGCGCCGGCCACAAAATGAATATCGGCGCTTTAGGTAATGTGGTGGCTCAGCTACATATTCATCATATAGTGCGTTTTCATGACGACCCAAGCTGGCCAGCCCCTGTGTGGGGCAAATTACCCGCTGTAAAATATACCGATGAGGAGGCGGCCCGTCAGGTCGCACAATTACAACAAGTATTATTTAAGGAATCAGCATGATACTAACGACAACACCGAGCATTGAAGGTAAAGAAATCAAAAGCTATCACGGTATTGTGATTGGCGAAGCCATTATGGGCGCCAATATTTTTAAGGATCTGTTTGCTTCTATCCGCGACATTGTGGGCGGGCGCTCGGGCTCTTATGAAGATGAACTAACCAAAGCGCGGCAAATTGCTTTTCGCGAGCTCGAGCAGGAAGCTCTCGGCATGGGAGCTAATGCCGTCGTGGGCATCGATTTGGATTACGAAGTGCTGGGTGACAAAAACAGCATGCTGATGGTAAGCATCAGTGGTACTGCAGTAACGGTTGCGTAACCAGAGTTAGTCCTGGTCGGAGCGCTTTTGCTCCGACTCCTCACCACTTTCTGCTTCTGCCTGTTTTTTCCCGGGCACTTCCGGTGGCGTATAGGCTTTTGGCATTTTGAATTTGGCGCTGTATTTCAGCAACATAATATTGCTAATGATGATGCCGAGTACGCCAACAATAATGCCAATAACTACCCACATGCTCATCGCTGCAGCACTCCCTGATTTAATACAAAACGGTTGAATAATTCGTCCAGCATGGCCAGCACTGTGGATTTACCTTCCATGGGCGCGTTGCTTAAGCATTCATAAAGTGCCTGCTGATTGCGCCGGGCTTCAAACTCTGCCGCGCTGCTGCTGTGAGTAAGGTGCCATAACTCGGTGGCAACGCCGCCATTATCCTGCAAAAACGGCCGACTAAAGCCAAAGTCTGCCAGATGCTTATCCATCCACTGAGCCAGCGCATAGCATGGGCCACCCGGGCGGTATTCTGCATCAACCAGATCAAACTGGCCGTCACAGGCGTCTACGGTGGCTTTATCGTAAACATCCAGATCGGTGCCCCAGTGGTGACGACTGCCACCGGGAAGGGCCGACCAGATTAGTATAGCGTACACTTTTTCCTGGTCTGATAAGGAAGCGGCATCGAGTTGTTCGCCCTGATGGTTATACAGCGGCAATTCACCCCGCCATTTACGGTTCCAGATAGACAACTGGCGGTCAAAGTTACGATAGCTGCTAACGATTTGCATGTCCTGACCGGCCTCGCGGGCATGCTGTTGCATGGCGTTAAACGCTTCGGCCACTGCTGGCAGAAGCCGATGTTGTTCACCTACGTTAATCAGGCCGCTGTCATCGCGCCCCAGCCAGGCTTTTTCAAGGTTCATGTCAGCAGGTTTTCCAGCAGGCGATAATAAATACGCTCCAGATGATACAGGTCTTTAATTCGCACGTGCTCATCAATTTTATGGATGGTGGCATTCACCGGCCCTAATTCAACCACCTGAGCACCGGTAGGCGCGATGAACCGCCCATCTGAGGTGCCGCCAGCAGTAGATAAAACCGTATCAAAATCCATCTCACTGGCAATGGCTTTCTGCGTGGCGGTTAACAGATCGCCGTGGTCGGTTAAAAAAGGCTGACCGTTAAAGGTCCACTTTATTTCGTATTCGAGGCCATGCTTGTCGAGGATGTCTTCTACCTTAGCGATAAGCTGCTTATCGGTGACTTCGGTTGAGAAGCGGAAGTTAAAACACACATGTAGTTCGCCGGGGATCACATTACCGGCACCGGTGCCGCCGTGAATATTGGAGATCTGAAAGCTGGTAGGCGGGAAAAAGTCGTTCCCGTTATCCCAGTGGGCTTGTGCCAGCTCATCCAGAGCTGGGGCAGCCTGATGCACCGGGTTACGCGCCAGATGCGGGTAGGCCACGTGGCCCTGAATGCCCTTTACCACCAAATCGCCGGTTAGTGAGCCACGACGACCATTTTTCACCACATCGCCAACCACATCGGTACTGGAGGGTTCGCCTACTACGCACCAGGTGATTTTTTCGTTACGGGCTTCCAGTGTGTCGATAACCCGGGTTGTACCATTAATAAACGGGCCTTCCTCATCACTGGTGATCAGATAGGCGATACTGCCGTGGTGATCCGGGTAATCCGCCACAAACTGGCGGGTAGCAGCGAGCATTGCGGCCAAAGAGCCTTTCATATCGGCTGCGCCACGGCCATGCAGGTTACCGTCTTTCTCGGTAGCTACGAACGGCGGCGTTTGCCAGGCATCTTCCGGGCCACTGGGGACCACATCGGTATGACCGGCAAAGCAAAACACCGGGCCATCATTGCCACGGCGGGACCACAGGTTGGTGGTATCCTCAAACACCATGGTTTCATTTTCGAAGCCTGACTCAGCCAGCCAGGCTTTCATAAAGTCCTGACAACCGGCATCTTCAGGGGTGACTGAACGGCGATTAATCAGCTCTTTGGTTAACTCGAGTACGTCGGTCATTAGCTAAAGATCTCCTCGTACTGCGCCGGCTTGAAGCCTAGGTGCATGGCATTATCGGTAACCAGTAAAGGGCGCTTAATCATTGCCGGGTTTTCTATCAGCAGTTCCTGCGCGGTGGATGCCGAAAGATTAGTTTTTTGTTCGTCGGAAAGCTGGCGGTAAGTGGTGCCGCGTTTATTCAGCACGTTTTCCCAGCCCAGTTCGGTAAGCGCTTCAGACAGTACGTCCTGGGGCACACCTTGTTTGCGATAGTCGTGAAATGTGAAAGAGATATCGTGCTGAGTTAACCAGTTTTTAGCTTTTTTGATGGTATCGCAGTTGGGAATACCGTACATCACTACCGTCATGCTGTTGCCTCGTTGAATCGATAAATGCTGGCAAGTCTATCCTGACCACCTCAAGCTGTAAAATAGGCTGAGCGAAGAAGGCACTGCCAGTATGAAAATTTTGTGCAATGCCGGTAATTATGACACAGACAGCCGCCGGAGTTTAACTATTTGATACTGCAAAGATAACCTCATTGCCTGCCAGTAAAGGCTTGCAAGGCATTTGCCCATACCGGCATGGCACATGCTTCATTGACTGTACATCATTTTTTGTCGGCCGATTCAGCGCCGGCTTCAAAACAGACTATCGGAGGTCATCGATGAGTATTGTAAAAACGGCATCTGCGCACTATCTGCCACTGGGCAAACAGGGTAAGGGCAAAGTCAGTACCCAGAGCGGTGCACTGAAGAATCAGCCCTATGGTTTTAATACCCGTTTTGAAGATGAGCCGGGTACTAACCCGGAAGAGCTACTGGGCAGTGCCCACGCCAGCTGTTTTGCTATGGCCTTATCATTTGCATTAGCTGACGCAGGTTTCGAAGATGGCGAACTATCAGTAGAAGCCTACGTCACACTGGAAAAAGAGGGTGATGGCTTTAGCGTGGTAAAATCAGAACTGGTACTCGACGCCGTGGTTAATGGCATTGAGGAAGAACAGTTTAAGGAAATTGCCGGTGGGGCAAAAGAAAACTGTCCGATTTCCAAAGTACTGAATGCCGAAATTACCCTGACACACACGCTGAATAAGTAAATGGTGATGGATCAGGCGTAAAGGGCCAGAAAGTCTTCGTCATTGATTCTGATCTTCGGGTCGGAAGTTAAAACGATGGCACCGAGCCTGCCAGCATTTAATAAAGTCAGGACGCACACCGGATGTGCGTCCTGCTGTTTTATCCACAATGGATCGCTTTGTAGCAAAGGCGTTCTGGCCTCACAGCGCTGGCCTTTTTTAACCAGCCATTTAAGTCTCTCGCCATAGCAAATCTCACCAGGCTGGCCAATTTGTAATTGAAGCTTAAGGCCTTTGGAATGCACCAGCACTAATTGCGCTTTGGCAATATTAATACTCTGAACTACTGCGGTAATCGGCGCACTCACTTCACCAGTAGTCATGTGAATGGCAGCGCCAGTGCCCAACAGACCAGCCTGAAGCAGCGGATGAGGTAATTCATCCAGCCGCAACACCTCGCCGGTTGCAGGCGCATTAAGCCGCATCACCGCTTCGCCGGAAGCAGGTGGTGAGTAACTGAGCGGTTTGGCAATGGAGAAGGTCATATAAGGCCGGGTATCTAAATTTCACATCATTTATACCTTAACCAAAATCCGAACCCAAGTGTTATTTGGCGAGGCAAAGGTTATCCACTATATCTGTGGATAACTTTGTTGAGTAGTTATGTGGTAACTTGTAAGTTTATGAAAATAATGATTTTATCTGGCTGTATAATATATGTTCAGTATGTTGATGGGCATAAATCAGAGCAGGAATCCAGACTTTTTCACAACTTTTTATGATGATTAAAACCTGTACCTCAGGGCAATTTACCTGATCAGGCCATTAGGGTAGGATTAAGCAATAAAATCATAATTTAACCGTAAAGGTACATACCGTTTTGGGAATGCCGCTCTCCATTTATGCCGGGCCAGCTGCACTGGCACGTATTCGTGAACACGGGCTGACGCCTGCCTTATTCTCTTATGTGCTGGGCGCCTCGGGCGGGCCCAAGTGGTTTGTGCTGGCCGGGATCGACCGGATCCTGTTTCCGGCGTTTTTTGCGGAGTCTTCACAACCGGTTAATGTAATTGGTTCCTCTGCCGGCGCTTTTCGTTCGGCTTGTTTCGTTCAGCGCGATCCGGTTGGCGCCATTAACCGGCTGGCCGAAAACTATTCTCAAACCGTATATTCCCCTAAACCAGGCCCTGGAGAAATTACCCATAAAGCCCGCGAGCTGATCGATTATGTGATGGGGCGTAATGGTGTAATGGAGGTACTTACCAACAGACGATTCAAGCTGCACGTGATTGCCGCTCGCTGCCATGGGTTAATGCAGCATTACGGCCGGTATCGCCAGATGCTGGGCCTTGGGGTAAGTGCGGCGGCTAACACCATGAACCGCCGTTTACTTAAAAAGCTGTATACCCGGAGTGTCTTTTCTGCTCCGGACAGCGAGTTGCAGATTAACGATCCCTACCAGTTAAACACCGAATTTATCGAGCTGGGTTTTAATAACGTTAAAGATGCCTTGTTAGCCTCCGGCTCAATTCCGCTGGTGATTGACGGGGTAGAGCGGATGGTGGCAGCACCAGAGGGAATGTACCGCGACGGCGGGATCATCGATTATCACTTTGATTTATCATTCGGTCCTCAGGATGGCCTGGTGCTGTATCCGCATTTTTATCCGCGGGCCATTCCTGGTTGGTTCGACAAAGCTCTTAAACGACGAATTCCCCATGCCAGTAGCTTTGACAATGTGGTGATGCTGGTGCCATCGGATGAGTTTGTTGCCTCCTTACCTTACGGCAAAATCCCTGACCGAAAAGACTTCGAAAAATTCGACGCCAGCACTCGCATTAAGTACTGGCAAAAGGTAATCAGTGAATCTGATCGCTTAGGTGAATGTTTTGCGGATATCTATCGCAAGGGCAGTATAATGGATGTTATTCAGCCACTGCCATTCCTGTGCCGGGCAAGTTAGTTTGTGATTGGTTAAACTACAGGCAATTAAAGCAATTCTCGCAATTTCTGCTTGCACAGTGGCGGGGGCATCGCTATTATACGCGCCACTCGGTATTCACCGACGTTCAGATTTGCGTCTATAGCTCAGTTGGTTAGAGCGCTACCTTGACATGGTAGAGGTCCCCTGTTCGAATCAGGGTAGACGCACCATTTCATACTCACCCTCTTGTAATTGCTTGCAAAGCCTTAATGGGCTTGAGATAGAGAGAGTTCGAAACCCTTTTTTTAGCTCATATGTAATTTTGTCATCAAAGGCGAGTTTGAGCATGGTTCTTTGTTGGTTAATATCGCCAGAAGCCCACATTTTATAGGGTTTGCGAAGAAATTCGATGGACGCTTGAAAAGTTCGATCAAAACTCGGCGCTTCTTTTGAGCAGCCAAGTAATTTTTCCTGAATGAGTGCTTTTTTTCGCTCTAAGTCTTTAAGCGCATTTTCATATCGCTCAATTAATGTCACCGATTCAGTTTCCAAAACGCGGTCAACCAGCTTTGTGATTTTCTGCTCTAAAATGCGATATTCCGCTTTAAGAGCATCCTCGTTAGTTGAGTCTTGTTGCGTTTTTGCGTCCCAAATATCCCGCATCATGTCGGTGGCTATATAAGTTAATTCAAATGATGGAATAAGATCTGAGAGTAATTCTTCAAATTCGCTTTCCAGCTTTTCTCTACGCACAGATTTGCCTTTCATATCGCAACCGGGTCTTTGGCAGAGGTAATAGGCATATCTATTTTTATTCGCGGAGCGTGACCAACATGAGGTCATTGGATGACCACAGCTATGACAACAGACAAAACCCCTCAATGGGAAGTTTTGGTCTAAATCCTTGCGCTGAGGGGCTTTAGCAGTGCTATTGAGGCGCTTTTGGATCTTTTCATAGGTATCAAGTGAAATGAGTGGCTCATGTTTGCCTGATTGCATGTAAATATCCCATTTTGGCATGGATATATAGCCTGCATACAAAACACGGTTCAGCATTTCTTTAACTTGTTGAAGATGAATTGTTCCATCTTTCTTTCTGGGGAATGCGTCTTGAGCAAGTAAGTAATCTCTAAACTCGCTTTGTGTTTCCAATCGTCCACAGGCAAAGAGTTCAAGCGCTGTCTGCAAGATAGAAGCAATCGGCTCATTGCGAACGAGCATTTTGCCATGACCATTAATAGCTTTATATTTGTATCCGATAGGTGGATTTGAGATCCAGTATCCATTAAGAACTCTGGCACGCATGCGGTTTTTAACCTGCTCGGCGTTTTTCTGCCTTTGGTGCTGAGAAACGGACGCAAGTAAATTTTCCACCAAAATGCTGTCTGAATCCTCGCCAAATTCAATGCTCGGACTTTCAAGTTTAGCGCCAACATCACCAATAGCGGTTCTTAGCTGTAAATGGGCTTCTAAGCCTCGTGCTAATCTTGAAATATCATCAATTAGAACAATTACAGTTTCGTCTTGTTCACTCAGAAAATTGAGCATTTCTTGCATTTTCGGGCGATCTATTAATGAACCTGATACGCCCTCATCGTGAAATGAGCGAATAACTTCATATCCTTTATGCTTGGCAAATTCTCTGCAACGCGTATCTTGCGAATGAATACCGTGTCCCTCGCGTACTTGCCGTGTAGAGCTGACGCGGCAATAGGTTACGGCTTTACTTGGTGATTTTGCTTTTGTCATTGCACGTTCCTTGCTCTTTTGAGTGATCTTTATGATGGATGATATTCATCAATGTAAGGTTTGATTGTGACTCTGTAAATTGTCAGTATCAAGCTGTCCACTGTCTTTTGGCGGTTGAAAATCATCAAATGCAATATCTACTTGCTTGGTTAAGAAGTGCCACAAGTAATCCATGATTTCTTCTTCTCGAATACTTGGAAGCTGATATTGAGTTAAGTGATGGCGGTATCTTTCGTAATCTAAATGCATGTCACTCCTATAAACTTATTTCAGGGTTAGTGTTTTGGCTAATATTGAAGCTTTGCGTATGGGCTTGCGGACAAATCGCAGGCGAAAAATCTAAGCTTTGATTTTGCTGTGAAACCTGTTTACCTAAATCTAATATTTCAGCTTGTTGTCGGCGTTTTAGTGCATCTAGCTGCAACTGTAGTTTTTCTCTTTCTTTAAGCTGAAACGCCGCTAACTGTTGTTTTTCGTCTTTATCTCGTTCAAGGCTCAGCCGATATTCATCCTCATGTTGCTTTTTAAGTTTGTGAAGACGTCCAGTTACAAAATGCCAAAGTGCTTTAATGCCTTTTTGATAAAGAGACTGTCTAAAGTCACGCTCTTCAACTTGTCGTTTTTCTTGAAATATTTGCAGCCTTTGCCGCGCTATGCGTTGCTCTGCAACCAGTTCTGATTTTCTAGTATGAAGCGGTTTTCTTTCTGCGCTATGGATACGCGCTTGCTCTGCCCGCAAGCGTTTAAGTGTTTCAAATTGGGCTTGAGCCATTTTTTGTCTCGTTTCTTCAACGCTAGGGTATGTTTTTGGATCGCCTAATCTGTTTTGAAGCTCCTTTGTTTTCACTGATAAAGCTCTTGTTAATGAATGGACTTCGCCAAACCAATCTACGGCGACAAAACCGCGTTTATCGCCCCTAGCGAGAAAATACCCTTCGTGATTCAGTGAATGCTCAAAAGCAGCTTTGTTATCTGCTCGTTGCCAGCAGTGCTGTAATCTGGCTTTGATTTGTTTCGGGTTTAAATTATGGCGTTTGGCTTGCTGCCATTCAGCGAGGTTAAATGTACGTGGATCGCGGCTGTCTTTATGCTCATACCCTCTAGGGAGTTGCCAGCCATGCTCAATATATAGATCCCTACTCAAAGCGTTTAAACGTTGTTTATAAAAAGGAAGCTTAATAGCTTTCATGTGTTCAGCATCAATGCGGGAAAATACACAATGAGCATGCTTACGGCCTTCCTTTTCGTGAATAATAAGGGCATAGGGCTGTTTTTCTAAATGCATTGTTTTGGCAAGTCGCTGCGCGGTTTTAGCAAACTCGTCTTCGCTGACCTGTTGTCCAATTGGTGGATTTAGAGTTACCGAAAACAAATATGACTTTGCCTTGGTAGCTTTAGATAATGCTTCGATCTCACGAAAAGCATCTGTAACATCCTCAGCAACAAAGCCATGAAGCGTATGCACCGTAACATGATCATTTTCGATATCATTTAATAGGTGCTTGGCAAGCGCTGTTGCCCCTGCGCGTTGCGAGGCTTTGATAATCATCTCTTACGTCCCAAGTAAGACATTAGGGTCGAGCGCATGGCCTGAATATCTTTACTGGCTTGATTGAGCTTCGCTGTAATGTCAGGGGAAATGATCAGCGTCCCCGCGTTCATTTCAAACGCTATTTGATTAATATTTTGAGAAAGGCGCGAAGCACCTAACGAACAGAGGAGCTGTGCAAATTCCTTTTTGTCTTGTGATTGTTTTATTGCCACCTGTTCAATATCACTTAATTTATCGCTCAATGTACGAACTCTGACGAAAGTTGTAGGCTTCATGTTGAGTAATGCAGCCTTTGTCATGATGTGCGACCACTCGGCATTTGAATAACGAACAGTGCGTGGATAACGAATTGTCCTATTGTCATTTTGAATCATGTAGTTACTCCATAGCTTGAGAAAAAGACTGAGGCGACTAAGCGCCTCAGTAAGTTTGAGGTGATATAGGCTTAAATGTCAGGCGCGTTATCCACGTCCAAGGCTTGTTGCTGCATTTGCCCTTGGCTTTGCTCGTTTTGCTCGCGCATTTCCTCCAGCTTTTCGCGGCGTTTAAGTACGAAACGTCCATGGGCGGTATCGCCAGCGATATTGCCAGCCGCCGTATCCCACATTACGCCAACATTAATCATGCGAGTGCTTTTGCCTGAGCGTATCTCTTGCAAAATATCGTAATCCGGTTGACGGTTGTTAGTGTGTTGGTCTTGTTGATGTTGTTCACTCATTGAGATTTCCTTTCGTTTTGGGTTGAGTATCGTTAATGCACTGACGCGCTGCACAGATGCCCGTGTCTAGCAACTCTTGGCACTCTGATTGCCGCGCCGCTCGGCGGTGCATTCTTTGTGCGTGGATGAGTTGGCACACCTTCCATTGGCACCAATTCAAACACGCCACTGGGAAGCTCCATGATGATGTGGCCTTGTCGCCATGCACGGCCAACAGGGTTTCTCATGATTTCATCGCCATACTCAATCAACTCATGCACTTGAAAGTGTGGGGTTGATTTGGGTAAATGGATTAACCGCCCGTAAGCGGGGATATCGTCGAAATAAAAAGGATGCATGTATTCTCTCCTGCATGTTGTGGTTGTATTGTTAAGTTCATTCTTGGCGGCAAGCCTTAAACAAAACGTTAATAAAAATAATGGCAAAACAGCCGCTTAAATTACCTTGACAGCGAACAGCCCGAATGGGCTGTTGTGCACTGCAAAACTTAAGGTTCAACTAAAGATTGTGATTTATCGCATGCGTGGGTATGCGATAAATCGTTAAATTGTGCGCGGGCATAGCCTGCATGACGCACTTGAGCCAAGTCTTTGCGTAACTTTTCTTGCGATAGCTGCATTAATTGCTCTCCCTGATTTAGCGTACCGATGCGCTGTCGCTCAACTTGCGTGTGCACTGCAATCACCGTCATTGAGTCTGGCCTGTAGTGCATTTGAGTATCCAGAGTAGGACGCGCCGCACGCAGCGCATCCAATTGGGCTTTGGTTGTTAGGCTCATAGCAGCACGGCCTTGAATTCAGCACCTGCCAGCTCGATGTAGCGTTGCCACGCTTGCCGCAAGGTGTGTGCTTCTTTATCACTTCGCCCCGCGCCTAGTCCGATAAAGCGAACGGTACAGCCCTTAAGCGCGACATATTGATGAGGCTCTGGTAGCGCTTGCTTGCCTGAAAGTAGTGAGGCGGAGTCAACATATTCAGAGGCCTCAATGGCATCTGATAACACAATAACGATGCTACCCGCCTCGCAATTAGGGGCGTGGCGTCCAAACCACGCAATCAAATTGGTTGAACCTTGTGCCTCGACCTGCTTGGGTAGTGTCAGCAAATATTTTGCGAGCGCCTTTGACACCGATTGGCGGTTATGCCGCTTAATTACCAAGCGCAAGTTTTCAAGGTTTTGACTGGCATGGAGGCTACCCACTGTTTGAACAATCACTTCATCACCTTGTGAAAGTGTGCTCAGTGCATCAATCACCTGCAACGTCATGGCTTTGCTCATCGCTTCGTTAGTGAGATATGGATTAGACTTGCTCACATCGACAAGTACGGTGAGCGTTTTCGCTTCGACATGATTGCTAAAAGCAATACCGAGCGATAAAAGACCAGCACCGATAAGGGCTACAATAGATTTACGTGTGAATGTCATGGCTATTTCTCCGTTGTGGGTGTTAAGTGGCGCATCAAATCCTCGAATGTGATGGCCTGAATAGGTTTAATGGCGCGTTTCAGCTGCTCAACATTGAGCTGGCCTTGTGGTAATAGCGGTGAGGTTTCGTTCATGAGCATCGCGTTATTGGCTGCCATAAGTGCAGGCTTAAGCCCTTCGTGAATAGCTTCTAACGCGTCATGGCAAACGATTTCGCGCAGCGCGTGAATATCCGTTTGAGTGTGTGCTTGCGCGTCATAGTCGGCATTTTGATAGCGCTGCTGCGCTTCGCGGTAACAAGCTAGGTCAGCCACATCTTCGCGCCAGACCTGGCGGCGCGAGAAAAACCGCGTTATCGCCTGTGTGCTGGCATTAATTGCACGATGCGCGACAAAAACATTCAATATCGCTAATGTGCCCACACCAAGGCTGAAGATTACGCCCGCAAACGGACTGGCATAATCGGTGCGAAGCGTCTCTAACCAAGCGTTATCTTCCTCCAAGGCGTTAATATCAAACTGCACTTGGCTGAAAAGCTCGCCGCCATCACCAAGCAAGATGGTGGCTAATAGCAGCATAATGCCGATGAGATAAACCGGAATGCACCAGCCCGCAAGACGCTCAATAACGCGCATTAGTGGATGTTTATCTTGGCGGTGCGCCAGATAATGAATGGCGCACACCATAATCAACGAGCTGGTTGCCATGAGGCTCGGCGTCCAGTACTGATTGTCCGTACCCGCTAAATATGCAAATACGCGGTAAAGAATTTCATATTCAAAGATAACCACAAACACTGCGACAACTGTGTTTATCGCGATGGTGGTACTCTCTTTTGCCATGCCTAACGCATAGTCGGTGCTGTGCTGACATAGCCCTTCAAGTAATTGCTGTGATTGCGATGAAAACACCGCAGGGTGATTAGCTTTCATTATTGTTTTCCTCGTGGTTAAGGGAGTGTTCAATCTCAAACTCAATGGCATCCTGATAACGGCTCACGCGTCGTTGCTGTAATAAGCCGTGTCGAGCGCAAATCCGGGTAAAAGCGGCTTCTGCTTCAATTTGCGCCATTTCCATTTGCCGCTGATATTGGGCTAACGCTTTGTTTTCAGCTTCCTCCTGCGTCCTCAGCATGGCGTTTACCAGACTGAAAGGCGGCATAATTAAATCCCTGACATAGCCAATAAATCGGGCTTTATAGTCCTCATAGTGGTTCATGACGTTTCTCCTTAGACGGTGAATTATCTTGATTGAGCAGCGCGCGCATTATTTGGCGAAGTAGCTTCTCTTTGTGGTTAGGGTCTGGTGAATAGCGCCACACTGGCAGGCTTTTGAAATACGGGTCGATTTTCAGACGTAGCGCACGGCCTGCGCGTGTCACTATCATGTTGCCGCGTTTTGGGTTTAAGAAACGCCCTAGCTGCTCTGCTTTCATCACGTCGACTTCGCGGTAGCTTTTGCGGCCTGTATGCTTATCGGTGTCCACAATCGTTTTTTTGCCGAGCAAACGGGACAACATAGCCAAGTTATCTGGGTGGGCTGTGCCCATCCAAATCACAAATTCAGCGTTGCCAATAAAGGAAAGGTAAGTTTTCGGATAAGCCGCTTTGAGACCTTCCAAATCTTGCGTGATTGCCAGCACAAACAAACCTTGCGAACGCGCAACATTGAGCGAGATTTCCAGTGTTTGGTTATAGCCCTGTGCTTGCACCTCATCGACCACAAACAGGCAATTACCATTTTTCTTTTTGACGCTTTCAAAGGTGTAACAGACCAAGTTTTGGACAACACGAGCTACCCCTTGCAGCTCTTCGCGCAGTGAATAAAGCGGTACATCCAGTACAAACACCACATCATTTTGGGTCTTAAGCTCGCTGAGCGGGCGCGTCGTGCTGGAAAAGAAATACCGTACTGACGGGATATCCAAGATTTTGGTTTGATTTAACAAGGTCGAGTCTAAATTCGCACGAGTGTCTTTTGAGGCGTTGATGAAAGCTGCCGCGCCGCCGCTAATTGCGCCCTTAAAAGCAGAGCTTTCTCTCAGCATTTTATGAAGGAGTTGATGGCTTTCTTCTGGGGTACTTTCAAGTGTGCCGTCTTCGTTAAACACGCGCATACCATGTACTATCAGGTCACGCACCGTCCCTAAATGTTGCTCTTCTTCTGGATATTGAGACAGCACAAACAGCACAATACTGACAAACATTCCGCGGCTGGTATCTGTGAAATAAGGTTGTTTTTCGCCCGATACTGTGATGATAAAACTGTTGCCGAGACGATTAGCCCATTTCACAGCCGCTTGCTCACCTTCACGCGCTATGGCTGCTTTCACATCATCAAAGGGGTTTAACTGCGCTGAATCTTCCTCATAAGGGGCAAGGTGTACATACTGACGTTTTTTATCGTGCGCAGCGATTGCTTGGTAGATAGCTGAGGTCGGGTCGAGGACAAAGGCGCTACCTTCCCATTCACTGAGCATGGTTGAGACGGTTGAAGTTTTACCTGAGCCTGTGCCTGCTACAATCAAGGCATGCTTTTCCATCGGCAGACCAACGGATTGGACAATGCCAAAGCCGTAGCACCATGCAAGCCCTAAGAATAAAGTTCGTGCGCTATGTCGATGGGTGAGTGTGGCGGCGACAGAGGCAAAGCCGCCCGTCGATAACTTACTGAACTTGAATTGCTCAAGCCAAGCAGAGAGCCGCATATTAACCCGCATTACCGTGCGCCATGGCAAGGTCGGGATGGAAGCATAGAGCTTAGGCGATGAGCAGCCGAGTTTACGCAATATCCATATCATCAATGTTTTGATGATAAAGATTAAAAACCACAGCGGTATAGCAGCGGCTGCGCACAACATCAATAATGTGGAGTGGTCTAGTTGCTGCAACCACTGCCAATATTCCAGCAGTGCGCCGAAGTTGAACGCAATATGCTCCATCTTAGCGCCGCTCGTTTGACTGAAAGCCAAAGGCTTTTTTAAACAAAGCAATAATTGCGCGGGCGACATGAATGTAGAGCCACAGAGCAACCACGCCCACCGCAATAGCGTGTATTTCTGGGCTGATATACGGAATGCCGAATAACATCAGCACAAAGTCGAGAACTTGGTTAGGGAGCCAGAGGAGCGTTGATTTAGAGGGGATCATTTGCGATCCCCTCTGTTAGACAGTAACTTTCTTAACTTAACGTTCTGCTGTTTGAGGTGTTCCACCTCTTCACGTAACTGCACATAGTCTTGATATGCGTCATATACGATGTAAGCAAATTGGAGTGTAAACGGTATGCTTATAAAAAATGCTGTCCACTCTTTAAAGTAAACTGCAAACCCCAAACCCACCAATGACAAAACTAGCATTGCGGTTGAAAAGATTAATCTCATGTGCCAATCCCCACTTTGTGAATTAAGTGATGCACTTGAGCAAGTTCAGCTCATCGCATCAGTAGGGTACACTTTAGTTGGTGTAACTCATTGTTATCAAAGTGTTTCTTAAGAGGTTCTTAAGAACACATTTAATGCCCTTAAGATATTCTCAAGAATTTAGTTGACATATTCTTTTTGCATCTATATGGCTATATCGCGAAGTCAAAAGGAGGTGGCGAATGAGCAGTAGTATATGGGGAGCAGGTAGTTTAGAGCATGGATCAAATTATGAGAAAAAAGCAGAGAAGGCTGCCTTAAGAGAAGCCGAAGTAACCTTGAAGTTGCGTGAACTGACATGGCAAATCTTTCAGGAGTGCTGTTTTCACGTTGATGCCGATGAACAAGAAATCATCAAAAGACTTGATAAAGCATTTCTACAAGCTAGTATGGATATAATGTCTGACGCTTATGGCACAGACCAACCTGGTTTTGTTCAAGGATATGAGTACATACGGGACGTAGCGTGGCACAAAGTTACTGAAAGAGAACCATAAATCAGAAACAGTGAGCATGTTTAGCTTTCTTCATTATTCTTTTCTTTTATTTCAAGGGCAAAGTTAAGGCTTTCACCAAAAAATGTTGCATCATCAATATTTTCATTTGCCAGAATTTGTATTACGAAATCATCAATTATGTTCTGTAAATCCTTTTGAAGATAACAAGCTAACCATAAAAGGATACTTTCGACACTGCCCGCACCCAATCCTTGATATTTGAACTTTTTAGGTTCCATAGTATTCCAAATAACATTGGCTTGGGGTTTTTCTGAAAGTGCTTTCGTAACAAAACCAGCTTTAAAATTCTCATCAAGATTAGTTTTCTTCTCAAGAAATTTATAGAGTTCGGTACATGCAACGATAGAGTTGCTCTTTTTGCTCTTAAGTGGAAAGTTACCGCATATTTCCTTCAATAGTTCGCGATAATCTCTATCATCAGAATGCAAATCGAACCTTTCCCAATTTTCATAGAATGATGATGGCGAAGTTGGTTTTTCCTCTTTGATAGTTGGATCTGCGCCCGTGTCCTCAAAGCTCTCAAATTCCACATCATTTCCATTAACGATAAGCTCACTCTTCCTAAACCTCATCAACATAATCCAAAATATCATTGCAATTAGAGCGACTGAAAAGCTGGACAAAAACATGCTGGTTATAACTGTTAAAGATGAACTGAATTTACAGGACGGATTGTCAATTCGATATTTCCATTCATGAAAAGTGGGGTTCTGGTATTCTTCGAGATTCGCTAAATATGTTTCCAAGGTATTACATTTATTGACTGGTAAAGGCAACGTACCCTCACCCTTGAATTTGTGAAGATAATATCTATCAAAGTTGATAGAGCCATAAACTGACACCCCCGTAAGAATTAATAAAAACAGGATTCTTAAAGAGCTGAGAGATGCGTATGTCTTACCTAAATTCAGTCCAATAAGTGTAGCCAGAACTGCACAACAGACAAGTACGACTAACCAATCTTGAGGAAAATATAGTACAAACATTTTACGAGCTGCAGTTCAGCGTTATACGATGTTTTTCTTCAAAGAACACCAATTCCCTTGAATAGTAATTCCCACAATCAAATAAGATAACATATTCACCGGGTTTAATTCTCTGTGTGTTTTCGTTTGTGTAATTTCGAGTAGGTAGGTTGCTGAGAAGACTGAGGTTAGTAGCTTTTTTGATATCGCTATAATCAGAACCCAACTGCTCATTCTGCTCTAAAGTTAGGATATAAAATTCAATCCGTTTGTTTTGAGAGTGAAATATCACTTCAACGTTTTTGTCGTATCTCTTTCCAAATTTTGGGGCACACCCAATCAATACGGTACAAACTATAAAAACTAACGCATTCGAAATTTTTAAACCCATATAAACCACTCAGCACTATGTTTGAATGTAGAATGAAAAAGCGACCTTCTCAAGAAAGCGGTCACCCGTCATAATTCTGGGTGTTGAACGCTCAGTGGGATCTAAGAAACTCACTTTTTCTAAGTGAGTATTGCTGTCGGTTGTATAATTATATCCACCTTTGTCATTTTCTTTGTATATTGACGTATAAAACGTCACATCTCTCAATACGACAGTGTGCCCCCTACCTTTTCTATTCATGGCAACGAATACTGGATAATCTTTGTCCATTGCGACAAGCATATCAGATAAGGATTTTATTATAACAAGCTGCTTCTCATAGATTAGTTTACCAGTTTTTGGGTTGGTAGAGCTCATCGTAAAACCATCAGGTGAGTAAGAGAAATCTCCGCCTTGCCTAACGAGAAAAAACTCATCAGCTTCCCTATGAAATGACGATTCTATCTTGCAGTTGGCGGATTGGACTTTAGGCAACAAACTCAAAATGTTTACTACATCACAATAGTCAATATCTATACCTCTTCTGGGAATTTTACCTAACCAAAGTCCAGCCCCACTAGCATGAGCTTCGGAAGCAGCAAATAGGATTTGGTTGGCAGTTGCGGCTCGATTACCTGAATCTGGGCATGATGATCCCAATGCATCTCTAAATTGCTCTTGTGTAAATTCTAATCCTGCGTAACGGAATGCAGTCTCTAGCGAAGCTGACCAGCATGTATCTTCAGAGGCTTGAAAAGCATAATATTGTTCGATGCCGTCTGTTTTTTCATAGAACTTCTTGGATATTGCAGATTTAGACTTACGACCATTTTTTATTGGGTATTCAAGTTTATATGTGCCGCTGCACATTTTTTCCTCGAAGACCTGAAAGTTAGAATAAAAGCTTCCCACATCGTCAAATGGGTTAACACTGCAAGCACTTAAACTTAATAAAACAATCAGGTAGATGAAATGTTTATGATTCATTGGAGAAGTCCGTTTATGAATTATTATTTTGAAAGTAGCTTGGTCAAAGCCAAGATTATGCAAATAGTTTGCGGTGTTCAAGTATTTTCCGCTGCCTTCCATTCTGGAGAGCATGAGCTTCAAAGATGATTGCGAGTGCTCGGTAAAAGTAGAAACGTCCCTGCGCTCCGCAAGATGTCCCCTGCGTAATACGTGAGGGGTAATCTTGGCAAGGGAGAGCACTAAAGCCGTTCTCCCGTTGCATCCCTCTGGGCTGTGGTGCAAAGCAAAATCTCATTAATTTCTGCACCATAAACCTTTGGACGTTTAATCCCCAGTTAAAGGCTTTCATGCCCTTAACAATCCTGACCAGAAGGGAGAAGTTAGCTCTCCCTTGCTGGACTTCCCATCAACCTACCGTTCGCCGATAGGGTGCCGTAAGCATGTCGTTGCTTAACCTCGACCATATTGCATATGGACGCTTTCTATAATTCGCTGCAACACATTGCACGGGAGATGTTCTCAAGTGACGCCAGAATATTGCTTCGTTGAATACAGGCCGCATTTGATTGCACAAGTGCATTGAATGTTGCGGCGTACAGTGCACGCAATTCCGGTGTGTTTTTGTTCGCGAGTTGATATGAAGTAATAATGTGCATAATGCTACTCCTGATTTTTTAGCGCTTTGAATGCCAAAGCCTTTCTTTCCCAAAGTCCAAGAAAGGTTTCTGGCAGAGGAGCAGTAAAAATCATGGCTTGATTATAGTTATGTACAATCAGCCCCACATCACGCTATTGTTTACTTTCTAATCACTAAAACAATACCACCTCAAACGTAGTGAGCTTGTATTTGAGGACAAGATCAAACTTCACACATTTGAGGATTAAGCAATGTCGAAATTGATTTCATTTGCGTCATGGAATGTCGAACATTTTAAAGGAAAGCCAGAGCGTATTGAGCGGGTTGTCGATTTACTATCCGAGGTAAATCCTGACCTTTTTGCAATTTACGAAGTTGAAGGCAAGCATGTGTTTGAGCAACTTATGGATAAGTTGCAAAGTCACTCGTTTTTTATCACTGAAAAAACCGACAAGGCCAATATGGAGATATTGATTGGCTTTCGTAAATCATTGAATGTCTTCGTCACCCAGCGGGATGAATTCAAATCAAAAGTCCCAACTTTACGCCCCGGCACACTTGCAACAGTAAGAATAGATGGTGAAGATTACGCTTTTCTTTTTTTACATCTCAAATCTTTCACTGATCCGCGCTCTTGGGGCTTGCGAGATGATATGTTCAAACATGCCGCAAGTCTCAAACGCAAGATTAACAAACGCTCTGATGATGGTAAAACCGGGAAACTTGTTGTACTTGGCGACCTAAACACCATGGGGTTATCTGCCGCATATAATAATATTTGTGATTTAACGCCTGAGCAGGAAATTGAGTTCTTAGAAAAACGTTTTAACCGCGTAGCACTAAATCGCTTGCATAAAACACACGAGATCAGTTGGTGGAATGGCTCAGAAACTTATGCGCCGGGCAGTACCCTAGATCATGTTTTTGCCGATCCAAGCTTAAATTTTAGAGATTTTGGTGGCGGTAAATATATTAAAGTCATTGGCTGGCCTGAGTTAACCAGTACCGCAGAACAGCTATCTTGGATTGATAAATATTCGGATCATGGCCTTCTGTTTGGCGAAATCCATGCTTAATGCATATTCACATTTATTTTCTTAGCAGGGGAAGGCCTTCCCCTCACTGCAACCGCTTTTTAGCGTTTTTCGTCACCCCTTCTAACGGGACGTGTCCCGTAACGCCCTGTAGAGCAGTCTTGTTTGCTCAAAATCAAGAAAAATGACGGTTTCCATCTCCGCACTGCGTTTGGGCTAGACCCTCCGCAATTTTTCTGGATTTTTTCACCCCCGCCTTAGTCGCCCTAGTCGGCAGAAGTTCAATCGCGGCGCAAAGCGCTTCGTTGAACCTCAGCCAATATTTTTAGGAGCGAACAGCATGACACCACATGATGCAGCAAAGATTTTAGGATTAAGCGGACAAATTTCCTTAACGCTGGTTAAAAAGGCATTTCGTAGAGCCGCTATGACATACCACCCAGACCGGAATCCGGCTGGCGCAGAAATGATGAAAGTCATCAATCAAGCCTTTGAAGTGTTAAAGGGCTTTGACGGAGTGATTGAGGAACAAAAAGTCGGTGAGCAAGATTACCCTGAAGCTTTAAACGATGCGCTAAACGCGATTATTCATTGTGAAGGATTAGAGATTGAGATTTGCGGCGCATGGGTGTGGGTTGGTGGTAACAGCTTCAAGCACAAAGCGGTTTTCAAAAAAGCGGGTTTTAAATTTGCCTCCAAGAAAAAGCGTTGGTATTTCCGCCCTGAGGATTGGCAAAGCAAAGGGCGCGGCACCTTTAGCATGGATGAAATAAGAGAAACTTACGGCAGCGCCAAACCGTAAGCGATCAATATAGACCCGGATCACCCCATTTTATCTAAGTCGCTCGTTAATTTTTTGTCCGCGAATCTCTCTTTCCAGACTCTTGGCGTCAGGTCGAGTACGTCTTTGGCCGGATGCAGTGCTACACGCTGCAATACATCCACGAGGTAATGGTAGGGATTGACGCCTTGCAGGCGGCAAGTCACCATCAGGCTTTGT
>NZ_PVNP01000113.1 GCF_002993365.1 Marisediminitalea alba
CCATTGCCAGCTTTAGGATAAAAGGGTTCAATCACTTCCAGCAGTTGAGGCCACGGCAGCAGTTTATCCATTCTGGATAAGAATATCTCTTTACGGGTCTGGCGGCGCTTGCTGGAAAACTCACTATCGGCAAAAGTTAACTGTTGGCTCATGGGCGGTAATGGCTGTGATTTACTATGCAGCTATGATCTCACATCGGGGACTTATTCGCATCTTCCTTAGGTAAAAACGGCGTTGAAGAAATTCTTTCTTACGGTGAGTTAAGCGCGTTTGAGCAAAAAGCAAAAGAAGATATGCTTGATACGTTAAAGAAAGACATTCAAGAAGGTATTGATTTTATTAACGCATAATTCTTTTGTAAAAGTCATGCCATAAAAGCCGCTCATTGAGCGGTTTTTTATTGACAATTTTTTGTACTTTCGCTATTTGCATCTTCGCTAATCGCTTTAAATTGTTTTGACATCATCACAGCCGTTATACCATGAGCAAAAACACTGAACAAAACGGTTAATACAATTACCGCCATAAGCTGCTCGTAACCTGTCACTTCAAGTTCAACAATAACAATAAATAAATATAAAATTGAAGCTATACCCCGAGGGCCAAACCAAGCAATAAATATTTTGCTATAAAAATCAATTTTAACACCAATTAAAGCAATGAAAACAGGGATCATACGAATAAGTGTTAAACTTAATAATGCGTACATTAAAAGGTTAAGATCCCAGTAAATATAAAAATTAGGTACACACACTAAACCAAAAAGAAAAAATATGATCAAAGAAAAAAGTTTACCTTGGGCTTCACTAAATTCTTGAATCTGTGTTCTAACTAAAGGAATTTTTGTACTGAGCATCAGGCCTGCGAAAAAAGCGGCAATAAAACCATTGCCATGAATAAGCTCTGCAGCACAGTAGGCTAAAATTGCTAATGCAAAAGATACCAAATGGTGAAAGGTATGGCTCATCCAGTTTTTTAATGTAGCGTGATCAACTAATTTCCCACCAGCATAACCAACCAATCCACCAACTAACGGAGCAATAAAAAGTTGTGTTGCCATAAAAGTTAACCAGTAACTTTCATTATTCAGTGAGGTTATTCCGCTTCCTAAAACACTAATACACAATAATATTGGTGGTAACACAATGCCGTCATTCAAACCACTTTCAATACTAATAGATTCTTGTATACGTTTAGGTACCATTTTACTTTGGACAACAGCCTGACCTAATGCCGCATCGGTTGGAGAAAGAATAAGTGCTAATAAGGCCAGTACCCATAGATTATAGGTGGGGAAAAAGTACTGAGCGCTGAACGCACCAACCAACATGGTTAATGGCAACCCAATTAATAATAAACGCGCAGGAATGCCCGCGAGAATTTTACTTAAGCGACAATATTTCAAGTAGGATGCATCGACAAATAAAATAAGTATTAATGTTAACTCAGCCAAGGTTTTAACAATTTCAGTGTCAAGGTTAACAGTGATCAAGTTAAATCCCATTGGGCTAATCAAGATACCTACGGATAAAAACACCATCGGGCCACTGATAAATGAGCGTTCAGATAATTTGGAAAACAAGCCAAAAGTTAATATTAGTAAAGTTAATATTAATAAAATAATATGGTTATCCATACACTCCAGTTCTGAGCTATCCCCACGAATAGTAAAATAAAGTCAAAGAGTTAGGGAACATTCATGGCATTTGGTGATCAGATCTTTCGCCAAAAAAAACCAACACAGAAAACACCATGAATGCACGCTCTATATTGAACAATCTTGTCTCTTTTGTCAGCCATAAAATGCATAAAACCCGCAAACAGGCCGTTGTCGCCTGTGTGCGAAGCTTGATTGAGAGCGGTTCGGCCACTGTGACCAGTATGGGGCGCGGTATCCGTTCCAATGCCTATGAGAAACACCGTATTAAGCGGGCTGACCGGCTGTTATCTAATGGTCACCTCCAGCGTGAAGTACCGTTTATCTATGCAATGATTTGCCGGTTATTTTGTACCTGTAAACATCCTGTCATTGCCGTTGACTGGTCAG
>NZ_PVNP01000114.1 GCF_002993365.1 Marisediminitalea alba
GATCATAGCTGCATAGTAAATCACAGCCATTACCGCCCATGAGCCAACAGTTAACTTTTGCCGATAGTGAGTTTTCCAGCAAGCGCCGCCAGACCCGTAAAGAGATATTCTTATCCAGAATGGATAAACTGCTGCCGTGGCCTCAACTGCTGGAAGTGATTGAACCCTTTTATCCTAAAGCTGGCAATGGCAGACGTCCGTACGCGCTTGAGACCATGTTTCGCATTCATTGTATGCAGCAATGGTATAGCCTCGGTGATGAAGCGATGGAAGATGCGTTATATGAAATTGCTTCGATGCGTCAATTTGCGCAACTATCACTGGATAAAGCCATTCCTGACCGCACAACCATTATGAACTTCCGGCACTTGCTGGAAAAACACAAGCTGACTCGCAAATTATTCAAAACGGTCAACCAATGGCTGTCGGACTGCGGTGTGATGATGACGCAGGGCACACTGGTGGATGCCACGATTATTGAAGCACCCAGCTCCACTAAAAACAAAAAGAATGAACGTGACCCGGATATGCATCAGACCAAGAAAGGCAATGAATGGCACTTCGGTATGAAAGCCCATATTGGTGTGGATGCCAAGAGTGGCCTGACCCATACGCTGGTGACCACCGCCGCCAACGAGCATGACCTGAACCAGTTGAAAAACCTGTTGCATGGCGAAGAAGAATTCGCTTCCGGCGATGCCGGTTATCAGGGCGCTTCGATGCGGGAAGAGTTGCAAGATACGAATGTGGAATGGCTGATTGCTGAACGCCCCGGAAAAGTCCGGGCACTGAAAAAGCATCCTCGCAAAAACAAAACGGCCATTAAC
>NZ_PVNP01000115.1 GCF_002993365.1 Marisediminitalea alba
CTGTCACGAGCGGCAAGTCACGCGTGCTCTCGCGTTATCGGGACACAAGGCAATGAAGAATCATTGCTCCGGGACAAATATACAAGAAGGGTCGGAAACCTGGGCGGTGTTTGCGGAGTTCTAAACGATAAAGCGGCGACACGATGAACGAAACAGACTCAGGTATTGACTATGGTCAATACAGACAGGAACCGCCGTGGTACGGAACCGTATGCCCGGTGGTGTGAGAGGACGGGAGTTGCGAAACTCCCTCCTACTCGATCCTGCTGGAAAGGTCGTATTTAACCCACGATATCATGTCAGGAGGTCCCCGCTAAAAAGCATGCGGGGATGACGTGGTGGATGTATTAATACAACTTAAAAGGTCGTATTTAACCCACGATATCATATCATGGGGTTCCCGCTTAAAAGCGCGCGGGGATGACGATTTATAATCTTGACATCCCGGCCTCCGAGCCGGGATCTCCTTAAAAAGGCTGAGTCACCAGATACAGCCTTTTCGCTGAGGAAGTATTTATTGAGGTGGAGGTGGCAATAAAGCCAGTGCTGAAGGTGGCAGGTCAGACATGTCAATCATCACGCCTTTCTTTGCAGCTTCCCGACCAATAATAGCGCCGATATCCTGGGGCGACGTAGCGCCGGACTCTTTCACTGCAGCCTCTACAGCACCGAAGAACTCCTGAAAGTGGCCGGGGGCAACCAATACCAGTAACTGAGCAGGCTCATCGTAGGGGTTCCAGAAACCATGTTGATTGTTGCGTGGTAATGAGGCTACCGTGCCAGGCTCGGCAATCACCTCATCGGTCCCATTAAGAAAATGTACCGTACCATCTAACACGATGAATATTTCATCTTCATTGGTATGGGTATGCGGCGGAGCGCCGAGTGACTTTGCCGGCAATATTTCCTCGAACAGGCCGATTTCGGAAGGTAAATCACCCGCTTTAACATGTTGGTATATAGGCCTGCCGGTATAGATTATTGGCTTACCTTCACCAAGCTTAGTAAAGGTAGCGTGGTATTCATCATGGGACGATTCGTGTTGATGTGCAAAAACGGAAGTCGCCAGTAAAGCCGCCACACCTACCACCGCACTTAGTGTTACCTTTTTCATATATGCTCCTTTTTATTAGTTGTACAAAGTATGAGCAGGTAATTCCAAATAACAAGTTTTTAGCGTCCGAGAGATGTACTAAGTAAGAAACGAACCTTATTCGCCGCGCTTATAAAATAAGTTCTAGTATTGCGTACAGTTTTTAATATCTATGATTAGAGGCAAGCTAATACTCGAGGGATCTTTACAATCATTGTGGGTATTTTTCTGTTTCTCGAGTTAATGGTTCTATAGGAAATCCCTCTTAAACCAAACGAAGCGTTTTTATAGTGAAATGCAATTTTAAATTTAACCATCAGGAGCAAATCTATGCGCCAATTAGATATATTTGAGACGGAAGAAGTCAGCGGTGGGATTTTATGGGGGGTATTATGGACCACAATAGGATTAACTATAGCAGCTACTGACGCAGCTATGAATGTTAAAGAAGGCATGGAAGAAGGCTTTAGCGAAGCTAAAGAGCAAGCAAAAGAGCAAAATGGATGGTAAATAAAATGATGGAATTAAGCAGAGCAAATTTTAGAGACGTGCAAGGAGCAGGTTCCTGGGATGACTTTTGGAAAATGATTGGCGAGGCAATTGGCAGTGCTGTAGCTGAAGATGCCTACAGTAAAGAGTCAAAAGTACTCCACGACCTAGGGAGTAACGGAGGGCTAGATGAGTTTCTAGAAAACCAGAGCGATCCACTACTTTAAATATAAATTCAACAGGAGGTCCAAGAACCTCCTGATATTATTTTGGGGATAAGAGCAATGTTGAAAAAAGTTTTGATACATACTTTCCAAAGCTTCGGTATCTATATTGTTTATATAAATATTTATAACTTTATTCTTGATGACTTGTTTGAATTCACTACAGATCCGACTCTGATTCCATTTTTTATAATACTATCGTTTATAAATATATTTCTGCGTAAAGAAGAGTCAAAACATCCATCTTTATATTAGACGAATTACTCATAGATTGTTTACGTATTAAAGTCTGAGGGATCCCCACGAATTTAGCATGTAATCTTGCTCATGCAAGCTTCAGCGGTGAGTTCATCAAGCCAGCGGATCGTCTTTTTCCACTGATGCAGGGTAAATCGCATTGAGGTGTTAAAAGCTCTCAAGCCAAGAAAGTGAAAGGATAGTACGGATTTTGTTTCGGTATTTGCCTGAAAGCGTCGATGCTTGTTACTGACAACTAATAGCATGCCCAACAGTACAGCCACTAACGAAGCCAGTGTGGTAAGCAAGACCAGAACAGTAATGCGTGTCTTGGTTGTGCTGCGATTATTTTCATACCCCAGACCAAAGCGCGTGCTTTTCATATCCCGAAAGCCTTCTTCTATTTGCATGCGCTGGCGATAA
>NZ_PVNP01000116.1 GCF_002993365.1 Marisediminitalea alba
TGCATCTTGTTTACCTTGCCGTGCCGATTGATCAGTGAGCTATGGCAGTGCGGACATTCAGGGTTTTCAACCATCCGCTCCTCAAGCTCTGTTATCAACTGTGAGACGCTATCAGTGCCTTTCAGCAGCTTCTCAACATAACGGGTTTGACTATCTGTTAAGTGTTCTAACTCGGCTATAAGCTTTGTAAATTGTGCTGGGATCATGATCAACCCTCAATAACTGTATTCATATACAGTATAGCAACAATTTAGCAGAACATAGCCAAACGAATTTATCATTCTAAGCGCGCACTCAGACCACATTGGTGTGAGTAAAAACTCGGTGTTGAAAGACAAAATCAACAATGGTGCGATGGATAATGCCAGTGGAGTATCCACCCTGCTTGAAATCGCTCACGAATTTCATCATGCCAAAGAAAAACCCAAACGTTCGGTAATCTTTGCTTTTGTGACCGGTGAAGAGAAGGGCCTGTTAGGCTCAGAATACTACGCTACTTATCCTACAGTGCCCATTGATAACATTGTTGCCAATGTGAATCTGGATATGCCTATCCTGACTTACCGTACTAACGAGATTATTGCCTTTGGCGCTACCCATAGCTCACTGGAAGATACGGTTAGCAGTACCTTGCTGAAAAATGAAATGAAGCTGATTGAAGATCCAATGCCTGAGCAGGCCATATTTGTGCGTAGTGACCAGTATAGTTTTGTTAAACAGGGTGTACCGGCTGTTTTCTTAGTGCCGAGTCTGGCGACTGAAGTAAAAGATGCCCTTGCCGTATCGCCACAAACATTCCTGGCTAAGCATTATCACATGCCTTCGGATGATTTAAATTTACCGATTGATTACGAGTGGGCCGCGCAATTTGTTGAAATCAATTACGCCATTGCCCGGGATTTGGCCAATGCGCCTGAACGTCCTGCCTGGAACAGCGATAGCTTCTTTTCTACCCTGGGTAAAGACTAACTATTTGTTTCTGCTGGCCGTCTGCATTCGCAGGCGGCTTTTTATTCTGCCTTTAAACCCGCCCAAAATCAGCCATACTTAACATCAGCCAGATACCTGACCTGACGCAAATTATGTATTTATTTGCGCATAATTTTTGTACAGGTTACTTGAATCCGGATTTATTCATACCCATAAAGAGAGCAAGGTTATTAGCACGGTTAAAAGAGGTTTCCATGCGTTTAGATAGATTTACCAGCAAGTTCCAGATTGCGATCTCAGATGCGCAGTCTCTTGCTTTGGGCAGAGATCATCAGTTTATCGAGCCCGTGCATTTGATGACAGCATTGTTAAATCAGCAGGGCGGCACCGTTCGTTCCATGCTGGATCAGGCTGGCGTAAATGTAAATGCGCTACGCTCCGCACTTTCCCAGGCTATTGAAAGACTGCCACGGGTAGAAGGTATTGGCGGTGAAGTACAGCTAGGCAAAGACAGCGTTGTATTACTCAACCTGTGTGACAAAATCGCCCAGCAGCGCAAAGATGACTACATCACATCTGAAATATTCGTGTTGGCGGGTATTCAGGATAAAGGCCGTTTAGGCGATATTTTCCGCGAACTGGGTGTTACCAAAGAAGCCATTGAAAAAGCCATTGATGATATGCGCGGTGGACAGAAGGTCACCGATCCTAACGCCGAAGACGTACGTCAGGCATTAGAGAAGTACACCACCGATCTCACTGAACGTGCAGAGCAGGGTAAGTTGGATCCGGTGATCGGTCGTGACGATGAAATTCGCCGCACCGTTCAGGTTTTGCAGCGCCGCACTAAAAACAACCCGGTATTAATTGGTGAGCCCGGTGTAGGTAAAACCGCTATTGTTGAAGGACTCGCCCAACGCATTATTAATGGCGAAGTGCCGGAAGGCTTAAAAGACAAGCGGGTGTTGTCGCTGGACATGGGTGCGCTGGTAGCAGGGGCTAAATATCGCGGCGAGTTTGAAGAGCGCCTTAAAGCCGTACTTAATGAGCTTGCTAAAGAAGAAGGCCGGGTAATTCTGTTTATTGATGAATTACACACCATGGTTGGCGCGGGTAAATCCGACGGTGCCATGGATGCTGGCAATATGCTCAAACCGGCACTTGCCCGTGGTGAGCTGCACTGCGTGGGCGCGACTACCCTGGATGAATATCGCCAGTATATCGAGAAAGATGCCGCGCTGGAGCGCCGTTTCCAGAAAGTACTCGTGAATGAACCCAGCGTAGAAGACACTATCGCTATACTGCGAGGTTTAAAAGAACGTTACGAGCTGCACCATTCGGTAGATATTACTGACCCGGCCATCGTGGCGGCGGCAACCTTGTCGCACCGTTACATCAGCGACCGGCAGTTACCTGATAAGGCTATCGATTTGATTGATGAGGCAGCCTCGAGTATTCGTTTACAGATTGACTCCAAACCCGAAGAGATGGATCGACTGGAGCGCCGTATCATCCAGCTCAAGCTGGAAGAGCAGGCGCTGGCGAAAGAAACCGATGATGCCAGTCACAAGCGACTTGAAATGATCGAGCTGGAGCGCGAACAGGCAGAAATTAAATTCGCCGATCTGGAGAAAATCTGGAAAGAAGAAAAAGAAGCCATGCAGGGCACCCAGTCAATTAAGTCTGAGCTTGAACAAGCCAAGCTGGATTTAGAGATTGCCCGTCGCGCATCCGACTTAAACAGGATGTCTGAGCTGCAGTACGGCCGGATTCCTGAGCTTGAGATGAAGCTGGAAAAAGCGGCGGAAAACGAGAACAAAGAAACTCTGTTAATGAAAAACCGGGTAACGGATGCCGAAATTGCCGATGTGCTTTCACGCTGGACCGGCATTCCTGTATCAAAGATGCTCGAGGGTGAACGAGACAAGCTACTGCGCATGGAAGATGTGCTGCATAAGCGGGTGGTCGGTCAGCATGAAGCGGTAAACGCCGTATCTAATGCTATTCGCCGCTCACGTGCCGGGCTTGCCGATCCGAATCGTCCGATTGGTTCGTTCCTGTTCTTAGGGCCAACCGGGGTAGGTAAAACAGAGCTGTGTAAATCATTGGCCGGGTTTATGTTTGATACCGAAGAAGCCATGATCCGCATAGATATGTCGGAATTTATGGAAAAGCACAGCGTGGCTCGCCTGGTCGGTGCGCCTCCGGGCTACGTAGGATACGAAGAGGGCGGTTATCTAACCGAAGCGGTTCGCCGTAAGCCTTATTCTGTGATCCTGCTTGATGAGGTAGAGAAAGCCCATCCGGATGTGTTTAATATTCTGCTGCAGGTGCTGGATGACGGTCGCTTAACTGACGGTCAGGGCCGCACTGTAGATTTCAAGAATACCGTAGTGATTATGACGTCTAACCTGGGCTCCGATATTATCCAGGATAAGCATCAGGAAAATCAGTACGAAGAAATGAAATCCATGGTGATGAACGTGGTTGGTCAGCATTTCCGGCCGGAATTCATTAACCGGGTAGACGATATAGTGGTGTTCCATCCGCTGGGTAAAGAGCAAATTAAATCGATTGCGAAAATTCAGTTGGCGTCATTACGAGCTCGGCTGGCAGACAAAGGTTATAAACTTGAGCTGTCTGCAGGAGCAATGGATAAACTGGCTGATGCCGGGTTCGATCCGGTATTCGGAGCTCGTCCGCTCAAGCGGGCTATCCAGACGCAAGTGGAAAACCCGTTGGCGCAACAGTTGCTATCGGGGGCTATTCTGCCTGAATCCACTATCCGTATTGATGTGGATGGCGAGCGATTGGTTATTATCTGATTGGCTAAACAAAACTAAAAAAGCCGGCAAATTTGCCTAATGCCAGTCAGTTAAGCTGACTGGCATTTTTCTTTGAGGGGTACTTAGCCGGTCTCTTCCTTACCACTCGTGGATAATACCTGTCAGGTCGTTTGTCCGGTAACCTCATCATCCTCAACGATTCCATCAGGTATTCATAGTGAACTGGCAGCTTGGTCACTGTGTCTGGGATAGTAGTCAGGAAGAACACGATGATATGCCTCATGCAGAGTCCGAAGCTAAGCCTGGAGGGTGATAGCTCCGGCATATCTTTGACGGCATCAAGCATCATCAACCTAATCAAGTTGTAGGCGAGCAACAGCCCCCACAGTTCCTGACGCACCATCTCAGGCTTCTTGCTACGAAGCGTCAGTTTTGCCTGATGCAGAGTCTGTTTCATTTCCCTGAAACCCAACTCTATTTCCCAGCGCTGAACATACACATCAACAACTTCTGCATAGGGAAACTGCATCGCATCAACCATTGAACTAAGTACGCGATAGGTCTTCCCGTCGACTTCGTAGCGGGTAAGTCTCGCTTCAATAGTTTCAGGTAAACCATCAAACTTCTTTCGTGCCTGAGGCGATGTCTCAAGGGTCACTAAAGCATCATGTTCGCTTAGTTGATGTTTCACTGTGTACTGTAAATCTTTACGGGCGGGAAGCATCCAGTGCGTGTTAACCCCTTTAGTCATCCACAAGTACAGTAGCCCTAGCGAGTAATAGCCTCTGTCGAACAGGGTCAGAGAGTGATCAGGAACCGAAGGGATAAGCCGCTCTGCGAGAGACATCTCTCCCACATTCCGGCTGTCAAATTCACTGGCCAGAAGAAGGTGACTGGACGTTTCCATCAGACTGCACATGCGTACCTGCGGGTACGGATTATCCCCCCTGGCATTCCGGTCGCAACCAAATGCATCAAGATTCTCAGCGGTATCCTGAGCACGAAACATCACGCCATCAACCGCCAGTACATTTAAACCACACCACTGCTCAAAAGCGTACTCGCCAAATGCCCGCTGTGCCATCAGTTTAAAAGTGTGTCCGACGGCATCTTCCCCCAGTCGTTGGCGGGCTTGTACTAGCGCACTAGGCGCAACAAAACGGTTTTTGCCCGGTAGCGAAACATCGAGTTTATTCGCAATGTCCCAGACAGGATCGTTACGGAAAAGACTCATACCAACAATGGTAAAAACGACCGAATCCAGAGGTAATCGACGACGCCTGACGGTCGCTACACCTGATAATTCATAAGCTTGCTGGAGAAGTTCAGGGTCAACGAAGGACTTCAATTTATCGATAGCATTCAAGTCTTCCGCATGACTAAATGTATCATCGAGGTGTGTAAGTAAAGACATAAAAAAATCCGATACCAGAGACTGATATCGGATTGTGAACCCGTAGAAAGATCGGTCAACCGATCAGTATAAATTTCTTAACTGATCGGCATTAGGCAAATTTGCCGGCTTTTTTGTTACTTACAAGCTGTCTAGCAAAGCTTGCGCTTTACTGCGATTGTAGAAGGGGCGCTCAACGGCGACCGCTTTTTTCAGTTCTTCTTTTGCTTCCTGGTTACGGTTTAACTTCGCCAGTGCATAGCCAATGTGATAACGGATTTCCGGGTTATTGGAATCCCGGGCAAAGGCTTTTCGCAGATGACCAAGGCCATCTTCCAGTTGTCCTTTCTGCACGAGTATCCAGCCCAGGGTATCCAGAATGTCGGGATTGGTGCTGTTTATCTCGAAAGCCTGCTCAATATATTTATGGGCGTCATTGATATTGTCGTGTAAGGCCATAATGGCCAGCTTGTTCAATACGATGGCGCGGTTAAAAGTTTTATCTTCATCGAGTAACGATTTATACAATGCCGTCGCTTTATCGAAATCCTGTTGCACGAAGTAAAACTGCGCCAGCAGATTTTTGGTTAGCAGGTTATCCGGCGAGGTTTGCAGTGTTGCTTCAGCCCGATCTATAAATGCTTGTTTATCTCCGCCCATCAGCGCCAGCTCATATAGGTAAAGCATTGCCTGATGGAAGTCAGCATCCAGTTGCAGAGCTTTGGTCAGCGCGGTAGTTGCTTGCTGACGGTTGTTTGTATTGTCATCGTAAAGGGCCTGTACCAACCAAAAATTTGGGTTATTCGTATTTGCTTTACGGATATCATCGAGCAGGGCTTTGGCGTCTTCGAATAACGCTGACTCAATTAATAAACGCACTTTCTCCAGCTTTAACTGCGTACTGTTCGGCGCAAGTTGCAAGGCAAAATCGATTGAGTTTATTGCGCCGGGTTTGTTGTCGATGGCTTTTTGTAAGCGGCTCTGCTGTAACAGTTGCTCTACCGAGTTGAGCGTAAAATGTTCAACTACTGAGAGTGTCTTTTGTGCTTCGGAAATGTTGCGTTTCTGAATATACAAAGAAGCTTTAAACAACAAATAGTCTGCATTATCGAAGTCATTCACCAATAACCGGTCAATGTGATAAAGCGCCTGATCATAGTCCTTCATTGAGCCATATAACTTGGCTAACTCAAACCTGGCATAGTTGAAATCGTTATTCAGAATCAGCACGTCATTATACAGATCCAGTGCCTCCTCAATATCGCCCAACTGTACGTTATTGTGGGCCTTCAATAACATCGATTGCGCGTGCTGAGGTGATGTTTTCAGTAACTCTTCTGCGAGTAAATTGGATTCTACAAATTCGCCCTGGCGACTTAATATGGCTGCACGGTTGAATTTTGCAGCAAACAGATCAGGTTGTTTAGCCAGTGTGTCAGATAGCACGTCCAATGCTTCATCGTAGCGCTGTAAGCGAATAAGTATGCCCGCTTTCAGATTCAGGAAGTCGGCTTCGTCGGGGTATTTTGACAATATTTCATTAGCGCTTTTTAAAGCGTCCTCTTCAATGCCGGCCTGCAACTTCATCATGCTGTAGGTAAACAGGAATGTTACGTTTTCCTTATTTTTCTCGTAATTACTGTCGAGGATTGCGATGGCTTCGTCAATTTTACCGCGATTCGCCATGAGGCGGATGCGGAACAAACTGACCCGGGCATCTTCTGGGTATCTCAGGGATAATTCATCGCTGAGCTTTTGAGCTTTAAAGGCTCGGTTTTGCTTCAGGTATAAGTCGCCTAGCAGCAGCGCTGAATCGATATTATCGATGAGTTTATCTTCGTGCTTTTCCAGCAAGGTGAGTGCCTGACGGTTTTGCTGGGTCATCAGATAAGTTCGGGCTAACAAAATAATAGCCTGAATGTCACCGGGGTTATTCTGCAAATATTGAGAGAAGTCCTTAGCTGCCTGTTCGGTATTACCGTGGAAAAAGGCAGTTAAGCCGCTGATATATAACAGGACCGGTTGGTCTGCAATGATATCCGGCGATAAGCTGCTCATGATTTCGTTAAGCTGCTCGAGCCGCTTATTGCTGACCAGTTTTTCTTTATCCTTACTTTCCAGCCAACTGCTGAGCAGAATTGCTAACGGATCGTTAGGTGTTTTCTCAATAATTTCGTCTACAAACGCCTGAGCGCTATCAAAATCGTTACTTTCCAGATAAATGTCAGCCAGCTTTCTAAGCGTAATGGGATCTTCCGGAGCTAACTCTAACGCATGTTGCAAGTGCGTAATGGCGGTATCATAGTCTTCATTGGCTCGCGCCAGCTGACCTTTAAGTCGCCACGTGACGTGGTCCTGATCATTTATGCTGATAGCTTTATCGAGGTAGTCACCTGCCTGCTCGAGCTTATTTTCAATCAGCGCCACAGACGCCAGTCCATTATAGGCCGGGGAGTAGTTGCTATCTAATTTCAGACTTTGCTGATAAGCCTCATTGGCACAGTCAAAGCGTTTCAGTCTGGTACAGGCAGTAGCACGGATCTGAAGCCACTTAACCTTTTGCTCAGTGACAAGCTTGTCTGTCTCATTAAAGTTAACCACTTTCTGGTATTTATTTTGGAACAGCAGAGCATTACCTAATGGCTCCGCGACAAGATTGATATCCGCCCCCTGATCCAGCGCTTCGTAGAATTCAGTTTCAGCAGCCGACAGATAGCCATTCATAAGCAAAATTTTACCCATCAGAATTTTCGCCGCCAGGTTATCCGGGTCTTGTTTGAGACTATTCTTTAAATGGATAAAGGCCTCGTCATAACGGGTTTGGCTGTAGGCTGCGAGCGCTTTCTCATAATCTTCTTCAGAGCTGGCCAGGGTATATGAACTGGCTAGTAAGCCGGCTGAAATCAGAAGGGTAGACGTCAATCGCATAGTATTTCTTTTTTATTCAAATGGATATTTTGGATTGTGTACAAAAAAGGTGGCAAAAGCCACCTTTGAACGAGAATGAAATTGAATTTATTTCGCTTGTTTTTTACGCCACGCTGCAAAACCGCCAGCAAGTAATAACAGAGCAAAAGAACTCGGTGCGTTTACTGGATCAGGCTCACCGTTATTGTCTTCAACCTGATTAAAGCCGATTGATGTAAGCTTAAAAGCATCATTATTTTCAGAAAAGCCATCAACATAGGCAAACAGTGAGTTATAAGCACCTACTAACCAGTATTGAGAAGTGCCAGTCGTGGTAAAATCAGAATGGTAGGTGCCATTGCTGCCACCGATTTGGAAGCTGCCTTTCAGAGAACTATCGAGATTGCCTGCAATCTGACTCCAGGTAGCTGAACCCGATGTCAACTGATTAATATCTGATAAGCCTGCAACAGAAACCTGTTGCGTACTCGTGCTACCACCTAACCAGTTAAAAGTAGCGCCTGCTAATGATACTGACTCAGAAAACGAGAACAAAACCATGTCATAATCAGACCAATTGCCCATGTTGTCGATTGCATGAGAATCGCTGTGATTGTCAAAGTTGGCTTCGTCTTGGTTAGTGACACCAAAACCTTCACCCCAAGGTCCGGAGAAACTTGCAGAAGTAACAATGTCGTCATTTCCACCTGCAGTGTCAGACCAGGCTGTTACAGAAATAGAAACACCGTTAACCACCACTGTACTATTGGTTGGATCGATGTTTTCATAAAGTTGATAATTTTGCTCAGACGTCGTCAGGTCATAGACCGACGCGTTTGTCCAGCTATCACATCCAGTGTTTACATTACATCCAGAACTGCTCCCTGTAGCACTGGCAACGCCTGAAGCGAATAAACCAATAGTGCTCAGAACAAGAACTGTCTTATTACAGTTAAACCGCATACTTCACTTCCTCATTAACTACGCATTCTTGCAAAATTTCTTTAGCAAAAAGTGATCCAAAATATAAATCTTTTAAAATTCAATAATGTAGAATTGCTTGTCAGTTAAATTTACGGTTGGTGTAAATTATCCTGACATAGCTATGGATGAGAAAGTGCTTCAACATGGCAGTTTCATAATCCCTTGATTTGCATTCTATAAGTAATGGTCATCGGGTTATGTATATGATCCGATAAGTAGTTATATCACGTACGAGTCAGGGTATATAAAAGTAGAAATGCTTTGAAACTTAAAATCGTTAAGCATGTCCATTGAGATTATGAAATAATGAGCGCCGTTTGTAGCTATAGAGAAAATCATGTCAGAAAGTAAACATAAAGGTATCTATTTGTTGCCGAATCTTCTAACCACTGCCGGTTTGTTCTCAGGCTTCTTTGCTGTGGTGTCTTCTATGAACGGGCGCTTTGAGGCTGCTGCGGTGGCAGTATTCGTGGCCATGATATTTGACGGACTGGACGGAAGGGTTGCTCGCATCACTAATACACAGAGTGATTTTGGCGCGGAATATGATTCGATGGCTGATATGGTGTCATTTGGCATGGCACCAGCGCTGGTGGCTTACAACTGGGGCCTGAGCGATCTCGGCAAACTGGGTTGGTTTGCTGCCTTTATATATGTAGCAGGCGCTGCTTTAAGGCTTGCTCGTTTTAACACCCAGGTTGGCATTGCCGACAAGCGTTTTTTCCAAGGGCTGGCCAGTCCGGCAGCAGCAGCTGTTGTGTGCGGATTTGTGTGGTTAGGTGTGGAGTACGATATTAACGGCGATGATATCGGACTTATCGTGGCGTTAGTTACCGGCTTATCTGGCTTGTTAATGGTCAGTAACTTTAAATATAACAGCTTTAAAGAAGTAAACTGGAACGGTAAAGTACCTTTTGTTGCACTGCTGGTCATTTTGCTTATCTTTATTATCGTTGCCACCGAGCCTGCATTAGTCTTATTTATTGTATTTGCGCTTTACGCATTGGCGGGGCCAATCAATACATTCAGAACGGTTGATAAGGTAACCCTGAGTGATGTGGTTGGCGATCAGGTTGAAGACGCAGATTTCGTTTCCAAGGTGAGTGCGGAGGAACCAGAAGAAACGTCGGCTAAAGATCAGAGCACAGACGATATAAAAGAACCAAAAGACGAAAAACCGTCTAATTAGTACAGAGAATATACTGATTGATTAAAACGCGACCAAACGGTCGCGTTTTTTAGTTTTATTGCGAAATAATAGTTGACGTTAAAAACCAAATGCGTAGAATGCGCGGCTCTTCAACGGGGAACGCCCAAACAGGCCAACCCGGCATAACGCGAAAGCCTTATGGGAAGCGGTATACAGCGACAATGCTTCGAAAATAAATTTTCAAAAAAGTGTTGACGCAGAAAACCAAAAGCGTATTATACGCATCCCGCTTCGGCAGGTTCTGAAAGAACGCTGAAGCAGCAGAACGACGTTCTGCATTGTTCTTTAACAATTTATAACAAGACAATCTGTGTGGGCACTCATTAAGAGTGTCAACAACGA
>NZ_PVNP01000117.1 GCF_002993365.1 Marisediminitalea alba
TGCATCTTGTTTACCTTGCCGTGCCGATTGATCAGTGAGCTATGGCAGTGCGGACATTCAGGGTTTTCAACCATCCGCTCCTCAAGCTCTGTTATCAACTGTGAGACGCTATCAGTGCCTTTCAGCAGCTTCTCAACATAACGGGTTTGACTATCTGTTAAGTGTTCTAACTCGGCTATAAGCTTTGTAAATTGTGCTGGGATCATGATCAACCCTCAATAACTGTATTCATATACAGTATAGCAACAATTTAGCAGAACATAGCCATTGCTTTTTATGTTTGATGGCTTGCATTATACGTTATGTATGCAAAGTAATTCTATGCTTAATACGAGTAAGATATGCCATTTTTTACTTGATTCAACGCCCTGCAGGCAGCTTTTACAACGCCGTTTCTTTTCATTTCCAATTCTTTGATAAGTTTAACAACCGGAAGGGAAATGGTAGCTTGTGGTAAGACTTGAATAATCCTGACAAAAGCCTCATTTTTTAAGCTGACTCATTTATGTACCGGACCCTGAATGTCTACTGAAGCAAGCTCACCCTCCCGCCATATTCTGTTATTGTTTGCGCATCCCTCGCAGGCGAGATCGGAGGTCAACAGTGTTCTGTTTAACGCCGCAAAAAAGCATACGGCGGTAACGGCGGTAGATTTATATGCCGAGTATCCGGACTTTAATATCAGTATCGAGCGAGAACAACAGCGTTTGCTTGAGCACGATGTGATTATTTTTCAGTTCCCCATGTACTGGTACTCCACCCCGGCACTGTTAAAAGAGTGGCAGGATCTGGTGCTTGAATACGGATTCGCCTATGGCAAAGGGGGCGATGCACTTAAGGGTAAGCAATTTTTATGTGCGGTGTCGGCTGGCGGGCGCGAAGAAGCGTACCAAACCGATGGGTTTAATCACTTTACCCTGCGCCAGTTACTGCAACCACTGGAACAAATGGCCAGTATTACTCAGCTCACCTTCCTGGCCCCTTTTGCCTTATTTGGATCCCGCACCGCAAAGGAAGAGCACCGCATCACACTGCACTCAGCCGTGTGGACAAAACTGCTGGATAGCCTGGCACAAGACACTCTGGATATCACTAAAGCGCGTCAGCTAGAAAACCTCACCCGCTATTTTGACGAGCAGGATCTGCACAAATGACCGGTTACTTTCTTCAGGCGTTTATTTATTTACTGGCGGCGGTTGTTGCGGTGCCGGTTGCCAAACGATTCGGCCTGGGCTCGGTTCTGGGCTACTTAATTGCCGGACTGATAATTGGCCCGGTGCTCGGCCTGGTTGGCGAGGAAACCAACGCCATCCAGCACTTTGCTGAATTTGGCGTGGTCATGATGCTGTTTTTAGTGGGGATGGAGCTTGAGCCCAAAGCATTATGGCACATGAAGCTGCGCTTGCTGGGCCTGGGCGGGTTACAGTTACTGCTAACCTCGGCGGTTATCACCGGCATCGCCATGATAGCTGGCCTGAGTTGGCAGGTGGCGCTGACTATTGGTCTTATTTTCGCGTTATCCTCCACCGCTATTGTACTGCAAACCTTTCAGGAAAAAGGCCTGCAACAAACCGAGGGAGCCAAGGGAGCCTTTTCTATTCTGTTGTTCCAGGACATCGCCGTCATTCCGATGCTGGCGCTTATCCCGTTATTGGCACTACCCGAACTGGCGAGTGCGATTAATGAGACTGCTGGTCAGAACGCCGGTCATGGCGACAGTCTGGTGGAGGGCCTGCCGGGCTGGTTGTACGGCTTGGTTATTATTGCCTCTATTGTGTTTGTCACCGTTGGGGGCCATTACCTGAGCCGGCCGCTGTTTCGCTTTGTGGCGTCCTCGGGACTGCGTGAAATTTTTACGGCCACTGCGTTGATGCTGGTTATCGGCATTGCCGCTTTAATGGGGCTGGTTGGTCTGTCCCCTGCCCTGGGCGCTTTTCTGGCCGGCGTAGTGCTGGCCAACAGTGAATTTCGTCACGAACTTAAAGCCAATATTGAGCCGTTTAAAGGGTTGCTGCTGGGACTTTTCTTTATCACTGTAGGTGCTGGTATTCACTTTGCTACGCTCTTTGAAAATTGGGTTCTGATCATCAGTATCACCCTTGGGGTGATGGTGTTAAAAGCGCTGGTACTGTTTGTGATTGCTCTGCTGTTTGATTTGAAAGGCAGCAATCGCTGGCTGCTAACGCTGAGCCTGGCCCAGGCCGGTGAATTTGGTTTTGTATTAATTAGCTTCGCGGCCCAGAACAATGTACTGGCCACCGATTTGATTGCGTTATTGCAGTTAGTGGTAGCCTTGTCGATGTTTTTAACGCCGGGGCTGTTTATCTTATTTGAACGGGTCATTATGCCCCGCTACATGCATGGCAGCGGCAGCCGCCAGCATGACACGATAGACGATAAAGGCAGTGTGATTATTGCCGGCATCGGCCGCTTCGGGCAAATCGTTAACCGCTTACTGGTCGCTAACGATTTTAAAACCGTCATCCTGGATATTCGCTCAGAGCAGGTCGATCTGATGCGCCAGATTGGCACTCAGGCCTATTTTGGTGACGCCTCGAAACCGGGTATGCTCGACACCGCCGGCATTAAACAGGCCAGCTTAATGGTAATTGCCATAGACGATCGGGAAACCGCCGTTGAAATGGTGAAGTACGTAAAATTAGCCCATCCGGAGCTTAAGCTTCTGGTGCGCGCCTTTGACCGTGGACATAGCTACCGGTTACGCCAGGCGGGTGCTGACTACCTGATTTCTGAAACTTATCATTCGGCGCTGGAAATGGGCGCTCAGGCACTCCGTTCAATGGGTGTACATCCGTTTCAGGCCGAGCGGCAAAAGCACGCTTACCGCGATATAGAAGCCCAGCAAAGTGACGTGCTGTATGAAGCCTGGAAAGACGATGCCAGTGGCGTGCGTTTTGATAATAACTACCGTGAGCTGTTTATGGAGTTACAACAACTTATCGATGACGCGCTGAAATCCGATCTCCACGACAACCATTCCAAGCGACGAGGCTGGACACCGCCGCCGAAGGGCTACGCAGAAGAGCAGTTAAAAAATCAAAAAGATTAACCGCCGTTACCGATTGCCGGGCCCCTGAGACTCGGCAAACATGTTTAAGTCACCCAGCATCTGTTTTAACAACCCGCTTTGGGCAAACTCCCCAAGCTTTTTATTGATGGCATTAAACAGGGGTTGATGGCCCGGGTGGCAAATTAACGTATCGCGCATAGTCAGTGGCGAATACTCTTCGGCATAGGGAAGCTCAGACATCCCCAATTCCTCGTAGGCAAACAACACATCCGGATAAAACGAAAAGATGTAATCGACTTTATTATCATTCAGCATCTGCACATTTTCCGTTTCGCTGCTAACCTCAAACAGGTGCATCACGCGATCGGCAACCCCCTGCATTTCACTGCTCAAAGGCGTACCACGCACGATGCTTAGCACTGCATGATTGGGAATATCACTGGCCTGTCTTACTAAATGTTGTTCATCGCGAGAAATCACTCGCACCATGGCCTTATTTAACGGCACACTGATCAATACATCCTGCAAATCGAGGCTGGCGTCCTCTAGGTCAAAGGTTGCAATCCCCGGCGCATAACAGGCAAATTGCTTATTCACAAATCCGCGTTTGGCCCTGGACATGGGCATAACAATGATCTCAACCTGGTCGGCCAGCCCGCTTTCTACCAGTGCACGCTGGAGAATTTCGTGGTAAACCCCGGGGCCTTGGTGTTCGCCGGGAATGTGAAAAAGCCCGGTTAACTGTGCACCAACAATGACTTTTTTGGCACCGATTTCACTTGCCACCGGCCAGGCTACCAATGCGGCGAATGCCGCAAGCATTATCATAAAGTATCGTAACAAATCTCTTTCCCAGGCTGCTGTATAAAACTTACCCTCCTAAACTCTATGCACAGGAGTGATATGGTGCAAGCTAAACTAGTTAATTACGCATCATCCTTTAGGATAAGAAACCGCAGGCAGGTCAGCCAGTTAAAGCTTGCCGGCGCCGTTGTTTCGGGCTTTGCTGATACCAACGTTTGAATGCACGGGTAAAATTGCCGGCATTGCTAAAACCTAATCGGTAGCCTACTTCACTTAATGGTAAATGACCGGTTTCTACCCATAATAACGCCTGCCGACTGCGCAGGGCATCCACCACAATCTGGAAGCTACTGCCTTTGTCGGCCAATCGTCGCTGCAAGGTACGCGAACTCAGCCCAAGGCGTTGTGCCGCCTGCACAAGGGTTAGTGTGCCCAGTGGCAGGTTATTTAACAGCAATGACTCCAGTTGGCCGCGCAGATCGCTGCGATCAAAGCGCGCCAGATAATCGACTACCAGCGCGTCATTTTGAGCAGCAAGCTCAGGACTGGCAGTTAATAACGGCTGATGCATCACCGCTTCACTAAACGATATCGTGTCGTGGGCCGCATTAAAAAACACCGGGCACTTAAACACACGCTGCCATGGCGTTGGGTCAGTGGGTTGCGGACGACTAAGCGACACCTGCAACGGCACTAAGCCGGGCTCAAAAATATGCCTGGCGGTAAGCATACAGGTGCCCACAAAGGCGTCGGTCTCAGCCGCGCACCAGTGTTCAACAGTAAGACTTCTGTGCAGGCTAATATCGACCTGATTATCCGACTCACTTACCTGGAGCTTACCGTAATCGGCAAACATCCGGAAATTAACTGCCAGCCGCTCAAAACCAGCCATCAGCGTGTTACTGGCCCAAATAGCAAAACCCAGCGCCTGCCAGGAGGTGGGCCGGACAAATCGGGCTACGGTTAGCCCTACCGCTTCATCCTGAGTCAGACTCTCTACCAGACGCCACAAACGATTTAGCTCGGCAAGAGAATAGCGGGTTTCGGGTTGAGCAGCCTGGACAGGATCTATCCCTACACGGCTAAGCAGACTCTGACCGTCAATCTGATAAGCATTCATTGCTCTGCTGATAACCAGCGGCCAGCTGCCGATAACACTATGAGATTGCGCGATGTTGTAGTCTTTCACACGGTTATCCTGAGGTTTGTGGGCGCAGCTTATACAGCCAAAATTATCTTTATACGCCAATCATAAATCCTAACACGCCAACCTCTTGCTTGTTAACATTTTTAAAACAACACTATTACAAAACAACCCGTTAAACACCGGAGCCGTGTGATGCCTGTAAAAATTCTTCAAGGGGCAGAAAATGCCCACGCCTACCCTCTTCTGATTAAACAAATCTTTGCCTCAGCCGGCCGCTTTGAACCTGACAACCAGATCATTTACCGCGGCGAGCAATCTTTTAGCTATAGTGAGTTTACCCGGCGGGTGCAGCAACTGGCCAATGCGCTGAAAGCCGCCGGAGTGGAAGCCGGTGATACGGTTGCGGTGATGGACTGGGACAGCCACCGCTACCTTGAATGCTATTTTGCTGTGCCCATGCTGGGCGCCATTTTGCATCATGTAAATATTCGATTGTCACCCGAACAGGTGGCCTACACCATGAATCACGCCGAAGATAAACTGGTGCTGGTACACGATGATTTTCTCCCCCTTGCCGATCAGCTGGCGGCGCAGCTGCCCACCGTACAAGGCTACATTCGTTTGAGTGACGGCGGCACGCCGCCCGCCACGCCCAATATGAGTGTGCTTGGCGAATACGAATCATTATTGGCAGAACAGAGCAGCGAATGCGATTTTCCCGATTTTGATGAAAACAGTGTCGCCACCACTTTTTACACCACAGGCACTACCGGTAATCCCAAAGGTGTGTATTTCAGCCATCGTCAGTTAGTGCTGCATACCATCAATATGGTGGGCATGCTGGGCAGTTATGAAGGCTTACCATTACTGCGTTCTAATTCGGTTTATATGCCCATCACACCAATGTTTCATGTGCATGCCTGGGGCGTACCCTATGCGGCAGTGATGCTCAACTGCACGCAAATTTATCCGGGACGGTATGAGCCCAATCTGTTGGTTGACCTGATACAGCAATACAAGGTGGATTTTTCGCACTGTGTGCCGACTATTTTGCAAATGCTGCTGGGCTGCGAAAAAGGCCATGAAACGCGGCTGGATGGCTGGAAGATCCTGATTGGCGGCAGTGCGCTACCGAAAGGGCTGGCCAAAGCAGCCATGGACAAAGGAGCTGATATTTATTCTGCCTACGGCATGTCGGAAACCTGCCCGCTGCTTACTGTTACCCACTTAAATAAAACGCAACGGGCGCTGCCGGCCGAGGAACAGCTTAAATACAGAACTCTTACCGGCGTGGCGTCCAACCTGGTTGATTTGCGCATAGAAGAGCCCTCCGGCAAACCCGCGCAACACAATGGCAGTGATGTGGGTGAAATTACTGTACAAACGCCCTGGCTCACTCAGGGATATCATAAAGAGCCGGCCAAACAGGAAGAGCTCTGGGAAGGCGGAAGGCTGCATACCGGCGACGTGGCGAGCGTCCATCCCGACGGCTTTGTAGAAATTAAGGACCGGATTAAAGACGTTATCAAAACCGGTGGTGAATGGCTTTCATCTATCGAGCTGGAAGATCTTATCAGTCAGCACCCGGATGTTGCGGCAGTTGCCGTGGTGGGCATGCCGGATGAAAAATGGGGAGAACGCCCTCATGCTATGGTGGTTGCCAGTAACAACGAGCTTAGCGCCGGTGATATTCAGCAACACCTGCAGCAGTTCGTTGAATCCGGACACATTTCAAAATGGGCAGTGCCAGAGCACATCACCCTGGTTGATGAAATTCCCAAAACGTCTGTGGGTAAAATCAACAAAAAGGTAATTCGTGCCACCCTGGCGGGCTAATCAACCGGCGGGAGCCAGTCTCCCGCCAGCCACTTATTTCAGCTCTGCGTAGCCAGGCGCAATGGCCAGATTATCCACGTCACGTAATGTAAACCGGTTCTGTAACCACAGTTGATACTCGGCTCCTTCCAGCGTGCCGCGCTCGGTGCAGTCTACATTCCAGCGGCGCAGTAAATAGCCCGCCATGGCGGCTCGCACGTTTATCAGCAACTGGCTGTTTTCCATTCCGTAATCCATTTCAATGGCAGTGGGAAAACTCACGTTCTTTGGATGCGGCACCAGTTGTAATGGGATCATTCGATGCCACTCGCTGTCGTACTCAGCCAGTTCATTGGCGGCGGGTTCTGATTTTAGGGTGACCTTACTGACACGGGTCAGCACGAAATCACGGAAACTCTGACTTTTACGATCAAAAGCGCGCACATGCCAACGCAGGCCATTATCCACAATCGCATGAGGCACCAGTTCCCGGGCAGCAGAGCCACTCGACAAGGACGTATAAATCACACTCACTGCGCGATTATTTAAAATGGCCTGGACCAGTTTGGCGACAATAAAAATATCCGGCACATTGAGGCTCGACGGTGCTTCCACCGGAAAGTGAATATCGCCAATGGCATCAAAGCCATCAGAAATATCATTGGCCAGTTTAGTTAGCGTACGCTGGGCGTCATGTTCAAATAACGGCTTAAACTGGCTGGTTTGAAAATAGCGCTTTTCCCGGGAGTCATATTCCAGGTTGTCCGGCGCCATTTCCTTGTATAAATTAAAATCGCGGGAGCCTGCCGACAAGCCCACTTCAAAACGGTTGATCAAGTCCTGACGGTAGATCGCCCCTTTAAACAACAAACAAAAATCAATGTAAGCCAAACGCTGACGCTGGGCGAAACTTATACTTGCTAACATCCTTTCGACTCGAATAAGACTGCTCAATGCACCAATATGGTTTATTTTGATTCGGTTGTAAAGCGGGCATAGCCATTTCAGTCCAGCAAAAGATGAATCAGATGTCTGCTCACACTTACCAGTAACGAACTGTGCTGACGACCTTCGTTCTGCAGCGTCATTAGTTCTGTCCGGGTAAATAACCGGCCATTCTGAAAAACCAGTTGTGGTTGTTGTAACGTGTCAGGAGTAGACAATGGATCTTCGTTGTACACCACCAAATCGGCGCGATACCCCCTTGCCACTCTGCCCAGTTCATTACTGCGGTTTAATACCTCTGCTGCATTGATGGTGGCGCTTCGCAATACCTCTTTTACAGGAATACCCGCCTCAATCATCAGCAACGCCTCCCGAATAGTTGCCGGCCCCGGAACGTCCACCAGAGCTCCTGCATCGGAGCCAAGCGCCAGGGTGACGCCCTGTTCATAAAGGCTGAAAGTTAACTCATTGAGGTAGTCATCCACTTCTCGGTTATACTCGCCCAGCTCCGCAGATGACCCTAACCAGCGCTGAAAGGAAGTCTGCTCATAAACCAGGCGCGCAAAAGGATTGATCGCATTGATATCCTGCTGCGCCAGATAAGCCTGTTTTTGGATGCTAAGTAAGGTGAGCTCCTGATTTACGGCCAGCGTTGGAATAAGTGGTACCTGATTCTCTCGCAGAAAATCAGCAGCAAGCATTACTTTTTGGGGATTACGTTGCTGTTGTAAAAATCCGTCGAACACTTCTTCCACATGTTCAAAGCTTGCCAGACTGGCATGTGCGGCCAGATTTTGTTGCATCAAATCGTAAGAAGGATGACCAGCCACCGATACACCAAGCTGCATCGCTTCATCCAGCACCGCCTCATACACCTCGGCATGGAGCCCTTCGTACACTTTGATAAAATCATAGCCCTGATTGATATAGTCACGCACAGCCTGACGAGCCCTTTGCGGGCTATTCACAGTAAAGTGTGATAAAGGATCACCCTGTTCCACACTATTAAAAATGGGTGACGAAAGCACCAGTTGACTACCAAACCAGTCGCCCTGCTCCAGTTCGTTACGCCACTTTAGATGATAGCGATAGCCGCCCATATTACGCATCGTGGTAACCCCGGTGGCAAGGGCCATTTTGGCATAGCTACGGTCAAGCACGTGCACATGTAAATCGATCAGGCCGGCCAATACAAAACGGCCATTACCGTTCACTACCGGCAAATCCTCAGGCAGTGGTAATGCTGATGATTGCACTGTTTCTATCCGGCCATCACGGATGATCACCGCCTGATCGCTCAGCACCGGTTCCTCTTCCAGCGTTAGCACATTCACATTAGTCAGAATATGACTTTGCGGACGGATCAATGTTAAGGAGGTACTGCCGTGTTCGTAATGAACATAAACTGCCAGTAAGGTAACCGACAGCAAAAGAATGCTGCAGATAAACAAAACCGACAGGCCAATCGCTTTGATAGGAATAAAATTAACGCTTGAGGTTCGCATTGAATGCTCCGATTGAATTTGTATGGAGCTACTTTGTGTCAGCGCTGGCCACGAGGCGACCAGAATCAGGATTCTGCACCTGTTAAACGCTATTTTGGCCCCTCAAAAACTCTGTACATCAGCCCTTAATCCCTCGCCCGTAAAGGCGTAAGATACTGGCCTGGCGTTTTGCCGGTGTGTTTTTTAAATACCGCATTAAATGACGATTTAGAACTAAAGCCAGCGTCCATGGCGAGCTCAAGCAAGGTTTTATCTGGCGTGGATTTGGCCAACTCGGCCACCCGGTTGATACGCAGTTGATTGATGTAGTCGGCAAAGCTCATGCCGCCACCGGTATTAATTGACCAGGAAATGTCTTTTACCGAAAGACCAGTATAACCGGCAATATCCTGCAAACAAATACGCGGCTGACAATACCATTGTTGTTCGCGGATCTGACTATCCAGCGCCTGAAAAATAGCCGCGGCCTGACTGTCTTCATGAGGCGCTGGTTCAGCGTTAGTTTGCTCAACCTCACTGAGCCCGTTAAACAACGCCGGTTGCCTAATAAGCCCGACAATCGCAACACACAACACCAGTAAAAACGCGCTCTGATCGAGCAAATACCAGGTACTGCGAAAGGGCTCGGTAGTAACGCTCTGCAAATTCACCCGCACCATGTCCAGGATCAGCAATACCAGCAGTACCACCAGCGTATTGAACAGCCAGTGCAAGCCTTTGCTCTCAGTATCGGCTTCACGTTCGGCCATGGCAGCGTGATAGCGTTTCAACCACCTGAATGCCAGCGCAAAATAAATCAGTTGGCTAACTGCACCGGCCAGCAACATCCACTGCAGATAGGGTGTTAAAGGTAGTGCCATCAGCGTTGGTAAAAAGTGAGCGCTGTCACGATAAGTTAAGGGTTGCTCGGGAACCAGTAACACCCGCACTAAAAGATAAAAAAGGGGCCCCAACGACAGGCTGAAAGCAGGCGTAATATACCAGCCAACGGCGCCAGCATTGAGTTCTTCATATAAATTAAAGCCCATCATCAGGCTCTGCATTAACAGCGCCAGAACAAGACCGTTATAGCGCCGTTCGCCCGCCAGTAAACCAACACCAAGCAAGCCGGTGAACAGGCTTAATATCTGAATGATATTCACCGCTTGCAGGTGAAATTCGGCTAATAGCACAGATGGTTCCTCTTAGGCTTACTCAGCTCTTGCTCGGTTATGTCTATCCTTTAGAACAGAGCTCAAGTTTAACAAAAGCGCCAGTTAGAGGCATATCTAATTGAAAGGTCTTTATGGCTTTATGCTGAAGAAGTCTTCTATTGTTTGGTCAAAGGACTAAACCGCTCCGCGGTAGTAGTCCTTCGCCATCAATCAGCCTGAAAAAATTGTTCATATTCCGGATTGGATCCGTAGCGCTGTGTTATGGGGGCTTCGGGCCTTCACACCTTCTACATTTTATGGCCCTCTGGAGTTTTTTATGACCACCATGGTGACTAATATGGACGCTCCTCAATATGTGGAGTGTCATTTGAAGGACTATTTCAAAGAGAAGGCCAAAGTTTCTTAAAGTATCGTCTATATCACCCTGATTTCACCTTTGCATATTTACACTGGGGTTTTCATATGAGGAGACGCAGTGATGAGAAAACGACTCTTTGCTTTACTACTAATGTGGCTGTTGTGGTTAGTAAACCCGATGCCTTTGGCAATTTTCGAACATGTATTAGTGATCTGCTAATAAGGATTAACAGATCCTATTTTTATCTCTGAATATTCGAAAAGCCGGATTAATTGGTCTCGAAAAAAACAAATATTTTATGTCAGTTAATTTTACAATACGCTGCTTCTGAAAGCCAATTCTTAGTTAAGCTATTGAAATTAAACGATTTAAATTTTGGCCTAAAGTTTGCTTTAAACCTACCATAATAGTCAGGAGAAAGTTATGTTTATTAAAAAGTTTGTTTCTGTAGTAAGTCTGTTGTTGGTAGTAAGTTCAGCAAATGCTGCGCTTGTTACTCTTGATTTTGAAGCGGATTTGACTGGCACTAAAGGAGCGAGTTATTCAAGTGTTGACTCAGACCTGTTAACATTCAGTGGTGAAGAATTGTCCATTCGTGATTATGGTCATCAGTCAATCGGCAATGCCTTGGGTGTTTTTGGGGCTGATACTGGCGTTTCACTGGACTTTAGTGTTTATGTTGATTATCTGTCGTTGGTGTTTGGTAACGATGATCCTGGCTTCCCGGAAACAACAGCTGTTTTAACGTTATTCAACGATGCCTTGCAAGTTGGATTAGTTGAACTTGTTTACAATAAAAACGACATTGCTGATGAAACTATTATCGCTAGTGGTTTTGGCAGCTTTAACAGAGCGACTTTTATTTATGAAACTGGCACAACTGGTTTGGCTGAAGTAATAGATAACGTGACCTTTAATACAGTTGAAGCTGATGAAGAGCCAGTGGTAGGCGCACCAGCGCCATCTTCTATCGCTTTATTGTCTCTAGCTTTGATTGGTATGGGTCTCCGTCGAAAAGTTAACTGATCGGAGTTAATTTCAGGGTAAACTAATCACAATTAGTTGTGCTTAAATCCAGAAGAAACCGCCATCAAATGGCGGTTTTTTTTTGCCTGCTTTGCGAGTGTTAATCTTTCATAGCTTTATCTGCAGTAATCTGTTCTATCAAATCTATCTACCTGTTTAGTGACTATCTCAACCAGATGTAAAGATTAGACTGTTTATATACCTTAATTTCACCCTGGTTACTTTACGCTTAAGATCTGTTTGAAGCAGCGTAGAGTCCTCCATTGATGAGAAGGTGCGCCTGCGTTTATGCATTAGCAGGTGATCAGGTTAAGTTTGGCAGTATGGTCGGTAGCTTGGGGTCATCATGATGGCTAAGTTTTAACGATTTCAAAGGGAAAAATCATGAGTACACCACTGTCGATTTTGCTGATAGAAGATAATCTTGCTCTGCCCAAGCAGGTTTGCAGTTTTTTAAAGGGCTTAACTGGCATGTAGATTTCGCAATGAAGCTGAGAAGAACTAAAAATTAACGCAACATGAGAGTGGCAAATTGGCAGCTCACATCGTTTTTTGAATACCTGTTACAGAGTGTTCCTGTTCATAAAGAGAACATGCAGCTTACTTCCGCAATTCGCTCAAAGCAGTCTTAGTTAGCACATGAATACAAACACCGCAGACTAGACAGTTCTTGGCGTTATAATTTTTTTGGGATGGTGTTTATATTAGTCAAATACAGAGCTGGGATTTAAATCGCTAGCACTTCGCAACGAAAGTCTGTAACGACAGTCGCTAACGCTAATCGTTTATATAAAGCGCAGACTTAATAAACCAAGGCATTATGAATGCTGTCGCTGCGCTGAAATGTGGTGTGATACTATACCGGCGATAACCAGCAATTAAACTTTACTCGTAATGGCGTTCCATCCACATAATCTGCATTTTGAGATCATTGATTTCTTTTTTTGCATCGGCTAGTTCTTCAACAATAGAACGATCCTGGATTGCGTTATCATCACGTGAAGTGTTCAGAGCATTGCTATCTTGTTGTGACATACGTATTTACCACGCTTTGTAATAGATGAAGGGTACTATTAATTGTAACTACGATTGGAAACATACAATATTTATTACAGAATTTCCAAAAAATGAGCGAATACCTGACATTGATTTTATAAATAGTTATATGTGCAGCCTAAACCTAACAAATTAATTTTGTGCCTGACGGCACTTCATTACATCAAATAAACCACGCAAACAACTGTTATTAAATAGCTTTCTTAACATACAAAAAACCTCCCGCTGTTTCGGGAGGCTTTTTTGAAAATAAGCGTTTCAGTTATTTTGTTCAACCAACCCTGTAACCACAACTGTAACAATTCCCTACCCTTCCAGCGTCTATCCCTGCTAAACCTGCCCTGGCATACCAATAAAGCCGGGGAGCTGCTTGATGCGATCGATCCAGGCCAGGATATGCGGGTAATCATCCAGAGAAATACCGCCCTCTGGTGCAATGGCTACGTATGGCATCACGGCGCAGTCGGCAATGGTTGGGTGCCCGAGCGCCAGCCAGTCATGCTCGGCCAGATGGTCGTTCAGTAACGTCAGGATACCGGCTGAAATGTCCAGTGCGGTTGGCTTATCAAATTCAAAGCCAAACTTGTCCACCAGTCGGGCCACATTCGGGCCGTGTTGAATTTCGTTGGCCGCGGTAGACAGCCATTGCTGTACTTCGGCCATTTGCTGTGGGTCGGACGGTAACCAGCTCTCAAGATCATACAGGCGAGCGAGATACACCAGCATTGCCTGGGAGTCGCGCAACACAACTTCTCCATGTTCTAACACTGGTAGCTGGCCAAATGGGTTTAAAGCCAGCATAACTGAACTTTTGTGTTCACCGGCCATAAAATCCACCGGCACAATTTCCAGCTCAATATTAGCCAGGGCGGCAAACAGCCGAACTTTATAACAATTTCCGGACAGCTCAAGATCGTACAATTTCATGCTTTCTCTCCATGTTAAAAGAAGGTTAAATCACTCAAAAACCACCTTAACTTGTCTGTTTTTCGCAAAAAATATGCGATATTTAATTTCTGTAAACCGTTTTTCGCACTAATAAGGCCAGTATGGACAAATTAAAAGCCATGAAAGTCTTTGTTGAGATTGCTGATATGGGCAGCTTAACGGCGGCTGCCAACAGTCTGGAAACCTCACTTACTTCGGTAGTGCGCACGCTTGCCGCGTTGGAAGAGCACCTGAAAGTGCGACTGTTTAATCGCAACACCCGGCAAATTGCCATTACCGATGAGGGGCGAGAATACTATCTGCGCTGCCGTACAATACTGGCCGAGGTGAATGACGCCGAAAGTATGCTCATTGATCGCCAGGCCGAACCCCTGGGCAAAGTTACGGTAACTGCGCCGGTGACTTTTGGTAAACGCCACGTCGCACCTAAAATTAACGCCTACCTCAACCAGTACCAAAAAATGCAGGTCAACCTGGTGTTACTCGACCGCCCGGTGGACATGCTTAGTGAAGGGATTGATATCGCCTTGCGCATTGGTCGCATCGGCAACCATGATTTAGTGGCGCGGCAATTAGGCTCAATGCGTCATGTGCTGTGCGCCAGCCCTGACTTTATGGCCGGACAAACAGCGCCTGAACACCCGCAGGATATCGCTGGCCAGCCCTGTGTTCACCTGAGTGTGCTGGATAACCCCGAAGACTGGCATTTTCAGCATGGCATTAAACTGATGTCAGTGGCCATGCAAACCCGCTTAATAACCAATCAGGTAGATGCTGCGCTCGATGCCTGCATTGCCGGCGTGGGTTATTGCCGCTTTTTACATTATCAGGTTAGTGACGCCGTTAAGCGTGGTGACTTGCAGATTTTACTGCCCGATTACGAACCTCACCCGCTGCCAGTACACTTACTGTATGCACCGGTTAAACTGCAAACCAAACGTCTTCGCTCTATGACTGACTGGCTTACCCAGTCGCTACAGCAGGATCTGACCGCTATCGCTCAGGGAGGCAAACCATGACCCCCCCGGCCGACTCACTGCTAACAGAGATTCGAAGCTGTGCACTTTGTGCCGGTAACCTGCCCTATCCACCGCGGCCAATTGTGCAAATTGAGGAACAGGCTCGCATCCTGATCATTGGACAGGCACCGGGAATAAAAGCACACGACAGCAGCCAACCCTGGAATGATGCCAGTGGCGATAAGTTGCGCGGTTGGCTGGGTGTTAACCGTGAGCAGTTTTATTCGCCGGCCTTTACCCACTTGCCCATGGCGTTTTGCTTTCCAGGCTGTAAAAATGGCGCGGATGCGCCGCCGCCTAAAATTTGCGCTTTAACCTGGCATGCCAAAGTGCAGGCGCAATTAACCCCCGCGCTTACGCTATACATTGGCCGCTATGCTCAGCAATATTATTTGCCCGAACATAAAACCCTTACCAAGGCAGTACGTTTCACCACAAAGTCACCAGGTAATGCATACGCGCTACCGCATCCATCGGGGCGCAATAACCGCTGGCAGGCGCGCAATCCCTGGTTTGAGACTCATTCGCTTGAGGTTTTGCGCCACAGCGTTGCTGCGGTGTTAGGATAAGCTAACAACCTGCCTTACAAAAAAGTAAGGCAAAGTTGGTTGTTATACTAAAGTTTAGCTAAAATGCACAGGTAACGGATAAATCCGACAAAGGAGTGTTGTTTTTCAGGCAGCCCAACGCATCGCATTAAACCGCAGATAGCGTTAAATTTAGTAGTATTCATGAATAAAAACCGCTATCGCAAAATTGTCTTAATTTACCTGCTGACAGGCGTTTTATGGATTATCGGCAGCGACTGGGTGCTGGCCCAGTTCTTCGGTGATTTTGAAAACACCTACATGATTTCTATGCTCAAGGGCCTTGGGTTTGTGGGGCTTATGTCCGCCCTGCTCTACGTGCTACTGATGCGTTTAAACAGTGCCGAGCTCAAAGCCCGGATAAACGAATCACCTGAGCAGCTGTTTTTAAGCCGAATCCCCAGTTACTTTTCTGCCATACCTATTATCACTTATGCCATGGAGGTAAGGGAGCACAAAGCCCTGCCACTGTGGATAAGCGAAAACCTCAGCGACGTACTCGGTTACTCCCAGGAAGAGGCCAATTCACCGCACTGGTGGCAAAACAGCATTCATCCGGACGATCGCCTGCGCGCCATTGAAGAAAGCAAAGCCATTATTACCCGGGGCGGTGGCGATCATTATTATCGGGTTAAGCATGCCCGCGGGCATTACGTTTACTTTCATGACGAGCTGCGGTTAATACCCAATACCAACCCGCCACGCTTTATTGGCATCTGGCGCGACGTGAGTACCGAAGAAAAGGCCCTGGAGCAGGTGCAGGAGTATTCCAGCAAACTCGAAAAAATGGTGCTTGGTACGGTAACCGCCATCTCTCACATGGTGGAATTGCGCGATCCGTACACCGCAGGCCATGAAGCCAGAGTGGGCGACTTAGCGGCTGAAATAGCCCGTAAAATGGGCCTTGATATAGATACCCAGTATGGCCTTCGTATCGCCGGGCTGGTGCATGATATTGGCAAAATCAGCGTGCCCTCGGAGTACCTGACCAAGCCGACCCGGCTAACCGTCTCAGAGTTTGAAATTATTAAAACCCATGCCAGTAACGGTTACAGCATTCTTAAAAATATTGATTTTCCCTGGCCTATTGCCGAAGTGGCGTATCAGCATCATGAACGTATAAACGGCAGTGGTTACCCAAGAGGATTAAGCGGAGATGAGATATTGCTCGAGGCAAAAATCATTGCCGTAGCCGATGTGATTGAGTCTATGGCTACCAATCGGCCCTACCGCCATGCCCAGGGTATAGACAAAGCACTGGACGAAATTCGCCGCAACCAGGGCATTTTATACGATACCCACGTGTGCGAAGCCGCCCTTAAACTGTTTAAACAACAAGGCTATCAACTCGCCGGTTAAACGATATTTTACAGCGATAAAAACAGGGCCAGCGAATCCGGCCCTGTCTTCCCTGCAAGCTTACTGGAGCACTTCAAGTGCGGCATCGATTGCCGAATCCACGCCCTGAGTGCGATCAGACAGGGAGAAAAATGGCACATTAACATCTACTGGCACGCCTACCCCTTCATACCACTCATCATCCGGCGATAAGTACACTTCGTTGGATATTCCGAGTTCGTGTTCACCGGGTAAAGCCCAGTGCATAATGTCAGAGAAAATACCGTGGGTCGCCTCCCCCACCAGCGTAACGTGAGGTAACTGCTGCATCGACAAGCTGAACGTCTCGGCCGCTGAAGCCGTATCGTTGCTCACCAGCAGGGCCACGGGTTTACTGGTGTAATTTACATACTGGCTAGGCGCAATATAAGCAGTTTGTGTAGCCGTTACTCCCGCACCATCCCGGGCATATTTTTTATAGGCCAGAAATTCACTTTCGGTAAAGCGACTGGCAATGGCCAGGCTGATATAGTCGTTGCCGCCGCCGTTATAGCGCACATCGATAATCAGACCGTCCGTAGCCGCTAAATCGGTGAGCGCCTCATCCAGTGCTTGATTAAGGTTATTAAGATTAGACGTGGTTTGGGCCAGATCGTCGCTGTCTTCATCTGCTGTAGAGTAATTATGCATGGCATCAATGCGCAGATAGCCAATATTGTTAATGGCAAACCAGGCAATTTGCTCAGACGCATCCTGCCCTATGTCTGACGTCGCGTAGCCCATGATAATATTAATTTCCTGCCCCAGGGCATTATCAATATAGCTTTCAATATCGGCCACAATGGCGTTATTCAGTTCACTGTCCTGCAGCGGATAGCTCAGACCATTGGCCAGGGCATATTCTTCAATCAGATTGGTGGTATGTACGGGTTTGGTATAGGCCCGAATTATAGTGCCATCTGCCGCTACCCAGGAATTATGCGAATCTGCCAATGGCAACAACGTTTGATAAACCGCCTCGTACAAGGTGGTATCCTGTTCGGTTATCTGGGTTTCCTGAGCATAGGATAAGGCCGGCCAATCAACGTTCATACGTGCAAAGTCGACGTAGTACTCGGCCATTATCTGGCTGTACAAAGCAAACAGTTCCTGATGACTCATGTCTGACTCAACGGTTAGTGGATCGCTGGCACAAGATGCCGGTAGCTGACTCACTTTGTCCAGCTGCCGGGTTGGTGCATGAAACTCCCGGGTGCCGCTTCCGGCAAACCATTCCAGTGCATCTTCACTGTTATTAAGCGCCACACTGCGGGTGAGCTCAGCTGTGGAAAGCTCGTCAAAGCTATCCTGCAAAATGCAATAATCCGAAGTGTACCGATAATAGAGTGCGCTGTTGTCATCCACTACCAGCACATCGCCATAAGCGGATGACGCCCAGATCCCCTGATAGGCTTCGTCAATAGCGGGAGCCGATTGTCCGCTGCCAGGCAGCTGATTGATTTGATCTTTACTGCTGCCACCACAGGCGGAAAGGCAGCCGGCGGCTATCATTACTGCAATAAGTTTTAATTTGCTGATCATCACATTGTTCCCTTAGTTGTTTTCCAGAGTGTCGGTTTAACGCTCTCATTAAGCGTCATGACGGCAGCTTGCCTAAAGCAGGGTGAAAACAGGGTAAAGAAACTGAATTTACTCTCAGGTTACGGGCTTACGACCAATGCGGTTAATAAAACGTCACAGCAGCTGGACAGGCCAGCAATGTTTCTTTATATTGCGCGCCTTTAATGTCTTTTCACCGGCGTTCGCCAATTTTTATCTATCCCGGGATCCGTTTTGATTACTACCGCCAACATCACTATGCAATTTGGCTCTGAGCCACTGTTTGAAAATATTTCTGCCAAATTCGGCAACGGCAATCGCTATGGCCTGATTGGCGCTAACGGCTGTGGTAAATCCACTCTGATGAAAATCCTGAGCGGCAAATTAACGCCAACTGCGGGCAACGTGTCACTGGCTCCGGGCACCAAGCTGGGTATTTTGAATCAGGACCAGTTTGCCTTTGAAGACATGAGCGTAGTCGATGCTGTGATCATGGGCGACCGTGAACTCTGGGAAGTAAAACAGCGCCGCGACGAAATCTACTCCAAAGCCGAAATGAGCGAAGCAGAAGGGATGGAAGTTGCTGAGCTTGAAGTGCAGTTTGCGGAAATGGATGGTTATACCGCCGAGTCCCGCGCCGGTGATATTTTGATTTCGGCCGGTATTGAAGAAAGCTATCACTTTGGTTTAATGCGCGAAGTTGCACCAGGCCGTAAGGTGCGTGTACTCCTGGCCCAGGCATTATTTGCCGAACCCGACGTGCTGCTACTCGACGAACCTACCAACAACCTGGATATTTACACCATTCACTGGCTGGCCGAAGAGCTGAACAAGCGTAAGTCCACCATGATCATCATTTCCCACGATCGCCACTTTTTAAACTCGGTTTGTACCCACATGGCCGATATTGATTACGGCGAACTGCGCATTTACCCGGGTAATTACGACGCTTTCGTAGAAGCGGCGGCACTGGTGCAGGAACAGCTGCAAAACGAAAATGCTAAGAAAAGCGCTGAAATTGAAGAATTGCAAAGTTTCGTAGCGCGCTTCTCTGCCAACGCCTCAAAGGCAAAGCAAGCCACCTCGCGGGCCAGACGCCTGGAGAAAATCGAGCTGGCCGACATTAAGGCCTCGAGCCGTCGTAAGCCTTATATTCAATTTAAGCAGCACAAAAAACTTCACCGTTTAGCCATTACTCTGGAAGAGCTCGGTCACGGTTACACCGGTGAGCATCTGTTCAGTGGCGGAAACCTGCTGCTGGAAGCCGGTGCCAAACTGGCCATTATTGGTGAAAACGGTGCCGGTAAAACCACCTTCCTCAAATGCCTGATTGGTGATGAAACCGCCAAAGAAGGTACCGTAAAGTGGGCCGAAAATGCGGCTGTAGGTTATGTGCCTCAGGATAGCTCGAAAGACTTTGCCAACGACATGACCATGTTTGAATGGATGTCACAATGGCGCCAGCCCAAACATGATGACCTGCAGGTAAAAGCCATGCTGGGCCGCCTGTTGTTTGGCTCTGACGACTTTAACAAGAAAGTCAGCGTGTGCTCAGGGGGTGAAAAGAACCGCCTGTTGTTTGGTAAAATCATGCTTCAGGACATTAACGTGCTGGTAATGGATGAGCCCACCAACCACCTGGACATGGAGTCTATCGAGGCGCTTAATATTGCGCTAATGGCCTTTGAAGGCACAGTAATCTTTGTTAGCCACGACCGTGAATTTGTTGAATCACTGGCCACCCAGGTGATCGAAATTAAAGATAAGCAAATCACTCACTTCGACGGCACCTACGAAGAATTCCAGGCGCACCTGGGCAACTAATTGGCACTGGTACTGGCTTTGGGTGCAAAGCGGGCCAGTACCGTTACCAACAAGGCGGGTAAAAATGTCACGCTCAATACAGTGGAGACAAAAATACCGCTGAGTACGATAATCCCTACCCCACGATACAGCTCTGTCCCTTCACCGGGGATCACCACCAGCGGCGCCAGCCCGAAGATCGTGGTACAGGTAGACATCATTATTGGCCGTAAACGCACTTCCACAGCCTGTTTTACCGCACTATGTAAAGCTTCGCCCTGAGCCAGTAATCGCCGGGTCTGATCAACTATCAGAATCGGGTTATTCACCACCGTGCCCAGCAAAATTAAAAAGCCCAGCATGGTGATCATATCAAAGGGTTGGTAAGCACCGCCGAGCATGCCCGATACAGCGTTGTTGGCAATTAACCCCAACAGGCCACCCGCCATACCCAGAGGAATAATGGTGAGAATAAACGCCGGGTAGCCCCAGTGATTAAAGATGGCCACCAGCAGCAGGTAACACAGCGCAATGGCAATCAAAAAGTTTACCGATAAGGCATCCTGAGTGGCGGCGAGCTGATCGGCCGCGCCGGTGATCCGGGTACTCACGCTTTGCGGGATAGCACCGCTTTCGCGCAGCTCCGGCAATAAGGTGTTTTTAACCGTGTTAACGGCGGTTTCAAGGGCCACTTCTTTGGGGGCAATCACATATACCGAAACCGTGCGCTCGCCATCGATACGGCGCACCGTGTCGCTGCGTTTACCTTCCAGTAAAGTGGCAATGGCGTTGAGCGGTAAAATAGTGCCTTGTGGGGTAAGAATGGGCGTTGTAGCAAGTTGCTCAATGCTCTGCTGATTGCCAGCATTGCTGAACAAAAACATGTCCACCTGATCGTCATTGAGTAAAAACTCATCCACAAAGGCCCCGTCACTCACTGCAGCCACCGAGTAACCAAAATCATCGCCATTCATGCCGAGTTCGGCAAGTCGCTGCCAGTCCGGGCGAATTTCAATAAAGGGTTGTTCAAGGTCAGCGAGCCGGGATCGGAATTAATCTGTGGGTTATTAAAGTAGTCATCCGCTTTGGTGTATAACGCATTGGCCGCCTGATATAACGCATTAATATCGCTGCCGGAAAAGTCTACCGCCACTGCCCGGGTGCCGCCATCGTTACTGGAGATAATCGACCCTTTGGTGGAAAACGCACGCATGCCGGGGTAGCTCTCAAACTTCTCGTTTATAAGTGCCATCATATCGCCCACCTCGTCGGGATTAACCGGCATGGTGACCATCCATACGCTACCTATGCTCACGCGCATATTGTAAAACTGCAGGGCCGGAAATTCTGCCTCACCACGTCCGTATGCTTCCGGATCGGCGTTCACGTAGGGTGTAAAGAATGCCCTGAGCTCATCACCAATTTCCTGCATAGACGATAAGTTATAATCCGGTGGCGCGGTCATGGTCGAAAACGCTTTGGGCTCCTCGCCTTCCGGCAGGTATTCCGCCGCAGGCATCAGCCACCAGGCGCTACCTAATATCAACACCACTCCCGCCACTACGATTACCAGCGCGCGAAGGCGCGAACTAATAACCGCCGAAACCAGCCCCAGACATTTTGCGGTAAACCATTTCTGGCCACTGGTGTCGCTATCTTCTGGTTTGGGCTGACGGGCCATGGCTACCGGAATAACAAAAATGGCGGCCAGCATAGAGGCAAAAATCGCCCCGGCAATGGCAATGGCAACATCTGAATAAAGTTGCCCGGCTTCCTGTTCAATAAACAAGATAGGCGCAAACACCAGTATGGTAGTTACCGTAGAGGCGAGCACTGCCGGCCACACATCCTTCACTCCTTCCACTGAGGCCTTAAACCTGCTCAGCCCCTGTCGCCGGAATTGCACAATAGATTCAAGCACCACAATGGTATTATCTACCGTCATGCCAATGGCGAAAGCCACCCCGGCCATGGAAATAACATTAATGGTGCGGCCAAAGGCCAGTAAGGCAATAAATGCCGCAATGGTACACAGCGGGATGCCCATTACGCCAATGAGCGTGGAGCGCACCGAACGCAGAAAATAGAACATTACCAGAGTAGCCAGCCCTGCTCCTAATGCCAGGTTAACCATCACGTTGCGCAGCGAACTGGAAACATACAGCACGTCGTCGGTAAACAGCTCCATTTTAAGGCCGTTCGGGCGTAATACCTGCTCGTTAAGTTCATCAACAATCGGCAGGATCTGCTGTTTAATGGCTATCACGTTTGAGCCGGTTTCGCGACGCACCGCGAGCCCAAGGTTACGATCGCCATTGGCGTAGGAAAGCTGGCGGCGCTCAAAGTGATCGAGTTTTACTTTGGCCACATCCTTTAAATACACATTGGTATTGTTGATGCGCCGGATGATGAGGTTTTCCAGCTCGTTTAACTGTTCAAAACGCCCCACCACCCGCAGTAAATAGCGGCTTTTATCGGCTTCGATGTCACCGGCGGAGGAGTCCTGGTTGCGCTGGACAATGGCATTGCGCACCTCAATCAGGCTGATACCGCGTTGAGCCAGCTTTGCCGGGTCGACCATGATTTGTACCTGCCGACGGGAGCCGCCACTGATTTCAATTTGCGATACGCCCTCTACGCTTTCCATTTGCGGGCGAACCACCTCGTCGACAAAGTCGTATAGCATATCAATATCCAGCGCCATGGGATTGCCCTCGGCAGGGAACAACTGAAAGTACATGAAGGCGTTACTGGAAAAGGAATCGGAGAATAACTGCGGCTGGTCAACATTCTCCGGGTAATCAGGCACCTGACTCAGCGCGTTACTGACCCGGATTAAGGCTTCGTTAACATCCACGCCAAAGGGAAATTCAAGCTCCACCCGCCCCTCGCCCATTTCGGCAAAGGAGATCATCCGTTTTAACCCGGTGATATTGCGCAGGTAGCGTTCCTGCTCTATGAGGATCTCTTTTTCGATGTCTTGTGGTGTGGCACCTGGCCAACCGGTTTGCACGGTGATGGTTCTAACCTCAAGGTCTGGGATCATCTGCACCGGAATCGACAGCGCCGCCACAATCCCCATAATGCAGCTAATCCCAACGACTACGGCAACCAGAATGCCGCGCTTTACCGTTGCCTCAATCATTGATTTCAGACCTATTGGTCACAGTGACTGCCGCCTCGTTATACAACCGCGAAACGCCAGAGATAGCATATAATTGTCCCTCAGTTGCATTGGCAACTAACACTGCATCGCCCTGCTGACGAACAATATTCACCAGTACCCGGCTGGCCTTATTGCTGTTAATGGCAAACACACTGGCGCCACTGTCGGGATGCTGCCTGATCGCGCTTGTCGGTAACCACACCTGTTTGTTTTCCAGTTGCGGCAGCATGATTTCCGCTTCAGCAGACATTCCCACCAGCAAGTCGGTATTCTCCGGCAGCGCGATGTGCGCGGTAAAGCTGCGGCCCTGACCGCCTGAAGCGGCAACCAGGCGCTCCAGCTTGCCGGTAATGGTATCGTGCAGGCCGGTATCCGGATGAATGCTAATGTCGCCATTAAGGTTGGTAAAGTAACTGTAGTATTCTTGCGGCACTTCGATGGTGAGGCGTTTCGCTTGCTGTGATACCAAACCGAGTACGGCGGTGGTTGGTTCCACCCACTCCCCTACATCGACATCCCGCTGGTAAATAACGCCATCAAACGGCGCTTTGAGCGTATGACGGGCTACAATTTCTTTGCGCAGCGCAAGAATTGCTTTTAGTCTGGCCAGTTCTGCCTTAGCGTTGGCCACTTCGGCTTTACGCTGCTGGAATAAGGTTTTGGCAGCGAGTTGTTGTTGTGATAACGCATCAACTTCATTAAGCAGACGCTCTGCTTCGTTATGAGCAACAGTGCCCACTTCGAGCTCCGCCTCAGCTTGTTGACGCGCCAGCTCAGCGAGCTTGCTGTCGAGAGTCAGTAATGGCTGACCCTGCTGAACATGATCGCCCACTTCCACAAAAAGCTTATCGACAAGTCCTGCCTGTAGCGGTGCAAGGAAGGCATCATTGGCGGTGCTTACTGCGCCACTTAAGGTGATACTTTGATATTTCTGACTGGCCACCGGATAGGCTGCAGTCACTTCAATAGGTGAGTCTTGCGCGCTTGAAGGGAAAGATATGCCCATACAAGATAATAAAATGAACAGGTATTTTACACAGCCGTACATTGCGCCTCCGGTGTTTCCATCACTGTTTACCCGGACCGGGTATTCATTGCAGAGTGCAACCGGTTACACAACAGCCACTCCCTAAATTTTCATTTTGTACCTGAACAGGTTAAAAATAGATCAGTAAAGTAACAAGCAGGTAACTGCTGAGGTGAGAGTTTCAGAGCTAAGCCAGAAAGGCGGTACGGAAACCAATAAATAATGGGCCGCGAGTGCGGCCCACAAGGAGCAAAATTAAGATCAGGCCGACACGCTTTGAGCCAGGCTATCAACCGATATATCTACGTGGTGTTCGATACCATTTTCACTATAAGTGACAGATGCCACCAGAGAAGCAAAATCAACCGTTAACTGCGCGGCAGACTGATCTGCCTGCCAGTTAAGGCGCAGGATATTTTCCTGTTGTGTAACGCTAAATTCACCTACCAGCGCGGCCAGCGAATTGCGTAATCGAATCAGCGCAATCAACGCTTTGACCACGGGCTTTTCCAGCGACTCGCTGACAGCCTGTTCATCCAGATAAGGGCGGTTGATGTCACGGCCCACATTGGTTTTGGCCAGCAGTGCCATATCATTTTCGGCAGCAAAGAGTCCGGCGTAATACACCTGTGGGATCCCCGGCGAGAATATCTGCACTGCACGGGCAATCAGGTAAGCCTGGTCATTGGCGCCCAGCGCGTTGTAATAGGTACAGTTGACCTGATACAAATCGAGATTACTGGCCGCCGCTCCAGTGGCCTCACGGCTCTGGCCATTGCTGTTCTGGTGAATTTGCTCAACCAGCGAATCGATCTGAGCAGCATTAAGTAGCCCGGGTTTATCACCTTCCGGGCCCACATCCACAATGCCGATACCATCGTGAGTGTCCAGAACCGTAACGCAATTGCGTGGCGAAATTTGCAACCAGTTAGCCAGTGCCGACGGATCGCCACTAAACAGGCTGTGCAATACCAGTGGCGGCATAGCAAAGTCGTACACCATATCGCAGCGCTTAGCGATTTCGATTTGAGTTTTATAGTAGCTGTGTATCTCAACCAGGCACTTCATATTGCGGCTATGGGCCTGCTGGCTCAGGTCTTCGATAAAATCAAAGGTTTCTTCCAGCATAAAGCAGTTGGTGCCCGGCTTTTTAATGGCGTAGCCAGCGGCATCCAGACGAATAAGATCCACATTATTGCGCTCGAACGCAGTTAAGATTTTCTCAAGATACGCCTGTCCTGCTTCAGAGGTGACATCAATGTCGATCTGGTTAGAGGTAAAAGTGGTCCAGAACGGCACGGTTTGGCCATTTTGCAGGGTAATATCGGTAAAACACGGTGTGGGGCGTGGACGATAAATTTTTGCGATATCCTGGTGTTCATCTGCCGCAAATACTTTGTCGCGGGTCAGAAACAGCGGCCAGAATGATGATGACTGGCCATTTGCTAATACGTCCTGAAACTGAGGACTTTGTGCTGACATATGGTTAACAATCATATCGGCCATGATGTCCATATTTTCACCCAGCTCACCGACATCCTGCCAACTGCCTAGCCGACTATCCACTTCGGTATGGTCGATGGGATCAAATCCAGCATCTTCGCCATCGATAGGATAGAAAAAGGGTAATAAATGCACGCCGCCAAACACGCCCTTTAACTGGTTACTAAACAGCGCATTTAACGCCTTGATGTCACCACCGCCTAGACGGTCTACATAGGTAATCAACTGGACATCATTTGAACGATTCATAACAACACTCACAAGAACTTAATCGATTAAGATAAATAATCGGATAATTCACTCCATTTGGCAAGTGTTATTTTTATGTTAATTTATGAATAACTGTTCTACAGTGCTTCAAAGGACGCTAAAAACGCTTATAAATAGAGTAACCTATCGGTGGTAAAGAGAATTTCATAATAAATACAAAACCATTTCACCAGTCACCCGGATCCCTATAATCGACCGTTTAGCTTACCGTTAGAATGTGGCAGCCGAACATACCCGGCCGCCGCCATGATCTTAACAGCCTCTTAGCTGACTTAATTAGTTAAGTCAGCTTAAGAAGATGTTTCCGAACGCCGTGATTCAATGTTACTCGGCGGAAATCACTATTGTTGCCGGAGCTAAACCTTTTGCTTTTGCTGTGATTATTATCTCACCGGCCGAATCTGCAGATTTAACAATGGCCAGCGCTTTGCCGCTAAACGCTTTACGCGTTGCAGAGGGAAATGGCGTGAAGTTAGTCGAGTCACCATTGTCAGTAGCCACCAGCTTGCCAGCACCGTTGACTGAAAAGTCAATCTGCTGAGTGGCTGTAGGAACAACCCGCCCGGCTGCGTCGACGACCTCCAGGGTGACAAACGACAGGTCTTTGCCATCAGCAGTAATGTTACTACGGTCGGCAGTGAGGCGCAGAGCTGCCGCTTCGCCGGTGGTTTTAATGGTTTGCTCAGCCCATTTACGGCCATTTTTATAAGCAACAGCTTTGACTTCACCGGGCTCGTAACGAATATCATCAAAACGGATCCGGTATGTTAACTCTGCCATTTTCTTACGTCCCATTGACTGTCCGTTGATGAATAGCTCAACTTCGTCGCCGGAAGTAAAAATATGTACCGGCGTCACTTTGCCAACACGCTCGGGCCAGTTCCAGTGTGGCAGAATATGCACCATGGGCAGGTCTGGCCGCCATTGGCTCTGGTACAGATAAAAGCGGTCTTTTTTAAAGCCAGCCAGGTCAACAATACCTGAATATGAACTGCGCGAAGAATAATACGGGGTTGGCTCACCGAGGTAATCAAACCCATTCCACACAAACTGTCCGGCCACATAGGGGTGAGTGTCGATGTATTTGAATACTTTATCTGCGGAAGAGCCAAAATCCACAGCATGCAGTTCATAGGAGCTCACCTGATGAATAGATGAGTCCCCGCCCCGTCCGTCTCGTGTGGGTGAGCTCATGTCAGGTGTTACCGGAAACAAATATATACCTCGTGAACTAAATGCAGAGGCGGTTTCACTCGACAATATCACTTTATCAGGATGGGCCTTGTGAAACGCTGGATAAGACGGCGGAGTACGAATACGGTTAGTGCCTTCAAACTCCGGCGCCTGACGGATCCCCTCGCCCTGATAATTTAAGCTAATCAGGTCAAGCGCAGCTGAAAACGGAAAATCGGCTTTCGCCCAGTTTTTAGACGCGGTAACAGGCCGGGTGGGATCTTCCTGCTTAACAATACTTTTCAGTTTCAGAGCTACCTCAGCACCTTCTTCACCGGTGTACTGCTCGCCCACTTCGTTGCCGATATACCACATGATCACCGACGGGTGATTACGATCACGACGCACCAGAGCACGTAAATCCTGTTCGTGCCAGTCTGCAAATATCAGATGAAAATCATGAGGTGTTTTCTTTTTATACCAGCTGTCGAAGGATTCATTGAGAACCAGAATGCCCATCTTATCGGTAAGTGCGAGCAATTCCGGCGCCGGTGGATTATGCGCCATACGAATAGCATTAACGCCCATTTCCTGCAGAATTTCTAACTGGCGCTGCGCCGCACGTACGTTAAATGCTGCACCAAGTGCCCCCAGATCATGATGTTGATTAACTCCTTGCAGAGCAATATGTTCACCATTGACCAGCACTCCCTGATTGGGATCAAACTCTACTTTACGTATACCAAAGAGCGTGTGATATTCATCCACCAGCTTCTCGCCCTGGTATACCTGCGAGACAATGACATAACGATGTGGCGTTTGCGAAGGTACGGGCCCCCATAATCTGGGATTAGAGACGGTCACTGTGCTGGTAACCGCTTCGCTATAGTTACCCGCAATCATGGCGTGCCTGGTGGCAAACTTGCTGACTAGCGCTCCCGTAGGTTTTCCAGCATGGTTCGCCTGATAAATCTTATTTACCAGGCGCACTGCCTGACCTCTTGTTTGGGCGTTTTTAACCTTAAGGGTTAATTTCACTTCCGCCGACTCAGTACTCACATTCTCCGTAACTACCTGAGTGCCCCATTGATCAACATGTACGGGGGACGTTTTTACCAGCCAGACATTTCGATAGATGCCACCGCCCGGATACCAGCGCGAGGAATTGTTTGGATTATCGAGGCGGATGGCCAGTTGGTTTACGCTATCAAAATTCAGGTAAGGCGTAAGATCCAGCCGGTATGAACTGTAACCATAAGGCCAGCCCCCGACTAAATGCCCGTTAAGCCAAACCATGGAGTAAGACATAGCACCATCTATATCCAGATAAATTTGTTTGCCTGCATCGTCGTCAGTCAGCTTAAATTGCTTGCGATACCAGGCCACACCGTGACTGGGCAACCGCCCCATACCGCCGCCCACTTCCGGATTGTTACCGGTGTAAAATGGCCCTTTTATCGCCCAGTCGTGAGGTAAACTCAACGCTTCCCAGCTACTGTCATCAAAATTGGTTTGTACAAAGGCAAATTCAGCCCCCGGCTCGCCCGCCGGGCGTGGATGATGTCTGGTTGTATCGCCAATAAATGCATTGCCCGTGGGCATTATCCAGGGCTTAAGTACTTGCTGCGTGGCGTTAATTTTCACCGCGTCGGTAGGTTTCGCATCAGCATTAATCGAATCATCGTAGCCGTTAATAGCCGGCCGTGCATCGTAGATAAGCCCATCTGCTTTTTCTGTAGGGGAATATTTATAAAATCGCCAGTTGTCATTAAAACTGATGCGCTCACGCACTTGTGCATAACCAGGCAATGACACAAACAAAAAAACAAACAATAAAAACCGTGCAACGCAGGATGCCATCAAAACCTCTTAATTCCCTCAATAAAAGCGATCAACAGGATAAGAAGAAAAGCGACATTGTTAAGCTGATATTAAATAAACGTAAACAGGAAACCAGTAATCGGAAGCATGCAGGAGCAGAATTACTGTCTGTACACTCCTTCAGCTTTATTGACTGATGTTACTTTCTTGTTTCAACTGCCGTAATCCCAGGTCAAACAGGGCAATTTTGGCCTCGAGATTTTCCGCTTCCGGGGAGAACGCCACATAGATATCACTGATATGATTCAGCTCACCTTTGCGAATAGCGTCCTGCGGTAGTTGCATAGCCGCCAGCGTGTAAGAAGCTACATCGTCGAACATAATTGCCATATGCACTTTGTTCTCCAGCAGCATATTGATAATTTGGCGCTGATTGGCCACCCTCACCTCTTTAAAGCGCTTGCGGTGAGCTTCATAGCTGTCACCATATTCATAACCGGTAATCAGCGCGATACTTATGCCACCGGGAAACTTATCCACACTGGCATAGTTAAAGGTAGAGTCTTTGGGGTAATAAAACGACGCTTTAGCCTGGAACAACGGCTCATTACCAAACACGAATCGTTGCAGGGTATTTTGTTGAAAGGTGACGTTGTATGCGCCGTCTACCTGGCCATTTTCGGCCATCTTTAATGCCCTGGCATAGGGAACCGTAATAAAGGTGGCGGTTGAACCGCTGTAAGAAAGTGCCTGCTCGATAATATTGCGCGACAGGCCACTACCGTCCGCCATGGCGAATGGCGGCCAGCTGTCTTCCGCAGCAAACGTAAATGTTTCACCGGCCATCACCCAGCGGGATATTACCAAACAAGTGATAGCCAGAATCCAATACTTTTTAATAGATGAATACAAGGGCTAAACCTTTAAATACAACAAGTAAAAACAAAATGACATCGGGCCGATCTTATTAAGAACACCGGCTGGTTGTTAATTTCTATTTTTTAGCTTCTAACGGAAACACCTCAAACGTCACGCCTTCGGCACCGGTTTGCATAAAATTGCGAATATTGGCGTGATCTGTGCCATCCGGATTGCCGAGTACATCGTCGCGATAATAACTGCCAAAAAGGGCCAGGGTTTGTTGGTTGGTGAGCTTAAGGTATTGCCCCAGAGCCAGCAGTTTGCAGGAACCATTGTTCTGATTTGCTTCATTCTCCACTTTTCCGTTAGTAAACGCCGTGGGCGTAAAAACGAAGTTTTCGTCGATGAAAGCAATTACATCATTAAAACTGATGTGTTCCGGCGCGGTGTTTAGTTGTTCGATAAGTGCCTGCTGATTGTTGTAAGTCACTGCTGTCTCCTCTTTATAGTCACAAACCCTGATAATTTGCGCGTCATTAAACCAGAATCTGTCTGCTATACCTACCTTGAATTACTGATCAAAAGTGCCCATCTGGCAGTACAGATACAGGTATGCAAAGCTAATCCCACACGATCAGGCAATAGCAAAACAGGATTAGGCAGGCGCAAATAGCATTGCTTATTGCATACTATCCCACAGGCTAAAAAAGCACTTTTTTAAAAACTAAAGACAGAGGTAACACTATGAAAACAGTTGGCTACGCTGCATTCTCAGACGATGCTCACATGAAACCATATCATTTCGAGCGTCGTGATCTGCGCGCCAATGATGTTGCAATTGAAATTTTATATTGCGGTGTATGTCACTCAGATTTACACACGGTAAACGGTGACTGGGGTCCGCAACCCTACCCTTTAATTCCGGGTCATGAAATTGTTGGTGTGGTTACCGCTATTGGTGACGATGTGAAAAATTACAAAGTGGGTCAGAACGTGGCGGTAGGCTGTATGGTAGACAGCTGCCAGGAATGTGACCAGTGTCAAAACCACGAAGAGCAATTTTGCCGTAACGGCATGACACCCACCTACGGCGCGCCGGATCGTATCTCGGGTGAAACCACACAGGGCGGCTATTCCAAGCACATTGTCGTACGTGAAGAATTTGTGCTTAACGTACCAGAAGGCATGGATCTCGCGAAAACCGCGCCCATTCTGTGTGCTGGCATCACTACCTTTTCTCCGCTACGCACCTGGGGGGTAAAACAAGGCACTCGCGTTGGCGTAATTGGCCTGGGCGGTCTTGGGCATATGGCCGTTAAACTCGCTGCCGCCATGGGCGCAGAAGTAACCGCCATCAGCCGTTCTAACAAAAAAGAAGCCGAAGCTAAAGCCATGGGCGCTAAGGGCATTCTGGTCTCTACCGATAAAGATGCAATGAAAGACGCTGCGAACTCGTTCGATTTGATCATCGATACTGCTCCGGTGAAACACGACGTAGGGCAATATGCACCACTGCTGGATATCGACGGCACTATTGTTATTGTTGGACAGGTTGGCCCGATGGAAGAACTGATGACACCGCCTCTGGTAATGGGCCGTCGCCGTGTTGCGGGCTCATTAATTGGTGGTATCAAGGAAACTCAGGAAGTAATTGATTTCTGTGCAGAGCACGATATCTATCCTGACTGCGAAATGATTAAAATGGACGAAATCAACGGTGCATTTGAGACTCTGGCTAAGGGCGATCTAGCGCATCGTTTCGTTATCGACATGGCCTCTCTGAGCGCCGAGTAAGCGTTTTTTACAGCAGCTCAATCAAAAAAGCAGCGCTTATTGCGCTGCTTTTTTATGCCTGGAGTTAAAGGAATTAAACGCCCTGCCCCACCATAGCATTGGCAAGCTGCCTGAAGGCGGTGATATTAGCGCCTTTGGCATAATTTACCCTATCGTCTTCTTTGCCTTCTTCGGCACAGCGGTCGTGGATATAGGTCATGATGGCCTTAAGTTCGTCATCCAGCCGGGCGAAGGTTTTACGCTCAAAAGCGGCATTTTGCGACATCTCCATACCCGACATTGCAACGCCCCCGGCATTAGCGGCTTTACCCGGCACGAACACGATGCCGGCATCGGCGATAAGCGTTTTTGCCTCATGGGTGGTAGGCATATTGGCCCCTTCCAGTAAATATTTACAGTGGTTGTCTGCCAGACGTTTTGCTGACGGCTCATCCAGTTCATTCTGCGTAGCGCACGGCAATGCTATATCGCAGGCGCAGCCCCAAGGCTTTTCACCGCTAAACCAGCTACCGCCACGCTCATCAGCCATCGCGGTAAGAATATTATCTTCGTTCATGCGATTTTCGATGGCCCAGCGTATGTCGGCGCTGCTCAGGCCCTCTTCCTTAATTAAACTGCCGCGACTGTTAGATAAACTAATCACAGTGCCGCCCAGTTCTGCGGCCTTGAGCGCGGCATGCAAAGCCACATTACCCGCACCGGAAATAGCAATCCGCTTACCTTCAATTGCGTCATCGTGATGTTTAAGCACGCACTGCAGCATGTAAATTAAGCCAAAGCCGGTGGCTTCGGTGCGCACGTGGCTACCACCAAAATCAATGTCTTTACCGGTAAGACTACCGCCGAACTCGTTGTGCATACGGCGGTACTGGCCATATAAAAAGCCAATCTCGCGAGCGCCTACATTAATATCACCAGCGGGTACGTCGGTTCGCGGACCAATATGGCGCTGCAACTCTTGCATAAAAGCCTGACAAAAGCGCATGATTTCATTGTCGCTACGGCCTTTCGGGTTAAATTCTGAGCCGCCTTTCGCGCCGCCCATCGGCAGGCCGGTAAGCGCATTCTTAAATGATTGCTCAAAAGCCAGAAATTTGAGTACCGACTCGTTAACCGTAGGATGAAAACGCAAGCCGCCTTTATAAGGGCCAATAAGGCCGCTATGCTGCACCCGCCAGCCACGATTAACTTCTACCTCGCCATTGTCATTCATCCAGTGCACGGCAAAGTGCACTACCCGCTCTGGCTCACTCAGGCGTTTAAGCACGTTGTAGCGTTTGTAGTCAGCGTGCGCGTTATAAATCGGTATTACATCGGCGGCGAGCTCTTTGGTGGCCTGCAAGAATTCCGGGTGGTGCGGGTACCGGTTTTCAATCCACTCGTTAAACTCGTCTAAATTCGATTTCGCTGTCATACCAATCCTTTAAATAATACAAAACACCCGATTTGTACTGTTTTTTACCCGCGTATGATCATTTTTAAATGCTCTAACGGTTGATTTCATTTACTTTCTTAGCCAATAGACAGCGTTATTTATTTCTTCCTGGTAGCCTCTATGGATTGGCAGGCATACATTTACCCCTTATACTAAAGGACTAATTTTTCGACAGTTGTGAATGCACCGTTTCTCGCCGGGTCTTTTGCAAGCAAAGTAGTGATGATTGTGGTGCGTGCTTTGTCTAGTTCTAAACGCTTTTTAAAACCGCTTGGCCTGGTCTGGCTTGGGGTATTTGCGTGCGTTGCCGTCCACGCCAGTGAGACTCAATGGCAAAGCCACGCGCAGCCGGTTTTTCTTTCGCCATTAGGCAACTCCCCCCCTATTGAAGGTCAGGTTGATACCATACTGGAAGATCAGCAGGGATTTATCTGGTTGGTTGCCGCCAACGGTTTATGGCGCTGGGATTCAAAATCGCTGGTCCGCGCGCGATTTACAGGCGTGGATAACGACGCTCCCGCCCCACAGGTAAACCATGGATTTAGCGATGCCAAAGGTCGTATCTGGATTGGCACCAGCAACGGCTTATACCGGCAAACTCCTGGCACCAGTTCGTTTACCGCTGTTGCGCCCGGCCAGTTGCAGAACATAACCGTGCAGGCTGGTACTGTGATTAGCTTGCCACACACTGACATCGTTATACTCGCCAGCGATCGTGCGCTCTATCAGTTTGATACGGCATCTGCGCAACTTGAACAGCTCCCCATTGCGCCCAATGCGCGGATTCATGCACTCCATGTAAGTCAGGCCAATACGCTTTGGGTAGGCACCGACAAAGGCCTGTACCGTAGTGACCTGAACAAAAACCGGTTTGCACCATTACAAATTGCACCTGGCTTTCCTGAGGGTATCAGGGTCAGTACTATTACTACCACGGCAAAGGAAAATCTCGTGGTTGGCACCGCTGCCGAGGGCTTATTTGTACAATCTGAAGCGTCCGGTTTTCGCAACTACACACTCGCACAGGATGACAGCCCCTGGCTGTTTACAGTGACAGAAATTCGCCCCGATGTATTACTGATCGGTACCTTTGGTGATGGATTGATTGAGCTTAACTTAGCCAACCAGACAACACGCCGCTTCCAACACAATCGTTTGTTACCGGCCAGCCTTAGCGATAATGACATCTGGTCGTTATTTCGCGATTCCAGAGGATTGGTGTGGATTGGCAGTGGCGCCACGCTCAATGTGTATGATGCCGGCAATGTTGCCGTTTCACACATTTTTGGTGACAGCGGGCAACCCGAGGGCCTGATGAATCGAAAGGTTCATGCGGTTCAGGCGATAGGAAATAAACTGATTGTGGGTTCCGGTGAACATGGGCTGGAAGAGTTCACTGCCGAACAAGGCACCACCCGGCAACTGTGGCAAAATGGTACTGATCCGGTGGAAACGTTATTTGCAGATCCGGCTGGAAATCTCTACGCCTCGGCTAATTTCGCGTCGGTAATTATTCCGCCAAACAGTGCACAACCATTACCGCTAAACGTAGATGGCAGAAGCGCAGCCACTTTTACCACCGCTCTGGCCAGCTCGTCTGAAGCACTTTGGATAGGCGGCACCGATGGTTTATGGCAACAGCCAGCAATAGCGACTGAGCCTACCATTCAGTTACTGCCCGAGCATTTTAGCGAACGTCGCGTGGCGTCGCTGCTGGCAACACCCGACTCGCTCTGGGTAGGTAGCTGGCAAGGGCTGCTTCACGGCAAGTTTACTAACGGGTTACTTAACAGTAGCAATATTAAAGCGGTCAACCATCCACGCCTGGCACAACAATTTATTGCCGACTTATATGCCGATAGTCTCGGCCAGCTTTGGGTGGCAACCAGCGGTGCAGGATTGTTTGTATACACCTCCGAGTACCGCTGGCTTGAATTTACAACTGACGTTGGCCTGCCCGGCGACAACGTTACGGCCATCGCTGGTGAGAGTGATAACCAGGTATGGGTAGGCACGTCTCATGGCATTGCGGCCATTGATATTGAACAAAAACTGCTGCACGTAATAACTGCCGGACCCAGTGCCGTAAACAGCCCTTACTCCCGCGCCGCAGCAACCATGACAGCAGCGGGTGATCTGGTATTCGGTGGTAAAAACGGCCTGACTATCGTCTCTCCGGGAGCATTACCCCGCCAGATGACCCCTTTATCCCTTAACTTTACGCAACTTGAAATAATTACCGCAGATAACCACAAGGTTCATCCGGCGACCACCCAGGCCCATATTGAAATCAGTGCACTACCCAAACGTATTTCTTTTGAGTTTGTCGCGCTGGATTACCTTGATCCGGAACATTTGCAATACCGTTACCGCCTGGCCGGCAGTGAAAATAACTGGATCCAACTCGATGCCGATCACCGGATTGTAACGCTCACCGATCCAGCGCCGGGCGAGTACAAACTGGAACTGCAATATTCCGACAACGTCACCACCTGGCAAAACACAACGCTTAGCCAGCGATTTACCGTGCTCCCCGCGTGGTATCAGACTATCTATGCCAGCATGGCCAGCTTGTTATTGTTGGCTATTGCTATTTTTGTTTTGCATCAGTTAGGTCTGCGCCATTACCGGCATCGCCAGAATGTGCTGGAGCGAAAAATTGCCGAGCGCACGGCTGAGCTGCTAACTGCTAATGAGAAACTCAGTGAACAAGCGCTTGCCCTGGAAAAAGCCAGCTTAACTGACTCGTTAACCGGTTTACATAACCGACGCTTTTTAAACCAGAACATGCAGCGCGATGTGTGTCGCATTCATCGTTATTATAAAGACTGCGAAGCCACCAATACGCGCCCGAGTGAGCAGTCTGATATGTTATTTTTTATCATCGACCTGGATCATTTCAAACGGATTAACGATAACCATGGCCATCAGGCCGGTGATGCGGTGCTGGTAGAAACCCAAAGAAGGCTGTCGGCCATTTTCCGTGACAGTGATTATCTGGTGCGATGGGGTGGCGAGGAGTTTCTGGCGGTGGTACAGGATACGCCCCGGGATGAAGCTTACCTGCTGGCAGAGCGTATAGTTAAGGCAGTGAATGCCAGTGATATGAATATTAACGGGCACACGCAGTTAAAGGTAACCTGCTCGGTAGGCTTTGCTGCTTATCCGCTGCACCAGCAACGTTATAGCTTTTTCGACTGGCAGAGCACCGTTGGCATAGCCGATGCGGCGTTGTATGGTGCCAAACGCCGTAATCGCGATACCTGGATGGGCATTACCGGCATCCGGTCTACGGTATCCGACAGCACCCTGGAGCTAATCAAACAGCAGCCCGCGCGCATATTCGACCATGCTAACGTCCTGGTTCGCCAGTAAAGCAGTATCAGCTATGATTTTTAATATACCGAATGGCCAGCATGTCTATCGGTGTATTTCGGCCCCGGTACTGGTAACGAATAAGGTGGGCCAGCTCTGAGTAAAGCGCGGTAATTTCGCCCGGCATCTGTGAGGGCTGTTTATCCTGCATGTAATAGAACAGTAACTTAAGCAGATGTTCGCGGACCTGATAGCGCACCAGACAATTAAACGCATGAGAGTCAGCATCAGCGGATAACGTTTGCACATAATGATTCCAACTGGCGGCTTTATCGGCCCTGTCCAGCCACACGCCAATTACCTCTGGCCGGTTAGCACTCAGCCGGGTTAACACATCAGCGGTATCATCGGTACAGCCGTTAACCAACACAAAGATATATTGCAACCCCTCACTGGCTTGCGCCAGAATGCTTTCAAGACAGCGCGAGATCCGCCGCGCTTCATTATGGGCGAATACCACGACATTGTAGGAGGGAGTCCCTGACATACTTGTCCTTTTTTTAATTATCTTACACCAATCTACCGGGTTAGCCGCGCAGTTACAAATATGCTGCCATCACATTACCCACCCGGACAAACCGTGATAAAACCACTAAACTAGGGGAAAACAACGCAGACATATCATCATGAAGATAGGTGAACTGGCCTGACAAAATCTAAAATTCGCTTTTATGAAGAGAAAGGCCTGTTGAACCAGGTTGAGCGCAAAGCCAATGGTTACCGCTCCTATCCGCCGCAGGCCGAATCGATACTTAATCTGATTGTAAACGATCAACAAGCCGGATTCAGCTTAGAAGAATTGCGAGCGCTGTTGCCGCAGACGAATGACGACTGACAGCATGATGCGCTGATAACGGCGCTCCAGCAAAAAGTAACGGATATCGAGCTGCTGCAGCAAAAACTGGCTCGCAATAAAGCAAAGTTACTGTCGGTTATCGACACCATTGCCGCCAAATCAGACGATATGGACTGCGCCGATAACGCCAAACGGGTACTTGCCGAACTGAGTCTGCCAAAAAGTAGCAAATAATGTTTATTGCGCTATTGACCTTAAAGCTAACTTTAACCTTAGAGTAAGCCCTGATCGAAGTCAGCAGGCGCTATGTCACTTTTTAATCCATTAACTTTGCCCAACGGCACCACTATTCCAAATCGCATTGCCAAAGCTGCCATGGAAGAAAAATCTGGCCACGGCAGATAATCTGCCCTCAGCTCAAATGATGGCTTTGTTTGGGGCCTGAGCACAAGGCGGAAGCGGTTTGTTGATTTCCGGTAATGTCATGATTGATGGCCGCGCGATGACCGGCCCGGGCGGCGTGGTACTAAAGAACGATGAGCACCTGGATGTTTTTAAGCAATGGGCTGCACTCGGCAAGCAACAAGGCGCTGCTTTTTTCCTGCAGCTTAACCATCCTGGCAGGCAAATGCCGGCCAGTCTGGGCCAACCTACCTGGGCACCATCCGCCGTGCCAATGGCGTTGGGTAAAATGTCGAAATTCTTTAACCCACCTAAGCCCATGAGTCAGGATAAAATTAATGACATCATCAGGCGATTTGTCACCACTGCCAGACTCGCCGAACAGGCTGGTTTCGATGGCGTGGAGATCTACGAAAAGGCCCAAACCGAGGGCGGCAGTCCTAGCATCACTGTTTTAGACAGCGACTGCTAATTACACCACGATAATTAATATCTGGCGTGTAAGCCAAGCGCCAGATAGCTAACTCTCTGCGAATAATTATAAAGCTCGTCCAGGTACCCATTGTGATATCTTACCACCAGGGGTATCGCAAAAAATTCCAGGTCAGGCTTATTCAATAAGCTGGCGATACCACGCCCTACCGGAACATCAACATAGTAGCGCAGATCGAATGTGTTGCGCTTAAAAGGATTTCCGCCCATGAGTTGCCCGGTTCTATAAGTAATCCGCAATGCAGTATCTACATTACCGATGAGAAATGGTGCATTGATATCTACTTCAGTACCTACATAGTCTTTTAATTCAGCGGTTTCTCCTTCACGCCACCATATTTGGTCTTCAGGCTCTTTATCGAGTTGATGCCTTACTTTGGCAAAGATTGAAATACAATTGAAACGACTGGCACAATCTTCATGACTTCCGATACCTAACTGGTAGTTCGCACCAAAAGCGACGAAATTGTTAGAACGGCTAATGGTCTGTTGAGCCATTTCAAATACATCTGATTCTGATACCTCTTCGTCCCCTTCGTAATCCAGGGCAAAGGCACTTAATTCACTTTGCAATCTTTCCAGAGTATCGGTGACCTGACCGTTTGATTCATGTTCCAGCGACACAAACCACGAAGACAAACCCGTTTTTACCGGATCCCACATTCTGGAAAAAAAGAGGCTGGGGTTATGGCGTGTAGTCACCACCGGACTGGAGTTGCGCGTGAGTGCAAAAAAATCGAATTCGCCCTGATACGCTATTGCTACGGCAAACTCAGCTTCGTCTCCTTGCGGTACCGGCGTATTTGTCATCAGATAACGAAAGCCCAAGCTCACATCCGCATGACGTCGGGTTCCGTCTGTATCGGTGTAACGAGCAAGGACCTCGTTATCACCCCATTGAGCAAACTTACTGATAAATTTAGTATCGGTGTTATCAGTACGTTCACGTTTAATTTTATCTGTGATCTCTATGGATTGCGTTGCCGCCAATGTAAGCCATGGGAGAAGTAAACAAAGCAGTACCAGTATTTTCATAATCGATTTCCTTGAGTTGATATCTCATCACGCGGAACTTCATTACGTCATGTACTGCTATTCGTCTAAATACGTGGTGTTGTTGTGGAATAAGATCTCTCACCCAATTGTGTCTGGGAGCTGGAATTAAACTCTGCTGACGATCGACCAATCACACTATGCTATGCTCAGTATTGCTGGTTGCGTTGTACAGTACAGATACCCGACTTCAACAACCCATGGGGTAAAACCATGCCCAAGTTTAAGCATCCCGGCGTTTATATTCAGGAAATCCCCACGATTAATACCAGCATCGTTGCCGTCCCTACAGCGGTACCTGCGTTTATTGGCTACACGCAAAGCGCCGCGTGCCAGAAGGATGGCGACTTACATCTGACTCCAACAAGAATCACCTCATTTGCGGAATACTGCCGGTTATTCGGGCAAAGTGAAGCTGAGCCTCTGCATCTGGAACTTACATCCACGCCAGCTGGAATAGTGTTAAAAAGCACAACGCCAGTATTGCCCCGCCAGATGATGTGGTATGCCATCAGGCTGTTTTTTGATAACGGTGGTGGTGAATGCTATGTGGTATCGACAGGTAACTATCAATCATCGCTAACCCTTTCAGCCCTGTCAGATGGCGTGCAGGTTACTGCAAAGGTGGATGAAATAACCCTGCTGCTTGCACCTGAGAGTGTGCTGCTGGCTGCAGCCGACTACCAGCAGTTAGTCAATTTTATGCTCTCGGAATGCAACAGGTTAGCCGACCGTATGGCACTGTTCGACTTGCCCGACGGGGATAAAACTTTGAGCGCATCGCTGTTAAGCACTAACCGCGCATATCTGGGTAACACACATCTTGATTCTGGCGCGTGTTATTACCCTTTTTTAACCACCACTCAACGCTGGCAATCTGCCCGCTACCATCAACACATAACGGTAAGCCTCGATAACGGCAAGACTACTCAACTCAGCCAGCTAAAAACCGACGATCCCGCGCTATTCAAGGTTATTGAATCTCTGCTGGCTGATCTTTATGTTTCCTTACCGGCTTCTGTTGCAGTAGCCGGAGCCATTGCTTTGGTCGATGCAACTGAAGGCGTATGGAAAGCCCCGGCGAATGTGCAACTGCGTGGCATCAAACATCCGATGATAAGCATTTCTGACACTGCAAATGAGGCGTTAAATACCGACTCTTCTACCGGTAAATCCATTAATGCAATTCGGGAGTTCAGCGGCCGCGGAGTTCGTATTTGGGGAGCCCGCACGCTGGCTGGCAATGATAATGAATGGCGCTACATCAGCACCCGGCGTTTGGCCAGTATGGTACAGGAGTCGGTGCAGAAATCGCTCAACTGGGCCGTTTTTGAGCCCAACGACGCCAATACCTGGGCCCGGATTACGCATTCGGTTGAGCAATTCCTTATCAGCTTATGGAAGCTCGGAGCACTAACCGCTGCCAGCCCCGATGACGCGTTTTATGTACGTTGTGGCCTGGGCACAACAATGACTGCCAACGATGTGCATCAGGGCATAATGAACATCGAAATTGGTATGGCAGTTATCAGGCCAGCAGAGTTTATAATCCTCAAGCTTCAGCTTCATTCTCAGCAGGCCTGAAGCCAGATTGAGCTTTTTAGTAATGCCCGGTATTGTTCGCTTTTCAAGCGTGAAAAAAAGCGTATATTACGCTCTAACAACTGCGCCAGACTATTATCACTCTGGTATGAAAAACCCTTAGCAATCATCGAAGAAGGATCCCCTGTGACAGCGACGCCATGTTTAAAAGTGTTGATTATTGATCACAATAAACCCCGGCTGATTACCACTCAACAATACCTGCAATCGGTGGTCTCGGTACTTGACCGCAGCGATTTGTCATTAGAGTTTCTGGCCGTTAACTCGGAGTCTGCGGCGGTCACCGAACTCGACAATGATGGCGATATCCAGGCGGTGTTACTGAGCTGGGAAACCCTTGGCGACAGCCTGCGCGATTCATCTATAATCGATGCGATTAAATCCCGACGTCTGGAAGTACCAGTGTATGTGACCGGTGAAAATGAAGTGGGCTTTGATATCGTTAGTCGTTCGAGCAAAATTGAAGCGTTTTTTGCGCTACATGATATTGCCTCAGATCCGGAGTCATGCCTGGCTTATATTATTAATGACTTTGACGATCGCAGCGAAACGCCGTTCTGGACGGCCTATAAGAAGTATGCGGTAGAAACCAACGATTCCTGGCACACGCCGGGTCACAGTGGTGGTGCCAGTTTCCGCAGCTCAAGCTACATCAACGACTTTTATAAGTTCTTTGGCCGCAACATGTTTATCAGTGATCTGTCGGTCAGTGTGGACTCTTTAGGCTCATTATCAGACGGCACCAACGCCATCGGTAAAGCACAAAACCTGGTAGCTAATACCTTTGAGGTTAAACACTCATACTTTGTGACTAACGGCTCTTCCACGTCCAATAAAATTATCCTGCAAACCCTGCTACGGGAAGGGGATAAGGTTATCATAGACCGAAACTGCCATAAATCCGTGCACTACGGTATTGTGCAGGCCCGTGCCCTGCCCCTGTATCTCGACAGCATTCTGGATCCTAAATACGGTATTTTTGCGCCGCCTTCGCTGAGTCAGCTAAAGGCGTTTATCAGTGACAATAAAGACGCCAAACTAATAGTACTGACTGGCTGCACCTACGATGGCCTGCTGACCGATTTAAAGCAGGTTGTAGATTACGCTCACCAGTTCGACATTAAGGTGTTTATTGATGAAGCCTGGTTTGCTTACTCGCTGTTTCATCCGCAATACCGCGAGTACTCAGCCATCAATGCCGGTGCAGACTACGTTACTCACTCAGCCCACAAAGTGGTTTCGGCATTTTCGCAGGCTTCATACATTCACATTAACGATCCGGATTTCGACAAGGACTTCTTTAAAGAAATTTATGCCATTCATACCAGTACTTCTCCCCAGTACCATTTGATTGCGTCGCTGGATGTGTGCCGTAAACAGCTGGAAATGGAAGGCTTTAAGGTAATCAATAACCTGCTCAATCATGTGCGGGAGTTTAAGGAACAGGCGGCTAAATTTAGTCGCATTCGTATTTTGGATAAAGAAGACTTCCGGCAGATGTTCAGCCATTTTGAGGCGGATAATATTGGCCACGATCCGCTTAAAATTTTGATAGATATCTCTGCGCTTTCCTATTCCAACCAGGAAATCCACCGTTTCCTGATGGACGAAGTGGGTCTGGAAATCGAGAAGTTTACCCACAGTACACTACTGGTTTTACTTACCTTTGGCGGAATGCGCTCTAAAATAGTACGTCTTTATAACGCGCTGAATAAGCTCGATGCGGGGCATGTGTCATTACGTAAAAGTAGTCGCCAGAAAGAATTGCCCAGTAAGATCCCGCCAATAAGCCTGGCCATGCTGCCTTCCGATGCATTCTTTGGGAAGAGAGAAATGGTGCCGCTGCAAAACAGTGTAGGCCGAATCGCGGCTGCGCTTATCACCCCCTATCCGCCGGGCATCCCGTTGCTGGTGCCGGGACAAACTATAGAAGCCGAACACATCAATTATCTTAATGCGCTGTCGAGTCAGAAGCTCACTATTCAGGGCCTGATTGACGGTGACATTTACGTACTGGAAAAGTAATCCAGCCGGGTTGTCGTTAAGGTCTTTGACAACCCCATTTTCACATCAAAGCAGGCCCGTCATATTGAGCGGGTATCCCCGCGCGATAAATTATTTATTTTCATGCTGGTTGCACCATTGACCAGCAAAATATGAACTATATTTATTATCAGACTTTGAAGGGTACCGGCCACAAACAGCTGATTAAATTTCATTTATTACTCTTAAGTTGTCATTAACCCATTCTAATTGCTTCAGAGAACACGTATTTTGATTACAGTTTGAGTTATTTGAAGTGACGGATAAGCAGTAAGCGCCACTGATTACTGTATAAACAAAAAGTGAAGCGAAGTATGAACCTAGCGCAATTAGTGCAACAAGCGGACTCCGTCTTTGTATTACCTGAATCGGTAACCCGGTTAAAAGCCTGTATCGATGATGAATCGTCGAGCATCGACGACGTGGCTGAAATTATCAGCTTTGACCCCACACTCACCTCGCAGTTACTAAAAATTGCCAACAGCGCGCTTTATAACTTTACTTCACCTATCGAAACGATAACCAAAGCGATACAGGTTATTGGTACCCGCGCCACCTACGATTTAGCCTTGTCCTACGGTATTTCACATACCCTGAAAACCGTTGAAACAACCATCATCGATATCGACCGTTTCTGGGAGCAAAGCGTAAGCTGCGCTTTACTGGCCAAACACCTGGCGGAGAAAAAACGTATCAGGGAATCCGAGCGCTTCTTTGTGACTGGTTTACTGCACAACATTGGCGAACTTGCCATGATTAAAGTGGCGCCCGACATGGCTAAGCGCTGCCTGAATACCGATAAAGATACCTCGTCCATCTATCTGCAAAAAGAAGTCATGGGGTTTACCTACTGCGATTATTCTGCAGAGTTGATTAAGGACTGGGGATTACCACCAAGCATTTACCGCCCTATTGCCACGTTACTGGAAACCGACCTTAGCCAGTTGGATACCCACGCACTAATCGTAAAACAAGCCTATTTGCTGGCGCAGGACAATGTTAACGCCGACATTAACGTTGGTTACCCTCCTGTTGGCCCGGCCTTACTGGCGGCACTGAAACTCACAGAAGACGACGCCGAAGAAGCCCTTGATGAAACCAACATGCAGCTTATTAGTGTGATTCAGCTGTTTAATCCAAGTGCATTTAATATCTTTTAATAAGGCTATGTTCGGATTAACTGTTGTTGAATCGAAAAGAGCCTGTTTCCGTTAAGGTTTTCTGGGTTATCCATAAACCTGAACCAACCAAGGTAATGTTCTAGGTATTTTGTGGCTACTCCGTGAAACCGTTTTATCCACGCTTTCAGACGACTGTGATAGGCGTTAACATTCTGAATATGAAAGACTTTATCTATCACCTTAACACCTCCCGCCACGTCTAAGCGCTTGTGTATTAAATCATTTTTCTCAGAAAGAGCTATGTAGGGCTTATATCCATCACTACATAACACACTGTCTTTCTCTAATTTTCCTGCTAGCTCCTGATGCAGAGTTGCCGATGTAACACTTGGCACAACGGCCTCATACGTATTCTTGGCTCTGTCTCTGACCGTTAAAACGGGCACCCAGTCATCTTTTGAACGCCCTCGTTTTTTCGCTTTCATCCCTCTTTTGCGGGGCTGACGAGTCATACGTTTTGAGCCTTTCTCTGAGTAGGGAAAAAGTGTTTCGTCAGCCTCGATAATACCTTCTAGTTTGCTCGCTTTCAGTGCTGATGGTAGCGCTAGGAATCGATGCCGCCACCTGAACGATGTTTCAAGGTGGAGACCACATTCTTCGGCACATTTACGCAAT
>NZ_PVNP01000118.1 GCF_002993365.1 Marisediminitalea alba
TGCATCTTGTTTACCTTGCCGTGCCGATTGATCAGTGAGCTATGGCAGTGCGGACATTCAGGGTTTTCAACCATCCGCTCCTCAAGCTCTGTTATCAACTGTGAGACGCTATCAGTGCCTTTCAGCAGCTTCTCAACATAACGGGTTTGACTATCTGTTAAGTGTTCTAACTCGGCTATAAGCTTTGTAAATTGTGCTGGGATCATGATCAACCCTCAATAACTGTATTCATATACAGTATAGCAACAATTTAGCAGAACATAGCCTTTATTAAACACGGTGTCACTCATCAGATTTATCTTTTCGCAGAGATAGCCCAGTTTTACTTTATCAATTTGAGTCGATTCTCCTTTGGTTGCGGTAGCTACGCCTACGGCCCTGGCCTGGCCGATATATTCCACCAGTTGAGGAAATTCCCGCCACAAAAAATGCGCCTCATTCACAGACTGGTCGGTCTCGGCAAACTCGATGTGTTCGGCTACGTCCTGTAGCAGGTATAATAAGGTTTCAATCAGGCTGGTATGCTGTTTAAAACTCTCAGGTGGTGTAAGTTGCATACTGGTTGATTCGAGCCGTCGCCAGTGATCCAGGTAGGCTTCCCAGCGTGCCTCACTGGTTGTCAGGCCAATCTGGTTAGCATCACTAATGAGCAACTCAATGTTACGCCTGATTTCGTGCAGTTCACCCGCTACCGCCTGATTGCCTTGCAGGTAAGTAGCAGTTAATCCCCGGTGCTTCTGGCTAAGGCCAATGATGCGCTTAATAATGGCAACCAGTTTCAATGTCGCTCTGAAGTTTTCTTTTTGCTGTTTTCTGGTAATGGATAGCTGAATACCCACCAACACAAACAACAAGATAATCATCCCTGAAATGATAGCAATCATTGGTTTCTCCTAGCGGGTTGTAAGGGTGCGCAGATAATCGGCCACGGTAGACGTCTGACGAGCAATGCTGGCATTTTCCATGGCGCCTTCCACAACTCGTTCAATACTTTTTGAAATTTCCTCGGTGGCTTTACTTTGTTGGGTGGTTATGGCCGAGACTTCGTTGACCTGAGATTTTGAGTTTTCAGATTCGGTTTCAATCTGGGCCAGCATTTCGGCGGCACTGTTCGCCTTGTCTGAGCATATTTGCGAGTGGACGGTAACGCTTTGCATTTTATCGGCTACCACAATGCGCTGGCTATCAAGGTCTGCCATTCGCTGGCTAATGGTGTCGGCCGTTTTACGGCTGTCTTCAGCGAGGTTGCGCACTTCATCGGCTACTACTGCAAACCCGCGGCCCATATCGCCCGCCCTGGCAGCTTCAATGGAGGCGTTCAGAGCCAGTAAATTGGTTTGTTCTGCGATGCTCTGAATAGCACTGGTCAGGCCCAGTACTGCCTCTACGGATTGACCTAACTCGATTATCGCTTGCTGTGTTTGCGCAACCTCCTGTTGCACCAGAGCAAATTCACTCACCAGGTCGGCAATGTTTTGTGAGCCCTGATGAGCAAAATCGCTCGCCCGTTCGGCCGCTTCGTTTACCAGGGTGAACTTTTCTACAATCTCTCCCAGAGATACCGTAAGCTCATTTACTGCAGCAGCGGTAGATTCAGTAGCGGCTGATTGTTCGGTAGCATTTACCGATACCTTGTTGGCCGATTCAATCATCTGCAGCGAGGAATATTTCATTTCGGAGAAGTATTCTTCCAGTTTGTCCCGCTCCCGTGAAATTTCCTTAGTTAAATCGAATACCGACTTCATGTGATTGGTCAGGATGCGTGGTGCTCTGGTGATCAGCTCAAATTCATTATGGCTTTTACTGGCGTCAGCCAGCAGGGCATCAATAATGAACAGTTCATCGAGTAAACAGGTCAGCATGGAAGCAACCAGCCAGGTCATCAGCAATCCGCACACTATGGTCACAGGCAGGTAGGCAACAGGCGTAAAGGCTATGTATAAATAACCGGCCATATTACTAAATACAATTAGAAATGCTGTCTCCTTTAAACCAAATGCCTGTATCAGTATCAGAGAAGGTGATTCAATCAGTGTCTTCATTCGGCTTCCTTTTCCGCTTTAATCCATTTAACAGGCAATGTAGTTAAATTATTACAGAATAATAACCTGCAAAGTAAAGACCAGCTTTTAGCATTTATGAAGTGAATAAAATGAATAACTTATATTGGATAAGTGGTAAATGTGCACCGAAATGAATCAATCTTGCCCCAAAGTAGGTATTTTATCATTTTTTTATGTCTGCGGCACGCTAGTCATCCCCATGCCGAATACATTAAGTCCCGCACTGGCGCATCAATTAACACAGGCTGGCCATTTGCTTGTGAAGAACGGCATTGTTGTTTATTCTGTTAACTCTTTTAGTCATTCCTATGCCGGCTATTATGCAAGAAGAATTACAACAAGCTCAGGCCCTTTACGATACTCTGATTGAATATGCCGTTACCTACAGCTTTCAGATAGCCGGTGCGCTGGTTATATTGCTGATTGGTTGGTGGATTGCCGCCAAAATCGGTAATGTAGTTGAGAACATGATGGTGGGGCGTAATATTGATATTACGCTCAGCCGTTTTACCGGGGGTGCCAGCAAACTCATTATTTTAGGTCTGGTGATCATTATTGCGCTGGGCAATATTGGTATCAGTGTCACACCGCTGATTGCAGCCGTTGGCGCCGTGGGTTTAGGTGCTGGCCTGGCTATTCAGGGCATGCTGGCTAACTATGCGGCAGGTTTTACCATCATAATTACCCGACCGTTTGTGGTTGGCGATACCATCCAGGTTTGTGGTGTGGCCGGCGTGGTGGATAAGGTTATGCTGCCTTACACCATTCTGATCAACGAAGATAACGTTTCTATCCAAATCCCCAATAAATTAATAGTGGGTGAAATCCTGCATAACTCAGCTGCGCAAATGCTCATAGAGCTGGAGATTGGCGTGGCCTATGCCAGTGATATCGAACACGTTACCCGGGTAATTAGCGAAGCAGTTGCTACGGTAGATGGTTTGTCACAAGAGAAAGCCGCGGCCATTGGTGTAGACAGCTTTGGCGATAGTAGCATTAATTTTGGCGTACGGGTGTGGGCCGATCCCAACCGTCATTTCGAGATTCGTTATGCGTTAAATGCCGCCATCTTTGCTGCGTTACAGCAAGCACAAGTCGATATTCCCTTCCCGCAGCGGGAAGTCAGAATGCTTTAAGCTCACTATCGCAATATCTGTCGGGCAGGGCACTCCGGGGTTTGATAGGGTAGCCCTACCAACAGTCAGTTAAAGCAGGTACGCCGCTGTGCAAAACGTACTGGATTATCTTCAAACTCATCATGATCAGAGTATTTCCCTCGCTCAGCTGGCCAAAGTCGCCGGCTACAGTCCATGCCATTTTCAGCGCGTGTGCCAGCAAAAACTTGGGCTGGGCCCGGGGAAGTTAAATGAACTTATCCGTCTTCAGCGCGGCTACTTTTTGTTGTCATACCGTACCTGGCTATCGGTTACCGATATTGCTTTTGACTGTGGTTATGAGTCCCCGGACAGTTTCAGCAGGGCGTTCAAACGGGTAACCGGCTACACGCCAACTCAGTTTAAAGCTCAACCAGTCACTATAACGTCACCGTTACAGTCCTATTTACATCAATGGAATGAGGAAATCAGCACTATGTCCGTACCTCCACATGACAATTTTAACACTCAAACCTCAATAGTTTCTTTACCTTCGCTGGAGGTCTGCGCACTGCGTCATAGCGGACATCCAGCCAGATTGAATGGCAGTATTCAGCGTTTTATCGGTTGGCGCCGGGAACACAAACTGCCGCCAACCCAGTACCGTACGTTTAACTTTTTGCATAACGATCCAACTACCGTTGCGCCAGAGGCGTTTTGCTTCGATCTGGCCTGCGAAAGGCCTGCTAAACAGGTAGCTATGGAAGATAACATGCGTTTCGATACTATCCCCGCTGGGCGTTACGCTAGCCTGAAAATCACCGGAGGTGAGAAGGTACTGGAAGCAGCGGTAAACTTCATAACCACCGATTTTCTCGCTCAGCATAATGAACAAGCCGGTGATTTTCCGGTGATTGTAGAGCGACTCAGCTTTTATCCTGAAGTACCTTATCATCAGGCTCAGTCGCATATCCTGCTGTTATTAAGTAAATAATTTAAAATATCAGCGGAATTTTGGCATAATCAACCCAAGCAATATCTCATATCACCCTTGTACTGCTTATACGGGGTGATGCAGTCATTTTTTGTTGCACCTTGGGGAGATAGCATTGCCGCGACTTATTTCGGTAAACGATATTAGTGCAAGCAACTTAACTGACTACGTTGTGTTGTTTGCTTCCATGACCAATCCGGTGTCAGGCCAGGCCGATGAGCCGGCCGATGGATTTATTCCTGGTGCCATTAAGTTCGATTTGGACGGCGAGGGCAGCGATCACTCTTCGTCACTCCCGCATACCTTACCAGAGCAGGCGTCGCTTAGCGCATTGTTTGGCAAACTCGGTATCACCACCGATAAGCCAGTACTGATTTACGATAACTCAGGCCTATTTTGCGCGCCCCGTGTTTGGTGGATGCTAATGGCAATGGGCCATAGTAATGCAGCCGTGTTAAATGGCGGGCTACCGGCCTGGAAAGCCGCTGGTCATGAAGTGGTCAGCCAACCCGCCGAACCTAGCCCCCAAGCGTTTACCGGTGCTGCCTGCGATGAATGGTTCTGCAACACCGACCAAGTCCTTGCTGCTATCAAAGAGCCGTCAGTCACTATCTGGGATGCCAGAAGCCGCCCGCGCTTTGAGGGCAGTGCTCCGGAGCCCCGCGCCGGGTTGCGCAGTGGTCATATGCCCGGGGCAGTTAACGTCCCTTTTACTGAATTACTGGATAACGGTACAACCCTTAAATCGCCCGCGGCATTGAAAGACTATTTTGTCGAACAGGGTATCGATTTAACCAAACCGGTTATTTGTTCCTGTGGGTCGGGTGTTACCGCCTGCGTAATTGGATTGGCAGCGCTGGAGGCTGGTGCACAACAGGTAACAGTTTATGACGGCTCCTGGTCTGAATGGGGAGGTGATCCATCATTACCGGTTGAGGTTAACCATGAATAATACGTATAAACCCCGGGTCGTCGTGTTAACCGGAGCTGGTGTATCGGCAGAGTCAGGCCTTAAAACTTTTCGCGATAACAACGGATTGTGGGAAAACCATCGGGTTGAAGACGTCGCCACGCCAGAGGGCTTTACTGCTAATCCCGCATTGGTTTATCGCTTTTACAATGAACGCAGGGCCCAATTGCAGCAACCCGATGTGCAGCCAAATCCGGCGCACAAAGCGTTAGCCGATTTAGAGCAGGCGTTGGGCGAACAATTTTTACTGGTTACCCAAAACGTCGACGACCTCCACGAGCGCGCCGGCAGCAAACGGGTACTGCATATGCACGGCAAGTTACTCTCAGCTCGTTGCTGTAGTACCGGCAGAGCAATACCCTGGCACGATGACTTTGATGACACCACTGAGTGCCGTTGTTGTTTGCCAGGCGAGCAAATGCGCCCGGATATCGTGTGGTTTGGTGAGGTGCCGATGCATATGGACGATATCATCATGGCACTGGCCCAGGCCGATGTATTTATTGCAGTTGGCACATCCGGTCAGGTGTATCCGGCGGCTAATTTTGTGGCAATGGCAGCCGACAGCGGCGCGCGAACCATCGAAATCAACCTGGAACTGAGTCAGCAAAATTCTTTGTTTGAAGAAAAAATTGTCGGGCAGGCGGGGAAAACCCTGCCGGAGTTTGTCACCCGGTTTATTCAGGATCATTGCTGAGCGAATCGTTACTTATGGATTATCTGAGTGAGTTTATCACCATTGCCCTGGTGCATTTGGTAGCGGTCGCGAGTCCCGGACCTGATTTTGCCATTGTTGTTCGTAACAGCATCAGTTACGGCCGGCGCATTGCCATGTATACCAGTGTGGGGGTTGGATTAGGAATATTGCTGCACGTAGCGTATTCGTTAATCGGTCTGAGCGTAGTTATTAAAACAACCCCATGGCTTTACTCGGCCATCAGCTATTTGTCGGCAGCTTATTTACTTTATCTTGCCTGGGGAGCGCTGCGTGCCGGCCCGTCGGATTCTGCTGCAACGGTCTCTGCAACAGGGCAGACCGCCGCTATCAGTCCTAAAAAGGCACTGCTAAGCGGGTTTCTTACCAATGGCCTGAATCCAAAGGCTACCTTGTTCTTTTTATCACTTTTTACCGCCATTATTAATATTGAAACGCCCTTTGCCGTAAAGGCTATTTATGGCGTTTATCTGGCGTTCGCCACTGGCGTATGGTTTTGCTTTTTATCTTATCTGCTAAGCACCTCTAGAGTGGCCAAACTAATTGGCGATAAAGGTTACTGGCTGGACCGGTTAATGGGTGTAGTGTTAGTGGCGCTGGCAATACGATTGGTAACACTCTGAGTCGGTGGTTTGTAGTTTGGGCCAGCCTGATGGCAATGCTATACTCCCCGCCGGGATTATCCGATGAGACGACATTTTGACCGACAATAATCAACCACCAGCTAACAGCTCCGCTCTGGAACGTGCTCTGGCCGGTGAATATCAGTTTAATATCCGCCAACTGTTTGCCGAGGCGCAAAGCTTGTATAAGCAGCATCTGGGCTTATTGTTAAAAGCCACCGGTTTGCTGATGGCCATTGGCCTTGGTGCCATGGTGATAATGATTAATCTGTTGGCGCTGGACATGACATCGGTGGAAAGTATGCAGTCGGGGAACGCCGGTCTGCTCGACATAGCTATGCTGGTGCTGATGACGCCGATGATTGTTGGCTTTCGCATGCTTGGCATAAAACTGGTTAGTCACAAGGCAGCCAGTATTAATGAGCTGTTTCAGTATTTCTCTTATATTCTGGTGTTGGTTACTGCAAATTTGCTAATCAGCCTGGTCATGCAGGTTGGTCTTAATCTGCTTATCCTGCCGGGATTGTATGTCTACCTGGTCACCCAGTTTACAGTAGTGTTACTGGTTGAAAAGCGCCTTGGTCTGATGCAGTCAATCATTCTTTCTGCGCGGGTCACCAACCGCTATTTATTACCCTTCACACTGTTATTACTCGCATTTATCATGATGTTTGTGTTGGTTTTGTTTACCATGGGGCTGGCTATTTTGTGGGTAGGGCCGGTATATTCGTTGGTTATGGGCCGTCTATACGTTGATCTGTTTGGCCTTGATGACGCGCCCCAACAAATACACCCAACCAAAGAGGATTCGATACTCGATGCATAAACGGGAAACCAGTAAGATCATCCTTATCGCAATTGCCATTATGGCGCTGATGGTGGTGCTTGCGTGGATGACCGGTACCAGTGAACCCGATATTCTGGATGTACCGGAAACCGAGCAGGCCGAGCAACCTGTTCCTGATTTTAAAGCGATAGAAGACACCACAGAAAAGAAAAAAGCGTTCTTTGCCTACTTAAGACCTGAGGTGGAAAAGCAAAATGATTACTTACTGAGTTTGCGTCATTATTTGCAAACCTTACAGCGCCAGCTTGCGGCAGGTAATAGTCTGACAGAAGACGACGATGAGCGCCTGGAATGGCTGGCGGGTGAATATCGCGTTGATAAGGATTTACCGGCCGACGCGCAAATCCCTAAATTGCTAAATAAAGTGGATATTTTACCGGTTGAACTGGTTTTGATGCAGGCCGCGAATGAGTCGGCCTGGGGGACTTCGCGGTTCGCTCAGCAAGGTTACAACTTTTTTGGTTTGTGGTGTTATCAAAAAGGCTGCGGTTTTGTACCGGCACGACGTAATAGTGGTGCCAGTCATGAGGTCGCAAAATTTGAAAATTTATCGCGCGCTACCTACACCTATATGCGAAATATTAACCGTCATGATGCTTATCGTGAGCTACGTCATATCAGAGCCTCTTTACGTCGGGCACAATTACCGGTAACAGGCCTGGCACTGGCAGAAGGGTTAATGAACTACTCTGAGCGTGGTGCCGCTTATGTTAATGAACTTCAGAATATGATCCGATACAACAAAGGGTTTATCACCGAATGAAACGTACCTTAGTAGCACTGAGCCTGCTTGCCTCTGCCTTTAGTGCTGGCGCTGAGCAAATTGAAGTGGAATACAAACGCTTTTACAGCCACATTAATAAAATAGGCGACGAAAGCACCTCTGCACTGCAATTTGCCTTTGGCTTTTTAAGAGTAGGCACCAGTAATTTATGCCCCATTAATCAGGCCACCATTGTTACCCAAAAACAGGATATTCCCTTAACGGTTACACCTGAAAACCGCTTTTTAGTTCCCAATGAACGGGCCCTTAAGTTAGCCGATGCATACATTGTAATTGACCTTGGTGAAGCCGCTAATTTATGTGATATGTCAGTGCAGATAGAAACTACCGCTGATTACGTAAAAACTGAATATACCGCAGAAGACCTGGCTTTCATCAAACAACAATATGAAGCCTTCTTTAACGAGATGGGCGGATTCCTGTCGTTTATGATGCCTTCGGTAAAAGGCCTGACCTTTCGCTTTGATGACGACGAACTCGACGCACCGGTACCCGGTGCACCGGACATTACTAATGGGATGTTAATGCTGGATAATGACTGGTTAGAGCAGGGCAAGCCATTAAAACTGCCGGTTGAACCGTTGCGTATTACCGCGCTGGCTAAAAGCTGAACGCGCGGTATGTCACAACGAAAAGGGGCTTATTCAGCCCCTTTTTTGTGATTAGCTGATTTCTTCATTTGCTTCGTCCGGCGCCTTAGGCGCTTCCAGTGCATCAGGATCCACTTGTGATGGCGGTAAGACTTCATCGAGCACCAGTTGATAACGAATTTGTTCTGCCAGACGTTTTACTACCTGCTCACCGGTTTCACAGAGCTCTGCACAGCGGTGAAACTCCATCAGGCCAACATCGGTTAACGTTGGCTCGATTAAGATATCCGGCGGCTCGCCGGCAAGGCGGGAGCGGGTAACCCTGGCCTGAAGAATTTCCAGAGAGCTGCTCATCACACTTAATATGCCCGGCGCCTGTTTGTTGTTGTCCTTGGGCTCGGGTGAGAACCACTGGCGTACTACATCCTGACTTTTCTTAAAGAAATGCTCGTTCTTTTCCTGTGTTTCTTCGTGCTTGGCGGTTTCCCGGGCTATCTGTAATGGTCTGAAATCAGCGTTGAGGTTAACCGCTATAACAAAGTCGGCACCTAACTGGCGGCACAGGTTTACCGGTACCGGGTTAACTACGGCACCGTCTACCAGCCATCGGTCATTGTAGGCAATGGGCGAAAACAACGCCGGAATAGCACAGGATGCCTGAATTGAATTGCCAACATCACCCTTATTAAAAACCACTTCGCGACCCGAATACAGGTCGGTGGCAACACAGGCGAAGGGTTTTTCCATGGTTTCAAAAGTCGCGGCGCAAAATTCGTCTGACAGTTTATCAAAAACCTTCTGGCCGCTCGCCAGTCCGCCCCGGCGAATACCGATCCCCATTAGACTCAGGGTTTGCCATTCAGTTAACGATGAAGCCCAGGCTTTTAATTCTTCGAGTCGACCGCTGGCGTAGGCTGCACCTACATATGCACCAATAGAACAGCCTGCAACTACGTCGATTTTAACGCCAAGTTTTTCGAGTGCCTGGATCACGCCAATGTGAGCCCATCCACGGGCTGCACCAGAGCCCAGGGCAATGCCTATTTTCATAGCAACCTTTATTCCGTCAGGTTTACGATATTGATGGAGTCTGCAGTGTCAGGGCGGATCCCAGGTTCAAACTCGGGGGCATCGAAGGCGATGTCACCCTCTGGTTGTGCTTCACCTGTTGCTTTGATGGCCTTAAAGTCATGAAGGTTTTTATCAACCAAATGCGAAGGGGTAACATTTTGCATTGCCCTGAACATTGACTCGATGCGGCCGGGAAATCGTTTGTTCCAGTCCTGCAACATCATTTTGATGTTCTGTCGCTGCAAGTTTTCCTGCGAACCACATAAGTTACAGGGAATAATGGGAAATTCAACCGCAGTGGCGTATTTTTCTATATCCCGCTCAGTGCAGTATGCCAACGGGCGGATCACCACATGTTTGCCGTCATCACTGACCAGCTTCGGCGGCATAGACTTTAACTTACCACCGTGAAACATGTTAAGGAATAAGGTCTCAAGCATATCGTCACGGTGATGGCCCAGGGCTATTTTAGTGGCGCCCAACTCCGTCGCCGTCCGGTACAATATGCCACGGCGCAACCGTGAGCAAAGAGAGCAGGTTGTTTTACCTTCCGGGATCTTATCCTTCACGATGGAGTAGGTGTCTTCCTCTACAATACGATAATCAACGCCCAGGCTTTGCAGATATTCTGGCAGTATATGTTCCGGAAAACCGGGTTGCTTCTGGTCGAGATTAACCGCCACTATGTCAAAACTGATCGGTGCAATACGTTGCAGATACATCAGTACATCCAGCATGGTGTAGCTATCTTTACCGCCGGATAAGCACACCATTACCTTGTCGCCATCTTCAATCATGCCAAAGTCATCAATGGCTTTGCCGACATTACGGCGTATGCGTTTTTGTAGCTTATTGAAGCTGTATTTTTGCTTGGTATTCGTTGCCGGCGCGGCGCTGTTGATGTGTAGACTCATGATAAAGAAGGACCCATATTGCAATGGGCGCCATTATACGTGAAGCCAGGGTAGGCTGCATCCCTGAATAATCGCCTGGCATGCCGCGGCAGTAACTAAATCCTGCCACGGTCCGTTTGATTAGTTCACCTGGGTAATTAACTCACCGGGCTTTCAAAGCCGTCGGGTTTAATGGCCAGTACATCACAGTTGAGTTCATCGATAACGTGTTCGGCGGTATTGCCAATCAGTGCTGCCGAAATTCCCACGCGACCCACGGTACCGATAATCACCAGCTCGGCATCCAGCTCTTTGGCGACCTGCGGGATAACTTTTTCGGGTAGTCCTTCTTTCACATGGCAGTTATCCAGTGGGATGCCGTATTGATTACTGTGTTTTTCCATTTCTTCAAGGTGGTGGTTTTTCACCGAGGCATTATAAGACTCCGGATCAAACTCGGGCACCTCAATGGCAATATTTAGCGGCGTACCGGGGTAGCAGTTGGCCAGATGGACATGACCGCTCAGCAACCTGGCATAATCCAATGCAATATTAGTGAGGCGATCATTCAGCTGGGCATGTTCGCGGTCTTCCGTTCCTACGTTAACTGCCGCTACAATTTTGCCATCCCGGGGCCAGTCGTGCTCTTTAACCAGCAGTACCGGAGCAGGGCACTTGCGAACTAAATGCCAGTCGGTGGGGGTAAAGATTACTGAACGTAAATCATCGTGAGAGCGGGTTGCTTTCACCACAATGTCGGCCTTGCTGGCAAGGGCGTATTTAATTATGGCTTCGTAAGGGCGGTTATTCCACTCCACGGCCGCCTCTATGGCCTGGCCGTATGCTGCCAGTTGGTCTTTAAGCCAGGCTGTTCTCTCGTTCACAACGGCCTGACGCATGGCCTCACGCTCTTCACCGGATAGCATGGTGGTCATTTCGTATGAAAAATCGTAGATGGTCATCAGGGCGGTGATGGACGCACCGGTTTTTTCGGCCAGTTCAATGGCTCTGGAGATTGCGGGCTGGTTTTCCCTTTCAGGTTCTACCACGGCCAGAATATTGCTGTACTCAATCATAACGACTCTCCATGGGAAGGTTTCATTATGAGTGTACGACGTGAGCAGCTGTTTCTCCAGTTTCAGACTTGTCCGTGATCAAGTAATAGTTCAAAACCAGAGAAAAACAGCTTAATAACAGTTTAACTGATAGTGGTAGAGGGGATATCCATACTATGCAGTTTATTATCCATCGCTTCAAAATCGATGATAGTGATAAGTTTGCCGTCAACCTTAATAATGCCTTCTTTCTGAAAGCGGGTTAACAGGCGAGAGATGGTTTCTACGGTCAGGCCAAGGTAATTGCCAATCTCGTTACGGGTCATACTCAGGTTAAACTGTCGCGGCGAAAAACCACGATCCTCAAAGCGTTTGGACAGATGCGCAAGAAAATAAATCAGGCGTTCTTCGGCAGTTCGCTTGTTAAGCAACATCATCAGATCGTGATCCTGCTTAATTTCGGCACTCATAAAACTCATGATCTGGTGACGCAGTTTCGGAAACTGCACCGCCATTTTATCCAGCGTTTCATAAGGTAACTCGCAAACCATAGCGGTTTCGAGCGCCTGAGTGTAACTCTGGTGAGCGTTTTCGCGCAGCGCATCAAAGCCGATAATATCACCGGGGAAATGAAATCCAATGATTTGTTCTTCGCCGTCTTTGCTGCTAACAAAAGATTTGAATGAACCAGCACGCACTGCATACAGTGAGTTAAATTTATCGCCGGCTTTAACCAGTTTATCGTGCTTATGAAGCGGCTTTTTACGCTCGATAATATCATCGAGCGAATCGAGTTCGGTTTTATTTAACGAAACCGGCAGGCACAAATGGCTGAAACTACAGCTCTGACAATGAATCGAAAATTCTGAGCCTTTTGACATAGATTACGTCTCCGTGTGGGCGTCGTTTAATTATTACCGTTTAGGGTGCGGTAAATCAAGAAAACCGCATATATTATCAGGCAAATTGCGACCAATGACTTAGTCTTCGGGTGTTGCAGTAGCTTTAATAACCAGCCGGCCCCCAGGCTCACAGCAATCAGCGCCGGAAAAGTACCCAGACCAAAAGCGGCCATTGTTGCAGCGCCATACAAACCATCACCACTGACTAATGCCCAGGTAAGGGTTGAATATACCAGTCCACAGGGTAACCAGCCCCAGATAAAACCGTAAGGAAACGCCGATAAAGGTGACTTGAAAGGAATAAAACGTTTAGACCATGGGCGAATGCGTTGCCACAGCCCGTTCCCCAGTTTTTCCAGGCGGGCAAGACCACGCCACCACTGAGCCAGATATAAACCCATGGCAATCAGCATCACAGCGCTAAGTAACTGAAATATCATCAGGCCATGGCTTACTGAGGCGCGAGCCACCTGACCAAGTACGCCGGTTACGGCTCCGGCAATGGCATAACTGGTAATGCGCCCGAGGTTATAACTGAATATATAGGGAAGAGGGGGCTGGCCGCCAGGTACTGCTGCTCGCAAGGCCCCGGCTATCCCTCCGCACATGCCCACGCAATGCAGCGAACCGGCCAGGCCTACAATAAATGCCGAGATAAAGCTGTAATCACTCATTATCGCTGTTAGCTTTATCCTGGGTTTTGGCTTGTTGGTTACGTTCTTCTTCGGGTAAGTCGTCGTCGAACAGGATGCTGTAACCCTGGCGTTCAAGGTCCTGAAACTGGTCGGATTTTACCGCCCAGAAAAAAATTCCCAGCGCTACCGCGACCAGAATAATAGCCAACGGGATCAGCACATATATAATACTCACAATACCGCCTTACTTTAATAACCGGGTCGAATTTGAGACCACTATGATACTACTTAATGACATACCGATCACGGCCATCCACGGCAACAACAGGCCGGAAACCGCAAAAGGTAAAATAAGCAGGTTGTAGCCCAGCGCCCAGAGAATATTCTGGCGAATTTTGCGGCGAGTTTTCGCAGCAATATCAACCAGTGCCGGTACAGTGCTCAGTGATTCGGTCAGTAACACGACGTCCGCGGCATTGCGGGCAATATCGGTGGCATTTCCAACGGCTACCGACACATCTGCGCTGGCCAGTACCGGTGCATCGTTAATACCGTCACCCAGCATCATTACCTTATGATCCTGAGCCTGCAGTGTCTGCACCGCCTGATATTTTTGTTCTGGGGTTAATTCACCAGTGGCCACAGCCAAAGGCAGCTTAGCGGCCAGTTTATCAACGTTTTGCTGGGTATCTCCACTTAGCAATACCAACTGAAAAGTACCTAACCGGGCGAGCGTTTCGGCCGTATCGCTTTTGAGGCTGTCGGTAACTTCATAGGCAGCCAGGCACTCGCCATTGCAAACCAGATACACATTGGCGCTTACCGGCACATAAGATGGGTCTGCCTGGGTAAATGTGGCTGAGCCAAGCAGATATTGCTTACCCTCTACCGAGCCGCGAATACCGCCGCCGGCAGTGACTTCAAAATCACTCACCGCAAGTGACTCGCTGGCAGTAAATGCCTTGCTAATAGGATGTTCAGAACGAGATTCCAGGCTTGCCGTTATATTAAACAGATACTCTGCGTGTGTTGGATTAGCAAACCAGCGGTCGGCAATGCCGAATTTACCTTCGGTGAGGGTGCCGGTTTTATCAAGGGCAATGGTATCGATACCGGTAATTTGCTCCAAAGCATCGGCGCGCTTGAGCAATATTCCCTGTTTGTTGAGTCTGGCCATGGCACAGGTGAGTGCCGACGGCGTAGCCAGGCCCAGCGCGCAGGGGCAGGTAGCTACCAGTACCGCAATAGCTATCCAGAACGCCTCGTTGTTACCCTGTACCGTCCAGTAGGTGAAGGTTAGGGCACTAATCGCTAACACCGCCATGACAAAATAGCGAGAAAACGAATCTGCCATTTGCGCCGCTTTGGGCTTGTTGGCCATTGCGGTAGATTGCAGGCGAATAATCTGGTTTACCAGTGCATATTTTAGTTGCTGATGCACTTCTATTGTGAGGGTATTTTGTTGATTCACCGTACCGCCGAATACCGCTGCACCGGTGTTTTTCAGAACCGGCTCAAATTCTCCTGTGAGCATAGACTCATCAATGGCTGATGCGCCTTCGATAATGCGGCCGTCTACCGGAATAGTTTCACCCGCTTTCACCAGTACTTTATCGCCCACGTTGAGGTGTTTTGCCAGGCAGGGTTCAACCTTGTCATCATCGCTAAGCCGGTGAGCGGTTACCGGGATGTACTGCATCATATTGGCGGATATCTGCGTTGCCCGATGACGAGAGCGATGCTCCAGATAGCGGCTTAACAGCAGCAAAAAAATAAACATGCAGATGGATTCAAAATACACGTCCCCGGTTTCCAGTAACGTGGATTTGATCCCCGCAATATAGGTGCCGAAAACGGCGATAGTCACCGGCACATCCATATTAACGGTGCGGGCACTGATGGCTTTAATTGCCCCCAGGTAGAAAGTACTGCCTGAATAGAAAACCACTGGCGTAGTCAGTACCAGTGCTACCCAATAAAAATACTGGCGGGTTTCGGCTTCGATAGCACCAAACAAATCAAAATACAGGCCGGTCATTAACATCATGACCTGCATGGTCATCAGCCCGGCGAGCCCCAGTTTTTTGAGAAACTGCTTTTGTTCGTTCTGGTAAGAGGCTTCGTGTTGATCCGGCTGAAATGGCAGTGCTGCATAGCCTATTTTCTTAAGCGCCTTCAAGATGCCGCTCAGATGAATAACTTCGTCAGACCAGGTAACCGCAGCCCGGCGCTCCGAAACATTCACGGAAACCTGGTTGATGCCGTTTACCCTGGCCAGTTGCTTTTCTATCAGCCAGCCGCAAGCCGCACAAGTAATTCCCTCTAGAGTGAGCTGAATTTGTTTGTTATTGCCTTCATCAATAACAAAATCTTCCTGCAGGGAAGGGTCGTCATACATCGCCAGTTTACCCAGCGTGGCCTGAAACTCGGTATCCCCCCGGGCTGCTGGTTCGGTACGAAACTGATAATAATCTTCCAGTCCATTGTCAACAATGGCTTCGGCTACCGCCTGACAACCGGGACAGCACATAACCCTGTCTTTACCAAGTATGGTGGCATGATAGGGGCTGTCAGTTTCTGCGGGCAATCCGCAGTGGTAGCATTCAATGGCAGTAACGTTCATCAGGGAACGAATCGGATCTTATCTTTACGAGGCAGAGAGACTTCCTGCTGTACTTTCCAGCTGTCATCGATAGGCGTTAGTGATACGCGCCATTTACCGTTAGTATCCTGCTCGGTAAAACCACGATAAACCCCTTTAGCATCCCGGGTTAACAGCAAAGAAAAGTCTTTTTCCTGCAGTGTGACGTGATAAAAGTTGAGTTTAAGGGCGTTACCAGTGCTGGGAATACCGCTGTGAAACTCCAGCGCAATCTGGCCATCATTCACTGTTAAATCGGTCATGATCCGTAAGCGGCGTGCTTCTTCTACCTTCGCCATGCTGGCGTTAATGGCTTTTCCTTCTTTGTAATAATCATCAACCACCAACGAATCTTCGGTGTTGGCGGCAAAATTTACTAAGAAATACGCCATGATAAATGATGAAACCGGCACGGCTATCAGAAACCACGGCCAGAAGTATTTATACCAGGGTTTGGTATCGATTTTTTCCATTACTGCATTCCCGATGAACTTTATGGAACTGTTAATACGAATTCGGATAACACCTGATCAGGGTTTTATGCGAATTGGTATTAAGGTTGTGCCGAATAAAAAAGCCCCGTAAAAAACGAGGCTTTTGCATTATATTTTAAAATCTTAGTTAGACAAGCTGTACACGTAAGTAGCAACTACGTGGATCTTGTTGTCACCCAGTGTTTTCTTGAACGAAGGCATTACACCGTTACGACCGTAGGTCAGAGTTTCGGTAATAGCACGCTCAGAGCCACCGTACAGCCAGATGTTGTCTGTCAGGTTAGGTGCGCCAAGCATTTGGTTACCTTTACCGTCCATACCGTGACAGGCCGCACATGCCATGAAGCGGGCTTTACCAGCTTCGGCCAGTGCATCGTGATTTTCTTCCATTTCACGACCACTCAGGCTCAACACGTATGCAACAGTTTCTTTGATACCTTGTTCACCCATGGCATCGATCCATGCTGGCATTGCTGCTACACGACCGTTGATCAGGGTTTCTTTGATCTTGGCACCAGAACCGCCGTACAGCCAGTCATCATCAGTCAGGTTAGGGAAGCCCATGTTACCGCGGGCATCTGAACCGTGACACTGGGAACAGTTTTGCATAAACAGACGCTGACCCACTTTAACCGCTTCTTCGTTTTTAACCAGTTCTTCTACCGGTACCTGAGCGTACGCTTCGAAGATTGGGTCAAATTTTTCTGCGGCATAATCGAGTTCGCGATCATATTCAACAATCAGGCCTTGCTCTTTAGCATCGATACGTGCTTGAGCTGACTCTTCTAATGAACGTATGTCCTGGTTAGAACTTCTCCAGCCCCAAAAGCCTTCAAAAGAACCTAAACCCGGGTACAGAGCGAGGTAGAAGAAACTCCATACGATTGTTGCGTAAAACAGAATGGTCCACCATCTTGGCAGCGGATTGTTGATTTCAACAATGCCGTCAAACTCGTGTCCCATAGACTCGCCCTCTGGGTGACCTGTGTAATTGGTCAGGTTCCAGCGAAGCAATATATAACATCCGACGATGGACCCCAGTGTGATCACGGAAATCCAAATTGTCCAAAACATGCTCATGAGTGTTAACTCCCGCTATTCTTTCTTTGATTCTTCTTTGTCTTCGTCGGCAAAGGGTAGGTTAGCGGCTTCGTCGAACTTTTTCTTGTTACGACCGCTAAATGCCCACCATACAATGCCTATAAATATGACGAAGACGATGACAGTAAAAATGCTGCCTACAGTACCCTGGTCCATATTATTTCAGATATGTGCCAAGGGATTGCAGGTATGCAATAAGGGCTTCCATTTCGGTTTTGCCTTTTACTGCCGCTTGTGCACCTTCGATGTCTTCCGCTGTGTAAGGCACGCCCAGCGTCTGGAATACTTCCATCTTCTTAGCGGTGTCTTCACCGGTCAGCGTGTTTTCTGCTAACCATGGGAAGCCTGGCATGTTTGACTCAGGTACAACATCACGAGGGTTAATCAAATGAACGCGGTGCCACTCATCACTGTAACGGCCACCAACACGGGCCAGATCAGGACCAGTACGCTTAGAGCCCCACAGGAACGGGTGTTCCCATACTGACTCACCAGCAACTGAATAGTGACCATAACGTTCTGTTTCAGCACGGAATGGGCGAATCATCTGGCTGTGACAACCTACACAACCTTCACGGATGTAGATATCACGACCTTCTAATTGCAGGGCAGTGTAAGGCTTAAGACCTTTCACCGGCTCCATCACCTGCTGTTGGAACATCAGCGGCGTGATCTGAACCAGAGCACCGAAGCTGATTGCAATTAAGATAAGAACCGTTAGCAGACCAACGTTCTTTTCTACTATTTCATGTGGATTACGCATTTCTACTACTCCTTATGCTGCGGCTGGTTCTGGAACCAGGCTACCTTTCGGTGCACTTACTGTTCTGTAAGTGTTGTAAGCCATGATTAACATACCGGCAACAACGAAGCAGCCACCCACGAAACGTACAACATAGAATGGTTTAGACGCTTCCAGAGACTCAACAAAGCTGTAAGTCAGGGTACCGTCAGCGTTAACTGCACGCCACATCAGACCTTGCAGAACACCAGACATCCACATTGCTACGATGTACAGCACCACACCAATGGTAGCGAGCCAGAAGTGAACGTTGACCAGTTTGGTAGAATACATTGCTTTTTGACCGAACAGGTGCGGGATCAGGTGGTAGATTGAACCAATTGATACCATTGCAACCCAGCCCAGTGCACCAGAGTGTACGTGACCTACGGTCCAGTCAGTGTAGTGTGACAGTGCATTGACAGTTTTGATTGCCATCATCGGGCCTTCGAAGGTAGACATACCGTAGAAAGACAAAGAAACAATCAGGAAGCGCAGAACCGGGTCGGTGCGCAGTTTGTGCCATGCGCCTGACAGCGTCATGATACCGTTAATCATACCACCCCATGACGGTACGAACAGGATCACCGACATAACCATACCCAGAGACTGTGTCCAGTCCGGCAGGGCAGTGTAATGTAAGTGGTGAGGACCCGCCCAGATGTACAGTGAAATCAGGGCCCAGAAGTGAACCACTGACAGACGGTACGAGTAAACCGGACGTCCGGCCTGCTTAGGTACGAAGTAGTACATCATGCCCAGGAAGCCCGCAGTCAGGAAGAAACCTACCGCGTTGTGACCGTACCACCATTGCATCATGGCATCTACGGCACCAGCATACATTGAGTAGGATTTCATGAATGAAACAGGAAGCGCCATACTATTACCAATATGTAACACCGCAACCGTCAACATAAAGGCACCCAGGAACCAGTTCGCTACATAAATGTGCGACACCTTACGTATAGCAAGGGTTCCAAAGAAGTTAATGATGTAAGCAACCCACACCAGGGCAATCAGGATATCGATTGGCCATTCCAGCTCTGCGTATTCTTTACTGGTTGTATAACCGAAAGGCAGGGTCAAAACTGCTGCAACGATAACGGCCTGCCATCCCCAGAAGGTAAAGGCGGCGAGCTTATCGCTGAACAAGCGAACCTGAGAGGTACGCTGGACGATGTAGTAAGAGGTTGCGAACAATGCACAGCCACCGAAAGCAAAAATTACGGCGTTGGTGTGCAAAGGACGTAGGCGAGAATAGGTTAACCATGGAATGTCGAAGTTCAGGGCCGGGGCAAATAATTGCGCTGCAATAAATACCCCAAGGCTCATTCCCACAATACCCCAAATAACGGTCATAATGGTAAATTGCCGTACAACTTTATAGTTGTAATCTGGCTGTGCTTGGCTTATTTCACTCATTGTAATGAATCTTCCACTTCTTTTAAAAAAGGGTTTCCAACCGTGATACTAACGTAATTCAGGTGAGGTTGCGGCCATCCCCTGAAGCCTATAGTTTATGGTTTGTTGTCTACAGGCCAGTTGGTACCGCGGATAATAAAGTTTTTAATAATAAAAAGATACCATAAACTAGGAGCGCTTGATCCTAGTCAATAAAGAAAAACTGACATTTACAAAATAGTGATATCAATGATCAAAAATTTAACATTTGAGCGGTTACGCAAGATTAAACATGTCATTGTTTTTGCGGTAATTCTGCTAACTGCGGTAGTAGTAGGAATGCTGAATATTCTTAGCGAGAATAATAACTATAAGCCTGATAATAAAACGTCATGTTGGCTGGTTGGAAATTCTTGCGAAATTGGACTAGCAGAAGGCACATTAACGGTGGTGATGGATCGGTTGCCGACAATCGAAGAACAAATCCCGCTAACCGTAACATTGCCTGAGGGACTACAGCTAGACTCAGCCTATATCGAAGGGGTGAATATGTTTATGGGTAAAATTCCGCTACCACTTGAGCCAGAAAATAGCCGGCAGTGGCAGGGCTGGTTTATGCTGGGTGCTTGTACAGAACCCACCATGCAATGGCAAATGGTTGTTCAAATAAAAAACCGGCCGGAGCCGGTTTGGATATTCTTCACCACGCAGATGTAAGTTACATCTGAGACTGCAGGTAGTTGGGTAAGCCGAGGATTTTAATCAGTTTAAGCTGCTGCTCAAGCCAGTGAGCATGGTCAACTTCGGTGTCATCCAATAGCTCCACTAAAAAGTCACGCGTAACGTAATCCTGGGCTTCTTCACAAACAGCAATAACTTCTTTGAGCTTGGCACCCACTTCATACTCTACACGCAGGTCGCTTTCGAGCATTTCCGGCACATCTTTACCCACTTTAAAACCGGTACGCTGGGTCATATCCGGAGCGAACTCCAGCATCAGCATACGATCGATCAGTTTGGTGGCATGGCCTTTCTCATCGTCGAATTCGTGGTTGATTCGCTCATACAATTTATTGAAACCCCAATCGAGGTACATTTGTGCATGAATGAAATACTGATCCATCGCCGCGAGCTCGTATGAGAGCAGTTCGTTGAGGCCCTCAAGGACTTTTTGATTACCCTGCATTAGTCGTCTCCCATTACTTGTGCTTGCAGATAGTTCTCGATACCCATATTTTCAATCTGGTATTCCTGGGTTTCGAGCCAGTCTAAATGTTCTTCTTCGTATTCGAGTAGTGATTCAAGAATATCGCGACTCACATAATCCTGCTTTTCTTCACACAGAGCGATAGCCTTACGGAGCAGGGGAAGTTGCTCTTCCTGAAACTTTTTATCGCACTGAAGCATTTCTTCGGTATGCTCACCGATATACAGCTTACCCAGCGCCTGAAGGTTAGGCAGACCTTCCAGAAACAAAATGCGCTCGATGAGTTCATCGGCTTGTTTCATGTCTTTAATCGACTTTTTGTAGTCTTTCTCGTTTAGCTCTTCCAGCCCCCAGTTTTTAAACATTCGGGCATGAAGGAAGTATTGATTGATCGAGGTCAACTCACTGGTTAACACTTCGTTTAGTATGGCAATTACCGATTTATCGCCTTGCATAATCTGATTCCTGAGCATTTAATGGCTTAAGTGTAGGCGGTATTGTACGACATATCAAGTTTTTCTATAAAAAACAGTTACATACAAATGATAACAATTATCGGTTTGTCCTTTGTTAGTATTTGGCGTAACCCCCTGATTACTCGACTAAAGACAAGCTTTCTTCAGCAAAACCAAGGCCGGCCTCGGTAAAGAAGTTAAACACTTTATCCACACCGTTATCGGCAAGGGCAGATACTTCATCCTCGTAGCGTGCAATTGCGGCTATCTTACCACTGTAACCTGCGTTTTTTAGCTGCTTGGTAATATTGATGGCATCCTCTATGGACGGCAGGGCCAGCAGAACCAACTGTACATGACGGATATCCAGGTTTTCCCACAGGTCAATGTCTTCACCGTCACCATTGATCACATTCATGCCGTCTCTGCGCATCCGCTGTATTTTTGTGCGGTCGGCATCCATTCCCCATACGCGGGAATCTGCAATCTTATTTAACGACGTAAAAGCACCTATACCAACCCGGCCAAGGCCAACCACTAGTATTTTAGCGCGGGTAATTTCGGGATAGATATCCTCTTTAAGGCGAACCGGACTCTCCAGCTTCTTAACCGGTTCTTTGATGCGCTGGTAAATACTGTGTGAATAGCGGTACACAATACTGGTAAAAATAAACGAAATTGAGGTAGTTACTGCCAACACCACCAGCCATTTTTCACCCAGCATCCCCAGACTGACTGCCAGGGCGCCTACAATTAAGCCAAATTCGCTGTAATTAGAAAGCACCAGCCCGCCGAGGTAAGCGGTTCTGCCACGCAATTGCAAACGGGTAAACAACCAGAAGAACAGCATAAACTTAATCGGGATGATCACAACCAGTAAGCCGGACATCATTAGCATACTGATGTCCGGCAGAGCGGTTAACCCAATCGATAAAAAGAAGCCAATCAGGAAAAGATCCTTGAAAGCCAGTAATGACTTGGCCATTTCAGAGGCTTTGGCATGAGGAGCAAACAATAAGCCGAAGATTAACGCGCCCAGATCGCCTTTTATGTTCACCAATTCAAACAGATGATAGCCACCGAGGGCGAAAATAAACCCGGTAAGAGGGAGTAACTCACCGTGACCAGACTGATTAAGCACACGTTTTAATAACGGCATTAAAGGGATGATTAACAGTAATAACGGGGCCCACAGACTAGGTATTTTACCGGTAGCCACCACCAGGAAAACCACCGCAAAGATGTCCTGCATTACCAGTACACCAATGGCCAGTTTGCCGTGTCGGGTTTTCGACTCGCCAGCTTCTTCGAGCACCTTTACAACGCAAACAGTACTGCTGAACGACAGGGCAAAAGCAATCAGGGCAGCAGATTGCCAGTCCATCTGACCGGTTAATGCACTCAAAACCGCGCCGGCAGCTATTAAAAACGCAGTTATCACAACCACCCACAACAGCGTATGAGCAATACTTCCGGCCCAGACTTCCCGTTTGGATAAATCTTTCAAATTTAGTTTAAGGCCAATCGTAAACAGCATTATGGTAATGCCCAGATTGGCAAATGTAGTAATAGCAGGAGTGGCTAAAAAGCCAAATGCGTTAAGCAGAAATCCGGCAACCAGATAACCAACCAATGGTGGGATGCCTACAAGTTTTACGCCCAGGCCACATACAAAAGCGAAGAGTAAAAAAATATATTCCATTAAATGCTATCGAATTACTGGTTTCCTACAAAATATCACGATAGTTCAATGAGTGGCAAAGTTAGTTATGCAAAAAACACGGCGCAAACCAGGCCGTTGTGCCAATGTCTTAGTTATACAGCAGCTCTGTGAGGCAAATAAACGATTAAGCATGCCGCACTAATTAGTGGTCGGGCTAAAATAAGCTGACCGAAGTTCAACACTAGTGAGCTTCGGCCATTCTCTCGCTGTGCTCAAGAATATTCAGTTCCTGCAGCAACTCATATTCACGCACTTTAATCGTACCCAATTCGAAAGTAATCTCCCGTTTACGTTCGGTAGGGTCGTTCGGCAATGGCTTGCGATGAATTTCCGCCTTATTTAATGGCGTAACGTTGGAGTACTGCGCGGACGATGAATAATTCTGCTCAAAGGAACCGGGTATATAGGAAGACTTCTCAAAGGCCAGCCCCGAGGAAGGATTGCCGTTTTGTTCAGCCTGAGCGGCCATAGACTGCTCTTTGTGCGCGTTGATTTCGTCTGCTCTGTCCATCGCTCGTAGTTTACGGGCGAATATTTCCAGACCAACACGATTAACGGTCACGCCGAGCTCCTGGCATTGCTTATAGGTAATGTCGTTTTCTCTGTAATTGTTCTGACGAACTAATCGTTTTACGGTTTCTAATTTTTCCATTTTTGCGCACTTATTATTTTATCTGGCTGATTTAATGCCAGAATTTATATTTATGGATTATTATGATGTTAAGAATCGTAAACTTACCGATTTCAGTAGCCGATGTTACAGGTGATTAATTGAGCACGCAATGCTACGAAAGTCAAATATTTGACGTGTTTTTAACCGTTCTTTGCACTTTTATTGCGTTTAACTGTATGATTCGTGCAGTAAAGTTACTTGACATAATAAGGTGAAAATTAGTTGTCGGCAGTAAGTAAGGAAACGTCAAAAAACCGTTCTATCACCCGCGTACTTCTCATTGAAGGAACGGTAAATCTGTCATTGTGCCTGGTAAAACTGGTCATCGGTTTGATTACCCAGTCTTCGGTGATACTGGCCGATGCATTGCATTCCCTTACGGATTTAACGAATAATATTATCGCGGTGGTGGCCATGCGCATCAGTCACAAGCCACCTGATCATTCCCATCCCTATGGTCATCAGAAATTCGAATACCTGGCTATCTTTATTTTAGCTGTGCTGCTGAGTGTGGTGGCTTTCGAATTAGTAACCTATGCTATCGAAAATCACGGTCAGGTGGTGCAGCAGAGCTATGCCGGACTGGTCATTCTTATTCTGGCCATAGTGGTTAATTTTATCCTTAGCCAGTGGGAAGGGGCTCAGGCCAGGAAACTACGCTCAAAACTGCTCGCCGCCGATGCTAAACATACTTTCAGTGATGTGCTGACCTCTATAGCCGTATTGGTGGGGTGGCAACTCGCTGCACTGGGCTATTACTGGCTGGATACCCTGTTTTGTTTACTGGTGGCGGTGTTTGTTGCCAAGCTGGCCTGGGAGCTTTTTCAGCAGGCATTGCCGGTACTCGTAGACGCCGATGTCACAGAGGAGTTGTTTACGCCAGCTCAGCTTGAGGCAATTGTCAGTGACTTTAAGCCTATCGATCGAGTCACTGATATTCGCAGCCGGGCGATGGGTGAACAGGTAATCTGTGATCTTACATTGCGGATAGATCCACAACTCTCGCTTACTGCGGCGCATGCCCTGTCTCATGCGTTCGAGGACCGCCTCAAAGAAGACTTTGATCTGTATGATGTCATCATTCATATAGAACCAGCTAAATCAACATAATCAAGGAGTTGATGTGCGACAGTTAATTTTTACCTATCTGATAGCTGCGTTGGTAGTCAGTGTTTTACTGAGTCTGTGGCTCCCATTTTTATGGTGGTTGATAGTGCTCACCGGCGGTTTACTCGGTGTGGCTTTGTACGATGCCCGTCAGCACAAACATTCCTTGTTGGTTAATTTTCCTCTGATTGGCCGGATGCGCTGGATAATCGAAGATTTCCGACCGTTCTTTCAACAGTACCTTCTGGAAACGGAAACCAGTGGCCGGCCAATCAGCCGGATGTTTCGCTCTATTGTGTATCAGCGCGCCAAAGGAAGTATGGACAGCGTGCCTTTTGGCACTCAAATAGACACCTACAAGTCGGGCTATGAATGGATTGGTCATTCGCTGTCTGCATTAAGCGTAGACGAGCTCGACGATGATCCCCGGGTTGTCATTGGCGGGCCGGATTGTAAACAACCCTATGCAGCCAGCATTCTCAATATTTCAGCCATGAGCTTTGGCGCCCTGAGTAAAAACGCCGTATTGGCGTTAAATAAAGGCGCTGCGCTGGGCGGGTTCTACCAAAATACCGGCGAGGGTGGGCTTACGCCTTACCACCTTGAAAACGGCGGCGACATTGTGTGGCAGATAGGCACGGGCTATTTTGGCTGTCGCACCAAGGATGGCCATTTTAATGAATTGCAGTTTGCGGAAAAAGCCAAACTGCCAGCGGTAAAAATGATTGAAATAAAACTCTCGCAAGGGGCGAAACCCGGCCATGGGGGCATTTTGCCAGCCCATAAGAACAGCCAGGAAATTGCCGATATTCGCGGTGTCACTGCTGGCGAAGACGTTATATCACCGCCTACCCATAGTGCTTTTAATACGCCGCTGGAAATGCTTGAGTTTATTCAGAAACTACGTGAGTTATCCGGTGGTAAGCCCATCGGCTTTAAACTGGCATTAGGGAGAAAAAGTGAGTTTCTGGCAATTTGTAAAGCCATGAAGCAAACCGGGATTACACCCGATTTTATAACCGTGGATGGCGGTGAGGGCGGCACGGGAGCGGCACCGCTGGAATACTCTAACTCCATAGGTTTTCCACTCAGAGAAGCGTTGGCATTTGTTGATGATGCCCTGGTAGGGTTTGAGCTCAGAGAGCGGATAAAAATTATTGCCTCAGGCAAAATCATCACTGCTTTTCAGATTGTGAAAAACCTCTCCTTAGGCGCCGATTTGTGCAACAGTGCCCGGGGGATGATGTTTGCGATTGGCTGTGTGCAATCTTTGTCTTGTAATACCAATACCTGCCCAACCGGTGTCGCCACGCAAGATCCAAAATTATATAAAGGGCTGAATGTTAATCACAAAAGTAGCCGGGTTGCGATGTTCCATAAGAAAACCATCCTTGCCATGGTGGATATTTTGTCGTCTACCGGTCACAGCAGCACTGAACATTTAAATCGTACGCATATTTTCCGCCGGGTCGACCAGCACACCGTATTACGCTACGACGAAATCTTTCCGTTAATTCACCCGGGCAGCTTTATGGATGAAGACGATGCACCCAAGGCCTATCAGTTACATTTAAAGGAGGCCTGCGCCTCAACCTTTAAGCCGGCGAATACTCTGGCTGAGGTGAATCATGAAACCCAGTCGGTTTAGCGATGATGTTTAAAAACGGTTTTATCGATAACTTAATATATTGATAAACATCAAATAGTCATCGCGCAGATGTACTACACTAAAGTAAACAAAACAGCCAAACAAGGAGGCTGACAATGAGTGGTTATAATAGCGTTTTAGTTGCAATTGATGTCTTTGCTAACGAGCACAGTAAGGTGGTGGAAAAGGCCCTTGAGCTGGCTGGCTCACCGGGCAAGATAAACCTGATATATGTTGCCTATCCGCAAACTAATTTTGAGCCCTATGGCTTGTTCTTAGAGCGGGACTTTTCAGAAGAGGTGCGCGAGCAGGCGCTCAAGAAATTGCAGGGTATTGCTGACGGACACAGTATCCCGAGAACTCATCTGCACGTAGCGATTGGTTCGGCTGCCGAAGAGATCCATGAGATGGCCAAAAAGCTCAGTGCCGATTTAATCGTTATGGGCACGCATGGCCAAAGCGGTGTGCAGTTATTGCTCGGCTCTACAGCCAATTCAGTGCTGCACGGCATCGAGTGTGATTTGCTGGCCGTTAAGGTATAAACAGGGGGCGCACAGCCTGTAGTGCTGTGTGCCCATTAATTAGTTGTTTTCTGTAACCGCCGATTGGCCGGCGTCTTCTTGTTCTGCGTAACGGCCTGCCATTACCGATTCTGCGCCTTCCTGCTGTAAATTGAGCGCGGTAATAGGGAACGGAATAACAATATTCTCTTCATTAAACCGCTTGTGCAGTGCTTTGATAAACGTCGACTTCACAAAGAAGCGATTAAAGTACTCTTTGGTTCTTAGCATTACGGTAAAGTTAATGCTGGAATTATCAAAGGTGTGGTACACCACAAAGGGATCGTAAGATTCTACCCCCCATTCGTGCTCGAGCAGTATCTGGTTGGCCACTTCAAGCGTAATTTTTTCAACAAATTCCAAATCAGAATTATAGTGAACGCCGACTTCCACTGGTACCGATAGCTCTTTTTCCGGATAGTAGTAATTGATGATTTTCGACTGCGATACTTTGCCGTTGGGAACGATAACGATATTGTTTGGCAGCATTTTTATCCAGGTTGAACGCCAGCCGATTTTATCGACAAAACCCTGTTCGCCACTTTCCAATTCAATAAAGTCGCCGATGCGAAAAGGCTTATCGATGAGGATCTGAACGCCGGAGAAGAAGTTCTCCAGGGTCGGTTGTAGTGCTAATGCAACGGCTAACGATGTGAGCCCTAATGAGGCGATTAATGGGGTAACAGATATGCCAAGAGAACCCAGCACAAGTAGTATGCATAACCCGATTAACAGGGCTCTGATGGCGCCACTGGCAATGCTGCGGGTGTTATTAAGCAGCGGCGAACGTGAAGCGTAGACCTTAATCGCATAAGTAACCCAGCGCTCGACAAATAAAATGAGCGTAATGATGACCATAGCCTGAATACTTTGGCCGAGGATCTCGGTATCTTCTTTTGCTAATGCGCCGGTGATGGTTAAGCCGTAACGAACCAGCCATAGCAGAATGGTTAATATTGTCAGGTTGAGCGGTGCATTGAGGGCAAGAATGAGCACCTGGTAAAAATGATTGTGTTCGTTATCCCGTTGCCGCATCTGAGCGCGCAAACGCACCAGAAAAAGGCGTTTTGCAATATATAAAATCACTATAATGGCAAGGCAACCACCAGCAACCATGCTTTGCTTTGTTGTCAAAACATCAATGAATTCCATGACTTAAGATTCCCTTAATCTAAATAGGCGACACTATAGAAAATGAACCAAATCAATATCCTGCAATCTACACACCATACATTCATAGTGGTGACCGAAGATTGTGGTATAAATAGGCCCGGCGTAATGCGCAGAGCAGTTATGGAGCAGTAATGTTTGTTACAAAAGTTACCGGCATTAAACGGTTATATTATGCAACCTGGTATTCAATCAAAGGGCTGAAAGCCGCATTTTTAAGCGAACCCGCGGTTCGTCAGGAACTGGCCTTGCTGTTAATTGGCGTTACGTTGAGCTTTTGGCTGGATGTGACCGTGTTAGAACGGGTGCTAATGGTGAGTAGCCTGCTACTAATCATTATCGTAGAACTGCTCAACAGTGCCATAGAAGCTGTGGTAGACAGAATAGGCCCGGAAATTCATGAGCTCAGCGGTAAGGCCAAAGATATTGGCTCGGCGGCCGTTTTTGTGGCAATCATGCTGGCTCTGTTTTGCTGGGCCACTATTTTGTATCCGTTAATTCTCGATCTTTTTTAAACGGCGCAGATCTTTAAACCAATAGGCGCCGCCCGCCGTCACAGCCATAGCACAGGCGCCACCAAGCAGAGTCGCTCCAACCGGCCCCATGGCCGCCGCAACGGCGCCAGCGCGAAAGTCACCAAGCTGATTAGAAGAAGCGATGAATATAGAATTGGCCGCACTCACTCGGCCACGGAATGCATCCGGGGTATTTAATTGCACTACAGCACCACGGATGACCACACTGATCATGTCTGAAGCGCCATATATAAACAGCGCGCAAGCCGCAAGCCACAGCGTTTCAGAAAGCGCAAAAGTAATAATAGACAGGGCAAATACGCTAAGCGAAACAAACAGGGTTGTACCGGTGTTTTCGAACTCTGTTTTGAAGCGGGATAAATAAATACCCATTAATACCGCGCCCGCCGCGGGCATAGCTCGCAGGAACCCCAGCCCCTCAGGCCCTACATTTAAGATGTCTGCTGCATATACTGGTAGCAGAGCTACGACACTACCTGACAACACAATCAGCAAATCCAGGCTCAGGCTACCCAGTACAATTTGATTTTGCCAGACATAGCGCAGGCCGCCGAGTAAATCCCGTTTACCTTTACCGGTATTGGCTGCCCCCATGGTTGGAATCTGATAAAAGCAGGTTAGGGTGGCAATAGCCGCGGCGACTAATAGCCAGTAGATGTTACGATCTAACAGTGCAATCAAAATACCGGCCACAAACGGGCCTACGGTAAGTGCAATATTCCACACCGTACTGGTGATAGCCACGGCCTGATTTAAATGGTGTGGCGGGACCAGATTTGGTAACGTTGCCTGGAGTGCCGGCGACATAAAAGCTTTACCACACCCGTGCAGACTGATTAGCGCCAACAGGAACCACTTGTTAAAGTCCGGCGTCATCATTAACAGCGCAAAACCGCTAAGCACCGCCAGCTGCATGGTGGCACCAGCAAGCAAAATTTTACTGCGGGAGATGTGGTCTACGGCCCAGCCTGTAATAGGAAATAATAAATATACCGGCACAATCTGGAACAAGCCTACCAACGCTAAATCGAAAGGATCGCCGGTGCGTTCGTACAAATGCCAGGCAAATGCCACTGCCATAATAGACTCGATAGCACTAAAAATACCTCGTCCGAACAAAAACCAGACAAAGCGGGAGGTAAATACTGAAGATTGCGTCATTATTGAAATTACAGTTGGGAGCAGGGCGTGAGAGCCTTCTTAACAATAGCCCTATGCTACCAGATCGCTACGGCTCTGTGGTGTAAGTTTGGTCCGGCCAAACAGATTTTCGGTTAAAATGGATATAGCAATAACTAAAAAGGCGCAACCTAAACGATGTTAGGCTGCGAAACCGGCCGGGAACAGCCAATGAAACCTTTAATACATCTTGTAAGGCAGGAATTTACCTGACATTACAACGTGAACTCTGTCGCCTTTGGGATCTTCCTCGCGCTGCAAGTCCATGGAGAAGTCGATAGCACTCATGATGCCGTCACCAAACTCTTCGTGAATAAGCTCTTTGAGGGTAGTGCCATAAACATTTACCAGTTCGTACCAGCGGTAAATTAACGGGTCAGTCGGAACTTCTGTAGGTAAAGAGCCTTTATAAGGGGCAATCTGCAGCCAGGCGACGGCTTCATCTCTGAGTCCGAGCAGCGCTCCTACACCTTCAGCCTGCTCTTTGGTCATGGCCATCTGACCTAAACACGCCGCGGTACTCCATTCTTTTGACTGACCTATAACTTCAGCAATTTCAGACCACTTAATTCCCTTGGTAATTTTGGCGGACTGGATCATTGCGGTGACCTGGGTACGATCGGTAATCATGATGTTAGCTTCCTGTATTGGGTTAAACGATAGTAAGTTTTGGGCACAAAAAAACGCCCATGCCATTACCAGCAAGCTGGTACAGCATAAGCGTCTTTGCTCAAACACATAGACCGTGTTTATGAATCAATTTGTTCACCAGATGGAAGCATTATCGATGCCATATTAATAATTATATATTAATCAATGAGATAAATAATTAGAGTAACACTTAAAACCGCACACATGACCTAAACTGGCGCATAATACCTACCGATAAGCACCACCTTAGCGCGTGAAACTCCACGACACATGCAAAAGTAAATCCGAGAGGAAGAGGCTTGTCTCTTTACTTTTTCCAGCGCTTTCCACGTCTCCAGATTAGCTTCAAAATAATGTTCACTATCGCCAAAGTTCCCCCATGGTTGCGGACTGTGGATGTTCATCATACCGATGTAGTCGAGATCGCTACCACTTGTTCAGCATCTTCATCCTTTACCATCCAGGTACCCGTGCCAATTTTGAGGAACCTTGCCTATAGGGTCTGCCCTGGGTATAAAAGCTGCTGCTTAGCCGTGTTTTAAGGTGCAACGCAGCAAATAACCGCTATGCAGTATGCTTGTCGTGTCTTTGATAATTGTTGTCGCTTCAGCGATAACACTTCATTGAGTTGTGTCATTAAGGTAGTGATACAGGCGGGATTTGTCTGTGAGGTGTACCAGGGTGAAGTCAACCTTATGTTTTAAACTATTAAGCCCCATAAAAGTGAATAAAAGGGCTGCTTGGTACTTACAATTATAATGAGGAATTTATTATGAGTCGAAATACAGGTATCGCGATGGCGGCAGGAGGTGCAGCAGTTGGCGCCGCGATGGGTAACGCTATTGGAAACTCTATAAGAATGCGCAGTTTTCGTAAGAAAATGGTCGATGAACTGCTCAGTGATTTTGGCGCCTTAGTAGCCACCGAAACCGTGGTATATTGGGTGAAAAATGATGGTTCAACGGACTTTGCTTACCGGGAATATGCTGACAAACAGGTACAAAACCGCATCTATCAGGACGTAATGGCGTGTTACGGGGAAAAGGCCGCTGACTTTGTGGACTATCGAATTCATAAATCCAGAGAAAAGGGTGTAGCGCTTAATTTTAGTCAGGGGCTCAAGGACTTTCTTGACGCCGAAGGGATTGAGCATAACCATCAAATTGACATTGAAGGCTACGCTAATCGGCTGACGTCGATTAAACCGAAGAATCCTTCTATCAGAAGCTTGTTGCTGGTACTGGGTAACCAGCCCTCATTCCTTCGCAGCGTGGGTATTGTTATTACTCTTATTACCTGGGTACTGGTGCTGTCGGTGATTGCCAGAATGGGGCTCGATATGTCATCGTTAGCCATTTCATTCTGCGTAGCTACGCTGGTTGTTATTCTTGGTGGCAGAAAACTAATCGCTGCTTTTGTTAATCAGAAAATAAACCGTCAGTTTGAAGAACTAAACGAAGAATACGAAGAACTGGAAAAGCGTTTTTACGAAGACGCCAACGCGATTTCTTGAGCGCCTTGCTCTGGTGCCATTTTTTCAGTTTACCACGCAATTACTGGCCTTATGTGTGATAAGGCCAGCTACTTTTCTTACTATTCACATTTGCTTTAGGTATTGATACCAGTCAATTTCTAATTGGGTGGACCTGTCATTTTTCAACGCAGCCTGCAGACGCTCAGCGCCATCATAGCGGTTAAAAAGCTCACTTAATGTGGTGAGGTGCGCTTCATAACTCGCCGACATTTTCTTTCTAACCGAGGGATTTTCTATTATCGCTATAGCAGCGAAAATCAAAGCAGGCTGGCGGCGGGTTTCAACGTTAAATAGTGATAAAAATTCAAACAGGCTTCTTTGTTCGGCTGTGCCGCACGCTAACTGACGTTCACGGTAATTGTTGGCAAAATGCCATGCTTTTAACTTTTCCAGGCTTAACAAGCTTTCGCAATGATTCGCCCGACTGTGGATTTCCTGCAACGCAAAAAATACCTGGGAACTGGCTGGTGCCGGTTCATTGTTCAGATACTCAAGCCACTTATCGAGCGGCTTATCCAGCAACGGTGCAACCCCAATAGCCCTGGCATGAAAATACTGGCGTTTATGGGGGACATCGGATACCAGGTTATTCTGGAAAATCACATCTTTTGGCCTGAATATATTCATGATCAAACTGCCAGATACTGCGGTAATAATTAAAAATTTCGGTGAGTTCGGCTGCAGTGGCAGGGCGGTTAGATGCTTCCAGCTCGTACATAATTGACGGTGGGTTAGATTTAATATCTTTAGGAAAGAGTAGGTTCAGTGCCAGCCAGGCAATAGCTACAGACAGCAAAATTCCTAAGCCAAGACCAAATTTAACTTTTGCGCCGTCGTGCTGATCGGTGAGTAAGGTGAATTTATCTTTAATGATAACGTGCATGACTGGCTGCCTCCCTGATGCCTGGCATGTTCTTATTAGTTAAGGTGAGCCTGAACCACTAGATCTCTCATGTTACGTTAGGATATTTTAACTATTTACTTTACGCAAATGTCTTTGATAACTAAACAATTGAGGTCGCTGAATAGTCGTTTTGTGCTTTGCTTATGTTTGCAGTAACAAATATACGAAGCAGATTGTTTATCCTTATTACCAGTGAAGGTGCGTATACACGAAAGTGGACCCTGGGACAGGGTTTAAACCACATTGTTAACAGAGTAACCTGGCGGCCAATTTGCAAATAACGCAAAGTGGTTCCTTTATAAAATAATTTCATCTCGTAGCGATACTCATACTATGGCTGATAATTTTACATTCTCTTGACAGGGATATTGTCTTTCGGGAGATTTCACTAACGGTAAATCAGCAGGAATAATGAGATGAAGTTTAAACAAAAGGTGTTAGGTGTAGCGCTGGCATCCGTATGGTTGACAGGATGCACAGGAACAACTAGTTCAGATAACCTCCAGGTTGCTAAAACCTGTCCATTACCGTCTACATTTCAATGGGAAGCCAGTTCGGCACTCGTATCTCCAAACGAAGGGATATTCGGTATTAAAGATCCTTCTGTAGTTTATTATGAAGATACGTACCATATTTGGGCCACGATAAACGATGGTAACTGGAAATCGGTGTACTTCAGCTTTGCCGACTGGCAAAACGCGTCGAAGGCTGTTCAACAACCTATGAATGGCACTAAAGTGGGCAACACGGTTGCGCCGCAGGTGTTTTATTACCGCCCGCATAACAAGTGGTATAACTTTACGCAATGGGGGCGGGGCTATTCAACAACCACTGATATAACGGATGTAAACAGCTGGACCGCCAGAAAAGATTTTCTGCAAGACGGGCCTCCTATTGAGCAAGGCAAGCCAGAGCTTGATTACTGGGTAATTTGTGATGATGTGAATTGTCATTTATTCTTTTCCCGAGACGATGGCGTGCTCTATAAATCCAAAACGTCCAGAGAAAACTTTCCAAACTTTGTGGGCTACGAGGTGGTAATGGAAGACCATCGCGGTAACGGCAACAGTTTCTTATTTGAAGCGGCCAATGTATACAAAGTGGACGGCACCGACCAGTACCTGTTATTGGTGGAAGCCTATAACAGTGAAGGTGGTGCATATGGACCCAGGTACTTCCGTTCCTGGACGGCCTCAGATTTGGATGGGCCATGGTCGCCACTGGCTGATACCGAACAAAACCCCTTTGCCGGAAATGCTAACGTAGACTGGGTTGAAGGAAAGTGGGCAGACGGGATCAGTCACGGTGAAATGGTCCGTTCGGGCTACGATGAATACCTCACCATTGATCCGTGTAACCTGCAGTTCGTGTTCCAGGGTGATTCCGGACCATCGCTGAATGGTGGTTACGGTGGTGAGCCTTACAAACTAGGCGTATTAACGCTTAAATAGAATATGCTTCTTGCTTGTTATGAACACTAGGGAGATGCAGAGCAGGGCTAGAAAGCATTAGTATATCTGCTGTTTAATTTGAACCTTGTTAAAAGGTGGGTAAAGTTACGGTTTTTGACCTTCGAAGTAATAAAACAGGACTCTCAGTGGAGTCCCGTTTTAAACCGGATGGTAATTTCGTTAAGCAATAAGGTTAAGCGGCAGTTTTACGTCTACGTACACCAGCCAGGCTAAGTAAACCTAAGCCGAAAATTGCTAATACAGAAGGTGCAGACACATCATTTGTAGTAGTTGAACCATTAACGCTGAATGGCAACTCAACGGTAAGTTGGTTACCGCTGTCGGTAACAGTGTTAAACAAACCCGTTGTAGATTGTTGCGCATTGCCAGTACGAGCATCTGAAACCACAGGTATCCATGGTCCTGAGAAAGAATCACTACCTGTGAGGCTCCAACGTAACCAGTAATCACCAGCGCCTAAAAATAGATCGTCAATATCTGCGTTAGCAAGGTAAATTCCGCGGTTGGTATCTGAAGTAGTAGACGATGTTACTCTGTAACCCTGTAAACCACCATTGGTCACTAAACTGGTATCCGAAGCGATTACCGTACCGGTATTTATATCTCCTGACACAATGCTCCAGTTTACACTTTCAAAGGTGAACGAGGATGCACCGGTTTGGTAACCAAAGAAATCCAGATCAGTGATGGTCCAGCTTTCACCAACTGCAATAGAAAAATCATCGGCAACGGCATTAGCGCTGTTCGTTTGCGCACCAAATCCAAGTACATTTGCTGTTGGTGCAAGAATAGATAAACCGCTTCCATCAACAACTGGGCCGTTGCTGTACAAAAGGGCTGCCTGGCTTACTAGTGGGGTGGTGCTGAGCATTAGCGTTAAGATCAACTGCTTCATGAAATACTTCCTTTACTAATTATGATTACTGGTGACTAAACCTAATAGGTATGGTCTGGCTACTAATTGTTGAAGCATAAAGCGAGCCATTAATATACTCATTTAAAAACAAAGACCTAAGTCTCACTGTTCAATAATTATACATATAATGTAAAAATATCTGACAATCTTTTTAATAACTTAGTTTAATGTTGCGCAAGCAGCCCTTTATTGATAGACACAGGAAGTGAATCAAGACACTACCCATCTGTTAACTGTTGAAAAATAGGGCCTCAAACAGATTCGGCCCTGAACCTTTTCAATGATTAAGCAAAGTCGAGCAAATCTGTACCAAAGAAATTATCGATGATACAGCGCCATTCACCATTTGACTGGCGCTGCATCACATAAAGTGCGCGTTTTCCTTCACACGGTGTTGCCAACGGCGTAGCTTTAGGTACCAGGTACAATTTGCTTATAACCAGTGCAATATCACCAGCCTCAATAACGATCTCATCACCAGTGGTCACCAGATGAGACGGCATATACTTTTTCTGAAAAGCCTGTAGTGCAGTAATGCTATCGTGTTGTTGCTGACCCAATGGCTGCGCAACGATTTTTGCATTATCGCTGTAACAATTTGAAATAGTATGCAGATCTCCGTTATTCACAGCTTGATGTAAACGGCTAAGTAACTCAGTGATTGATTGTTTCATGGTTATAGTCTCTTTAACGTTAGGTGATGCCGCAAAGACTGATAAACGGCTGAACCACCGTATAGGTCACTAGATTACGACATGATGAGCTAACCCATTGATAATAGGTAATAACCTAGATGGAAACATTGCGCATCTGCTTCAAAGTTGCATTAAACCTGCTTTTACCTACTGGGTTAAATTCGTAAATACCCATAAAGTTAATATGGGCCCAAGCAATGACTGAGCCTGTTGAAATTGACTCTATTACTTTTGCGCGTTGTTCTTCAGAATCGAGTGTTAAGCAGTAGTCAGAGAGGAAAAGGTAGTTCCATAGAATTATCATATTGCGCAGTAAAGTATTGCTAGCCATCACCAACTGAACTTCATCGTGCAAACCAACCTGAAGCTTGCCATTTCTGCCGAAAAGTACTTTATCAGCAAGTTTTTGCCCCAGCTCAACTCTATTGAGCTGCTTTTGAATATTTTGTCTTAATTCTTCATCGTCTACATAATTGAGAATAAAGTGGGTTTTTAGCAACCTACCGAATTCTTTAAATGCCTTATACAAAGTATTATCACGCTCACTGCTGGATAGCATTTTGAGCATCTGAGATGAACTACAGCGTTTTAATTTCATGGCTATGTTCGGATTAACTGTTGTTGAATCGAAAAGAGCCTGTTTTCGTTAAGGTTTTCTGGATTATCCATAAACCTGAACCAACCCAGGTAGTGTTCCAAGTATTTTGTGGCTACTCCGTGAAACCGTTTTATCCACGCTTTCAGACGGCTGTGATAGGCGTTAACATTTTGAATGTGAAAGACTTTATCTATCACCTTAATTCCTCCTGCCACATCTAAGCGCTTGTGTATTAAATCATTTTTCTCAGAAAGAGCTATGTAGGGCTTATAGCCATCACTACACAACACACTGTCTTTCTCTAATTT
>NZ_PVNP01000119.1 GCF_002993365.1 Marisediminitalea alba
TGCATCTTGTTTACCTTGCCGTGCCGATTGATCAGTGAGCTATGGCAGTGCGGACATTCAGGGTTTTCAACCATCCGCTCCTCAAGCTCTGTTATCAACTGTGAGACGCTATCAGTGCCTTTCAGCAGCTTCTCAACATAACGGGTTTGACTATCTGTTAAGTGTTCTAACTCGGCTATAAGCTTTGTAAATTGTGCTGGGATCATGATCAACCCTCAATAACTGTATTCATATACAGTATAGCAACAATTTAGCAGAACATAGCCTTTGATAAACGGGTAATGCGCCGGTTGATTCAGGCACATTACCCGCAGTGCTTATTCCTCGCTGGCTGCCTGGGCCTGGGTTTCCTTAGCGTTTTCTTCGGCTTCCTGCTGCTGTTTTAACTCGTCGATAAAGGTTTCGTATTGCGCCTGCATTTGCGCGATATCACGGTCAATATCGGTTTGCCAGGTCTTACCAAAGTCATTGGTGCTGACGATTTGCCCCTGATCGCAAAGGAAATACAGGGTATTGCCGGTGGTAAGTTGTGGCAATAGCGAATGGCAATTGTCTTTGGCCACACCATGCAACTGCCAGCTCTTGCTGTCATCTGCGTTGTTAAGTGGGGTGGTGGCAATACGGATTTGGCTTTTCTCTCCGCTCGACTTGCGGTTACGACTAAGTGTGATGACTTCATTGTTGTCGGTAAGTACCGGTAAACTCACATCTGCCTTGAGGTCGCCAAATAAACTCAGGTTGCGGTTGATGGATTGCCATGTCAGGCCGTCATCAACGCTGATTAACTGTGAGCCAACGCCGTCCCACTGGCTTACCTCAACGGCCACCAGTGCGCCATTGGCAAGTTGTGCCATATTGCGAAGAGAGGTGCTTTTGTCAGTCGACCAGTTATTATCTGCCGGATTGTAGTCGTGACGCTTGTTATCGTTGAAGATCCGCAGAGTACCCTGCTTAGTAATGGCCGCAAACAGGCCCCCATTCTGAATTAGCCAGTCGTTGGGATCTTTTTTCACATAACTGCCAATTTTCTGCCACGGGGTATTTAACTGATTAAACCGGTACACCTGATATTGTTTGGCAGAACTGGTCAGGGCAAAGTAACTGTCGGCCGTCTGGCCCATCCAGACAATGGCTTCATCGGCATCCACTGGCTTGATTAACTGCCATTGCTGCCAGTCGGCAGATACAAACAGCTGGCCTAACTCACCACCCACGGCTACTTTGCCGTCGATTTGCAGCGCCGCATAGAGTTGTGAATTGGTCGGCAGATTATGGGTTGCCCAGCTACCGTCTTGCTGGATTGCCAGGCGACCAAATTTAGCCGCCAGGGCGCGTTGCTGGGTTGTTGGCAGTACAATGGGGCTGGCCGCCAGAGCGTTTTCAGTTGCCAGCACACTGAGCTTTTCGCGCAGCGGATCCAGTTCATCACTTTGCCAGCTCTGGCTTGTTTTGCCGCTAAGCTGTTGCTGAATTTGCGGATACTGTGGCAGTACAATACTGCCTAAGTCAGACTCTTCAAATACCCGCGTAACAAAGGCTTTGGATGAGGTGGAAGTGCTCCAGAATGAGCTTTCCTTTATACTGAGTAAGGGCTGAAACAATACAGAGCCAAGGTCGGTGAGCGTAGTGTCACTTACCGCAAATTCACCGGCGGCAGAGAATACCGGCATGGAAATCCACGACGTCATATCACCACCATTATAAAAACTGTATAACGTTGAAATCATATACTCGCCGGGTGGCATGCTGCCGATAAACAGCTGGCTGTCTACCGTTCCCTGATAAACAGGTGTCAATTCATAGACTTCAGGATCCCAGTCGACCTTGGCTTCGTCGATGGTTTTGCCTTTTTTGGCGGCTTTCTCTTTGGCCTCGGCAATGGCGGCGGCTTTAATCGCGTCCATGTTATCTGTTCGAACCACAATCACGGCTGTCCAGCCTTTATGTAACGGCGCAAGCCGTTCGGCATTGTTGATAACCTGTAAGGCGACAACCCCATGCGTGGCTGGTAAGGGCTGGTTTTTGGCAATGGCAGTGGAGCGAATGTCGTATGTGGCGCAACCGCTTAATGTGCTGATTAAAAATGCGGCAACAAGTAAAAAACTACGCATGATTTTATCCTGTTGAAATTATTTTTCCCTGGGTTTTAGCTCATTGTGTGAGCCTGGAATTGGCTCAGGCCTATGACCATAAAACAACTATCAGGCGTCATCACACTGAGCAATGGCAAGAATATACGGCAAAGTAATTGATAAAAGCGAGCGAAACTTTATTCCTGTCAGAAAATTGCACAGTGAGAAGTTAGGTAAAGCGGATGCTATGGATCCTGTTATGACGCTTAAAGCCTCAACAGACGTCTGATGTACCGCTAAAAAGAAAGGAGCCTGTAGCTCCTTTCTGTGTTTCTGAATACCTTTATACCGGCGAATTAGCGGGCCGACGAGACGTAAACAATAATCGGTTCGTCTGAACTGTTGGTTTGTGCCAGATCGTTTATTGTCACCGACGGCTTGGCTTTATTGCCATAAGCGCTGCGATTGTTGAGGTATACGAAGGTGTCTTGCGCGCGGTATTTATGCGCGAATTTTGCCACCGACATATCGTTACAGGTAATGCGGTTAACATTTCTTCGTACAGCATCGCCCATTCCCATCCGGAACAGTTGCCCTTTCATGGTATCCAGCTCGTTGTTAACTGCGCTGACGCAAAGCTTTGTTTCCTGGCTATTGTCGGCTGCGACAAACTGAATATCCTGTGCCTTGATCTGGCTGGAAACAGATAGCGCCGCTATCACTCCAGCTAATTTGAAGTAGTTCATGATTCATCTCCAACATAAAAAAAATTCCAAGCTACGATAGGCACCTTCGCATCCTGTTTTATGTTGTTACATCTATAGGCAAAGTTAATGCGTAAGGTACTCACCGGAGCAACTCCTTTTGCGTTCTTAGACTATAGTTGTAAAGATGTTGTAAATAAAGTGTTTGGTGGCAGATAACAGGCCACTCGTCTGATACGCTTCTCTGAACTGATTTTCTGCTCGAAATTTAACCGCAATCCCTGACCAATACGGACACCAACAAAATCATTAAACTATGCCGGCTGGTGGTTTTTTAGTCGACACCAGGGTAAATGTCGGGCAGCATAGAATATAGGCTTAGTAGTTGAAAATAAAACATAAAAAAGCATAACTGGCGCAACGTAGTGGATGTATGGCAGTTTTTAAGATCGGACGTCAAAAAGGAAAGACTCAACGGTTATCGTTGACCCGCACTTTACTTATGGGGTGGGTGCTAGTGGTTTGTGGAATTGGCCAGGCCCTGGCCGGGGGGCAGGAATTCAGACATCTCACTGTGGACGACGGCCTGCCTCAAATGTCGGTTATCGATATCGTGAAAGACCATCGGGGTTTTATGTGGTTTGCCACAACCGATGGCGTTGCCCGCTATGATGGTTATGACTTTGTGACCTTTCGTCACGACCCGACGGAGCCCCACTCGTTACCCACCAATACCGTGAATACCATGGTGCTGGATAGCGCAGGGCTGTTGTGGGCGGGTACTGATACCGGTCTGGCCATCATTGACACTCATACCCTGATCTATGCTCCGTTACCGCTTGCCCATAATCAGGCGGTGGTAGAGCTTATTGGTCAGGGCGATAGTGTTTGGGCATTGCTTAATGAGGAGCTGTATCAAATTCGCGGCCAGCAGATTTTAAGGTCAATCAGACTACCCGGGCCAGCCTCAACCCGTCATAGTATTATTCCAGCCGAAGGGAAACTGTTATTCCGGGATGCCAGTCAGCAGGTTTGGTGGCTGTCTGACGATGATAGCTGGCAGCGGGCGGCCTTGCCTGAACTGGTGGAAAGCGCTGGCCTTTACCAGGCCGGTGACAATTTGTTGTGGTTCACCCATGAGGGCTTTTTTATCGCACCGCGAAGTGACATTAGTGCAATGCGCAGTGTGCCATGGCCAGCTCAATACCCGGCGCATTTAATGCGCCTTGCCACGTTTGTTCATCAGCGTACTAACGGAAATTACTGGGTAAGTATTCATGGGCACGGTTTGTTGGTATTCAATGAGCAGTTGCAACTCATTGATCATATAAAGCCAAATAGCAACTCGGCGCTGACGCTCAGTAATGGTGAAATAAAGTCGGTATTTGAAGATGAGCAGGCAGTGTGGCTGGGGAATCTGGGCGGTGGTGTGAATGTATTCTGGAAGCGCGAAAATCGCATTTTGCGGTTGTCTGCGCAGTCGGAGCCTGTGTTAAATGAGCCGTTTATTCGCGGAGTTGGCGAGTACGAAGAGGCTTTACTGGTGGCCACCAACAACAGGCTGGCAGTGTACAGTGATAATGGTCGGCAGTATGAGTGGCAGAAAGACATATCCGCAGAGGGGGAATGCGCTCACGTTAACACGTTCCCGGTAAGTTACGTTACCCGTCGGGGCGAACTCTGGGTGGGCGGCGATAATAACCAGGGGGGCGACTGCAACCTGTTTAAACTGGAGCCGAAAGGTGATGTGCTAAAGCCTGCCCGCGGGCTGATGGCGGCTAAAAACGATAAAATAACCGCCATGTTCGAAGATAATGAAGGGTACTTATGGGTGGCATCACTCAATGGCTTATACCGCATTGCTCAACAGGCAAGCGAAGACTTTAGCTGGCTCTTTGAGGCTGCTGGCATCCCCCGCAATCAAATTATCTGGCACATCTCACAAGACGCTGACCACCGGTTATGGCTGGCAACCCATCACTCAGGTATTTTGCTGGTAGACCCTCTTCACCAAAGTGTGAAGCGTTTGCATGCCGCTTCTGAGCCGCCAAATGGGTTGCCGCCCGGGCAGATTAAAACGGTGCTGCATGCCTCTAACGGTGTTACCTGGGTTGGGTCCAGCCTGGGGTTATATCGCTTTGACCGCAAAACCGAAACCTTCTCCGGTTTTACGGTTCAGAATGGCTTGGCCAATGCGCATATCTACAGTTTGCTGGAAGATGAAGCTGGCAACCTGTGGATGAGTACCAACGATGGCTTAAGTCGATTCTCTCCAGACAGCGGACAGTTCTGGAACCTGTCGGTGAGTGATGGTTTACAGGGGCGGGAGTTCAATACCGGCGCTTATTTAAAAAGGCAAAATGGCCATCTGGTATTTGGTGGAATTAATGGCGTGACCCAATTCGATCCGGCTCAGGTTGCACCGCAGGTTAATGCATCAAGGGTGCAAATAAGTCGCTTGCAATTGCTAGATGAATCCCGGAAGGTGACAATAACCCCTCCGCAGAAGGGGTCGCTAAGCTTGAATTATGATCATGTACAACTGGCACTTACCGTCAGTAATCTGGACTTTATTAATCAGCATGAGGTGGCCTATCGTTATCAGCTGTTGCCACTAAGCAAGCAATGGATAAATATTCCGCCCGGCGAGAATGCGGTGTATTTCTCACAACTTCCCCGCGGGTCTTTTGCGCTTAATATACAGTCGCGCAATCACGACCAGCAATGGAGCGAACCTCAGCGCTTGCTGGCGATTACAGTTGCGCCAGCGCCGTGGGTTACCTGGTGGGCGTTGTGTTTGTATGCGATAGCTGCTATTGGAATACTGACCCTGGGTTACCAGTGGCGGCTAAGACAGCTCCGGCAGCGCCAGCAGCAACTGGAAGGGTTGGTTGAGGAAAGAACGGCGCAGTTAAGTAAACAGTCGGTGCTGCTGGATGAAAACAATCAGCTATTACGCTCAACCCTGGAAGAGAAAAATCGCATTTTTGCCGATATTACCCATGAGTTTAAAACCCCGCTTACCCTTATTTTAAACCCGGTAAAAGATCTGTTGGCAAGCTCTGATAGTGCCCAGGCAAATTCACTAACCCTGGTACAGCGAAATGCTTTGCGTCTGAATCACCTGGTCAATCAGCTTATAGGCTTTAATGATATGACTCAGCCTGATAAAGAGCATAGCGTTGCCCAACTGCAGCAGGTTGTCAGTAGTGTGGCTGGCGACTTTGACAAAATGGCCGCTGCTAGAGGCTGTTGATCTTTGAACATTATTTGTTCAGCAGTACATTGGTAGCCACATCATCATGAATGCCAATGCGACTGTACTGCTATAGTTTCGAGCTAGCTTGTCGTATCTTGTTGATATTGCCCGGTACCTTTTTATCCTCAAAAACGCGTTTTCAACAAGATGCCTATATCGATACAGGCACCAGTCCATATCGTCATTACCTAATTTGTTATTTCGTTTGCGTGGAATATTGGCATCTGCTCCACTTTCTTCTACGTAAGCTCTAAAAGCTTCACTGTCATAGCCTTTATCAGCACAAACAATATCGGCTTGTGGGGAGTTTATTATCAGACTTTGTGCATGTACGATGTCGTTCACTTGACCACCGGATAGTTCAAAATAAACGGGCAGGCCACCGCTATCTACCGCAAGGTGAATTTTCGTTGAGTTACCACCTCGACTTTTTCCGATGGCCTCATCTTGTTTACCCGCTGCACCGCTACTATCCTGATGCGCTTTAACTATACTACCATCAAGAAACAACCATTCTGGGTCACCCTCGGAGGCTAAGCTTTCAAATAACTTTTGCAATATGCCTTTCTTCGACCATAAATTAAATCGTCGGTAGACCGTATTCCAGAGACCAAATTCAGATGGCAAATCCCGCCACTGAATGCCGGTACGCATTCGGTAAAGTATGCCCTCCAGGGTATTTCGGTGCTCATATTTGTTATAGACTCTGCCACTCTCCTTTAGCAGT
>NZ_PVNP01000120.1 GCF_002993365.1 Marisediminitalea alba
TGCATCTTGTTTACCTTGCCGTGCCGATTGATCAGTGAGCTATGGCAGTGCGGACATTCAGGGTTTTCAACCATCCGCTCCTCAAGCTCTGTTATCAACTGTGAGACGCTATCAGTGCCTTTCAGCAGCTTCTCAACATAACGGGTTTGACTATCTGTTAAGTGTTCTAACTCGGCTATAAGCTTTGTAAATTGTGCTGGGATCATGATCAACCCTCAATAACTGTATTCATATACAGTATAGCAACAATTTAGCAGAACATAGCCTATCGATATTATTGAAACCCTCGGCAGTTTACCCAATTATGTCGCTAAACTGCTTGATGATGCGGCAAGAAAAGAACATTTACGAAGAACCAAAGTCATTGATAAGCAGCTATCGCTTTTTTGAGTGGTTTAATCTTCAAGGCGAGAGGCTAGTAATTCGACAATATCTCTCGCCTCGTGAAGCACGGCGATAATAGTTGGCTTTTTTACGCCCTCAGCCAGATAAAAGATATAGTGATGCTGGCATTTTGTGACGAGTAAATCAGGAAACGTATCTGAAAAT
>NZ_PVNP01000121.1 GCF_002993365.1 Marisediminitalea alba
TAATGTAAATCTACTGATCAATAGGGTGGGAAATTTATAGTCTCAAGGTCCGAAAAACGTACAGAGCAGCCCGAGAGGCCTCATACCAGGATGTCCGGTTTTGACCAATACATGTACCGACATAGCCGTTCCAGTTTCTCAGATTCGTGGCTGTCAGCAAACTCCCTAACAAGTAAGCTAAAACCGCCTATTTGAGCTAAATGACCATAGTTATCATCGTCTTTTTCGGGCAAGGTTTGCAAGGCAAGTACTATTTTGTCCTTATCTGGCCCTACAGCAATACGGCAACTGATTGAAGCTGATTGCAAGGGCAATAAACAATCTTCATCATCCATGGGTAAATCGAGAAACGTGTTATCCATATCACCTGTCCTCTCTTGTTTACCGAAAACTGAATTGCGGATTAACCAAATTGCCCAAGCTTAGCCCCGTATTCCTGTATATAATCTGCATGAAGCACCCAGGCTGCTTAGCAAGCTCACACCCTACGTAGCCGCAGGTAAGATAAAATACCGGACTCATGTATTAGACGGACTGGAAAGCGCCATGAGCGCGCTTAACCTGTTTTTTACTGGTGCCAATAAAGGCAAGCTGCTTATCCGGCTGTAGCCACGCAACAGGGGGCTGGCCGGTGTTGTCTGCTCAGCGCCCTTTGCTCAGCACCATGTCGACATGAGGAATGCCATCTTCCAGGTAGTCCTCAGAGTTTCTGACAAAGCCAAACTGCTGATAAACCTTTTCAAGATAGACCTGTGCACCGATCTGAATGTCCGTATCCGGCCATAGCCGCTGACATTCTTCTAACGCTTTACCGATGAGTTGGTGCCCGTACTTTTTACCTCTGGTGTGCCCCGCGACAGCGACCCGGCCAATACTCACCTGCGGAAAGCTGACGCCGGGCGGTAATAGTCTGGCGTAAGCCACCAGCTCGCTATTACTGGTACCCAACAGGTGATAAACCCCATTGATACGGTCTTTGTCGTCGAGTTCCGGGTAGGGGCAGTTTTGTTCCACAACAAATACGTCGGTGCGTAATTTGAGTAATTCGTAGAGCTGGTCGGTAGTGAGCCCAGAGAAGGGTAACAAGCACCAGTTAAGCATAAAGACCTCCGCGATAATGCTGGCAGAGATGATTGCCGATCCCCCGGGTCATTGCAATGCGTTACGATGAATAAAGCGATTAATCCGCACTGTTTCAACAGGAAAAACCACACAATTATTTAACATTTAAACGGTAGGAAAACTAAACTTATTAATAATTCGTAATTTATTAATTAAGATCAATAAACAACCACCTAATCACAAGGTGCTGTTTTATATAAATTTATACTCTTTTTCGCCATTTAAAGCCAACCATACCCCGGGAATAATTCGTTAATGGTATGTTGACTGTAGTATTATCATACAATAGTATCAACACCCCAAGAATAACAATGATAAAGAATTTAGATTTCGACCTGATTGAAGTCGATACCTTACAACGCGCCAGGATTTTCACAATTGGACGACATACCTGTGAACTGCGCATTCACATATATTTGGAGATAATACATGTTTAAACGTGCTCAACTTGCCAGCGCCGTTTTATTCGCACTTTCCGCACAGCCTCTGTATGCCCAGGACACCGACAGCATGCCCAGCGAGGACGAGGTTGAAGTTATTGATGTACGTGGGGTAAAGGCCAGCCTTAATTC
>NZ_PVNP01000122.1 GCF_002993365.1 Marisediminitalea alba
CTACGATAGTGACGCATTAAGAGAATATATTGAAGCCAAAGGAGGTATCTCCGTCATACCTAAACGGAACTATGGCCAAGATATAGACAAAGACAGCGTTGATTGGTGCCTCTATAAATATCGCCACCTAGTTGAAAACGCCTTTGCTCGAATAAAGCATTATCGTTCAATATCAACGAGGTATGAAAAGTTAGCAAGGAATTATGCCAGCATGGTATCACTGGCATTTTCGATGATGTGGCTACCCATGTACTGCTGAGTGAAATATATGCAGCAAAGATCAACAGGCCCTAGGAGCATAGTTTATTATGGGCGGTGGTTGCTGATCCCTCACATAGCGGTCAAGCCAGTTACGAAGCTGCATAAAGACCTCTTCTCGATACTGACTAATAGCATGATCGGCACCTTCATACATGATAAACCGCACCGGATAGCGTTTTTCATCCAACGCCTCGACAAGCTTTAATGCCTGAGTCGAACGGGTACGCCAGTCGGAAGAGCCGTTCAGTACTAGTATTGGCACTTTAGGTAACATATCCAGCCACTTTATTACCGAACGCTCTGCAGGCCAGGCTTGCGGATCCAACTGATACTGTGGGTCCATTTCAGCAAACGTTTTGCTAAACTGCGGGCGGTGTGCCAGTGTTAAAGCCACATCTGCAACAATACCGCCAACGGCTACGGCACTTACCTTAAGTCCCTTTTTTAACGCCAGAAAACTCATCATACTCCCGCGCGACCAGCCAAATAAACCGATACGTAGAGCATCAACCTCTTCAATCGCGGCTAGAACGGCAGGTAATGCCAGCACATCGTTTACATCATCGCCACCAAAATGATCTGCCCCCTCACTGCCTCCGGCCCCCCGATATTGGGAGGCAATCACCACATAGCCCCAACTGGCAATTTCAGCCAGTTGCGCCGGTCCTATCGATGAGCCCGGAAACGCCAGTGATCCGAAATCCCGATTGCCGCCGCGATTATAAATCACTGCCGGATATTTACCCGGCGCTTTTGGTTTAAAGACAAAGCCCCGGATTTTAAGACCATCGACCTCATAGACAATGCCCGATAGGTGTACGTTATGATTGAAGGTGTTTTCGAGCATCGCTCGGTCAGGTGTTTGTTCAACCCCGGATGTGAATAAGGGAGTCATGTTCCAGCAAATAGGCTTTAAATTCTGCAGGTGAGGTAATGGGGGTATCACTGATAAGCTGTGCAAATGCACTATGAGTCATAAGTACAAAAAGAGACAGCAATAGCCCAATCAAGCGAGCATGATTGTTCTTCATTAACCGAATCGTTGTCTGAAATAATGTCAGTTCTGTTTACTAGTGCTGTTCACATCCAACATCGAAACGGCATCTACAACACTATACTAGCTCATTCAAAAAGGCTGGCAACGCCTTTTCCGATGATTACATCTTCGTGGCTTACATCGGCGCTTTGGCCAATGGAAAAGTCTATATCCATAGCGAACTTGGCCATCATCTTACTAGGGCGTGTTGATCTTTTCTGTACATATTTTGCTCAACAATACATCGGCAGCCACATTAACATAAATGCCAGCGATACCATGCTGGCATAATTTCGCTCTAACTTATCGTATCTAGTTGAAATAGCTCGATATTGCTTAATTCTTGCAAATGCATTTTCAACCAAATGTCGGTATTTGTATAAGCACCAATCCATGCTTTTTTTATCAATATCTTGACCGTAATTCCGTGTAGCAATCACTGGTGTTCCACCGTGGTCACGAACAAAACAGCGGAATTGTTCGCTATCATAGCCTTTATCACAAACGACAGTGTTCACTTCATCAAGCTGTTCAACCAAACTATTCGCATGAACAACATCGTGGCGTTGACCTTCTGATAAGTCGAAACAAATCGGTAATCCTCCACTATCTACAGCTAAGTGAATTTTGGTTGAATTACCCCCACGACTTTTGCCTATTTGCTCTGAGCTTTCAGTTGCTGCTCCTGTGCTATGTTGATGTGCTCGAACTATCGAGCCATCAAGAAAGACCCACTCAAAATCAGCCATGCTAGATAAGCTTTTGAAAAGGTTATCTAAAATCCCTTTCTTTGACCAAAGATTAAATCGTCTGTATACGGTACTCCACTCTCCGAATTCAGAGGGCAGATCTCGCCAAGGAATACCAGTTCTCATTCGATAAAGTATTCCTTCAAATGTCATTCGATGTTCAGTTTTATCGTAAATACGGCCTGTACTTTTCATAACTTGAAGTAGCAGTTCCCATCGAATATCAGTTAGTATTGTTCTTGGCATGGTATTGGTTATGGTTTTACTTTTGGCGAAGCAAATTATAACCCTTTACCATGCTGTTTAAAAATTACTCACGAAAGATCAACACGCCCTA
>NZ_PVNP01000123.1 GCF_002993365.1 Marisediminitalea alba
CTACGATAGTGACGCATTAAGAGAATATATTGAAGCCAAAGGAGGTATCTCCGTCATACCTAAACGGAACTATGGCCAAGATATAGACAAAGACAGCGTTGATTGGTGCCTCTATAAATATCGCCACCTAGTTGAAAACGCCTTTGCTCGAATAAAGCATTATCGTTCAATATCAACGAGGTATGAAAAGTTAGCAAGGAATTATGCCAGCATGGTATCACTGGCATTTTCGATGATGTGGCTACCCATGTACTGCTGAGTGAAATATATGCAGCAAAGATCAACAGGCCCTAGTATCAGAAAATAATTCACGAGAAGAATTCTCGGAAAAAATTAGAGAAATCATGCACCCGTTCGTTAATCTCAATGAAAATAGTGTACACCCACACTGCTCAACATAAAAACTATAGAAATTACGATGATTGATAAGCAAGAAGATTTGACCTCAGCCATTGTTTACTTTTGTAAGATGCATTGTAAGCAAACTAAAGGTATTATGGTTTATGGTTCGTTTATAGAAAAAAATACTACGGACTATTCTGATGTGGACATTTTTGTAATTGATGAGGGTGAGATCGAAGGGAAAAAGATTCAAAAAATAATTAATAAGTTCCCTATTCAGGCAAACATAGCAAGTTTTAGAATGGTTTTAAATTCGTTAATGCGAAGTGAGAAGCAAGGAGATTTTTTTTATCCAAAAGTACTGTCCACCGCATACATACTTTTTGATGAGTATGGTCTATGTAGTTACTTAAAAAAAAGAGCAAATAAAATCATTGCTAATGGCCCACCGATGGTGGAGCCAAACAAAGTCGAGCATTGCAGGTTAGCTTTATGTAACTATTTAAACGATGGGGGAAATATAAAGTATGTTGGAGAAAATTTATCAGAAAATATAATATGGGCTTCGAGAGCAATAATGATGTGTCATGACTATATACTTCTTAACGGAAATCATTGGAAATGTACAAATACCAAAGCAAAAAAGGACTTGCTGAAATTATATTATAATGATTCTTACACTCAATTAAATGAAATTCTAAACACTTTACTAATAGACAACAATTGCTTTGCTTTTGCTAGTGCCTTGAAAGATGTGATGGGGAAATTTATGTCTTTTGACTGGAACTCAAAAAGTCCTCATCATTCAATCCTAAAATAACAAATGCTGCATGATGCCCTCTGTTAGCCATTATTTTTCTTGAATTTACGAGTTAGCAGATGATGTTTTTCGCAAGTTCCTGCTGCACTGTAAAGATTAGCTCAATTCGATTTTTCACACCAACCTTAGTGTAGATATTAGCGCAATGAAACTTCACAGTTCTCTCACTTATGAAAAGCTCACTAGCAATTTCTCTATTTTGCTTTCCCTTAATGATTAATCGAAAAACTTGAATCTCTCTATCAGATAAATACTGAAGCATTTCCATTTCCACTCCAAGTCCATTTACAATTAAAAGATATTACTAGACTTTTATCTCTGAAATTTTTCCATTCTCTAGTAGTAAAACTCTATCGGCTGATGATATTGTTTGAGGACGGTGAGCTACTATAACTCTAGTAATTGATAAATCTTTTATATTACTATTAATCATAGTTTCTAATTTTATATCTAGGTGACTTGTCGCTTCATCCATAAATAAAATATCAGGCTTCTTGTAAAGTGCTCTGGCAATTATTATTCTTTGTTTTTGACCCCCGCTTAAATTTGCGCCCATATCACCGACTAAAGTATTGTACTGCATTGTCATTGAAGATATTTCTTTATGTATGCAAGCTAAATAGGAACAGCGCTTTACTTCTTCCATATCCATATCAGGGTCAAAGCATGATATATTTTCAGCAATACTCCCACTCAACAGTTGGTCTTCTTGCATTACCGCAGATATTCTTTTTCTATAACCTGCAATATTCTTAATAGAGGTTCCATCGACGAGTACCTGCCCTGAGGATGGAGACATTATTCCCATTAAACACTTTAACAAAGTGGATTTTCCGCTACCACTGGCACCTATAAGAGCTACATTTTCATTAGGTTTTACTATAAAGCTTATTTTTTCAAAAACGGGCTTTTCAATATCGCTAAACGCAAAAGACAGACTATCAACTTCGATTAGCCCTCTCAAATTTTGTTCATTGGATGCGTTATCTAACTCATTATCTTCAGAGAAATAGGTATCCTTTGGACTAAGGAAGATGCGAATAAGTCCCCGATGTGAGATCATAGCTGCATAGTAAATCACAGCCATTACCGCCCATGAGCCAACAGTTAACTTTTGCCGATAGTGAGTTTTCCAGCAAGCGCCGCCAGACCCGTAAAGAGATATTCTTATCCAGAATGGATAAACTGCTGCCGTGGCCTCAACTGCTGGAAGTGATTGAACCCTTTTATCCTAAAGCTGGCAATGG
>NZ_PVNP01000124.1 GCF_002993365.1 Marisediminitalea alba
CTACGATAGTGACGCATTAAGAGAATATATTGAAGCCAAAGGAGGTATCTCCGTCATACCTAAACGGAACTATGGCCAAGATATAGACAAAGACAGCGTTGATTGGTGCCTCTATAAATATCGCCACCTAGTTGAAAACGCCTTTGCTCGAATAAAGCATTATCGTTCAATATCAACGAGGTATGAAAAGTTAGCAAGGAATTATGCCAGCATGGTATCACTGGCATTTTCGATGATGTGGCTACCCATGTACTGCTGAGTGAAATATATGCAGCAAAGATCAACAGGCCCTAGAGAGGGAGGAGGATAGAGAAAATATCCTGGCACGCCTCCATCAGTACTCAGAACAGTTGCAAAGAGGCGCCCATAAAGCATACGACGATCACAGCAAGGTAAACACTGAACTTGAAGCCGGCATAATTTTGCTGGAAAAAGTGACTAAATCCCTGACTCTTTGTTTGCGTGCTTTTCTGGTGGCCAGTAAGCGGCGTCATACTGAAGCTGCTGCGCTCAGTAAAGTAAGGTTTAGCAGTGTATTTGATTCGTCGGTGGTAAGACTCACCTTTTTCCGGACCTTTTTGGTTACTGAGGTGGTTGGCTTAATATGGGTAAACAGCCATTGGCAGGCAGGTGCTATAGCCGTATTTATTGTTGTGGCGCTCAGCATGATGTTTGCGCCGCTGCCTAATCCGCTGGCGGCAGTAAAAATGGCCGCGGTGGGGCACAGTATCGCGCCATTCCTGGCGCTCAGCTGTTTTGTTATGCTACCTACATTTACGACATATCCAATGTTTGTAATAGGCACTGCACCCTACCTTCTGGCGATGTTTTATATCGCCACCTTACCAGGCGGAATCGGATTGGCTATACCGCTGTTAATGGGATTTTTAGTGGCACTGAATATTGGTCCGGTAGTCAGCCTTGACTACACGCGTTTTTTTAATGAAATGCTGGCTGCGATTGTTGGGGTGATCACCGCGTGCAGTGGTTTCCTGCTTATGCCTAAAATTGTCGGCACGCAAGCACAGTACAGCCGCTATCTCAACATGCTGGGACAAAGTGTGAGGATGGCAGGGTTGCATGGCGAAAAAGGGTTGGCTCAAAAAGTGCGCAGTCGAAACAGTGATATCACGGTACAGGTGTCACAGCATTTTGCTTCCCGGCCCGAAGTGCTGGAGCGATTTTTAGCCGCAGCATTAAATACCAATGAGCTATGTTATGCAGTGATTGCATTACGTGAAGACCTCATCCAACATCCACCGCAGGCTCACCAAAAACTCGCTATTTCTGAACTTATACGTTTAATAGTAAATACCTGCAGTAAAAGTGAGTACTCACAAAATAAGATGCTGGCAATACAAGACAGAGTGAGCAGTTTGCTGGATGAGCTCGAGAGAAGTGAGCCCTATGGCGCTGTGCGGCAGCACCTTTTTTTACTAAGCAGCGTGTTAAAAGAGCCGTTGTCGATGGCCGAATATTCATACGAAGGGGTTGCAGCATGCCACTAGCGTTTTCTTTTGCCGGGGTGTATCTGCCCGGTGCCGCACTATTACTTATTGCTTTAATTCCTTTTTTCATCGTCATTGATCGCATGCTGGTAGTTATGGGTTGGTACCGCTGGTTGTGGCATCCATCTCTATTTCGCATGGCGCTGATGATTAGCTTATACGCGCTGGCGATTATTCAATTGGTAGGTTAATTATGAAACACATTTTATCTGCACGGGTACTGGTGACCCTGTTAATGGTAACCATAGCAACTTATGGTGCTTATCTGGCCTGGCACCATTTTACTACCCAGCCATGGACTCGGGACGGGCGTGTAAGAGCTGACATCATCAAAGTTGCCGGTGATGTGTCCGGTTTGGTCACTGAGGTTGCGGTAAAAGATAATCAGGCCGTGCGTAAAGGCGATCTGCTATTCGTCATTGATCCCGCTCGCTATGCGCAAAATGTTAAAGCAGCCGAAGCCGATTTGGCCGAAGCAAAGGCCGCCGTTATTGCGGCAAGAGCAAACGAAGCCATTGCTGAGTCTGCTGTAGCGGCCAGCGAGACTTACTATGCGAACCTGAATGAGCGGGCTGAACGACGTGCCAGGCTGAATAAAGCGGTCTCGAATGAGGAAATCCATGATAGCAAGGCCCTGGCGGAAGAAGCTTATGCCCAGCTGCAGCAAGCACTGGCACAGGCTAAACTCGCAACCGCCAACACTATTCGAGCCCAGGCGGCCGTAAAACAAATCGAAAACCAACTGGCACTTGCCGAACTGGACTATGCCCGTACCCGGGTGACAGCGGCAGCTGATGGTACTGTTACAAATCTCAATGTGAAGCAGGGAGATTACGTTACTTCAGGCGTTGCGAGTCTGGCCCTGGTAAAGCGTGACGGGATGTGGGTATACGGTTACTTCGAGGAAACCAAGCTGCCACGGATCCGTGTAGGTGATAAAGCGGAGGTAATTCTTATGGCCGGCGATATTAAAGTGCCAGGCAGGGTAGATAGTATTGCCAGTGGGATTGCCGATAATGCCGCAGCGACCAGTGCCGATATGTTAAGTGATATCACCCCGACTTTTAGCTAGGTGCGCCTGGCTCAGCGGGTACCGGTAAGAATTCACCTTGATACTTCTGCCTTGCCTGATGGCTATACTCTGGTATCCGGTATGAGCGCAACGGTAAGTATTTCCGGCAATGATGCCTGATAACGCCGACTAATCGTCCTCGTTGTCATGCAGATCCAACACCGACATATCCTGTTCAATTGCATTTGAAATATGGTGATGCATAGCGGTTCTGGCGCGTTCCGGATCGCGGAGTTTTAGCGCATTAAAGATTTTTCGGTGTTCTTCCACATAGGGTTGAACGCCCAGCTCCCGCACGCGCTGGTGAAAGCGTGAGCTCAGCGCAGACTGGTTTCTGAGTTCCCACAACCATTTAATGGTTGATGCCAGGGCACTGTTATCGGTGGCCTGGGCAATGGTGACATGAAAAAGTTCGTCTGCCTGCTCTTTTTGGTGTTCTGAGGAGTTGGCATCGCCCATGATCTGCACTGCTTGCTCAATGCTATTTAACTGGGCTTTGCTGATCCGGGCGGCAGCAAGACTGGCAGCTTGAGGCTCAATCAGCAGCCGTGCCTCGAGGACTTCAAACGGCCCCGGAACGTCATCAAGACTATGAGGGGCGAGTGTTTCCGTTTGGGCCAGAACATAGATGCCCGAGCCAGTTTTAATTTCGACTAAACCGGCTATCTCCAGTGCAATCATGGCTTCCCGAATAGTTGGCCGGCTGACTTCAAAGCGACTGGCCAGATCCCTTTCGGAAGGCAAGCGCTCGCCCGGGCCAATCTGGCCGCTCTGAATTTGCTGTTCTATTTGAGTCGCAACTTCCAGATAAAGACGGCGAACTTTGACTGCATCCACTTGCATAATAATGACAGGCTCTTTCTAACAATGATCTAAATGGTCGAGAATATCGCCAACCATCAAATAGTCAAGGATGTGGCGCACCGGTTTTCCGAGTTTGTATCTTGTGAATATTTACTTTTAGACCAATGATATGGGACTAAGCTGAAATTATAGAAGCCTTCTGATAAGAATACTTGGGTATAATTAATTACACCTATATTGCCGGGGTTATACCTATCAGATGAGGTTACGGGCGGCCAAGTTGTTATACTTTTGACTATATTACAACTCTGGTGTCTGGTGGAGATTTCACGCTTCATGTCGTCTGGCCTTCCCACCGGTATTGCGATGGCTTTCGCCATCAATGTGCTGGTCAGCGTTTATTTTTTTGCTGTGTACAGAGCGCAACAGCGCAACCAGTCTTATTTGTACTGGTCTGTTTCCTGTGCCTTATTCGCGGCAGGTATTGGTGCGTCTGTCATTGCTCATGCAGCAGAGGGATTGCAGGCCGTCAACACACTGGCTTGTCTGCTTTTATTTACCGCTTCCTTTGGACTTTACTGCGGGCTGAACAAATTCGAATTGTCACCAGGCTCGATAAAATTTTACCGCCGGGTAAGAAGTATTTTTGTGGTTGGCAGCGCAGTCATTACGGTGGCCGGGTTTTATTCAACAATGGTTAATGTGGTGGCCTCTGTGGGCATGGCGCTTATGTTTGTGATGACCGAAGGGCTGTTTTATCAACGCAAGTCTCCCTATAAAAGTGTCTATCTGGTGTTGCGTGTGCTGCTATTGTTGCACGCCTTTGTATTGTTTTTGCAGGGGATTGTAATGCTGGTGCAAATGCTGGCTGCCCAGGACTCGGATACCCGCTATCTGTTCAATATCGTCTTGCTCTCGCACCTGTTATTAACCGTGGCTACGGCGCTGGTGCTACCATTATTACATGTGATGAATCAGCGCCGGCAATGGCAGAAACTCGCCAACCTTGATGAATTAACCGGGTTGCCTACCCGCCGCGCCTTTGTGCAAAAAGCCGCGAAATCGTTATCCGCCGATGATCAAACCTGCCATTCCCTGTTGATGGTCGATATCGATCACTTTAAACAAGTGAACGATCAGTTCGGCCACACCTTTGGCGATGAGGTACTCAGTCGGGTTGGGAAAATATTAGCAGAAGGACTGCGGCAAACCGATATTGTGGGTCGTATGGGGGGGGAAGAGTTTGCTATCCTGCTACCAGGCGTCTCTACCGAGCGGGCCCAGGGCGTTGCCGACAGGCTTAGACATAAAGTGTCTGAGCTGCGATTTAAACAGGGTGATAAACAGGTTACTATTACGGTCAGTATTGGCATAGCGGTGTCTCATGAAGTGCTCTACGACTGGGAACATCTGTACTCACAGGCAGATCAGGCGTTGTATTCCGCGAAGCGGGAAGGGCGCAATCTGGTGTATGTGTTCAGCTGAGTAGCAAGCGTCGCCCGCTAACAGAATACTGCAGCCTCTGACAACGGATTAACCATGAATCATCACGCCTTTAATACCTATTGCCGGACGTTCAAAGCCACTACGCATGTGGTGCAGTGGGGGAACTCTGAGGTCTGGAAAGTTGGCGGTAAAGTGTTCGCCATCGGCAGTCGCTCGAAAGCTGGCACGCCAGCCTATACTTTTAAAACCTCACCGCTCAACTTCGAATTTTTATGTCAGGCTGAGGGCTACATTCCGGCGCCTTACCTGGCGAGTCGCGGTATGAAGTGGATCCAGCAAACCGGTACATCCGGCTCCCTTGATGACGACTTAAAATATTATCTCAGCGAGTCCTATCGAATCGTGGCGCTAGGCCTGAGCAAACGTAAGCGGCAGGAACTGGGCATCGCAGATATTAACTGAACCAATTTTTACACCTATGGTTTAACTCTGTCTCTCTTCCTCGAGGATTCTTGCCCCCGGCCCCTCTTCGCCCAGCTTATCCTCTGGGTTTCTTAGTGGACAGTCACGTAAAGAGAGACAACCACAACCAATGCAGCTGTCGAGCTTATCCCTGAGCTGGGTCAGGCTTAGAATGCGCTCGTTCAGCATCGCCCGCCATTCACTGCTCATCTGCTGCCAGTCAGAAGGAGAGACTTCGCGGGTGGGGAATTTTTCCAGATGTGATTTTATGATCCTTAACGAAATACCGGCCTGTTTAGCGATACGAATAATCGCCACCCTGCGCAGAATACTGCGGTGGTAGCGGCGTTGCTTGCCCTGCGTGCGCAGGCTCTGAATTAATCCTTTTTCTTCATAGTAATGAAGCGTAGAAACGGCCACGCCGCTGCGCCTGGCGACATCACCAACACTTAGTGTGTTATCCATCATCATCCCCAAAAAAGTTATTGACCTCAAGTAGACATGAGGTTTTAGTATTTGTGTCGACTAGTCAAATTTGCGCTATCCACTATTTGAGTCAGGAGACAAAGATGAGTTTTACTTTACCCGATTTACCTTATGCAAAAGATGCCCTAGCACCAGCGATGTCCCGGGAAACGCTGGAATATCACTATGGCAAGCATCATGCGACCTACGTCAATAAACTTAATGATTTGGTCGCCGGTACTGATTACGCCAGCCAGTCGATGGAAGACATTATTGCAGCCAGCACAGGGCCGGTTTTTAATAACGCCGCTCAGGTGTGGAATCATACTTTCTTCTGGCAATGCCTGTCACCTGTCGGTGGTGGAGAGCCGCCAGAAACTCTGAAAGCGGTTATTGAGGAAAACTGGGCGTCGGTTGATGCCTTTAAAACCGTGTTCACTCAGCAAGCTATTAACAATTTTGGTTCCGGCTGGACCTGGCTGGCGCTTAACTCGTCCGGCGAGTTGGTGATTGTTAACACCGCTAATGCCGATACACCGATTGCCCATGAGGGTCTCAAGCCTTTACTTACCGTGGATGTCTGGGAGCATGCTTATTATATTGATCACCGCAATGCCAGGCCGGCCTATCTGGATGCCTTCTGGCAACTGGTTAACTGGGACTTTGCGTTGACCAATTTAACTGGCGAATAAGCGGTAACTGCAATAGCACCCTGAGTAAGCTTTGGCTTGCTTGAGTTGCTATTTATTCATCGCCTGCAAAGTTGGCCTTAGACTACTTGAATAAGGCCGACTTCATTGATCTCAATTAACCAAATACGAATTATTTAAAAATCTAAATGAGAATAACTATCGTTTGTATTGACTTTGCTTTTTGGTTGTTTACTATAAGCCCCATAAAAACACACACTGAACAATGCATACACACATAGGAAACTCATGAAATCTCGTTTTGGATATTCTTGTTTGGCACTCGCCATCCAGTTAGGAATGATACCCGCCGCTCTGGCTAATGCAGTACCAGATAGCGAAGATATTGAACACGTTGTAGTATCGGCAACCGGCTTTGAACAAAAAATTACCGAAGCACCGGCCAGTATTTCTGTGATCACCGCAGAGGATCTTAAAACCCGTTCGTTTACCTCTTTACTCGATGCGGTGCAGTTTCAGGAAGGTATTGATATTGGCACGACCCGTGATAAAACCGGCAAAGGCAGCGTGAGTATGCGTGGTCTTACCGGCGAGTACACACTACTATTGATCGACGGGCGTCGTCAGAATAACCATGGTGATATTTATCCAAACAACTTTGGTGGCAACGCATTCAATCATATGCCACCGCTCGACACCATTGAACGAATCGAAGTCATTCGTGGACCAGCGTCAACGCTTTACGGTGCAGACGCGCTAGGTGGTGTCATTAACGTGATCACTAAAAAGCACCGCATTGAGTGGGCGGCAACATTACCTTTGGCCGCAGTCTGCAAACCAACGACGATTTTGGTGATGACATCACTACCGACTTTTCAGTAACCGGCCCGTTAATTGAAAACCTGTTAAGCGTCGGTATTCGCGGTAGTGTTTATGAGCAGCAGGCGTCTACGCCACAACTGGCACCGGCAATCGACCCGAATGGCGTTGTGCATATGCGTTCACTGGGTTTTGGTGGCGGTGGTCGCACGGTGGATAACGACAGCAAACATTATGGTTTCAGCCTTAATTACACGCCTGCTGACGGCCACGAAATTGGTTTCGATTTTGATGATTCACATCAGCAGTATGATAACACGCCTGAATTTAACCTGGATACCGGTGAAATTCTTTATCCGCTGGGGACCCGCGATAGCATTGAAAGTTTATGGCAGGACCGCCGTGGGCAGGTAAATCCGCGTGCCGGATATGCCGCAGAGCAGGAATTTGACCGTCAGTGGTGGTCATTAACTTACGATGGTAAGCTGAACTTTGGTACCGTTGCTGCCTCACTGGCCTACGTTGATACTCAGAACAATGGCCGTACGTTACCGCTGAGTGTGGCGGAACGTCAGTTGCTACAAGCCATGTACGACGGTACCGGTGAATACGAAGGCATGAGTGAAGAAGACCGGCGGGATCTGGCCGAACAAACGTTTCTGCCGCGTCCGGCACGTCCGCTCGACAGCAGTCAGTATACCTTTGATTTACGCTTTGATATTCCGGTTGAAGACTTAGCTGGCGATCATAATTTTGTGCTTGGCGCGCAGGTCATCGACGGCGAGCTGAAAGACGGCGTATTTGGTCTTGAGTCCGGCGAACCCGGTGCCGTGCAGGAACAAAAAATGTATTCCCTGTTTGCCGAGGATAACTGGGGCATTATTGATAACATGACCCTGACTGCTGGTTTCCGCTACGACGAGCACGATGTTTTTGGTAGCCAGACTTCGCCGCGAGTTTATGCGGTGTATAACATAACTGATTACTGGACTGTAAAAGGCGGTGTGAGCACTGGCTACAAAACCCCGCAAACGACCGATTTGTACGACGGTATTATTGGTTTTGGTGGTCAGGGCACCAGCCCCTTTGCCGGAAACCCAGATCTGACACCTGAAACCAGTGTAAACTCTGAAATCGCGGTTTACTGGAGCCGCGATGCGCACAACTTCAACATCACATACTTTAAAACAGATTTTGAAGACAAGATTGCCCAAGGTGATACGGTGCAGAGCTGCAATACTACCGGTGGTGTTCGCCCTTGTGTAAACCTGGGTGAATATGACGAACTCGGTTACGATACCTACAGCCAGCGTATTAATATCGACGAAGTTGAGTTGCAGGGGATCGAAATGGCCGGCCGTTACGGTATTAGCGAAGACTGGTCTGTTTACCTTAACTATACCTGGACCGACAGTGAACAAAAAAGTGGCCCGGAGGCCGGCTTGCCTCTCACTAACACCGCAGAGCACATGGCTAACGGTAATATCACCTGGCAGGTGAATGCCGACTTAAACGTATATTTGCAGGGTGAGTACCGTTCAGATCGCTATCGAGGTTACGATTCAACCCTGGATCGTGAGCTGTATTTTAAAAACTTCGCCATGCTGCACTTAGGCGCACGCTGGCAGTTAAACGACAGCGTGATCCTGAATTTACGGGTTAACAACCTGCTCGACAGAGACTTTACTACTTATTCGGTTACCTACGACGACCTGAACAATGATGGTCAGTTTGAATACCTCACCGGGCGCGGTGTAGTGAGTGAAGTTAACTTTACCGACGATTACAACGTTAAAGACAGAGCCAGAAACTTCTGGGCTGGCGTAACCGTTAGCTTTTAATTTCGCTAATCCGGATTCTTTTGCATAAGCGGCCTGTGGGCCGCTTTTTTAATGGGTGGGCGTTTTCCGTTTACAGTGGTTGTTTAAAAAATAATCTGGCGGGCGCACCCAAAGGATGGTACTATTCGTGCGCCTTTGAAAGATACTATTTCAATTTGCTTCACGCTTCTTCCGTTAGTCCGAGTAAGTCCCCTTAGAGATTCACATTCTGACCGTCTGATATGAGCCAGGTAAACACCGATAGCCTTTTTCTTTCGTGCAACTGCGAGTCGTGCATGGACTCATTATTTCGTACTAACTAATACACCGAGGTATTATGTCTTTTAGTCAATTAGGGCTGTGTGACCCACTTCTTAAAGCAATTAAAGAGAAGGGCTACAGTTCGCCTTCGCCGATTCAGCAAGAGGCGATCCCGGCTATTTTGACCGGCCGTGATGTGCTGGCCGCAGCGCAAACCGGTACCGGTAAAACCGCAGGCTTTGCCCTGCCGGTTCTGCAACGTCTGGCGGCGGGTCCGAAACCCAAAGCTAATCATGTGCGTGCGCTTATTCTTACGCCAACCCGCGAGCTTGCGGCGCAGGTTGAAACCAATATTCGTGAATACAAAACCCACCTGCGGTTAAAAAGTGCGGTGGTGTTTGGTGGTGTGGGTATAAATCCGCAAATGAAGATACTGCGTTCCAGCGTGGATGTGCTGGTGGCAACACCGGGCCGTTTACTGGATTTGTATCAGCAAAATGCAGTGAAGTTTGAGCAACTGGAAATCCTGGTACTGGACGAAGCCGACCGCATGCTCGATATGGGCTTTATCCACGACATTAAGCGTATTCTTAAGTTACTGCCTGCGCAGCGCCAGTCGCTGTTATTCTCGGCCACCTTTGCCGACAATGTGATGTCGTTGGCTGAGTCGATTACCCGTAATCCGATTAAACTGGCGGTCACGCCGGCTAATACAACGGTTGAGAAGATTGAGCAGCAACTGGTGCCGGTGGATAAATCACGCAAGATTGCGGCACTGACCAAACTGATTAAGACTCAGGGCTGGCAACAGGTGCTGGTATTCAGTCGCACTAAACATGGCGCCAACCGAATTGCAGCCAAACTCGAGAGTGCCGGTCTGCCCAGCGCAGCCATCCATGGCAACAAAAGCCAGGGAGCGCGAACAACGGCACTCAAAGCGTTTAAGGATGGCCGTGTAAAAGTGCTGGTTGCGACGGATATAGCCGCTCGTGGTATTGATATTAGTGAGCTGCCTGTTGTGATAAACCTTGACTTGCCCAACACTGCTGCCGACTATGTGCACCGTATTGGCAGAACAGGCCGGGCCGGTTCTGCGGGTCAGGCGTGGTCATTGGTAAGCGCCGATGAAATTGAACAATTGCAGGATATTGAACGACTTATTCAGTTGCTGATTCCGCGCGAGAGTCTGGCTGGGTTTGAACCTAATCAGTCTTTACCAGAAACCAAACTGTTACCTCCAAAGAAAATTAAAAAGCCGAAGAAGCCTAAGTCCAGTTCGTCAGAAGCGGCCGGTAAGCCTCAACGCACCGGTAACAACCAACCACGCTCTGATAAAGCGGCTGATAACAACAGTCAGTCACGCCCACCGCGTCGCCGCAGAGTCAATACTCAGGTAAAGCGGAAAGCGGTGGAAGCCTGAAGCCAGCGCTAGCCTGTAAAGCCCTGTGCATTTCTGACAGGGCTCTAGCTGAGTACATCATTTCGCCGTAATATCTTCACCTGGCTCAGTTCTGGCATTGTATTATCAGAACCAAAGGGCGCTGCAATGGAGTATGAGGCTGGTAACAGGCTTCTGGATCTGAAAATTGCTCTGTTCAGACAGTTGGCTAAACGCTATTTGCAAAATGCAAATGATGTTAGCCAAAAGTTGCAAGGAGCATGCTCCCACAAAAAGACCTCGTAATCGTATTCGTCACAACACAACAGCGAGGACTTAACGATGAGCAGGACCATGTCGCTCCTTGTAGCATGCAGTCTGCCATTTTTTTAACGGGTTGCTTATTCGACGATGACGATGATGAGATAGCACAACCGGAACCCGAATTTGCCAATGTGAGGGTCATTCACGGCTCTTGTGATGCGCCGTTGGTTAGCATTACGGGCAATGATGCTATCCTCAATAATCTTAAAGGCGTTGATTATCAGGCCGCTTTGAGGTTGAAACCGGCACCTACGATATTGGCGTAATCGCTATCCTGCCAACAGACGACGCGGATGTTCTGTAGGCCGCTGTGGCGCTGGAAGCCGATACCTACTATGACGTTTTAGCCGTAGGCAGGTGTAGCCGATGATTCGCTCATGCTGTTGCCGGTAACCAGTGCCGAAACGCCGGTAACCGCTGGTAATACTCAGGTCCGGATTGTCCACGCAGCGTCAGCGGCGCCCACCGTTGGTATCTATGTCTCGGCCCCTGATGCGATGCTGGCTGACGAGCAGCCTTTGGCCACTGCTGAGTTTACCGATGCCACCGACTTAGTGCAGGTGCCAGCAATGTGTATACTGCTATTGCGGTTAACGGTGCAATGGAAGGTGCATTGCCACAGCTGGTACTACTAGATGATTTTGTGGCGACCCTTTAAGATAGTCACTATAAAGCCTCTATAGCAAGCCCGCAGTCCGGGCAAAGAAAAAGCCTGATAAGGCTACCTTATCAGGCTTTTTTTGATGTGGCTTTACCGGCTTACTTTAAGCGCAATTCGAAGGTATTGCTGTAAGCTGATACTTCGCCGTCTTTGTAGGCCTGCACACGGTAGGCGTAATTGCCACTGGCTAACACGTTTGCATCGTCGGTTATTGTGGTAATGTTTTGGCCTACCACGGCGATGCGTTCAAACTGGATTTTACCTTTCTGCTTAACGCCTCTTTCCAGGTAAAAGCCGAGCTCATCACCGCTGTTGTCGGCCCAACTAAGATAAACAGTGTTGCCACTCTGAGAAGCTGACAGGTTACCCGGCGCTGCCATTGTGCCTGGCTGTGGTGCAGGTTGATCAGATGTCTCAGAGACTGATACCTGAATGCTTGCTGAGGTAGCTTCATAGCTGGCATTCACCGCAGTTACCCGATACCAGTAGTTGTCGGCAAACGGTACTGAATCAGTATATTCAGTGCTACCTGCAACTGCGGTACCCACCGATTCATAACGTGTTTTACCACGGAACTTCACAGCACGCTCAATAAAGAAGTAGTCGGCATTATTGTTCATATTGGTCCAGTTTAAGGTCACGTCAAGACCGTTGGCCGCTGCTGATAAATTTTGTGGAGCAGTAAGTGCCATAGGGTCATCTACAGTAACATTAATGCTGGTGCTGTTAAGCGCGCCGGCGTCATCTGTTACTGTCAGCGTAACGGTGTAGCTTCCCCCGGTTGGGTAAGCATAATTGACCGACTGGCCGGAAGCACTGTCGCCATTACCGAAGTCCCATGCGTACTGCATGATTTTGCCATCATTGTCATAAGAACCTGAGGCACTGAAGAAGGCTGTATCACCAATGTTATAACTGGTGACCATCGAATCAATCACTGCAACCGGTACTTCGTTAGTTACCTGAAGCAGTGTGGTTGCAGAGTTGGTCAGGCCGTCATTATCGGTGACAGTCAGGCTAACCTGATAAGTGCCGGCGGCGTCATATATATGCGAAACCTCAGCCTGAGATGACGTGGTACCGTCTCCCAGGTTCCACTGATACGCCACAATACTACCATCGCCATCGGTTGATCCTGCGCCGCTGAAAGTTACTGCAGAGCCAAAGGTAACGGAGCTGGAAGTTTGGCTGATGCTTGCCACTGGCGCGGTGTAATTACCCAGGTTCATCGCATAGTTTACTGCTGCCTGGGCATCTATGAGACCATGACCAAACACAATATCGTCGCCGTTGGCGCCGATGTCTTTGGCGGTGCTGAAAAGACCATTTTCAATCTCATCCGCCGAAATCCCAGGATTGGCTGCTACCATTAGTGCGGCAACACCAGCTACCACGGGAGAAGAAAAAGACGTACCGCTGTAATTAATATACTGACCATTCAGATAGGTGGTGCCAATGCTGACGCCCGGTGCAGTTAAGTCTACATAAGTGCCCCAGTCAGAAAAATAAGCTTTATTGTCGTTTTGATCGGTGGCACCTACGCCAACGAAGCTGGTGTAGTCAGGAAAAGTGGGGTATTCAGTGCCGGAATTACCCGCCGACATAAACAGCAGGCCGTTGCGATCGCGCAGGTACTTTGCGGCAGCATCGATGGTGGCTGACTGAATACCGCCATAGCTCAGGTTAACCACACGGGCACCGTTGTCGGCTGCGTACTCAATACATTTTGCCATGGTAGAAATATAAGCTGAGCTATTGGTATCACTAATGGCAATTCTGACCGGAATGATATCAACATTCCAGTTTACCCCGGCAAGGCCGGTACCATTGTTGCCCACCGCACCGATGGTGCCTGCGGTGCCGGTGCCGTGACCGTTGGCGTCTTCGATGTAACTGGTGCCTTCTTCGGCATTGTAAGCCAGGTCGGTGCGCAGGTTAGCCGCCAGATCCGGGTGATCCGCATCAAAACCGGTATCACAAACTGCTACTAACACGCTGTTGCTACCCGTAGTGACATCCCAGGCCCGCTGGCTGTTGATGTTATTATGATGCCACTGACCAGAGAAGCTCGGGTCGTTAGGCTGAACGGTAGGTGCCATGGCCTGATCAGCCTCAGCAAATTCAACCAAACCGCTGTGTTTTAATATTTTGGCAATCGCTTTTTCACGTCCTTTACCGTTGAACGTGGCAATGGTAATGCCGGAATTAGGCAATGTTTTTTCTGCGAGTAAGCCCTGACTATTGAGCAAACTATTGAGGCCTTTTAATTCACTCGCTGAGGCACCGCTGAGCTTTTTATATAAAACGGTACCAGGGCGAACGTCATCCGTTGACTTTGGTGCAGCCAGCAGGGTAGCTGGTGCAATCGTCATTAAAGTAGGAAGTACGTACGAATACGCAGCGTTTTTTGGGGTATTACGGTGCATTAGCAGGCTCATAATACGGCTACAACATGAGTCTTGGTGATATGCATTGTAACTTTCGATTAACAAAATACGTGATGATTACCCATACAAAGGTATTTTGTTTTGTATAGCGGGGGGGGAACAAACAGCGAAGCAACCTGTCCGCTCAGGAGCAGGTATTCAAGGGTGAGTCTCACTACAACCACTTATTATTCTTATGCGGGGAAGTATGGACACATTTCACACAGAAGTAAAATACGCTTAGCGTTGTCATTAAAGCGGGTCTTTTGCAACGTAAACAAAACGGAGCTGTCAGGTTTTCCGCCGGATAAGGCTTTCCACCGGAGCAAAAATCGCGGAAAATAAGGTTTTCTAATCCGGCATATGCCAGCAGGCAGGCCATTAAGAGCGGAAGTGATCATGCCAAAGGCGAGTGAAATTAAAAAGAATAACACCATCGTATTTAACGGGAAAACCTGCATTGTGCGGGACATTGACCGTTCTGTTCCCCAGGGGCGAGCCGGAGGCAGTATTTATCGAATGCGGATGTACGACGTGGTAAGTGGTGCTAAGTTTGATGAAACCTTTAAAGACTCTGACATGCTCGAAATGGCTGACTTAGTTCGCCGGCCGGCTATGTTTTCTTACATTGACGGTGACGAATATGTTTTTCTGGATAAGGAAGACTACACGCCGTATCACCTTAATAAAGAAAGTATTGCTGACGAGGTATTGTTTATCAACGAAGATACCGATGGTCTGCTGGTCGTTATCGTCAGTGACGTACCGGTAGCCCTCGATTTACCGATGAGTGTGGAACTGGAAGTCACTGAAACCGACCCGTCGATTAAAGGGGCCTCAGCCACTTCCCGTACCAAACCGGCCACGTTGTCGACCGGCCTGGTGGTGCAGGTGCCTGAATATATCAGCACCGGGGAGTGGGTAAAAATTAATACCGAAGAGCGCAAATTCCAAAGCCGCGCCGATAAGCACTAGGCCGGGTGCAATATGACTCGTGAAGTAAAGATTGAAGACCTGGTGGTTGGCGACGGCAAAACCGCGGAAAAAGGCGCGTTAATTACGGCTCATTACCGGGGCTGGCTGGCCAGTGGCACCGAGTTTGACTCGTCGCATAATAAAGGCCGCCCGTTTCAGACCGTGTTATCAAAAAACAAGGTTATCCAGGGCTGGTTTATTGGCTTGCAGGGTATGAAGGTGGGCGGCAAGCGAAAACTTTGGGTACCATCAGAACTGGCCTACTCAGAGCGCCAGATTGGTGAAATTATTCCGCCGAACAGCGATTTAACCTTTGAAATTGAGTTGTTAGAAGTCCTTACTCGCGACGACTAAGACTTTTCAGCTATTCCCGCTGCGGCGGTTGTTACGCCGCAGCTACCCATCTGTACTATATTGCTTGATAAATTGCTCACAATCGCCGCCGTGCAGATTGTCTATTAAATAGTGAATCTTCCAGTCCGGGCCCGTTTTGACCAGTTGGAAGCTATTTACCCCGCAGTGACTTAGTTTGCCATCCAGATAAAACACATAGGGCGTCCATATTGCGGCCAGGTTATCGCTTTGTTGCACGGTAACCGCTAACAGCTAACAGCTTTTCATCCAGGTGTTTGCTGGTCTGACTAACGAACCCGGCAAACTGGCTTAGGTCGTTGCTTTTTATGTTACCGCCTGGCTCAGCGCGTTGCAGTAGCGCGCTGTTGGTGAACTGCGCTGCCAGTTGCTCGCCATCATGTGCACGCATAGCGTTAAACAGCGCCTTGACGGGCGTTTCCGGAGACTGGGCAATCCCCTTAAAACTCATTGAAAACAACGCCATGGTAAACAACGCCATGGTAAACAACAGTGAAATGGACTTAGGCATGTGGATTGTTACTTTTGGGTAACAAAACCCGCACATTAAGAGAATTTCAATGAAGCGTCAAACTGGTAATTTTTTAGCCAGACAGATAAATTAGAGGTATCTGCGTAGTGGTTGTATCAACAAGTGGTAGTGTGTTCTGAGGGAGCAGAGGCATGTTCGCGGTTTGTAAAATCACTTGCAGGGGGCAAATGACCTTAGCCGAAATCGAATATATTGCAGACAGCTGGCAGGACCGGTGCGAAAAGCTTACCACGATTGTGGATATGCAAACCTCTATTGCCAAAGTGGGCATGGATCTGACTTCCGTGATGCAAATTATCGTTAAACACTGCCTGGTGCTGGTGCAATGCGATGGGGCGGCAATCGAATTTAAAGAAGGCAATGCGATGGTTTACCGCGCAACCTCCGGTGTGGCTGAGCCTTTTTTAGGGCACAGTATTCCTATCGATAACAGCCTGTCCGGTTTTTGTTTGCAAACCGGTAAGGTACAACTTTGCAATGATGTTACCGTGAATCGTCGGGCCAACCAGGCAGCCTGTGCTGAAATTGGTGTTGCCTCGATGCTATTGATCCCGCTTCATCACCATGACAACACGGTTGGTGTGCTCAAAGTCTTTTCACACGCAAAGCCTCATTTTACGTCGCGGGATACCGCTGCTTTAAAGCTGGTGTCAGAGCAACTGGCCGCCACGCTTTATTATTGTCACCGCTTTGTCGCAGACAATCTGGTTTATCAGGCTACGCATGATTCAATGACTAACCTGTTAAATCGTTCGGCCTTTATGGAACAACTCAATCGTGAGTACTCTTTGTGCAAGTCTTATCCGGGGCGGAAATTCGGGGTCTTTATTATCGACATGAATGGTTTGAAAGCTGTTAATGACGAACTGGGCCACCGGGTGGGAGATAGCATGCTCAGTGAACTGGCCAGGCGGTTATTAAAGGCTTTTCGACCTACGGACAAAGTGGCCCGTATTGGCGGCGACGAGTTTGGTGTGCTGATGAGCAATATCCACATGAAGATGCTGTGAAAAGTATCTACCAGCGGTTTGAACATTCTCTCGAACCCGAATTTGAATTTGAAGGCTGCTCACTCACCCTCAGTGCGAGTATTGGCTGGGCGCTATATCCCGACAATGCGCATACCCTTAATGAATTGCTGGATAAAGCGGATGCGCACATGTACAAGAATAAAAATGCCTACTATATGGGGGCTCATATTTAATCTGCTTTCATTCGTTGGGTGACGGCGCGGGCATGCCAGATGGCCGGAACAATCACTAATAATGCTATAGCCATAAAAACCCATGTTGATAGCCATTGGAATTCAGAGAGCCTGGCAATATCGGCCGCAATCTCATTGTTTGCGTGTGTTGCTATGGCCACTGCCCCGAGCGCTGCTTCTCGTGCCATTGAGAACCCACCGCTAATGGCACTTTGCCAGCCAACTGCCGACAACGAAGCAAATGCCTGATAGCCAATGGCTGAGGCTCCAAATGCCAGCACGCCAAAGGCAACCGTGCCGGTACCAATAACGCCAACACCAACGCCACCAATAGTGATAAGACCAAAGGAAATGATCCCTACACTCACCGGCGCTACCGCCACGCCGCCCCAGGCAAATAACAGGCCTCTGGCGTGGGTACCCGCGGCAATCCAGCCATAGGCTGGCGTGTCGGTATGTTCAGGCATGCCAAACTGAAAATGACAAAATGGCACGCCCAGCAGCCTGAAGGCGCTGATATATTCCCGTTGTTTAGCGCCGGCCTGATGGGCGCTGGCAATAAAAGCCTCGGGCTGCGTTATTCGTTCAAGGGCGCGCAGGTCTTTCATGGCGCTGAACATTTTTTTTACCAGTACCACGTAACTGATCACTAACGCCGCAACCACGGTTTGCGAGAGCAGACTCAGAGTGACAGCGTGATGCGGGGATACGTAGCAAAGCGCTTTGAGTCCTGCCATACCGGCAATGTATAGGGCTGCGAACACAAAAAACAACGTCACCGATTTTTTCACCAGATGCCGTTCACGTTTGGTACGTGATTGCGCCAGGCTGGCTTTGAGACTGAACCAGGAGCCAATCAGCCCCGAGACCGAAGCCAGCAGTGCGGCGAGCGAGGCAAATTTAAACAGCGAACCGGTCTTTAAGGCACTACCGCCTAGAACGGCTGCTTTCGCTGGTGGTGATATGCCACTGATCATGGTCATAACGGCTACGGTAAACGCGGCGCCGGGCTTACTGTGTTTAAGCGCATCCTCAACAAAGACTGACATGGCCTCTTTAAGCAGTTTGCGGCCTCGCGAGATACGCTGTTTTACAGCATCTTCACTAAGTTCCAGTTCCTCGGCGACCCGCTGCACAGACTGCTCTTCCCGGTAAAACAAGATCATCGGTTCACGATACAGCGGCTCCATTTGATCAAGTACCTGCCATAATAAAGTCTGCTGCTGTTCACTGATTGCGGTTTGATCCAGCGCAGCCTCGTCAGCTATGTCTTGTTCTGTGGTTAACAAAATGTCCTGATGCTGGGTTTCTTTCGCTGTTTTTCGATAGTGCCGGCTGACCTTAAAACGCAAAATGCCACAAAGCCAGGACCTGAGTTTTTCCGGATCGTGCAGGGTATCCAGTTTACGCCAGCCCTCAACAAAAGCCTCCTGAGCGATATCTTCGCTGTGCCTGAAATCGCCGGTAGATGAGTAAGCCAGCGAACAGAGCAGAGTCTGGTAGCGACTAACAATCTCACCATAGGCTTGCCGGTTGCCACCGAGCGAGAGCATAACCAGTGTGGCATCGCCTTGCCCGGCAACTGATGAGCGCTTTTTAAAAAAATTCATGGTGTCTATTCCTGGCTACTTTGGGGGTATGTGCCTGCCTGGGAATAAAAGGTGACAAAAAAGATGAAAAATTATTTTTTGCATTTTTTGTCACCTTTCTCATGCCGCCTGGCTCTTATCCGTTAAATCCCGCTGCAATGCTTTAGTTGTCGGGGAAAATCTTACTTTAACGGTTTAAACGGAGAACACCTATTATGAATATGCTTAGTCACATAGCGCGCTACCTTTTTGGGGTATTTACGATAGCAGCGATACTGCTTCCGGTGTGGGCTTTTGCCTATGAACTACCAGAACTGGTTGATGATTTCAGCCATCAGAGTCAAAACAGCCTGGGTGTGCAGCGCCAGTTTATGAACGATACGGTGGCCGGTGGCAGCAGTGAAAGTGAAGTGACTGTCCAAGGCGGTAAAATACATCTCACTGGCAATCTCATCCCTCCTCGAGGACAACCCGCCTGGGCCAGTTCGATTCTGCTGCTCGATGCTAAAGGAAAGCCCATGGACGCCTCCGGATATCAGGGGATTCGTTTGAAGGTCAAAATCAATCAGGGCCTTATGTCAGTGTCAGCCAATAGCGCAGAGGTTGAAAATTTTGATTATCATGCCGCGCCGGTACTGATTAAGGCCGACGGTAAATTTCATGAGGTTAAGCTGCCATTTACCAGTTTAAAACGCGCCTGGTCAGAACAGACCACACTGGATGCCAGTACGCTGAATAGCCTGAGCATAGTGGCTTTTGCCATGCAGCAGTCGGCTTATGATTTTGTGATAGACGAAATCGGCTTTTACTAACCTTAAGCGCAGGTAAAACAACATGACAATGTCTACCGAACGCATTGAATACCTCGATGCATTACGCGCTTTTGCCTTAATACTGGGCGTGGTGTTTCACGCCGGATTATCGTTTATGCCGGTATTTATTGGCTGGGCCGTGATGGATATTAATACCAGCCCGGTGGTAAGTATTTTTAGCCTGGTGAGTCATTCGTTCCGGATGCCGCTGTTTTTTCTGATTGCGGGGTTCTTTACCTGTATGTCACTGCAAAAGTATGGCGTTAAGGCATTAGCAACTTCACGTGCAGTTCGTTTGGGAATACCTTTTATCGCCGGCTGGTTCCTGCTCAGGCCATTACTGGTTTCTGGCTGGGTAATGGGTGGGCAGAGTATGCGTGGTGAAGCCGACATACCCGACGGTTTGTGGCAGGGTCTGAATAGCCTGACTGAGCTGCCTGCCGGAATGTTTACCGGCACTCACTTATGGTTTCTTTATTATCTGATGCTATTTACTGCCATTGCTGTACTGGTGAGCTCACTGCTTGAGCGAGTGCCTGCGACTTCGCAATCACTGGCCCTTGCGGGTAAGCGTTTTCTGGCCTGGCTATGTACTAGCCGTTTGGGGCTGGTATTGCGATGTTTGCTGGTGGCTGGCTGCTTGTGGTGGATGGAGCACTGGGGGCTCGATACGCCGGATAAGTCTCTGTGGCCCCATATACCATTGCTGCTCATTTATGGTGGCTTTTTTCTGCTGGGGTGGGGCTTGTACCAACACCAGCCTTTACTGGCAGACTTTATGCAGATTAGCTGGTTTCTGCTTACCTGGTTGGTAATTTCCGTGATGGGAGCGATTTTTCTTTCTGCTTACGAGATGCATCCCGGCCATGAGTTCTACCTTTACTATAAAGCCGGGTTTGTACTGTGTTATGCCAGCATAATGTGGTTGCTGACGGCAGCACTAATGACTGTTTGTAAGCGGTTATTCAGCCAGCCAAATGCGACCATTAGTTATCTGTCGGCACGGGCCTACTGGCTGTATCTGATTCATTTGCCACTGGTTGTGTGGTTGCAGGTGGCCTTTGCTGAAATGCCGCTGCATTGGTTAGTCAAATTAATCAGTATTACGCTTATTACTCTGGCTATCGCCTTTACCTTGTTTGAACTGATAGTGAAAAGAACGTGGTTACAGTACGTCCTTAGCGGCGCGAGTAAACCAGTAGCTAAGCGGGCAGGTTAAGCCTTAACAGGCTCCGTTGCCGGAGCCTGGGTTGTTGCGTCGATAACAGCGCATGTTAGCTGGTGGTATCAAGCACTATGCCGTCGACGTAATTACGCGGATAAAGTGAATCAACCACAAACTGAGGGATAAAACCTTTGGAAGAGGCAACCACCACTTTCGAGTTGATGTCGACCATGCGGATATTAAGAATAATGCCTCGGTCATTGTAGGTCATGGTGCCGGACAAAATGTATTTTATGTAGGGATTACGTTCCAGTTCGCCTAAGTTGCGGCTGAACACAAAGTCGCCACTGCCGCCAACATGAATCACACCTGTGGTTTTAAAATCAACAACAGGAATGCCAAACTCCTGCAATTCGGTAATGAAGCTTTCCGCCAACTGGTTGCCCAGAATGTTAGTGTGGGAAAGTGAGCTATCCAGATCCACCAGTGATGTGACAGCAACGGGTGTATTAGTGGAAACATAGCGCATATTCTCAATTAACTTCATGGTCATTTGTTCGGCGTAATCCCCCAATAATTTGTGGGTAAACACCGGCCTGTAGGTATGAGCTGGCGGCGCCCAGCCTGAAACCGGCGTGGCTCTGGGAATGTAGGGATCCACCGCTTGCAGGCGATCCTGATGTGGTCGGTACTGAACGAGCTGTGTTGGTGGTTGAGAATGGTCGGTGTTAGTGGGTGTTACCGGTTGTTCGGGTACTACCGCATAGGTGTCTGAGCCCGCACTGTGCTGATGGGGTGGTTGTGTTTGCGCATGATCAGTGGCGCAGCACCCGGCCAGCAGAGCGGCTGAAAGCGTCAGGGCGGATAAAATAGTGTTACTTTTCATACTACCTCCTTAATTATACCTCGAAGATAGTTATTAACCGTTTCTGCTCAGGCCGCCATTGGTATTACTCCTAGTCAGACTAAGCCAGTTACTTAGGCCGCACTGTTAAAGGAAGATCGATTATGACCCGTGTGCCTTGCTGCTGGCCTGAATCGAAGGTGAGCTGCGCGCCAATAAAGCGCGCCCTTTCCCGCATGGAGATTAACCCCAGTGAGGAGGGTTTAGCCTGGGGTTGAATCAGACCAATGCCGTTGTCAGCAATCTCGATGTGAATGGCTTCGGCAGCATAAGTAATACTGATTTCAACCTCAGTGGCATCGGCATGCTTAGCGATGTTGGCAAGGGCCTCCTGAATAATTCGGTACACATTAATTCGCACTTCATCGCTTAGCGAGGGCGGCGTTCCCTGACTATGCAACTGACAGTGAACACCGGCCCGCTGCATTGACTTAAGCGTGTCGTTGTTGCGCAGTACGTGTTCCAAAGGCAGGTTGTCGATACCGGCTGGTCGCAGTCGTCCGATACTCTGTTTCATAGCGCTATACAGTTCATCAAGCTTACAGGTAATGGTGCTAAGCGCATTATTCTGGGCCGGCATTCGGGACGCGACCAGGCCAAGCTGAAGTTGTAAATCTACGATTCGATGGCCAAAGTCATCGTGCAAATCCCGCGACAGCCGTTTGCGTTCAGCTTCCTGGGTGGCAACCAATTGATTAGACAGTGCCTGAATATCGTTAATAGCTTCTTGTAGAAGTCGATTCTTCTCTTCCATGTTTTTGTTGGCTGCCAGTAATTGGTTTGTCATCTGTTGCGACTGCTCTACAGCGGCGCCTAAAATTAATACGGTAATAGACATGCCAACAATGTAAAACTGATGCGCCAGCGGCGACTCATTTGAATGTAGCGAGGCAACGAAAGCCGTTAGCCCTATCAACAGTGTGGCCAGCGCGCCGCCGTGCATGCCAAAACGGTAGGCGAAAAACAAGGCAGGCAGTATGGCGATGTATTTTAGCTGATAAGTAAAATCGAATCCGGAACGAAATGACAGAATCACTGAAAATAGGGTAGTTACCCACAATAGTGCCAGTAGCAACAGTAGTTTGCTGCGTGTAGCGGTCAGTTTGCTTTGGAGAAGGACAATAACAATGGGGGTAAGGACCAGGATGCCAACAAAATCTCCGAGGATAAAGTCAAACCAGACAGGCCAGAGTATTTCGCGAAATTCGGTGTTCTCCATTGCTCGCCGGCCCAGAAAAGTCAGGCCCAGCAAAGCACTTAAAGCAACTCCAGAGAGCAAAAAGCTCAGCACTGAATTGACGTTATTGAAAAAAGGCCTGCGGTTATACTTTCTGAACAGCCACACGCATACCATTACAGCCGCTGGCGACAGTACTGAGTGTGCAATCAGCCAGCCAAAGCTACCACTCATGAAAGCACTTTCGTCAAGCGCTGCACCGGGTGAAAACAAAGTAAAAAAAGTAAGCTTTTCTGAGATAACCAATGCCGGCCAGGCCCGGTAAGGGCAAACTAAAAAGGCGGCAAGTCTGATGCCGGCGGGAAGATACCAACTGACAGTAGCTGTCACAGTTTCAAATTCGCGGCTCACCAGCCAGAAGGCATGAAATACAAAGGTATAGACCAGCCCCATCAGCAGGTAGCGAAAGCTGAACAGACGTTGTAAGGATGAAGTGAAAGACGACACCATAGACAACGGCGCTGGTAACACAAAAATCCTGGTGAAAAGTTTATGCGCTGGGTGCATGAATAAAGTCATCCAGGCTCAGAATACCTTCATTCAGAGCGATTCGCAGCAGTTCGAACTGTGATGTCACCCCGAGCTTATGATAAATGTTCGTTCGGTGCACCATGATGGTTTTTGGCATGGTTTTGAGCTGGCTGGAAATACGTTTGGGTTGCAAACCTTTGGCTAACAATAAAAACACCTCTCTTTCCCGTTCAGTGAGTTCCGAAAAGGCGTTATTGTGGCCAAAAGCAAGCTTGTTACTTAAATCGGTGCTGAGATAATTGTCGCCGTTTTCCAGTGCATTCAACGCGCACATCAGCTCTTTGGTTGCGGCTGTTTTGGTAACGTAACCGTCGGCACCCAGTTCCAGCGCCTTAGAAATATAGCCGACATGCTCATACATGCTTACCATCAGGCAGCGAACATCGGGGTAGTTGGTTTTAACGGTATTCAGTACATCAAAACCGGAGGCTTCCTGCAGTGATATATCAATAATTGCTACGTCTACATCTGCCAGAACATCTACATTCGGCAGTTCTTCTATCGCGGCTACATCAAACAAAACATGCCAGCCAAATTCCTGCTCAACCAGGTTTTTAATGCCGTCCCTGACTAATTCGTGATCATCAATAATAACAATATGCATCAGCAAGTCCTTTTTTACCGCACCAGTGTAACGCGACTTGTGATTAGCTTAAATAAGCCAATGGCTTAGATGGGGAGAACACAAAGTGTACAATTAAGGCTTCAACTCCTTTTCCAGTTAGGGTAATGTCAAAAGAAAACAGTAACCCTATAAAAACAGAACGAAAAGCGATAATGCATGCTGTTTAACTCCTACGAATTTATTTTTGCGTTTTTGCCGCTGACCATTTTACTGGTGTGGTTGTTTGGGCGGTATGCCTCGTTTCAAGCCGTTGTGTGCGTGCTGGTGCTTGCCTCATTATTTTTCTACGGCTGGTGGAATCCGGCTTACCTCGCTATCATCCTGGTCTCCATGGTGCTCAACTACCAGTTAGGAAAGCGCCTCAGTAAAAACCGCAAAAAAATAACTTTGTATATTGGTGTTTTCCTGAACTTATTGTCGCTGGGTTACTTTAAATATACCGATTTTGTTCTGGAGAACGTCAATTTATTGCTGGACACCCCTTTGCCGCTTCCCGGTGTGGTATTGCCTCTGGCTATTTCATTTTTTACCTTCCAGCAAATTGCTTATCTGGTGGATTCTTATCGTGGCGAAACTGTAGAAAAACACCCATTGGATTATGCGTTGTTTGTGACGTTTTTTCCGCAATTGATAGCAGGCCCTATAGTCCACCATAAAGAAATGCTGCCTCAGTTTGCTAATGGCCATGCCTCTATCACAGCCAGGAATCTGGGACTGGGATTGTCGATATTTGCTCTTGGGTTATTTAAGAAGGCGGTACTCGCCGATGGTGTAGCAGGCTATGCCAATGTTGCTTTTGCTAACGTGGATAATGGCGTAACACTGGATTTTTTTGCTGCCTGGGCCGGAGCTCTGGCCTATACCTTCCAGCTCTATTTTGATTTCTCCGGGTATTCCGATATGGCCATTGGGTTGGCCAGAATGTTTGGCATCATTTTGCCATTAAATTTCTATTCGCCTTATAAATCCGTCAATATTTCTGAATTTTGGCGCCGCTGGCACATGACATTATCGCGTTTTCTTCGGGATTATTTGTACATAGCTTTGGGAGGGAACCGGGCCGGTAACTTCAATCGATACCGCAATTTATTTTTAACTATGGTCATTGGCGGGATCTGGCATGGCGCGGGCTGGAACTTTTTAATCTGGGGGGCTCTGCATGGTTCTTATCTGATTATTTTCCATGCCTGGCGTTACCTGTGTCCTGCACTGCATGCGTTGCAGAGTGGCTGGGCCCGAATGATAGGTTGGGCTGTTACCTTTGTTGGCGTAGTCGTTGGATGGGTCTTTTTCCGGGCGGTTACTTTTGACGGTGCTATTACTATGTTAAAGGGAATGGTTGGCGGTTACGGCGTATCTATTCCTCAAGGTATCTGGACCCGCTTAGGCGACACCGTAACAGGGATGCTATCGCAGATAGGGATAACCGAGTCTTCCGCCGGAAGCAGCGCTTTTGTTGAAGTTTGGGTGTGGAACTTCTTTTTATTGGTGGTGGTGCTGATGATGCCGAATACGCAGGATATTTTCAGTCGGGTGGCGGGCTCGTTGAGCAAGTTATCTTATAACCGGCGCGATACCTTCTGGCCCGGATTTAACCTGGTCACCGGAATAGGCTGGAAAGCGAATACGCGCTGGGCTTTGATTTCAGCGGTACTTTTTGTGGCCGGGGTTCTCACTTTGTCTCAGGTGAGTGAATTCCTTTATTTTCAGTTTTAGCCTATGAATTATCTAACGCGTTTAGCACTGTTTATCGTTCTTGTCTTCGCCCTGGTCGGCGGATTCAACTTTCTGGTGGATCCCTACGGCTTTTATTGGAGCCCGGCGCTAAAAGGGTTTAATCAGCAGAAGACCCAGGCCGATGAAAGAGTAAGGGAAGTCACTCCTTACCGCGCACAGGCTCTGCAGCCTGATACTGTTTTAATAGGTAATTCAAGGGTTCAGCTTGGCATTGCTGCTGAATCTGAGGTACTCAAAGGGCGTCACGCCTATAATCTCTCGCTGCCCGGCGCTGGTCTGGCGGAAACATTGCGTCATGCCTTGAGTCAGGCCCGTTATAATCCCAACCTGACTACACTGATTATCGCCCTGGATTACCGGTATTTCCTGCATAATTACTCGCATAGTCCTGGGCCGTGGTCTCAGCAGGCGTTACTCGACACTATTACTCAACATCCTGAGAGCCCTGTAGACAGGCTAATGCGCATTTATCCTGCAGTGTTTTCACTTGATACGCTGTTCGATTCGGTGAGGACCATCGCCCAGCAGGGAGGGACTCATAATAATATTACCCACCTGGGCAGTAATACTGGCGGCTATTACCTGGATGCAATTAAAGCTGAAGGTAAAAGACGCTTCTTTCAACATCAGTTTGATGGCCTATTTATGCGTTTTGGGCGCAAACATTTGACTTACCAGGCTGGCGGGCAGGTTTATTCAATAGCCTTACTAACAAGCTTTCTGGAGGAGATGAAAACAGCGCATCCGAAGGTTGCACTGCATTTCTTTATCAATCCATACCATCAGTCTTACTGGCAGGTTATTTACAAGAGCGGTCACTGGGGAAGCTACCTGCAATGGAAGCGGGATTTAGCCCGGGTAGGAGATAGGTACCCTGAATACGCAATTTATGATTTCAGTTTACCCAGCGAGCAAACGTTGGAACCGCTTAACTATGCACAGGACAGGCAACTTATGACCTGGTACTGGGAGCCGGCCCATTATCGACCCAAGCTGGGCGATGAGGTGCTAAAAGCAATACTGGATAAACCCTCTTCCATTAATACTGCTGACTGGCCAATCAGGTTGCAACAGCACACCATTGAAAGAGCCATTGAGCTGAGTATCGACGGTTTAGCTCAGCCTGAAATCAGGTAATCGGCGATATGCAAATCGTGGCAGCACGGGTTCGTTCGCTTAGCATTGAAGACAAATAACGACTTTAAGATCGTCTGTATCGACAATTCTGTCCAGAGTTTGCTTATTCCACGTAGCCGTTCCCTGTTAGGTATATTGCTAACACCTGATGTGGCGTTTAATTCAATCAATGGCCGGTTCGACAGTCTGAGGCGGTGATAAGGTAGTTTGCAAAGAAAGGCGTTTTTTGAGGTAAATAAAAAGGGAGTTCAGTCACTACTGAACTCCCTTTATTAGTACGATCAGAGATGCTTATTTGGCTTTTCTGCGGCGTACAACCATGATGCCAAGACCACTTAACAAAATCGCCAGCGTAGCAGGCGCGTTTGCGTTAGTGATGCTGTTAATCCAATCAAGATAAGGCGCGTACAGGTTACCACCAAAGATGTGACCGTAACCGCCATTAGCGACTGGTGAGCTATCAATACCAAAAGTATTGTTACCCGCTAACAAAAACTTATCGTTTGTGGAATCATAAACAAATGAAGGACCACCGGAATCACCACCACCAATGTTTGCTTCAAACAAGCCGGTAGTTGTATCGCTGCCGAAGGCGTCGCCGCATACACCAAATACGATACAGAAATAATCCCAGTTAGTGCCGTCGGCTACACCGTCAAAGTCGGCATACCATACTTCAGCTTCGGAGCCGAATGCTACAGGGCAGGCAGCTGAAGATGAATAACCGCCTGAACGATCTGGAGCAGTCACACTGGCATCGTCACAGTCGAAAAACTCCGGGATATTGAAACCATAACGTTTGTTCGTCCAGTCAGGGCCAGCTGTGTAACCATCTAATCCGTTACCCGTGGTGCCATAACCAACCATAGTGAAAAGGTCACCATTGTCAATGTCGCCAGTGTAGAAATCATAAATTTCAACGCCCGCAGGAATATCCTCTTCCAGCGTTAAAATCGCGATGTCATCGTTAAGGCAGCCGCCAGAAAAACCAGCCCCTTCAGTAGCTGAGCAAACGCCAAAACCCAGGTAATCAGGGTGAGCGACTACGCTGGAGCTAGGGATGTAGTCAACAAAACTGCCGCCGTCAGAGAAAACTGCACTCACCGTGCCTGTAGACAGGTCCATAATTGAACCGTCATCACGTTCAATACAGTGTGCTGCAGTAATAATGTGTCGTGGCGAAATCGCACTACCGGTACAAATGTAGAAGCCACCGTCACGGAAGATTTCAATGCTCACTACGCCGGTAAATTCACCTGCTGCCGTGAAAGGAGCACCGCCATTGCCGTACAGGTTAGAGTCACCTGCTGCAATAGCAGGACTAACTGAATGGCCCTCTAACGTTACTGGTGATGCAGTAACCAGACCTGCCGTCAGGAGACTACAAAGTAGAGTCCCTGTTTGTAACATTTTGTTTTTTATTTTCATTTTGCTTTTCCACATGGTTTTTTTCGAAATTTTCTTATGCAAGTATCGAGCCTCTGTTGTGTTTTTCTTTAACTTGTTGAAAGTTAATGACTATATGTATATTTAACGGTGCACTTTCAGTGCGAGCAAACAATTCTGTTAAAAAAACTGACATTAAGGTGGTATGCTGAAAACTGGATATAATAAAAACACTCAGTAACGATTCTAACGATATGAACAAGTCTACCTCCACCCGAATTGCCGTGATTTCTGCTGTGCTGCTAATGGTTGCAGGCTGTGGCCAGAAAACCACTGTTGAGCATATAAGTGAAGCAAAACAGCATTTAGAACAAGGCGATAATAAAGCCGCTATTATTGCGCTCAAGAATGCCATTCAACTGGATCCACAAGCAGCTCAGCCACGATTTGAACTGGGCAAAATTTATTTGCAGGAACAGGATTACGAGTCGGCGGAAAAAGAACTTTCCCGGGCATTCGACTATGGCTACAAACCGGCCGATGTGTTGCCATTATTATCCAAGGCTTTTCAGCAGACCCGCGCCGATGTGGCGATGACAGAATTGCCGCTGGAAAGCAGTGGTTTATCGAATGTTGATAAAGTAATTGTAGGTTATCGCAAAGCTTTATCACTGCTGACACTCAAGCAAAATAAGCAGGCCGTGTTACTGTCAGAAAATTTAACAGCGCTGAATGTGAACAGCGTTTATCACGACCTGATTCAGCTCATTCCATTACTGGCAGCCGAAAAATATGAGGAGGCGATGGCTAAGGCTGAACAAGCCAGAGATCGCTCGCCACTTAATAGTGATGCATTATTAATACTGGCGCGGCTGTATACGTCTACCGGTCGGGGAGCGAAAGCTGCTGAAACGTTTAAAGACTATCTTCGCGTTGAACCTACTGATATACGAGTGAAATTTATTCTTGCCAGTTTGCTGATTCAACAGCGGGATGCTAAGCAGGCAGAGCCTCTCGTGGATGAGCTATTGATGGTAAACAGTAAAAGCCCGTATTTAAATCAGCTCAAAAGCATTGCGCGGGCAGTAGACAACGATCACGAAGCGGCACTTAAATATGCTGAAATAGCAATAAATACCGGTCGACTGGACCCAACGTTAAGAGTGGTTGCTGGCTTTGCCGCTTACAAAACCGAGAATTACGATAAAGCCGTGGAGCATTTATCAACGGTTGCCAGCTTACTGCCAGACGATCACCGAGTGTTACGTTTGCTTGCTGCCAGTCAGGTAAACTCAAGTACCAGTGCTCAGGTAAAATCCGTAATTCAACGCCTCGATAACTTTCAATCCACGGATGTTCCCTTGTTATCCAAAGCGGCACTGGAAATGTTGAAAGCGGATGATGAGGCGGCAGCCAGCGAAATGATTGAACAAATGGAAGATTTGTCACAAAGCGCTGAGCAAATTGTGCAATTGAATTTGTTGCGGTTATCGGTAGACGATATTGACGGTTTGATAGGTGTTGATGAGATCGTCGAAGATCAGGAAGTCCCGGTCCAGGCTAAACAGATGATTGCTATGGCGCTTATCAAACATGGTAAGTATGACGAAGCAAAAGCCATTGCCAGAGAGTTAAATAGCAATGATAAGACAGCGTTCAGCAGTTTCATAATCAATGCTGAAGCTGCACTGGCGAAAGGTGATTTAGCTGGGGCTGAGGTGGCTGTTGAGAAGGCACTTAGCGAGCAACCAACTGCAGTACCTGCACAGGTTTTAAAAATGCGCGTGCTTGAACAGCAAGGGCAAGTTGATAATGCATTGACGCTGGCCAGAAAAATCGTTGCAGACAGCCCTAGCGCTTTTAGGGCATGGCAGTTTCTACTCTCACAGGACAAAGAGCAGGCGCAACAGGAGCTATCCTCACTCATTAATTCTCTCGAGTCGGGCCTGACGAATCCGCCACTAAGAATGCTGGCTGCCAAAAAGGCTCTGGAGTTCAACCAAAAGGAGCAGGCGCTTAAGCTAATCGAAGGTATTTCACTCTCTGCTGACAGCCCTCAAACGCTGTGGCAATTAAAAGGTAATGTATTAGTACAAACCAATCAGGTTATTGCTGCCGAAGAGCACTTCAGGCAATGGTCCGAATTTTTTCCAAATCAGGAAAACGCGGCTATAGGTGTCATTGCAGTGAATAATATCCGTGGCAATTATCCGGCGGCGCTGGCCGAAGCAAACCGCTTTTTACAATTGGAAGATAATCAGGAAATTCGCATCCTTCAGGCGTTGTTTAATGCAAGGCTGGGTAATCTTGAAGAAGCCAAAGCGGCCTGGCAGCAAATTGATGAACGACTATACGATGAACCAGAAGTACGGGGAATAAATGCCTATATCAGTTTGCTGGAAAGACGTCCTGCAGAAGCCCTTGATGATGCGCTGGCAGCTTATAAGGCGAATCGAAGCTTTGATTACCTCGCATTACTCACCCGAATATACGCGGCACAGGATAAGCGCAACGAGGCGTTAGCGTTGTTACAGAAACATAACGCTACGCCAGACAAGGACATTCGTTCGCTGATGTTGATGGCGGAGTTTCAGATGGTATTAGCCCCGGATGAGGCAGTAACGAGCTATAAAGAAGCCATCGCGGCAGATCCCTATAATTACGTAGCACTGAATAATCTCGCGTACCTTAAAATGAATCAGGACGAACTAGAAGAAGCGAGAAAGTTGATTGAGCAAGCCTACGAATTTATGCCGACCAACGACGGGGTTGTGGATACCTATGCCGAAATTTTAACCAAACAAGGGGAGGCAGATGAAGCCATCGTACTTTACGAAACGATCATTGAGCAGCCCGGCATTGCCGAACACATCCGCCTGAATTACGTTGAAACGCTGCTAAAACAAGGCAGCAAAGCGATAGCTCAGCGTAAACTTGAACGTATGCGGTTTTCGCAACCCGCTTCATTTGTGCGCCTGAATAGCCTGATTCAACAATATGAATTAAAGAATATTAGTCCTCGCTAAGTATCTATCAGTCTGCATCGTCAGTTTTTCTCAACTATAGTTAAGTCAAAACCGATTTCGAAAAAATAGTTGAATAACTCTGACGATACAGGCTGAAAGATAGAGAATGCTTAAAAGCATTACTGACCTAAGTGCGTTAGGTTTACACTTCGCACGGCATTGACCTTTGTGGCCGATTAAAAAAATAATAGTGAGCCCATATTATGCGACAAACAAACCCTTCCTATTTGTGCATTTACTTGCCCTCAGTTACCGGGCACCACCTTACGTATCTGGATAAAGTTCTGAGTGCACTAGATAAAGATGAAAAGGTGTTGATACTGACCCCGGCGACAAACGCTGTTTTCGAGGCGATCAGCAAGAAAGTTGATAAAGTGATTTTTTATCGGAAAACCTTTAAATCGAATAGTTTTATCCAGAGTTACTATGAGTGTAAGTCAATTGCAGAGTTGGCTCGCCAGACTCCAGTTAAGAAAATCATTGCTCCAACAGGAACTACAGCAGCATGGCTATGGCCCATTTTCAATTTTTCTGGACGATGGAAGTATCACTTTTTAATGCTAAGCCCCGGATTGTTGACTAACGCATCTTATGGCGAGAAGCTGATCAAACTCTTGTTATTGTGTCTGCATCCGAAAAATACCCTGAGCACCATCGATAATGCTTCGTATGATCATCCTGGTTTGTTAGGCTATTTTATCCGTAGTCGATTCAAACTGATTCCTGACCCTATTGACAAACAAGAACCCATAACCAAACGAGCTGCTTATGAGCAGTTTGGGCTCAAGAAAGGCTTTTTTTACCTATTGGCATGCGGAGCGATGAATACACATCCGCGGAAAAACGCAATCATGCTTATTAAGTCTGTAGCTGCAATATCAGCAAAACATAAGGTTAAGCTTGTGTTGGCCGGCAAACTTTCGAAAGAGATTCAAACTTACATAGACAATCTCGGCGAAGAACAACGGGATAGGTTTCATGTCATTAATAGGTACCTAAGTGACCAGGAATTAATGGATATTACGAATTGCGCTGATTTGGTCTGTGCCCTTTATGCTCATCATTACAGCCCGTCAGGCATTGTAATGCGAGCTATAAAAACGAATACTCCGGTATTGGTTCCAAATTACCACTGGTTTAAATACATGGTTGAAAATTTCAATGTTGGTTATTTGTTAGATTCGTTAGATGAAAGGAGCGTGTCTGAGATGATATTGAACATAAAGGATGAACAGGCTGAACCATCATTTAACTGTTGTGAAAAATTGTTAGCTTATAGTTCTGCGCAAAATTTCCAGGCTCACTGGCGGGATAGGGTATATGAAACGAGAGAATCTATGGAATACGAGGAAGTGCGAACTAGTTGTGTTTGATTATTCAGGTTTTCAACTGTTTAAATCAAATTTCAATAGATAATTATTTACATATATTCTAAATATATTTCTTTACCCGCAGAGTGATTAACGATAAAACTTGCCCGAAGCACATCCTCTGCAGGGTAAATTATGGAAGCCTTTATCGCTGAGCTGAAGAAAGCCTTTTTGATTGCTCAGGACGCCGTTCTTAGTCCAACATTCTTGTACCAGGTGATTGTTATTGCATCGATTTATGCCGTTGCCTGGCTGATATCCTCAAGCTTGCGTCGGCAATTTAGCTGGACGCGGGAAGCACCGGCTAATGGTACGCATATAATCCGACTCAAAATGTACCGTCTGGGTGGTACGCTGTTTCCCATTTTCACTATTACCCTGCTCAAGCTTACCTCTATTCTGGGTAAACAGTATCAGTTAGATGCCTGGCTGCTGGAAGTCGCGGTAGTGGTAGCGATTATGATTTTCCTCAACTCTTTCATTCGGGCGTTTGTTGAAAGTCGGGGCATAGCGAACTTTCTGCGCTGGGTAGGTTTACCCATTGTCTTTCTGCACATGATTGATGTGCTGCCTGCTGTTATTGCAGCCTTGGAGTCAATCTCGATAAATGTTGGTAACGTCAGCGTGTCAGCCTACGGCGTCGCCAGAGTCACTATTTTCGGGGTGTTATTGTTCTGGCTTGGCCGTGCATCCAGCGTGATGGGTAAAGACATTATTCGTAATCACGAAAAGCTCGATGTGACCACCAAAGAGGTGTTTTCCAAGCTTTTCGAGGTGGTGCTGTTCTGCGTTATTTTCCTGCTATTGCTGAATATTATGGGCATCAACCTAACCGCTCTTGCCGTGTTTGGTGGAGCACTAGGTGTAGGGCTTGGCCTGGGCTTGCAATCCATCGCCTCCAACTTTATATCGGGCATTATTATTCTGCTGGACCGTTCCCTTACCGTTGGTGATTTTGTTGAGCTTGATGATGGTAGCAAGGGGTTTGTGCGCGAATTTAAAATGCGCTATGCGGTGCTTGAAACCTATGACGGTAAAGATATCCTCGTTCCTAATGAGAAGTTTATCAGTTCGTTATTAATTAACTGGACGCATAAAGATCCTAAACAGCGGTACCGTATCGATTTTTCGGTAGCTTATAAAACTGACATCCGCGCCATGGTCGAAATTATCAAAGAGGCCGTAAGCGAACATCCTCAGGTAATAAGCGGCCCGGATATTCCCTTTGAAGAACGCCCTGATTGCGAAATTGACAGCTTTGGCGACTCCGGCGTTAATATGTTTGTGGAGTTTTGGATGGAAGGCGTGGATGATGGTAAAAACCGGGTCGGAGGCGACCTGCTGCTGATTGTTTTTGAAACATTGCGGGCACACGATATCGAGATCCCATTCCCGCAACGCGAAGTCCGTGTCATTAACGAAGACGCTATTTCACTTAAAAATACTACGCCGTGATTAAAGAAGGGGGGCTGGTGCCCCCATGGTTTTAGTTGGTTGGAGCAGGCGCAGTCTGATAGGCGTCTGTACCCCACAATGGCACGGTCGATAAACTGTGTTTAAAACTGCCCGAGGTTTCCTTAGTGGAATAGGCCAGGTACATCAGCGTTTGGTTTTGCGCATCAAAAATGCGGCGAATTTTCATATTTTTAAACAGTACGCTTTTCGATTTTTTGAACACAACGTCACCGGATTTGGTTTTATCGATAGCCGCTATCATGGCTGCAGTAATTTCGCCAGTCTGACGGCAGGCAATCGAGCTGTCAGAGGGATCGGCAAGGCTCAGGTCAGCCTCAATGCTGGCCACATGACAGGTTACCCCCGGGATCAGTGGGTCGGTGAACATGTCTATTTTAATGTCCTTGGTGGTAAACAGCCCTAATGAGACATCGCCTACTTCATTGCGGTCGCAGGCGGTTAGCAGTAAAACGCCCGTTAGTGCGATTATCAGCTTTTTCATAACATTCCTTTTAACAGTTGCCGGTTTGGTTACAGGGTACACCCATCGGCGATGCTTCGGTATGTTTATCCCTGATAGTTGATGTACAATGACCGACGTTAAACTTATTTACGGTCGTGCGCGTAACAAAGGTCGCATTACCGATATCAATCAAGGAATTTAATCATGCCACTACTCGACAGCTTCCGTGTTGATCACACCCGCATGCAAGCCCCGGCTGTTCGCATTGCGAAAAAAATGACGACGCCTAAGGGCGATCCTATCACCGTTTACGATTTGCGCTTTACGGTACCAAATCAGGAAGCATTGTCTGAAAAAGGCATTCATACCCTTGAGCACCTTTTTGCTGGTTTTATGCGTGAGCATCTGAATGCGGATGACGTTGAAATCATCGACATTTCTCCAATGGGTTGCCGTACTGGTTTTTACATGAGCCTGATTGGTACGCCGGATGAAGAGCGCGTAGCCAAAGCCTGGCTGGCAGCCATGAATGATGTACTGAATGTACAAACCGAATCTGATATTCCGGAACTGAACGAGTACCAGTGTGGCACTTATAAGATGCACTCGCTGAAAGAAGCGCAGGAAATTGCCCAAACGGTACTCAACCGCAAAGTAGGTATCAACAGTAACGACGAACTCTACTTAAGTGATGAGTTTTTAGAGCAATAAAACAGGCCTCTTCTGCTCTCGTACCGGGAGCAGAAGTTATTTACTTCTGCCGGTTTACCCCGACACCATCACCATTTTTCGGATTGTGCCATCGCCTCTGGTGAGAATATACAGCTCACCCGCACCGTCCACACCAAACCGCATCTGCGCATGATTAGCGCCATTTTGAATATCCGACAGCGTTTTTATCCTGGCATTGTGTTTTAACTTAAGCTCGCCGAATTGGGCCATCTGGCCATTCCTGAGAGCTGCAGCCTGAGTGTAAAAAATCCGTCCGCTGGCCATATCGCCGAAGATATACATACCATTCAGTTTAGTTAGCAGCGCTCCGTGGTATACATATCCGCCAGTTATTGCGCGCCCCAAATCATGCTCGTACTGTAAGGCCGGATAAGTATAGTTAAACTGCGAGTCGTTTGCCGGGAGAGGATGATAGGTTTTATTGTTTTTACGGTCGACATTCAGGAAGCCTTCACGCTGGCTCCAGCCATAGTTGCTTCCGGCGATACCGACATTAATTTCCTCAGCCAAAGCCTGACCTATATCGATGAGAATCATGCGATGGTCGCCAGCACTATCCCAGGTAAACCGCTGCGGATTGCGTAACCCATAAGCCCAGATCTCAGGTAAAAAAGGAGGGTTATTTACAAAAGGGTTATCCGGCGGCACTGTATAGGGTCGGGCACCTCGGGCAAGCGGATCAATCCGCAAAATTTTACCTAATGGGAGTTGTGGGTCCTGGGCGGTATGAAAAGCGTTTATTTCCTGTTTATAACCCACGGTATTACCGCCATCCCCAACGCCAATATAGAGCCTGGCATAATCAGGTTCACCTGGCATTGCACTGTTGTTAAACGCGATCTGGCCGATGGTGTGATCGCGAAAAGGGTGTGAAATTCGCATTACCACCCTACTTGAAGAAGAATCTATGCGGTTATTGCTGACAGAAGACATCTGCCATTCCCGGATAACATCCAGATGCGATGGTGTTCTTCCTGTATTCACTTCCTTAAAGTCTGGCTTGCCGGAACCGTATCTTTCAGTGGTTGCCGTATAGATTTTGCCGAAACCGGGCAGTCCGGGCCGGGCGAAATTGGGGTGAAAAGCCATCGAGGTCAGCCCTTTTTCGGTATCATTTCGAACAAACACATCGCCGAGGGCAGCGTTCACGTCTAAAAAGGGTTCGTTAATGAGCTTTTCGTTATCGATGGTATACACATAACCATCCAAGTCCACCGAATAGAAGCGCTTTGAATCGTCCTTAACAGAGGCTAGGGTAGTTATTCTGGCGCCTGAACGTTTACCCGGACGTATCGGCAGGGTCGCGACATCACGAATAATAACCTGTATATCTTCATAATTAATAGGTTGGCTAATTTGGGCTGTAGTGACCGCAGTAGCTTGCATTGGTGAAGAGCTCTGAGTTACAGAAACCTGTTTATTGTCACTGCAGCCAAACAATACAGATAGAAGTAATCCCAGCAGAGAAATCTCCCTTATGCGAATAGCTGAGTTTTCCATAACCTGTACTTCCTTGATTCAAATTATCAAAGCCTTAGCGAGGCTTTTCTAAAAATAGTATTAATAATCAAACAGAATACTTTCGAACAACTGCTCGGGCAAGACACATTCACGTTCTTTCACGGCTGGATGAATATCAAAGCAAATTGCAAGAACTGTGGCCGTACATTATAGCGCGATAAAGCCGTAAGATCGGACGGCCGTTTTAATCCGGGTCGCTTTAACAAGATGATGGTTCGTTAGCTTTTGATTGCGGGTCTGTTAATCCTTAAGTAAACTGATTGCTAAATTAAAACAATCGTTCGGCCGCTACTGGTTTACCAATTCTCTAATAAAATCAGGCTGGTGTGGCAAATCTGCCGCGTAGAATATATTGTTTAAAAAACAATAATAACCATGGCGAAAAATAGCGCCGCCTTTTTTATCGGGTAGAGGACTACCCATGCAGTAGAGGACAAGGATGTGACAGACTCCCCCCGTACCCATCAGAAGGTAGCACCCTATCGTGCCGTGTGGCTGGAAGGTCTGCTGACCATCGTCACCATGGGTTGTTACCTGTTTATATGGTTTGCCCTTGCCGCCCGCGATTGTAAACGCATAACCGGTCGCTCATTTACGCCCATCCTGTGGTTTTTTGCGCCGGTAGTGTGTTTGCCGTTGCCTTTTGCCTCGCACATCCTGCTTAAAACGTTTAGTGATATTGAAGCCCAGCGGCAACTGCCGGGCTGGAGCAGAATGCAGAACATTGCCTGGAATGGCCTGTTCAGCGGTGCCTATATTGGTGCTTATGTTGTTGCCGAATTCATTGAGAGTCAGGCGCTGCAATTTGTCTTGTGGGCTGTGGCGTTTATTTTATTTTTGCTACTACATCATCGTTTAAATCGCATCAGGCAAGCATTTGAGAGCGAACCAATGATGCACCGGTTCGCCGGATTCAACGCCCTGGAGTGGGTGGTAGGGTTACTGTTTTTAGCCCTGTGGGTTGGGTTGTTCTGGGCGCTGGGGCAGTTGAAACTGGTGAATGTAGAGACTACCCGTATTGAGTCCGGAACCGAAGTCGTGCTGCCTGAGGCAGGCGTGCGCTTTACGGTGAACCAGGAAGGCTGGGAAAATGTGCCGATTGGCACTGTCACCGATGGCACGGCTGAATACGAACTACGAGGGCCTGCCTCATTAAACAATATGTGGTACGCCGTATTTACTTATACCGAACATGACGACTTTAATGAAGTCGCGCAAAATCGCTACGCTACTTACCTTGAAGTGCTACCCGGTGCACAATGTACGGCTTCACGTTCACTGCAACAAGGAACCGATCTGCTGCGTTCGGTAGTAAGCTGCGAAAATACCGAGGCTGGTGATAAGCAGCTCTATATTTCACACCTTATCGAACGGGAGAAAGGCCTGGTTGAGCTGGTGGGATACATGTGGGTGGCACCGCGTAAATATACGCAATACAAGCCGCAATTTGTCAGGGACGTAAAAGGGCTGATCGCAGATGAGAAGTAAGCTACTCCTATTATTCAGTTTGCTGTTAACGCTGCCGGTATCGGCTGAATTTCTGCAGGGGGATGGGTTGATTGCGCGGGCCAAACAGCTTGCCAGTGAACTGGAACCTGATGCCCACAGTGCGTTAACCGGCCTGGAGCGTACCTACAAAGTTGCAGTGAAAGACAACAAAGTAACCGTTTACGGTCATAAAATCTGGTTTTATCCCACCACAGCATCCGTGCAGAACAATGCTTACGAAAGCATTTATTTTAATCAGTTAAATGAAAAGCTCACGGTGCTGACGGCAGCGAGTATTTCGCCAGAAGGCAAGGTGAGTTACGTCAATGAGTCTCATCAGAAAGTCATTGCAGAAGATACCTACAATACCTTCACGGAAACCGAAAAGATGATTGTGTCTTTTCCGGCGGTGGAAGTGGGCGGCATCACGCTGATTGCATATAAAATTGAGGAAACTCTCACAACGGAGCGACCCTTCTGGAGTATTCGCTCCTACCCTCAGCAAACTGCTGATATGCTGAATTACAGTTTTGAGGCGCAGTGGGACGACAGCGCCCGGTTGTATTTTGATAATACCAGTGAGCTTGTAAGTTGTGAGCAGCAGCCCGCGCGGGTGTACTGTCACGCCGTTAATCTCGTGGCGGCAGAGTCTGACAGCGTGGTGAACTGGGGCGATAAGTTAGGCCAGATCACGCTTTCTACAGAGCCAGATTGGCAGGCGGTTAAAGCGCAAGTGCGCCCTGGCTTTGTCAACGCTATCAAAAATAACCAGGGCGTACAGCCGCTGGTTGATGAGTTTGCTGGTAGTGCTGATGGCAAGCAGGCACTGATCCAGCGTATTTTCGAGTTTGTTGCCCGCGATATTCGTTATGTTTCTCGCTCTGAAGCCGGCTACGACATAGTGCCGCATAACGTGGACGAAACCATCGACAACCGCTTTGGTGACTGTAAAGACAAATCGGCCTTGCTGATAGCCATGCTCCGCGCCATTAACATTGATGCTGAGCCGGTATTGGTGGCAACCAAACGAGAGCGGCCGGGCATGGCGGGCGCTGCTGCCGTCGGTTTATTTGATCACGTAGTGGTTTGTTTTAGTTTTGCAGGCCAGCAATATTGCCTCGATCCAACCGACCCCTACACGCAATGGCAGAGCACGTCAGACTGGATCCAGGGGCGGGTTGCACTGAACCTTTCTAACGATGCGTCGTTAACTACCATTCCACGCCCGCAATATCGCTGGCAGCTTAAAGCGCTGTCAGATATTACCATTACGCCAGAGGGGGGCCAGCAAGAGCTCGTTACCCTCACTTTTCTGAATGAGTATGCATCGTTAATGCGTCAGAACATGGCTGGTCTGTCGCAGCCAAAACGCCTTGAATACATGGTGGATGTTTATCATGATGTGGCCAATGAAGATGCTGAGCCGGTGTTTGAGATCTCCGGCGTTGATACTATGTCGAGTAGGTTAACTACCCACTCTGAAACCACCTACGAGCCTTATTTTAATCCTCAGCAGGGCATTTCTCTGGCTGAGAATGACTCGTGGTTACGCGGAGAACTCTCATCATCATGGCTCAACAACGAAGTTTATGGTCAGTTTTACCCCGGCTTCTTAGTCGAGTCTGAGTATAAAATTCAGGTACCGCATGACTGGGCACTCAACCGCTATCCGCCGGACCTGAACCTGGAGCATCAGTATGGCAGGCTCACCCGCTCTTATCGGTTTGAGCCCGGCGATGAGCTGGATACTTTGTACGTGACTACCACATTATCAATGCCTTCGCGCTATCTAGCAGTAGAAGAGATAAAAGTCTTCAATGATCTATTAAATGTCTTCTATATGCAGGCACCGATTACCTTTGGGCATGATAGTTAAGCCCGCTAAGTGGTTGCGTTAGTCTGATTGCTGAATGCTGATAAAAGCGCAGGCAATCACACAGCAAAGGCTTAAGGTTGTGGTTGTTAGTATGAAGGCGTGAGCGGGTGGCTGATTTATTATAGCTACCAGGTATGCGCCGACGGATGCGCCGGTGAGGTGGAAAAAGCCAGTTAAAGCGGCCAGCAGGCCCGCCGAGGTGTCAGAAAAGCCGAGCATTAAAAGCACGCTGCAGGGCATGGCAATACCGGCCAGGAAGAAAATGAGGTAACTAAAGCTCATAATGAGCCATAGGCTGTCAGCCCCCATTATTGAGATCCACAACAGGGCGGTACAAGACAACCCCAGTATCACCCACCCGGACAGTGTGAATTTATGCAGCGCAGAAACGCCCGATAATTTAATATTTACCACGCTACCCAGCACAAAACACATGGTAGCCAGCAGCGAAAACAACGAAAATGCCCCTTTGCTGTAACCGTGCTCATTGATAATCAGAGACGGGCTGATAGTCACAAAGCCGAAAACGATGCCATAAAGTAATCCGCTGGCAGTTCCGGTTAACAGAATCGGGCTCACACTGCTTTTTAGCAGCGTTAAGGTATCCCGCATTACGTGCGAAGAGTTGAAACAGGCCGTATTTTCAGCGCGGGAGTGACCGCAAAAAGTAATCCGAAAGCCAGCAGCGCAATCACCAGCACTACGAAAAATACGGCTCTGAGCCCCAGCCACTCACCGATTAATGTCCCCAGCATTGGCGCAATTGCCGGGGCAATGGCAAAGGCTATGTTAGTGAGTGAAAGAGAAATATTTAGTTGTTGTGGACTAAATAACTGTTTCGATAAGGCTCGCGTTACCGACACACCAACCCCGCCGCCAAGCCCCTGAATAACCCGCCCGGTAAGAAAGAGCAGTGGACTATTGGCATGGGCAACGATCAATGTGCCCACTATAAATAACAGTAATCCTGACTGCAGCAGACGGGGCTTATTCAGGTAGTCGCAGGCGATGCCGGATACCAACTGAGATACCGCGAAAGCGATAAGAAAAAGGGCAACGCTTTTTTCAATCAGAGAGATTTTTGTGCCATGCAACTCGGCTAATTCTTCAAAAAAGGGCGTATAGATACCCGTTGAAAGCTGACCCAGCACAGCGAGGAGAATAAAAGTAACGGTCAGCACGTAAAATAAACGCCTGGAAATCGCTGAGCTCATCAAAAGGCTATCCCGCTATGATTGGTAAATTTTCATTTTATTTTGTTGATATGACAAACGTTTGAAACGGCAAGCTCTGATGTTTAACAGTCATATTTAATATTTTCTTTTGCAGGATAACGAGTTACACACTTAACTTTAAGAAAGTGAGGAGAAAACTTGCGTAATCTTCTTAATCGTTTAAGATTCAGTTTGCGAAGTTAATTTTTTGTGTGTTTTATGTTGCGCAGAAAGGCTGCTAAAAGTCGCGCACAACATCAAACCTTGCACTAGTATCAGCGTGTTACATGTTTATGTTTCGAGTTTGTGAGAATCAGGAGCATGTTTGTTACGCTAACATTTACTACAAACAGAGATCTTGATATGAAAGATTCACTAAAACCGAACTTAAGCTTTTGGCAGATATGGAACATGTGCTTTGGCTTTTTTGGCATCCAGTACGGCTTTGGTTTGCAACAGGCTAACCTGAGTCCGATTTTCCGCTATCACGGTGCGGCAGAGCACGAACTGCCTATTCTGTGGCTGGCCGGTCCGGTAACAGGGTTACTCATCCAACCGCTAATCGGGGCCATCAGTGATGGTACCTGGACCCGCTTTGGTCGCCGGAAACCGTTTTTTATGATTGGTGCGCTGGTTGGCTCCATTGCCGTGATGTTTATGCCTTATGTGCCTGAGTTATGGATGGTAGTAGGGCTGTTCTGGATCCTTGATGCTGCTATGAATACCGCCATGGAACCCTACCGTGCGCTGGTGGGCGATAAGCTTAACCATGAGCAGCGCCCTACCGGTTACGCCTTGCAGTCTTTCATGATTGCCGCCGGCCAGATGCTGGCCGGGCTAATGCCATTAATTATGATTTCTGTTGGCGTTTCAGCCGAGACTGACGGTAAGCAAATTCCGGAAATTGTGAAATATTCCTTTGCCATTGGCGTAGTGGTTATTCTGATTTCCATGGCCTGGTCATTTGTTAAAACCGAAGAATACCCGCCTGAAGATATGGAAGCATTTCATGCTAAACGTGAGCACAAAAGCATTGGTCACGTGTTTACCGAGTTGTGGAGTGCGCTGGTGGATATGCCTAAGTCGTTGCGCGCTGTGTGGTGGGTGAAGCTGGTTACCTGGTTTGGTTTACCTATGATGTGGCAGTACCTGGCGCTTTCGATTGCCCGTCACGTTTACGATGCCCCTAATCCGGACAGCCCCGGCTTTGTGGAAGGCACCGCGCAGGTAGGTATGGCGTTTACAGTAATGAACGTGACTACGCTTATCATGGCGCTGGTTATTGCTAAGGTCGTCACCAAAATCGGCGATGCTAAAACCTATGCGCTGTTTTTGCTAATTGGTGGTGTGGGTTACTTGTCGATGCAGCTGACTACCGACCTGTATACCACTTTTGCCTGCATGGCGCTGGTAGGGATTGGCTGGTCAGCCGTTATCACTGTGCCATTTATCATTGCTGCCGACGTAACACCTGCCGCCAGAGTAGGGGTTTATATGGGTCTGCTTAACGCCATGATTTGTTTGCCGCAGATTATGGAAATGCTGTCTGTCGGTTATTTCTACGATTCTTTGCTTGGCGGGGACCCGCGAAATGCGTTGGCTCTGGCCGGTATTTTATTTGTGGTCGGTGCCGGTTTGGCATTGCGTATTAACACCAAACCTGATCACCTGGCTAATCAGGAGAAGCAATCATGCAACTAAAACAGATGTACCGCCAGTGGTGGAAAGAGGGCGTTGTTTATCAGATTTATCCCCGCAGTTTTCAGGACTCCAACGGTGACGGGGTGGGCGATCTGCAGGGCATTATTAAGCGCCTTGATTACATCGCTTCGCTGGGCGTGGACATAGTCTGGTTAAACCCGATTTATAAATCGCCCAACAATGATAATGGCTACGATATTTCTGATTATCGGGACATTATGGATGAGTTTGGCACCATGGCCGACTTTGATGAGTTGCTGGCCGGTTTTCATGCCCGTGGTATCAAGGTGGTGATGGATTTGGTGGTAAACCACTCCAGCAGCGAGCACGAATGGTTTAAACAAGCCTGTTCATCGCGAGATAATCCCTATCGTGATTATTATCACTGGTGGCCGGCTGAAAAAGGCACGCCGCCGGAGCGCTGGTCGTTCTTCGACGAAGAAGGTAGTGCGTGGGCCTACCACGAGCCCACTGACGCTTACTATTTGCATTATTTTGATAAAACACAGCCAGACCTAAACTGGGAAAACCCGAAAGTGCGCGAAGAAATCTTCGACATGATGCATTTCTGGTTTAAAAAGGGTATTGATGGTTTCCGGATGGACGTGATCACCTTTATTTCCAAGCATGATGACTACCCGGTATTCGAGGGCGTGCACGGCGATGCCATGATCGATGTTTATGCCCAGGGCCCACGTTTACATCAGTATCTGCACGAAATGAACCGCGAGGTGCTGCAGCATTACGATATTATGACCGTAGCCGAAGGGCCGGGCACAAACCTAGATAATATTCATGACCTGGTGGACGAAGACCGTCAGGAACTAAACATGAATTATCACTTTGAGCATGTGGAGCTGGGCGTTGATCAACGTAAGATCGTTAACGCTGATTTCCAGAACCTGGTGAAGTACAAAGAGATCATGAGCGCCTGGGCAACCACCTTCGACGAAAAAGGCTGGGGCACCCAATGGCATACCAACCATGACTTCCCGCGCCAGGTGACCTGGTTTGGCGATGATTCGCCGGCCCATCGAGTGCAGTCCTCAAAGTTACTCAGTACCTTTTTGCTTACCATGCGTGGGACGCCCTACTATTACATGGGTGATGAAATTGGCATGACTAACGCCAAATTCGACAGCATTGATGACTATAACGATCTCATGACCATTAATTGGTATAACCTCACCAAAAATGAGGGCGGTGATGCCGAAATGCTGCTCGAGTCACATAAGTTAAGTGGTCGCGACAATGCCCGTACGCCTATCCAGTGGGACGATTCGGCCAACGCTGGTTTTACTACCGGTAAACCCTGGTTAAAGGTGACCGGTAATTATCCTGAGATCAACGTAGCTGCCCAGGAAGAAGACCCGGACTCGCCACTGAATTACTTCCGCCAGCTTACCCGCCTGCGCAAGGAAAATCTGACGCTGGTTTACGGCGCTTATGAATTGCTGCTACCGGATGATGAGCATATTTATGCGTTCACCCGTAAACTTGATGATGAGGTGATTCTGGTATTGCTTAACTATTCGAGCCATCAACAGCATTGTGCACTGGAGCCGGCATTGATTGGCGATAATGTCATGATCAATAACTATCCGTCGCTGCAGTCTGATGACTCAGGATACACCCTTGAGCCGTGGCAGGCGGTGGTGATCCGGATAGCGTAAAAAGTCGTTGTTTTAAGCAAGAAAGCCGCTCATCTGAGCGGCTTTCTTGGATTTGGCCGGAATAAAGGGCTTATTAATCAGTTAGCGTTTCTTTCTGCGCCGAAAAACGATGGTGGTTACGGCAATAACCAGTAATGCCAGCGGATGCATTGCACCCCCGGAGGAGCCGCTACTGGATGGTGGTGTAGGGTCGCTGTCATTGTCGATCAGAGTGTTTGGAACCGGCGTTAAATCCGGATTGGTAACAGTCGCTGCGTCGGTAACCACAATATCAGTAATTAACACAAAGTTATCGCCGTCCGGCTCACGGCCGTTGGTGGCATCGTCGTTGGTGTAATCCTGCAGCGGAATAGAGTTGGCTGCCCCGCCCAGATTAAAGCGAGGAAGCTCGCTAATCGCGTCTGCGACATCCATGCCGTTATCAATCACCTGGCCAAATACGGTAAAGCCGCCATTCTGCACATCCAGATTCTGGCTGTTGTCCGATAAATTAATAACCATTGTGATGTAGCGCTGTTCGGATCGCCGGCTTGTTTTGCCATAGCAATAGTGCCACGAACATTAGAAAGCTCCGGCTCATTAACCACCGCAACACCGGTAGCTACATTGTCGAGAGGCAGGGTATTGTTGTAGGTAAAGCCCCCAGCCTGGACTACAAAGTCAGGTTCAGAACGGTGCACTACGTTATTGGCATAAGCCCCCGAGTTAACGTATTCAAGAAAGTTTTCAACGGTTTCGGGGGTTGCTTCGTCAAAAAGGTTAACGCTGATGTTGCCCATATTGGTGCGAATTTCCACCACTGTTGCCGCAGCATGCAAGCTGAACAGTGCAGCAGTGCTGAGTGCAAGAATTGGTTTTATCATGCTGGTAATCTGCTCATTGTTATTAAAATGCAGGCCAATAGTACGCAAAGTCCTGAGGACCGGAAACCTTTTCTCTGTATCATTTTGTAATCGTGGTCGTTGCGGCTAACAAGTCGTTTGGCTGAGCGGCTCGGATTGGCAATTCCTGCCCTGGCTGTCTACTATACTCAGTAGTGCTTGTTGCTTATGCCCCTGTCACTATTACAGGTGCTGGCAGCTAACAAGCGGGTTGTAACTAACAACGAAAGAGGAAGAACAACTTGGATATGAATGATACAGAGACAAGGCTCCTCACAAAATACCGCCTGCTGGATGAAGGTCATCAACAGATAGTTGAAAAATTCATCGATAAAATTCTCGCTCAGGATAAAGACAGCTATGATGCCAATCTCTCCAATGCCGAATTAGTGGAGTATGCCATAGAGCTTGAAAGACAAAGCGACGCCTAGTTAATCGCCTCTATTTGACTAGTGATAACACTGCCCGATGTACCAGGTTCAGACGGGGTCCACACCGCCCCTGTGCCTGCAATAAATCCCATTTCAGTCTTATACCATATATGGACCCTCTCCGATTGCAAGACACCGTGTTGACTAATTAACGTGATTCATTGCTGCCATATATTCGGCTTTTTAGTGAAGTCATGTGGCTTCTAGCCTTGATGGTTGTTCGCATCTTGTTGTCTCATCAATCCGGCGGCCTCGAAGGCCCTTGGTATAATCTGATTTGAACAAGATGGTTATGAACCGTTAATCATCAGTACGTTGTCTTTTGCAATGCGTTGATAGGCTTCCTGTTTTCGTTTACGTGCTTACTACTGGTTTGGGTTTGACCGGCTAAACCGCAGCTTTATTTATCTGCCCTGGCAGATAATCCTGTTGATGGTGCAGCATGGCCCAGGCCATTCTCGCCATCTTATTGGCCAGCGCGACGCAAGCTTTGTTAAAGCTCATTCGCGCTAAGCAAGCCCGACACCACTGGCTCACTTTATCGGTTTTATCACCGATATGGCGCAAGGCGGCTCTGGCACCGTTAATCATCTGGGTGCGTAAATACGTATTCCCGCGTTTGCTGATACCCAGCAATCTCGGGTTATCTCCCGTTGTATGTTGTTTGGGGACGATACCCAACCAAGCGGCTAAATGTCGACCACTATTAAAAGCCTGTCCTTGTCCAATACCTGCATATAAAGCAGTAGCAATCAGTGGCCCAATACCGGTCATGCTCATTAAGCGCTCGCATACAGGGTGGTTTTGTGCAAATGCTTTCAACTCCTTATCCATTTCCTTAATGCGCTCCCGTAACACCAACAAATCGTTGAATAAACCTTGAAACAGTTGGCGAGCTAGCATACTCAATCCATTATCAGCCTCTTCCAAGGTGAAAGGTAATTCTTTCACCACGGTCGCTACGCCCCGTGCATACACAATACCGTATTCAGCCAACGAGCCTCTTATCTGATTACTCAACGCTGTTTGCTGCGCTATCATACGCTCTCGAATACGATGCATGAGCTGAATATCTTGTTGTTCCTGAGACTTAAACGGCACAAATCGCATCCCTTCACGCTGTGAGGCCTCGGCTATCGCCTCTGCATCATTGTAATCGTGTTTATTGCCTTTTCGGTATGCCACAACATATTGCGGCGCGATGGCTTTGACTTCATGCCCCGCTTTTGTCAGCTCACGACACCAATAATGGCAACTGCCACAGGCTTCCATCACCACGATACTTGGCTCCAGTTGGCTAAAATAGGACAGCACCTGATAACGCTTTAACTTCTTCTTTTTGAGTACTCTGCCGGACTGATTCATAACAACTAAATGAAAAACAGACTTGGCGATATCTAAACCTATTGTTACCTTATTCATGTGACCTTCTCCTTCTTGATAGTGATTCAACAACTCTATCTTGGCTCATTTGAAGCCTTTATGGGAGGAGAGGGTCCATACCATTAATC
>NZ_PVNP01000125.1 GCF_002993365.1 Marisediminitalea alba
ATTGCCACGAAATGCGTGGGCACCTTCAGATTCTTGCTCTTTAAGCCAGCGGCCTAACATATTCGCGCTAATACCCAGACTACGTGCAGCCTCAGCAATCTTGTAATTTTGTTCTGTAACCAGACTAACAGCGTCCAGTTTGAATTCTTTTGAATAGCTTTTTCGCGTTTTCATATACACTCCAGTTGAGATAATTATCCCTTAACTGGCTGTGTGAATCTATTGGAGCACGTCAAACTGCCTGTTGGAGTGATATTTATGCCTCGTCAAAGCATTACCCTGACTGAAAAAAATGATGAGTGGCTGAAGAACCAGGTTGAAGAAACTCGTGACTATGCAAACAAAAGTGAACTCGTAAACGATTTGATTCGCCGAGCACGACGCGCTGAGGCAATCAATCAAAAGCTGGAAAGTGCAGAAAATAGTGGATTCGTAGATCAATCCCCCGAAGATATGCTGAAAGAATTTAAAGCTGATTTGAAACGATAGATGAATCGATACAAGTTATCGTTGAACGCCAAACAGGATCTCAAACGCATTTATACCTACGGTTTTACCGAATATGGCGAACTCCAGGCGGATAAGTACTTTGAAGGATTTTTTCAGACTTTTGAAAAAATAGCGATGAATCTCGCTGCAGCTCAATCAGTTGATCATATCCGAAAGGGATACAGGCGATGTGCATATGGTGTCGACAGTATTTACTATCGCTTCAATGGTGTTGAGGTTGAAATCATGGCAATACTGGGTGGGCAGGATGTAGATGAGTGGCTTTAAACCACTCATCCCGTATTATTAATGACCGTTAGCTTTATTCAGAAATGAATATGGTCTTTTCGTTTACAAACTCACGCATTCCAAAGCCACCGTGCTCACGGCCATAGCCACTGTCTTTAACGCCACCAAAGGGCAGGTTGGGTTGAGCCAATGAATAGCCGTTGATATTCACCATCCCGGTATCAAACTCTTCGCGCGCCAGCTTGATTGCCTTTTCCTTATCGGTTGTGAATATGCCGCCGCCAAGGCCATAACGGGAATCGTTGGCAATTTTCATGGCTTCAGCATCGTTTTCGGCTTTGATAAAGGAAGCAACAGGACCAAATAGTTCGTCGTCATAGGCGGGCATACCCGGCTTTATATCCTCCAGGATGGTTACCGGATAGAACCAGCCTTTACCGTCCGGTACCTCGCCGCCCAACAGCACAGAGGCGCCTTTCTCCACCGATTCCATAACCTGCTTATGCAATTCATCGCGTAAATCTTCACGGGCCATCGGGCCAAGGTCGGTATCTTCGTCGCGCGGGTCGCCCACTTTAAGGGCTTTAAACGCTGCTAAGAATTGCGATTTAAACTGGTCGTAAACCGACTCAGTAATAATAAAGCGTTTTGCCGCCACGCACGTTTCGCCATTATTCACGATGCGCCCCTGTACACAGGCTTTAACGGCGGTTTCGACATCGGCGTCTGATAACACCACAAACGCATCGTTACTGCCCAGCTCCAGAACTGTCTTTTTGGCTAAGCTGGCGGCTGTTTCTGCCACTGACTTACCTACACCATCACTACCGGTAAACGTTACACCGCGTACCTTGTCGTGTTTAATCAGTGCACTGGCTGTTTTGCCATCAATAAGCAGCGATTGATAGACATGCTCGGGAAAGCCGGCATCGGTGTAGAGTTTTTCAATAAGTTCAGCCATGCCAAACACATTCTTCGCATGCTTCATAACGGTGGTGTTACCGGCCATAATATTCGCCGCGCTGTAACGAATCACCTGATAGAGCGGAAAGTTCCAGGGCTGAATACCAAGGATAACGCCAAGTGGCTGATAGGTAATTATTGCTGTGCCGCCTTCGAATACGCGGTTTTCATCTTCTAATACGCTGGCACCGTTTTCAGCGGTATAGCGACAAATCGCTGCGCAGAGCTCCACTTCCTGTTTACCCTGCTCTACGACCTTACCCATTTCTTTAACCATCAAATCGATAATTGCATCAGATTGCTTTTCGATTTGGTCGGCAAGGTTATTCATCAGCTCGGCGCGCTCAGCAAAGCTGGTTTTCTTCCATGACAGAAAAGCTGTATTGGCCGAATCGACGGCTTGATTCGCTTCAGCTTCAGACATAAGCGTGTATTCTGCAACGGGTTGCTCGGTGGTAGGATTTACCGTGTTTACTGTCTCTGACATTATTTGTCTCCTGATATCAACATGTTTGGAGACGGCTGCAAGTCGGAGACCACTTTTGGAGTTTGTTTTTTGTCTCTTAAATCAGTATGTTATAGAGTTTATAAAATTTCAGCTCTGCCACAGGACTATAGAGTTTTCATTGCAATAGTATTTATTTCACAGTGCCACTACTTCAAATTTAGCCTTCGAACTAAATAGCAAGAGAAGATGTTATTGAGGTAAGGGTACGCACTGGGCGTTTATTGTGAAAATGCTATCGTGATAGGTGAAAAAAACAGGCCTCATACGCCATTGAGGCCTTTGTTGTTGAAAGGTTTGCTGGTAGGTGTCTCAGGCTTTTGGGTTTGCCTCATCAGGCGGTTCGATTTCACTTACATTAACCGTCATGACTTTGGGTTGTACGGCCGGTCCAAACTGCGTGAAGGTTGCAACATCTGAGGCGTCATGGCCAAAGGCAATCGCTACGCGCGCACCGTCGGACGAGGGCTGGGTAGCATCAAAGGTATACCAGCGACCGCCCACGTAGGCTTCAAACCAGGCGTGCATATCCATAGGGGTTAAGCCGTGCAGGTAACCCACCACCATTCTGGCCGGAATACACAAGCTGCGGCACAGCGCGATACCTAAATGGGCTAACTCACGGCAAACACCTTCGCGGGATTGGTTGATCTCTGTGGCAGACTGTTGAAAGTAGATCGAGTCAGGATTAAAGAGCACATGGGTTCGAATCCAGTCTTCAATAGCCGCGACTTGCTCATAGCCCGGCACGCAATTAGCTACAATGCTGTGGGCCATTTCAACAAATCGGTCCGATTCACAATAGCGTGAAGGCAGCAGGTAACTCAGCTCCTCATTGGGGAGTGTGTCGATTTCATTAAATCCCGCCCAGCGGTCGCCTATCACCGCCGGCGACGTTAATACCTTCGCTGAGGTTCGCACCGAAAATGTGCCAACCGGTGCTACCAATCGCTGACAGGAATTGCCAAAACTGTCGTTGTATTCAATCACCGGCACATTAGGCGAAATGGTATAGGTTTGCTCAGCCACCCACTGATTAAAATCATTACGGGGCCGCAACATCAGTATAAACGGGGTAGGTGTTGTTATATCAAAGGTAAGATTACATTCTGTGCTTAACCACATACCCAGGTTATTTCCTTGTAAGTCGTATGCAAAGCAACGATAAAGCGTGCTTTAGCGTGAGTGTATAAACAGAACCGGCGTTGGTAACTTGCTACTCAGAATTCGGGTAGCAGTTTGTCCAGGCTACGCTGAATGCACTAATTCATTGCGGGTGTTTCTTGTTGTTATGCCTAGGATGGACCGTTTTACACTGCTTGTACAGTCTAATAGGCCGTAGCTGTCGGTTTGTCACCTTCGATACAATTTTCGACTCGCATTAATTACTCCGGCGATGTGTGCTTAACGGGGTTGTCTTCTGCCGGTCGGCTATGCAGAAAGCTCGCAAAACGCGGAATGCCGCGCCGGGTAAGACCATAATATTTATAGGTTACCCAGCTTCCTATTGCTGGCGGCGACTGGCGGTTGGCCAGACTAAAGCCGCTGCCAATTTTAAACTGCTGGCCGTGGCGGGATTCCACTAACAGTGAGCCCATCATGCCCGTGAACTTGCCTTTGCCAGGCAGGTGGGCGAGTACTCTGGCTTCATCGTCCTGATAGCGTTTAACTTTTAATAAACCCGGGTTACGCCCTTGCTGATAGTGTACCTGGCGATGATGGAGCATGAGCCCTTCGCCACCTTGTTGAGTAATGTTATCCAGGGCATTTTCCAGTGCAGGTAGCGAATCCAGTGTGAATTGCTTAATCATTTTCAGGCTGGGATTATTGGCTTGAGCGATTAGCGTTTGCATCCGCTTAACGCGCTCCTCAAAGGGCAGGCCGGTAACAGGTAGGTCAAACACCATCATTTTAATTGCCTGCCAGCGTTCATCAGGATCATGGCTCAGCACGGTGGATGCAATCTCTTCAAAGCTGCCCCTTTTACTCCATAGTTCACCGTCCAGAGGTTCAGTTGGCCAGTTGCGAATAAACCATGGGGGCGGGTAAATAGGGTTACCGTTACGGGTGATAAGCTGAGTGCCTGTCCAGCGAGCCCGAATACCGTCGAGCTTTTCGCTCACCAGGTATTCACTGATATCGATGTCGCCCTTGTAGGACTCGGCCAGTTGTAGTGGTGCATTTTGCGCTACTGCGGCGGAGCCTAGCAGCACGCTGAGTAATAACAGCAGTGGTCGGATAATCATTTGTCTGTCCGGAGTAAAACCACCAGTGTAGTGGGTTTAGCTTTCCGGAAAACTGGGCCTTGGAATGGTTTAGCGCGGTTGGCTGTTAAGGTAGCGCTTTAGGCTTTTAGGCGTTACACCGGTTTGCCGTTTTACCACCCGGGATAAGTGGCTTTGATCGCTGAAACCGGCGGCATCAGCAATATCAACGAGCTTTTGCCCCTGAGTCAGCAGTTCACGCACCCGCTGCACTCGCCGAGATTCAATATAGCGATGCACAGAAGTATAAAATGACTGGCGAAATGCCCGGGCAAAGTGAAACTCGCTTAGTCCTACCGTGCTGGCAATATCTGCAATGGTGATGGAGTGTTGCAGGTTATCTTCAATATATTGCTGCACGGTTTTTTTGCTGCGTAAACTCAAACCACCATAAATGCGCACCTTTTGTGCTGCCCTGCGGGACTGCATCTTACATAATTCGGCAAACACGTCCTGAACTACCGATTGAATGTGAAGCTGGTGGATGTCGTCATGCCAGTCCTGAGGCTGCCCCAGTTGCTGCAGAGCAGCTGCCAGCGGAACATGTTGTAGAAAAGAGTGGTCCGGAAGGGCAAACAAACGGGGCTCAAGATCCAGCTCCCGGGCAATAAATTCCCGCAGGTGGTTGTCGGTAAAGTAGAGATGAGTAAACTCAAAGCGTCCCTGGATCTCCCACACCGATTCCTGCTGTTGCGGGATGATACAAATCGCATCCTGAAAGCCATTACGCTGTGAGCGGCGCCCATCAAGGCGATATGTTTGCTCACCGCCGGCGGTGTAAAGCGAGAGCGTGTGTACTTCGTCGGTATGATAACTCACTCTGTCCAGCTCATTTTGCCAGGCGGCTAGACGGATATCACCGGGCAGGCGCAATTCCCCTCTTAGTGTGGCGTTAGAATGGGATAAGGTGTCGAAGATGGCCTGTTTGGTCATTGTTCTATTATTCAGCAACGCCGGGAGCGGGCAAAGGATAATTTAATGCCTGGCACGGTGAAGACGTAAAATAACCGCAGGATCGTCCCAAAATGTCAGGAATGTCCCAGTTTTTCTGCGCTACCGAGGCTATGCTCCTGGCTTTCCTTCTCTGTGAGTAAAGCTTATGACACTGTTTTTATATGTAACAACCGTCGCGATCTGGGGGACCACCTGGCTGGCTATTTATTATCAGTTGGGCAATGTGGATGTTGTGGTGTCGGTGTTTTATCGGTTCGGGCTGGCCACCACAATAATGATCCCATTGGTTATGCTGCTGAAGAAGGGGCGGATTGGCACTCGGCAGGATCAATTGTTTTTCGTTGCTCAGGGAGCCTGCCTGTTTTCGCTTAATTTCATCTGCTTCTATTACGCTACCCGTTATATACCCTCAGGACTGGTATCTGTCATCTTTTGTCTTGCTACGCTCTACAATGCCATTAATGGGCGGTTATTTTTTAAAACCAGGGTAGAAAACTATGTTTGGCTGGCCTCACTGTTTGGCGTAGTTGGCCTGGCATTGTTAATGGCGCCGGAAATTCGCCTCGACGACAGTTGGCTTACTACTCTTAAAGGGGGTGGTCTGGCAGCACTGGGTACCTTGTTCTTCTCGTTCGGTAATATGATTTCAGTTCGTCATGGCAAAGTGGGTATCACACCACTGCAAAGTAATATGTGGGCCATGATGTACGGCACCATATTGTTACTGGCTATCTGTTTGGTTCGTGGGGTGCCCTTTGCCTGGGGCACAGGCGCTGAATACACTTTTAGCCTGCTTTATTTAGCGTTGTTTGGATCTGTGATTGGCTTTACTGCTTATCTTTCTCTGGTCGGCCGCGTTGGCCCGGGTACTGCTGCCTACACCACGGTACTTTTCCCGGTAGTCGCACTGAGCTTGTCTGCTCTGTACGAGGGCTATCACTGGACTCATAGCAGCTCAGCGGGTCTGCTGTTAATTCTGTTGGGTAACTATTTAATGATTAATAAAGGTCAGTGGGTTATGCGTCCTACAGTTGTTCGCTCTTAATATTTCTCGTGGACCAGAAGACAATTGGAAATTCCTGACTACAACGAAGCTTATTTCTTATTACGTTTTATTATGTTGTTAACACTAAATTTACTTATTCGCTGACGCTCAAAATTGGCAGTGATAGGCTCTGTATGATGTGTTAGTCATTGGAGTATTGCGTGCGAATTGTTGTCTGTTTATTGTTACTGATCAGCGCCCGGGTAATGGCGGTGCCGGATTTTAGCGGCGAAGACGGTTACCGTCTTTGGCAGCGCTACGATGTCATCGATGCGGCCTTGCCGACGGCTACACTAAAGGTGGTTGGCCGCACCGAGACCCACAATATTATTCGCGATGAATTTCGCCGGGCGTTTGCTAACCGGGTAGGTCAGTCGAGTGGTACCTTATTAGTACAAAAGATTACCCCCGAACTTCAGGCGCGATTCAACCTGCAGGCTGATATTACTGCGCAACTCGGTGATGAAGGCTTTATTCTTAAGCGCCACGGAAACGATATCCTGATCACCGCAAAAACGGATATTGGTTTATTGTATGGCAGTTATCACCTGTTACGTCTGGTGTTTATTCAGCAGCCGCTGGATTCGTTATCGGTACTGCAAAACCCAAAAATTCAACGCCGCTTACTGAATCACTGGGACGATCTCGACCGTCATACAGAGCGCGGTTATGCCGGTGAGTCGATTTTTGACTGGCATCGCCTGCCCCTTGATAAAGACCAGCGTTATTACGACTACGCCAGAGCAAATGCGAGTATTGGTATCAATGGCATGGTGCCAATCAATGTTAACGCTAATGCCCTGATGCTTACTCCCATGTATTTGCAAAAGGTTAAAGCGCTGGCCGACATTGTGCGTCCTTATGGCATTAAAATGTACCTGTCGATCAAGTTTAGTTCACCGCAACAGCTGGACGGGCTGGATACTTCGGATCCCCTCGACCCGCAGGTACAAAAGTGGTGGAAACACAAAGCGGCGGAAATTTATCAGTTAATCCCCGATTTTGGTGGTTTCCTGGTGAAAGCCAACTCCGAAGGGCAGCCTGGCCCGGGCGATTACGGTCGCACCCATGCCGAGGGCGCTAATATGCTGGCAACCGCATTAAAGCCCTATGGCGGCGTAGTGTTCTGGCGGGCTTTTGTGTATGCCAATGACCCGGCCAAGGAGCGTAGCCTGCAGGCTTATGATGAGTTTGTGCCGCTTGACGGTAAGTTTATGGACAACGTGATTGTGCAGGTGAAAAACGGCCCTATCGATTTTCAGCCGCGCGAACCGTTCAGCCCGCTGTTTGGCGCTACGCCAGAAACGCCGTTGGCCATGGAGCTGCAAATTACCCAGGAATACCTAGGCTTTTCTACTCATTTAGCTTATTTGGGCACGTTGTTTGAAGAGGCGATGGATGCCGATACTCATGTTAAAGGCCCGGGCTCGGCCGTGGCTAAAGTGGTGGACGGTTCGTTGTACAACCACAAACTTACCGGTATCGCCGGGGTAGCGAATACCGGCATGCAGCGCAACTGGACCGGTCATATCTTTGCTCAGTCTAACTGGTATGCCTTTGGCCGTTTAGCCTGGGATCATACGCTAAGCGCAAAGCAAATCGCCAATGAATGGATCAAGCAAACGCTCACCGTGCAACCAGAAGCCGTCCGGCAGGTGGAGGCCATAATGATGCCATCGCGGGAGTATGTTGTGGAATACATGACACCGCTTGGCCTGCATCACCTGATGGACTCTGGTCACCACTACGGGCCGGGTCCATGGGTAGACAACCTGGGGCGAGCAGACTGGAACCCGGTGTATTACCATCGTGCAGATAAACAGGGTATCGGCCTCGATCGCACCGCGTCTGGCACTGATGCTGTCAGTCAGTATGCGCCTTACTGGCAACAAAAGTTCGCTAATCCTGAAACGACACCGAAGGAATTGTTGCTATGGTTCCATCATTTGCCGTGGGATTATCAACTGGCGAATGGCGAGACCCTATGGAACGAGCTGGTCAGTTACTATTACCGGGGTGTTGATGGCGTCAGCGATATGCAACAGCGCTGGCAGCAGGTAAAACCCTACATCGATGCCAACCAGTTTCGTCAGGTGGAAATGGCCCTGAGCATTCAACAACAGGAAGCCCAATGGTGGCGGGATGCCAGTGTGCTGTATTTCCAGACGATTTCTGAACGTCCCATCCCTACCGGTCTGCCAAAACCGGCGGGGAGTCTGAAAGAATTTCAGTCGCGCAAATTTCCTTACGCGCCAGGGCAAGGATAAGTTCTCTCTTCAGTCTTGACTTTAGAAGCGGTGATAGGAGCAACCTTATCACCGCTTTTTTTGTGTTTGACATATGCAATAACACATATATGATATTTTACATATGTGATTTAAGGTATATGTTAAATGATGCCATTACAACTTTTCAAATGCCTGTCGGATAACACCCGACTGCAGTCAGTGTTGCTGATAAGTCATTTTGAGGAAGCCTGTGTATGCGATCTCATTGCCGCACTTGAGCTCGATCAGCCCAAGGTATCCCGTCATCTGGCCGAACTGCGACGCTGTGGTATTTTGCAGGATGAACGGCGCGGTAAGTGGGTGTATTACCGGCTGCACCAGGATTTACCTGGCTGGGCGCTGGATGTCATCCGCCTGGCCGCTGATAACAATCGGTCTTACTTCAGTACCGCCATCGATAAACTTCATCAGTACCGGCAGCAAGGGCCGGGCTGTCAGTAACTACGCATAAAGCAAAGGTCGTCATGAAAATTCTGTATATTTGTACCCATAATCGTTGCCGTAGCATCTTGTCTGAAGCCATTACCAATCATGTGGCCGGTGATAAAATCACTGCCCGCAGTGCCGGTAGTCAGCCCTCCGGTGTGGTGCATCCGTTGTCGTTGCAGTATCTCACTGAAGCCGGCGTGCCCACTGAAGGGCTAACCAGCCAGTCCTGGGATGAATTTGAGAGCTTTGAGCCGGATGTGGTGGTGACTGTATGTGACTCAGCAGCCTCAGAGAGTTGCCCGGTGTGGTTCGGAAAGTCTGTCAAAGTGCACTGGGGCCTGAGCGATCCGTCGAAAGTGGAAGGTAGCGATGAGCAAAAAGCAGCGGCCTTCCGCGCCTGCATCAGCGAAATCACCGAACGGGTGAACAAGCTGTTGCCAGTGGCAGAGCTAAGCACATCGCCCGCCGAACTTAAAACCGCCCTGGCTGCACTGGGAGCGCAATAATGACCATTCACGATAATTCACTGCCCAATATTGATGAGTCGCAGCTGGATATCCCCAGTTTTGAAAAATGCCAGAGCGAGGCTGCCGCCCATGCACCGCGTATATTGTTACTTTACGGTTCGCTTCGTAAACGCTCCTTTAGCCGGCTGGTGGTGGAAGAGTGTGCCCGGCTACTGAGCCGCATGGGCGCAGAGGTTGAAATCTTTAATCCTGAAGGATTGCCGCAAACCGATACGGAAGATGAAAACCACCCCAAAGTGCAGGAATTACGCTCACTGATGATGTGGTCTGAAGGGCAGGTGTGGTGTTCACCTGAACGGCATGGCTCCATGACCAGCATCTTCAAGAGTCAGATAGACTGGGTGCCATTAAGTGTGGGCAGCGTGCGCCCTACTCAAGGCAAAACCCTGGCGGTAATGCAGGTGTGTGGCGGCTCGCAGTCGTTTAACGTGGTGAACCAGCTGCGGGTGCTTGGTCGCTGGATGCGGATGGTGACTATCCCTAATCAGTCCAGTGTGGCCAAGGCCTTTATGGAGTTTGACGAGAACGACAGAATGAAGCCATCGCCTTACTACAATCGCATCGTCGATGTGATGGAAGAACTCATGAAATTTACCCTATTGCTGCGCACCAACAAAGACTATTTTGTCGACCGTTATTCAGAGCGCGTGGAATCAGCCGAGAAGCTCAGTGAGCGGGTTAACCAGCGGTCTGTTTAAGGAGTCAGGTAATGGGATTATTCGAACGTTATTTATCAGTATGGGTCGGGCTCGCTATTATTACTGGCATAGTGCTGGGCAGCCTGGCGCCGGGCATATTCGAAACCATAGCCAGTGTGGAGTATGCCCACGTTAATTTGGTCATTGCGGTGCTTATCTGGCTGATGATTTACCCGATGATGGTGCAGATAGATTTTACCTCGTTAAAAGACGTGGGCAAAAAGCCTAAAGGTCTGGCGCTGACCTTGGTCATTAACTGGCTAATTAAACCCTTTACCATGGCGCTATTAGGCTGGTTATTTTTTAAAGGACTCTTTGCAGACTGGGTCGACCCGCAAACGGCAACTGAATACATTGCCGGCATGATCCTGTTGGGCGTAGCGCCCTGTACCGCCATGGTGTTTGTATGGAGTCAGCTAACCAAAGGGGATGCTAACTACACCCTGGTACAGGTGTCGATTAACGACATTATTATGATTTTTGCTTTCGCGCCAATCGCCGGTATGCTGCTTGGCGTAACCGATATCACCGTACCCTGGGATACCCTGTTCTTGTCGGTGGTGTTGTATGTATTAATCCCGCTGGTGGCTGGCGCCATAACCCGTAAAAAGCTCGATAAAGGCGATGATCACTCGCGCCTGAACCAGTTTCTGGCAACCATGAAACCCTGGTCTATTGTTGGTTTGCTGGCTACTGTGGTGTTGTTGTTTGGCTTTCAGTCAGAAACCATTCTGGATAAGCCTCAGGCCATTGTATTAATTGCTATCCCGCTGTTAATACAAACCTATGGTATTTTTGCCATTGCCTATTTTATTGCTAAACAGCTTAAACTGCCTCATAACGTGGCGGCCCCGGCGTGCATGATAGGCACGTCTAACTTTTTTGAGCTGGCGGTTGCGGTAGCCATTTCGTTATTTGGTCTGCATTCCGGTGCGGCACTGGCCACCGTGGTAGGCGTGTTGGTAGAAGTGCCGGTGATGTTGTCGTTAGTGTGGTTTGCCAACCGCACCCGTCATTGGTTTGCATAAAAGGGGCGCTAAGCCCCTTCTCAGAAGGTAAAAACCTGTACGTTGTCGATATATAGGTCGCTACGGCCTGCTGTCCCGCCGATAACGTAAATGTCGTTACCCAGGGTGGTACTTGCAGTATGGCGGCGTGGCGCCAGGGGAAGATTGGCGTTGCTCCAAAGCTCTGTATCAAAGTTATAACGCAGGGTTTGCCCGAGCTCGTCGTAATTACTAAATGAGTAGTGATAATTGTTGATAACCGTCATGGCGTGGGCACTGGTTTCAACTGGCAAGGAAGTGAGTTCGCGCCATTGTGATGAAGCCGGCGTAAACTCGTAAAAGGTATCGAACTGTTTTCGGCCGTTGAAGCCGCCGGCTAAATAAATAGCGTTTTTATAAACAACAGCCTCGGTGGCAAAGGCTAACGGCATATCGTCTGACTCGGTCCATTGTTGTGTTTTGGTGTCATACACACTTACCCACGCGACATGTTTGAGTCCCTTGCGCAGGCCGGCGCCTGCAGTGGTACCGCCAAACACGTAAATCTTATCGTCTGAATACACTGCGGTGTTCATGCGGGTGGCACGGGTATGCGATGGGGCCTGGGTGACTTCTTGGGTGCGGGTGTTAAACACTTCAACGGCCGATTGTAGGTACGGACGTCTACCCTCCAGACTCATGCCGCCAATAATATAAACCGACTCTTTACCGTCCCACACGGCGCTGAAATAGCGTCTTGGAATAAGTTTGTTTTTGAGTAATTGCGATTTTTTGGTTTGCGGATCGATAATCTCGATATCGCCGGAAAAGCCATCATTGGTTGTGCCGCCAAAGACATAGATTTTGTCGCCATCGTTGGCAACGGAATGCCCGTAACGGGCTTCGGCAAGTGTAAACTCCTGTGACCCGGCGGTTGGACTGCCGACCGGATTGCCAATCGGTTCGCTGGGTGGTGTGGCGTTGCACCCCGTAATAAAAAGTAAAACTATGAATAAAATACGAAATTTAATCGAGAGATGGACAAGCATAACCTTATATCCCTATAAATGCCTTGGAGCCTTATTAAATAAGCTTTATGTTTCACTGTCTATCAAAATGAACTTATTTGTATTCATCTATGCTCTTAACGGATTAGTTGAGTTGCCCTCAATACGTTGGTATGTTGAATATTTAAAAGTCACCGGGTTAATGTTTGGTCATTATGCATCATGACAAAAAAAGAACAGCCAATCAGTAAAGACAAAATGAACGACGCAGGTGAGCAGGAGCGTGACGCCGGTGCAAACAGTCTTACCCGCATGCTCAGTATTTTGGACCTCTTTACCGAAGACAACCCGCTTTGGGCTACCAATGAAATTCTTACCGCGCTTGAAGTGTCCCGCTCCACTGGTTATCGCTACATTCGTTCCATGGCCAGTGCCGGCCTGATAAGTGCTGTAGGCAATGGTTATTATATTCTGGGGCCGCGCATTATTGAACTCGACCTGCAGATTCGCAATACCGATCCGCTGCTGCAGGCATCGGAAGGTGTGCTTGAGGAACTGTGTGATTCCACTGGCCACTCTGCGTTACTTTGTACCCTGTTTCAGAACTCCGTGCTGTGTGTTCGTGAGTCTCTGGTACCGTTCAGTCCGGCTGACCTGATGGGTCGCGGGCAACGCCGCCCATTGTTGCGTGGAGCCATGTCTAAAGTCATTTTTGCCCATTTATCGGCACACAGGTTGCGCAGTATCTATAATCGTCGCCAGGACGAAATTATTGATGCCGGGCTGGGTGAAAGCTGGGATGAATTTCGCGCTAATATGGCGGCTATCCGCAATGAAGGCTATGCAAAATCCAGCGGGGAGTTCACCCGCAGTATGATTGGCGCCAGCGCCCCTGTGTTTAACGCCGGTGATGAAGTCATAGGTTCGGTGGGGGTTGCCTGGGACAAAAGTGAAATGGGACAGGTTGACTTCGACCGCATCGCTCTTTCAGTAAAACGGGCTGGCCGTGAAATTTCAGCCCGTATGCGCGACCGCAGCATGGGCAAGGTACTGCGCCCGAGAGCCGTAGGCTAACAACACCACCCAAAAATAAAAAATAAAGAAATAAAGGGGTCAGAGTACATTATCGCCAGAGCGATAATGTACTCTGACCCTGAGGTATCCCCACAAATAATAATGCAATATCAATAAGATAAAAAAAGATAGGAACATTCATGACGTTTGGTGATCAGATCAATCGCCAAAAATCACCGAGACCAAACTGCCATGAATGCCCTATCTATTGTGAACAATGTCATATCGCTTGTCAGCTATAAAATGCATAAAGCGCGTCGGGATGTGGTAACGGCGTGCGTGAAAAGCCTTCTTCATGGAAGCGCAGCAAGCGTAACGAGTATTGGTCGTGGGATTAGTACTAAAGCTTATGAAAAACATCGGATTAAACGTGCCGACCGCTTGCTTTCAAACCCGCATTTATTAAGTGAAACACCGTTTATCTATGCATCTATTTGCCAACTATTTTGTGGCAG
>NZ_PVNP01000126.1 GCF_002993365.1 Marisediminitalea alba
TTATCGCCAGCGCATGCAAATAGAAGAAGGCTTTCGGGATATGAAAAGCACGCGCTTTGGTCTGGGGTATGAAAATAATCGCAGCACAACCAAGACACGCATTACTGTTCTGGTCTTGCTTACCACACTGGCTTCGTTAGTGGCTGTACTGTTGGGCATGCTATTAGTTGTCAGTAACAAGCATCGACGCTTTCAGGCAAATACCGAAACAAAATCCGTACTATCCTTTCACTTTCTTGGCTTGAGAGCTTTTAACACCTCAATGCGATTTACCCTGCATCAGTGGAAAAAGACGATCCGCTGGCTTGATGAACTCACCGCTGAAGCTTGCATGAGCAAGATTACATGCTAAATTCGTGGGGATCCCTCAGGTTTTAATTCAATCAAATAAACCCATGCCCGATACGCTTGAACTGGATAGAGTTCCAGAGAACCAGCAGGACTCAGTGTTAATAAAAAACGGTGCTACACTAAAAATCTTTTTGCCACATGCAATAGAAACTGCGATGGTAACTTCATATCGTGTCGGTTATTTAAACTACAATGGCAGCTAACAAAAAAATCATGTCGCCCGCAGGCGGGCTGGGACACAAACAGGCAGGCGGCTTCGCCATTGTAGCCTGCCAGTTTGTGCCCCATATTTAGGCGTTAGCTTTTGTTGGTTCATTTGTGGAGTCTGGAATTGTGGTAGAACACAAATGCGATAAGCTTCCAAAAGGAGCATTTGTATACAAAGCACAAGTAAGTTCGAGTAGTGTGCTTGCATGGCGTTTGCATCTAATTCGTGAAGCGACAGAGGAAGACTTAGAAGAAAATCATTATCTTAATGAAGTTGGCGAAGACATATGGACGGTTTTAGCAGAAATATCATTCTGCCCTTATTGTGGTGATGATCTATATGATGGTCAGTTTAATGAGGCTAATGGTGATTTTGTACTATATGATTCATCAGGTTACAAAATGAAAAAATGTTAAATTTAATTCGCAGCTCGCTAACAAAGCTAGTCAGCAACGCTCCCGTTGGTCGCTGGGACGCCAACCGCGTTGCGGTCGTCGCTGTGTGCTTTGCGTTAGCACCAGAATGGTCAGGCATGGCAAAGATTAAGAAAAAGCTAACTCCGGCTCAAAGGCGCATAAAGAAAGCTGCGACATCCGAGCGACAAAAGAAATACCAGTGGGTCTTTATGAGTGGAAAGCAAGTCAAAATAAAGCTGCCACCGACTGTGGATGGCATACCAGTAGATCAGTTCATTGACGAGAATGCCGATCCGATCTGGCTGCATCAGAATGAAGTGTGGGAATTGATGCCGGTGGAAGAACCTATTCCTGCTCCTGCTTCGCCTACTGAAGCAGTGGTAATGGAAGACGAGAATGGAATACCGTTTTGATTTCAACCCACATAGTGCAGCCGAGTAGTGCTAACAAGTTACTGCACCGGAAAAATTACTCGCTGGCGCTCCCAATTTTCCGGTGAGTAAGGCGTTATCTTCTCGTTGGCATTCCCGCACTTTTCATATAACCTTTTATCATGCCAACGGTATTAAAAATTGGGCCATATCGCTTTTTCTTCTATAGTAACGAAAATGGTGAACCTGCCCACATTCATATTCAACGCGAAAGAATGCTAGCTAAGTTCTGGCTTCGTCCTGTCGCGTTAGCAAGTTCAACTCGCTTTACTCCCAAAGAACTCAGAACTTTGGAAAAGCTTGTTGTCGAAAATAGAGATGCTTTTTTGGAGGCTTGGAATGGCTACTTTAGCAGTTGAACATCACCCACAAGCTCTGTCGGTGTCTTTCGATGAAAGTTCGTTAATTGTCGAATTAATCGACGGTAGAACTATTTCTGTACCCTTATCCTGGTTTCCTAGTCTTTCTCAAGCAAGCACATCTCAATTGCAGAATTGGGAACTATTAGGAGATGGCGAAGGCATACATTGGCCGCAATTGGATGAAGATCTGAGTATAGCAGGTCTACTTGTCGGCAATCGCAGCAGAAGATAACAATCAAATGTTGGGGACACAAACACGCGGGCTCTGCTTCCCAGTATAGCCCACACGTTTGTGCCGCCAAATTTGGGCGTTATAACCTACGAGTAGCATGAAGAAAATAATTACCAAATGGCTATTGATTTCACTTGGAGTCGGAATGATTCCCGTAGTGATATTAGGCGCTAGTCAGGGAGGAATAGCATTAAGTCCATTAATCTTGCTGTTCTTCTTAATGGTAGGGTTAGCCGGATCGGCGGTTCATGCGAACATCTACGCTTATCGAAAAGGTACAAAAAAGCAGAAAATACAAGGCTCCGTATTTGCAGGAATTTCAGCCCTAGTCATTGGCTTTCTTGTGTACAGCGAATCCCGATGTGAGTTAAGGCAAGAATATGCAACTGAAAGAGCTAGTGGCTATGTTCGTTCTAAACCGGACCTAGATATTAAGAACCTAAGCGAGCCAGTATTTGATCTAGAAAAATGTGTATGCACTTTCGAATATTCTAGTCCAACTACAAAATTCGAGATATTTGTTAGTGAATATGGTGAGCTACATTTCTCGCCACATTGAAGAAAGTTATAACAAGTTGCTGCACGCTGACACATACTGCTACGCTCGTTTTTGTGTCAGTCGCTGCGCTCCATTTTACACAAAAACGCTCTCCGCAATATGTGCAGGTGAGCAAGGCGTTAGAACACAAGGAAAGTTTATGCTCAATATGAATGATAGAAATAAGCAAAATCCACCGCCTAGTAGAAAAAGAGAGGCTCCTCTACCAAACAAAAAAAGAGACCCTGGCACAAATAGTGGCGGCCCAAGAAGGCCGAATCAAAAACAATGAATTTAAAAGATGCCAGAGATAACTACTACGCATTTACTGCCTCACTAAGCACCACCAATAGACAGTTAGCGCTAGCTGGTATAGCGGTTGTTTGGATATTTGCTCAAAAATATGAGGCAGGGTTTTCGCTAAACGAAGAGCTGGTCAACCCATTAAGCACTTTTGTTTTGAGCTTAGGTTTTGATCTTTTTCATTACATTTATGCGAGTATTGCGTGGGGTGTTTTCCATCGTTTAAAAGAGCAAGAAAGCAATATAACCGCCGAGTCTGATTTCAGGGCACATCGCGCAATTAATTGGCCTACCAATATCTTCTTTTGGTCAAAAGTCGCATGCACCGCAATTGGCTATGTACTTTTATTAGACTTCTTACTGTTCTAACAAACCAAGGCAGCGGGACAATTACATGCAGGCTCCCGTCACTTCGTTCCGTATTTTAGCCTGCATGCACTTGCCCCTGCTAGGGGCGTTGGTATGACTCCCTTTGTCAACCCTGAACGAGTGCTTCCCTGACACTCTTTCAGTCCATAATCAGTTGTTTCTATCTCACAAAATAAATGAGCTAACGCACCGGATGAGGCAGTAATGTCGTCGGTTGGTATGCTGGTATCCGTAGGTTACTTATTCTTGGAATAAGCAGAGCTGACCTTACTCAATCCGCCGTGGCACCTTCTCATCAGTCTATGCTCGTGGATCAAACACTGTTAAGTGATTGCCATCATAACGCCCTCGTAGGTTGTGCCACATTCCGCGGCCTGATCCGAATGCGTTAGCTCAAACTCGTTTATCATGCGGGTACTCGGCTTAATCTCAGTTTTGGATTAACCGGTGTAAGTACCACTTCTTTTGCGATTGCCCAGAGGTAAGCGGCCATTTCCCTGGCAATCGCGGTAATAATCAGATTGTAGTGTTTGCCTTTCTTGCTCATGCGCTGGTAGCGTTTGCACAGGCGCAGCTGTGCTTTCCAGGCAATATCGACAATGTCTTTGGGTAAGCCTTCCTGCCTTAATTGTAATTCTGTAGAGACATTTGCCGGATAGCGATAGCTATGCGCGCCTTCAATGAGTAAACGCCTGGCTCTGCCATTTCCGGCTTTGGTAATCGCCCCCAAATGACGTTTTCCGCCTGATGATTGTTCACTGGGTACTAAACCTAAATACGCCATGAGTTTTCTGGGATGGTCGAAACGGTGTAAATCGCCAAGCTCAGCCACTACACCGACTGCGACCAGAAGACGCACGCCACGCATAGCCTGAATGGCTTTCACTACCGGATAATAACGCCACTGGTAAACGTGATGGGTTAATTCATTATCCAACCGTTCTAATCGTCGGATACGTTCGTCAATGGTTTGTAGCTGTTCCTGCAAAACGATTTGCTGAGCAGGGTGAGGTAATATGAGTTCGGTGAGCCAGCGCAAGTGTTTCTTCGACCAATTGGCCGTGCCTTCATAACGAATATTGTTGCGTAGTAGTAGCGCTTTAAGCTGATACTTCGCTTCTTTTAAATCCTTCATGGCCGCTTCACGAGCGCGGGATAAATCGCGAACGGCTTCATCTTCCGGCTCAGGGACATAAATGGGTGTGAGGTCTTCAGACTTCAACAACTTCACCAGCTTCAGTGCATCACGGCGGTCCGTCTTTACACGTTCTCCAGGCTTTTTAGGAATAAGAGACGGAGCAACCACATAGCAACAATGCCCCAGGCTGGTAATGAGCCGGTAAATCCAGTAGCCACAAGGACCCGCTTCATAGACAACGTGCAGAGTCGCGCCAGGATATTTAGATTCAAACTGGCGAAGTAATTTTTTAACGCTGACTTTGGAAGAGGGGATGCGGCCATAATGAACCGGACTCGCCCCGCGTTGTTCTTCACAATATGCCACTTCATGGAATTCTTTGTGCGTATCCAAACCGATAAAAATCATGCTATGTTTGTTCATGCTAGCCTCCAAATGATTTAGTCTTAAGCAAACTAATTATGGCACTGGCTTTCAGCTAACCCACGAAAATGCGGAGGCTAGCATTTAACAGGGAGTCATTGTGTCTATGTGACTTTGATTAAATGAACAACAAAGAAAGAAAGGAATTCATTTTCCAGGCAATAGAGAAGCGAAATTTCGATAGTATCCATGATGCACGTCGAGAACTTGGTGGGGTCATTGATTCTCTTGAGGCGGTTCCGTTTGGATCTAGAAATGAAATAATTAGAATTTGTGAAGATCTTGCAAATGGGATTATCGATTCGAAAGAATCTATAGCAAGGTTAAAAGCATTTGTGGGTTCAGTTCCAGACTAATCAGCACCTGCCGTCACATAACAAACCAAGTAAGCGGGACAATTACACGTGGGCTCCCGTCACTTCGTTCCGTATTTTAGCCCACGTGTAATAGCCCCTTCTTGGGGCGTTATACGCCATGATGAAATACTGTTGCTGCAACTGCCATATTAAGTTTCCTTGCACGGATGCTGTAGATGGATACAAGCTGGGCTTTAATAAAGGTTTTTTGTGCCCTTCCTGCAAAGCGAACTTAACAGAATCGTTTCTTAGTAGTGGCAAGAAAAAAGTGAAATTTGATAGTAAAGCCCATGAAAAGTGGATGTCTTACTCAGGTTTAGTTGGCATTGTCACTTTCATAACATTGTTTGTTGTTTCCGACGGCTCCTGGATAACTTTTTTCGTTACATTTGGTGTCATTCTTTCTTATTTGCTATGCGGTTATTGGCTCTGGGGTTTTACACCATACCCAAATGTTATTAGCACAAAAAAGCTATGAAAGGTTGTTCTGACTTGGCGTATAACAAAAAAATCATGTCGCCCGCAGGCGGGCTGGGACACAAACAGGCAGGCGGCTTCGCCATTATAGCCTGCCAGTTTGTGCCCCATATTTAAAAGTTATGCGTCGGAGAAACATGGAATCTCTAAACAAAAAGTTGGCCTTACTATTGTGGGCGCAAACTGAGCAAGGTGAGGACGATGTTGCCTTATTTCACGGCACTCTAGTCTTTGAAAATGAGAAATATATTTTCAAAAGAAGCGAGCCTCCGCATCCGACAATTCAAGATAACTGGCTACATCGAATTCAACCCGCAAGTCCGGAGTTGGCTGAGGTGTTAGGGGATGCAGAGTTCACACTTTCTTTAACAGTCGGTAGTTGCGAGGAATCGGATTCAGTCTTTAGCAACTTTGGCCTTAAGTGGCCTCAGTAGTAACGCATAACAAACCAAGTCAGCGGGACAATTACATGCAGGCTCCCGTCACTTCGTTCCGTATTTTAGCCTGCATGTACTTGCCCCTGCTTGGGGCGTTGGTATGACTCCCTTTGTCAACCCTGAACGAGCGCTTCCTTGACACTCTTTCAGCCCATAATTAGTTGTTTTTCACTCAAATAAATGAGCTAACGCACCGGATGAGGCAGTAATGTCGTCGGTTGTTATGCTGGTATTCGTAGGTTACTTATTCAATGAATAAGCAGAGCTGACCTTACTCAATCCGCCGTGCCACCTTCTCATCAGTCTAGGCTCGTGGGTCAATCACGGTTAAGTGATTGCCATCATAACGCCCTCGTAGGTTGTGCCACATTCCGCGGCCCGATCCGAATGCGTTAGCTCAAACTCGTTTATCATGCGGGTACTCGGCTTAATCTCAGTTTTGGATTCACCGGCGTAAGTACCACTTCTTTTGCGATGGCCCAGATGTAGGCTGCCATCTCTCGAGCAATCGCGGTTATGATTAAATTGTAGTGTTTCCCTTTCTTACTCATCCGCTGGTAGCGTTTACACAGGCGAAGCTGTGCTTTCCAGGCAATATCAACGATGTCTTTGGGTAAACCTTCCTGGCGTAATTGCAGTTCAGTTGAGACCTTTGCCGGATAGCGGTAGCTATGTGCCCCTTCAATGAGTAAGCGCCTGGCCCGGCTGTTTCCGCACTTAGTGATAGCCCCCAAATGACGTTTTCCACCAGTAGAATGTTCGCTGGGTACTAAACCCATGCGTATTCTGATGTTCTCGATCGCTGATTCTGGCTAGCCCGATCAACTCTATTCCGGTCATTCGATCACAGACTTTTTCTTCACCACCCGATCAGTCTTTTATGCTTGTTAACTTCTTTTAATTTTAAAGAGGAAACAAGTATGTCAAAACCTACTGACATAGAACGCGTTAAAGCGGTTCTCTATCTTAAGCTTGATGAAAACCTCAGTAACCGGGACATCGCCAGGAGACTGAATGTGGGGGCTGCCACTATATCTGATATTCTCGGTAAATTCAGAACCCTGGATTGTGGCTGGCCGTTACCTGAGCATGCCTCCGATCAATGGCTACATCAGTCACTTTATCCTGACAGGAAAGCGGGCCGTATTAAACCTGATTATGGCCTGATGGATATTGAACTGCGGCGTAAAGGTGTAACTAAACTGCTGCTCTGGGAGGAATATCAGGCTAATTACCCTGATGCTTGCTATAGCTACAGCCAGTTTTGCGACAAT
>NZ_PVNP01000127.1 GCF_002993365.1 Marisediminitalea alba
TTATCGCCAGCGCATGCAAATAGAAGAAGGCTTTCGGGATATGAAAAGCACGCGCTTTGGTCTGGGGTATGAAAATAATCGCAGCACAACCAAGACACGCATTACTGTTCTGGTCTTGCTTACCACACTGGCTTCGTTAGTGGCTGTACTGTTGGGCATGCTATTAGTTGTCAGTAACAAGCATCGACGCTTTCAGGCAAATACCGAAACAAAATCCGTACTATCCTTTCACTTTCTTGGCTTGAGAGCTTTTAACACCTCAATGCGATTTACCCTGCATCAGTGGAAAAAGACGATCCGCTGGCTTGATGAACTCACCGCTGAAGCTTGCATGAGCAAGATTACATGCTAAATTCGTGGGGATCCCTCAGAATTTAATAACAGTATGCAGAAAGCAAAGGACGAAGCTCCGAAATCAATCTTTGAGCAATTATGTACAGTGCAGCATTTACTATATGGTAATAGTTCTGCTTTTTATGTATCTGACGAAACTGGAGAGCATCACCGCTCAGAAGTACAGATGCAATCGATATCGCACTCTGTAGAAATGCCTAAACTTCACATATTAGACCCCGAAGGTTTTGAGCTAGAGCTGAGATTCCTGCGAACTGAGGGGCATACTCAATGAAATTGATACTAAAACAATACCTTGCCTCACTGAAAGAAAGAAGTGAATTAGACGTAGTATTACCAGATCTTCTTAGCGAAATGGGAATGAACGTCTTTATTTCTCCTACGCGCGGAGTCAAAGAGTATGGTGTAGATGTCGCAGCTGTAGGGAGTATAAGAGGTGATGCGGAAAAGGTTTATTTGTTTTCTGTCAAGTCCGGTAATTTAACAAGAAGTACATGGAGAGGAAACACAGATCAAGCACTTCGTCCGTCCCTTGAGGAAATTCAAGATTCATTTATCTCAGCTCGTATACCTCCTGAACATGCGGATAAACCAATTGTTATTTGTTTATGCTTTGGTGGGGATGTTCATTCTGGAATAAGACAAGATGTGTCAGGATATTTGCGAAGAAATACAGAAGACAATATATCGTTTGAAGAATGGAATGGCGATAAATTATCGGACTTGATTTTAGAGTATTTGCTTAAGGAAGAGTTACTGCCTAAGAACTGGCAATCCATGCTTCGTAAATCGCTAGCATTATTAGATGAGCCTGAAGCCTCTCATCACAACTTTCGTCTTCTTGTCCATTCAATTATCGAAAGCACCGAGGATACGAAAGGTGTATTTAACGCAATTTTACGAGTTCATATTTGTTTATGGATCTTATATTCGTGGTGTAGAGATGAAGGAAATCTTGAATCAGCATATTTGTCAGCTGAATACTCGATTCTTCATTTATGGGATAAAGCAAAAACTTGCCAAGATAGGAAATCAAAAACTGCTTTCAAGGGTTTGCTGTCTACTTACCATCTGATCTCAGATGAATATGTAAACATTGTTATTGCACCTGTTGCAGAACATCTACATGCTGCATCCACAGCCGTATCCTCTCCATCAGGTATTGATATTAACTTAAAATTATTTGATGTAATGGGTAGAGTTGCACTTCGGGGACTCTGGATGTCCGAAGAGTTGCGAGAGTTAAATATAGAGGATAATGAGCTAAAAGACGCAGAGTATCACAGCATTCAGGAAAATAAGTTGGATGAGTTAACAGTAACAATGAAAAAACTCATCAAAAATAATCCCGTTTTGCATTCTCCGTTTAAAGATTCTCAGGCAATCGATTTGGGGTTAGCTCTTTATCTTTTCTCGTTAGATTCTCGAAATGACGAGTTTGTAGTTAGTTGGCTAGAAGCAATAGTCAATAGAGTCGAATTTGCCTTTATTACAAATTCAATGTACCCAACAACGTTAGAAAAATTCCAAGAATTGTTGATGCATAAAAACACCAAAGACAAGGATGATAGTTATAAGGAAAAAGTAACGAGAGGCAGTATTTTATTTCCGTTACTGGCTACGTATTGCTCTCTTTATAAGGCAACAAAGTTATCTAGTGTAATTAAAGAAATAGTTGACGAACATTTACCAAGTTGTACTTTGCAATATTGGTATCCAAATAAAACTTCGGAAGAGCACATGTACGCAAACTCAAAGTCTCATGGACTAGCTACAACAGGATTTCCGTTGACCCCTGAAGAAGTTCTAACCCATATAGGAAAAGAGTGTAAAGAGTCTAATCAGTATTGGGAGCTATCCGCAGTAAAAGAAGGGCACCCCCATATTGTTTTATCAGCATGCCGTTACTACAGATATCCAGTACTGAGGGATCCCCACGAATTTAGCATGTAATCTTGCTCATGCAAGCTTCAGCGGTGAGTTCATCAAGCCAGCGGATCGTCTTTTTCCACTGATGCAGGGTAAATCGCATTGAGGTGTTAAAAGCTCTCAAGCCAAGAAAGTGAAAGGATAGTACGGATTTTGTTTCGGTATTTGCCTGAAAGCGTCGATGCTTGTTACTGACAACTAATAGCATGCCCAACAGTACAGCCACTAACGAAGCCAGTGTGGTAAGCAAGACCAGAACAGTAATGCGTGTCTTGGTTGTGCTGCGATTATTTTCATACCCCAGACCAAAGCGCGTGCTTTTCATATCCCGAAAGCCTTCTTCTATTTGCATGCGCTGGCGATAA
>NZ_PVNP01000128.1 GCF_002993365.1 Marisediminitalea alba
TTATCGCCAGCGCATGCAAATAGAAGAAGGCTTTCGGGATATGAAAAGCACGCGCTTTGGTCTGGGGTATGAAAATAATCGCAGCACAACCAAGACACGCATTACTGTTCTGGTCTTGCTTACCACACTGGCTTCGTTAGTGGCTGTACTGTTGGGCATGCTATTAGTTGTCAGTAACAAGCATCGACGCTTTCAGGCAAATACCGAAACAAAATCCGTACTATCCTTTCACTTTCTTGGCTTGAGAGCTTTTAACACCTCAATGCGATTTACCCTGCATCAGTGGAAAAAGACGATCCGCTGGCTTGATGAACTCACCGCTGAAGCTTGCATGAGCAAGATTACATGCTAAATTCGTGGGGATCCCTCAGTATTTAACCCCCTTTGAAATTAAAAATTCTGAATATTCTTTATCTGTTCTCATTATATGATTGGTTAACCAACGTTTGAGAAATAGCATCAAATCTGCACTGATTGTCCCTTGAGGGTTCACCATAAATTTTTCTTTTAATTCGACCACTTGAGCAATTAACTCATTGTGTTGTCGTTTATGCTCTTCAGAATCAGCATAACCATACTCAGCAAACATGTTTTCTTCATAGGAGAGTATAAGACGGATTAAAGCTATTTGCTACCCCCTATGACAGTTGTCTTTTTGACTAGATTGGTTTGTTGAATTATCGAATTGTGGGAGTATTTTAAGGCGTGTTAGTTTGCAATGTCTTGCGACGATAGGCCTTTGGTGCAGGAAATGGGGGGTGAAGCGCGAATAGCCCCACCATTTACTAGCGTTTTTCTTTACTCTTGCAGCAGTAAATGGAGCCTACGCCCCAAAATTGAAGTCACGTTGAATAGTGAAATCGTTTGTGTATTGTTCATCAGGTGGTGCACGCAAATGTGGCAATAGCTTTGTTTGTTTAGAAGTTGGGTGCTTTTTATCTATATGTGCCAGTATTTTCTGAATAACGTGTATATCTATAATACAAGCGATGATGCTTACATTGTGGTTCTCGCATTTTTCGCATTCGGTAATGTCTATATTGAATACCCGCTTTAACCGCTGTGCCCATGACATAGCCCTTGCATGGTAAGGTTTATCTGATTGCCCATCTTTTTGATTGACAATTTTCGGGCTGTTTTTGCCTCTCTGTGACGCAGTAATTTGTGCT
>NZ_PVNP01000129.1 GCF_002993365.1 Marisediminitalea alba
AACGCTGGAATTGTTCGCTATCGACTCTTGATATCACACGAGCAATCGTGTCATGAACGGGCAGTCCATTTTTGAAAAGCCCTTTCTCGCGAAACCAGTCAAAGTGTAAATCACCAAAATCTTCAATGTCTTCCCAGCCTTTGGCACCAGCGATGGAAGCACACACGACAAGGAATAAAATATCAGTGAATAAATGTGCCACCTTAGCTGATTGACGAGGATCTTCTAACTCACTAAAAAGCTGTTCAAATGCACCTGTACCCATGACTCTCTCCGCAAAAGAGAGTATAAGATCACAGTCACTAAATTTCGTCCAGTTGTAATATCTCTTGTTAACTCAGTTGGTCAATAAATGTTCGTGATCTTGCCCTGATATTAGGATAACCTATTGTCAGCAAGTGTTTTTCAACAGTTTCTTGGTAGAACTCTGCAAAAAAATCGTAAAGTCATTTTATCGTTGTACGCCCAATGAGTTGAATGGAAGCATTGACTTGTTCCAGCAGCAATTATCCGTGACAAGGAACAGGTGGCCGAAAACTTTTTTGATCTCTACTACATACCAAATTCGAAAGCTAGGTTACGTTTCATTACCCTATTTTTATTCTCTTGCTAAGTCGCAGTCTCTCTTTTCAGGAGTGATATTAAGGCTAAGGTTACAGTAACTTAAGCCTGCCAAAGATTACGGACCAATAGTTTCATTTTTAAAAGTCAACAAAAACGATATGTCTTCTTCGGCGGTTTTGGTTACAGAAACTTCTGCACATACAGCGTCGCACAATGCATCTACTATAGAAAGACCTAGCCCAAAGTTATCTTCAGATGTTCTAGAAGCATCTTTTTGCCAAAGCGGTTCAAACATATGCTTTAGATCATCCTCATTAACCTCTGTCCCCACCTTATTTGTCACTCTGAGGTAAACATTACTAGAACTATTTACACCTAAGTTCACAAGTATTTCTGTATCAGTTTTTCCGTGTTCTATAGCGTTATCTATCAGATTACTTATTATCGATTCTACTGCAACGCGATTGCTCTTGACGCTTAACTGAAAATTGGAGCTAATCTCTACCTTAACATTTCTTGCTTCTTTTATCTGAATAAGTTGAGTTACTAATTTGTGGATATCTATCTCATCAGTTAGCTCTAGGGTCTTAAAACTATATTTTTGGATTAACATAAGGCCAGAAATAATATTTTTCATTCTTGTGCCTATTTGCAAAACACGTGGCTTAAAATCTTTTTCTAATCTTATTTCTCCTGGAAACTTAATTGCTACTTCAGTCATATTTATTAATTCAGAGACTGGTGTTTTTAGCTCGTGTGCGATATCCGAAGTCAACCTCTTCTCACGCAGGTAAAGCGAATAATTATCTTCAATAAAGTGATTCAAACTTTGGGTAATGGGTTCCAATTCCTCGACATTATTTTGAAAAGCTTCGTGTTTTTGCCTAGTGGTAAATCGTAGTCCTTTTATCTTGGCATTTAAGGCATCCAAGGGTGCCAGAGCATAAGCCACAGTGTTACGCACTGTAAATCGAACAACTAGCGGCACGATAATTAATGCAAATAGAAAAGCACCATCGATAAACCACAACGTGAAATTTAACAATTCTGTAGATGTTGCGTACGCGATAACCATTGACGGACGAGTATCGTTACCCTTATCCATGACCCGATAAAATCCAGCTCTGTCTTCAGAATCAATCTGAGGTATATATCGAGTGTAAATTACCCGACCCGTACGGCCATCGGGCAGAGTAATATCCTGGAAAGAATATTCATCCAGGCCAATGCTGCTGTAAGGCAATTCATTGATGGTATAAAGCGCCAGAGTATCTGATTTTTCAAACGTTGAGTCTTTGTACCAAAGTTGAAAATACTCGGGGGAAGATGTCCCTTCAAACTCAGGCAAATACTCACCTGCAAATTCGAACTCCACACCCTCGACATCTTCATTTACCAAGCTCTGAAGCATACCTACTTTTGCCTTCATAGCCTGGTTGAATTCTTGTTCGATCCAGGAATCGACACCAATATCTGCTGCAAGTAAAACGGCAATGACTAACAGTGAAATAATAATAGAAAGTCTACGTGTTAATGTTTTACGTATTGATTTCATTAGCTTCTACAACTCTGTAACCAAAACCACGTTTACTTTTAATGGGTAGAGACGCGCCGCTTTCTCTTACTTTTCTCCTTGCTGAGGAAAGGTGAGCTTCAATAGCATTTTTTGAGATATGGTCATAGCTTCCAGAAATAAATTCACTCAGCATTTCTGAGGTAACTATCTTGTGTCTATTGAGGAAAATACATTCAACAATTTTGTACTCATTCGGGGTCAGGTTGATAATGCCATTATTGTATGAAAGCGTTTTAAACTGGATATTGAGTGTCAAACTGTTGATAGTAACCTGGTCATTGAGACAATTTGCCGCACCTCTCCTCATCAAGCTAAGTAGTCTAGCAGTCAATTCGTCAAACGAGAACGGCTTAGAAAGGTAGTCGTCAGCACCTGCCAATAGCCCCGCTACCTTGTCTTCAGACTCAGATCGCGCAGATAAGATGATAACCTTTGTTTCTAAATGTCTTTTTCGTAACGTTTTAAGAATAGTCATACCGTCCAACTCAGGTAGCATCATATCAAGGATGATTATTTCGTAGCTACCAAGCAACGCCATACCCAATCCCTCAGAGCCAGTGCCAGCAGTATCGACTGAGTACCCCAACTTTTCTAAGCCTAAGCTCAAACTGTTCCTTAATGATAAGGAGTCTTCTATCAGAAGTATTCTCATAATTTGAACGTCAATTTTAAAGTTATTTCAGTATACCTTCTCATCCTTAGGATTTACTGAAGAAGCTATTGAACTGGTGCTTATAGTTAACCTACACAAAAGTGGTTCTTTTAGCATAAACTGATTGATTTCCTTCAGTAGCTCTTAATTTATCTCGTTATTATGTTCATATTAATAACAGTTTTGTGACTGACGATGAAGACCGATTCTTATCAGCCCTGCTACTTAGCGAGTGCTCAATAACCTCTACAGAAATTTCTGCCCCCAAATTGTAAGAGTGACAAAGCTGTTATTTTTGACACCGATGAAACACTGATGCTCAGTAACACCTGCATTTTTTCTGAAAGAGAAAGTGCGTCTGAACTTGTTCAAGCATACACTGATAACGGCCCCAGAGTTATCTATCTGACTGCGCGAAGTATATACTTCCAGTGCAACATTTCATTTTTTTATCCCGTTACCATTTCCCAGACGGAAATATTCAGGTAGCGAATGCTACGGCTGAGCGAAAAAACTTTAAAACATTAAACTAAATATTCTAAAGCGTTACACGGAGTCTGGCTGGACACTTTTTGCTGCATTTGGCGATTCAAGCACTGACTTTGCTGCTTATTTGGCCGCAGGCGTTACTCAGGACAAAATATTTGCAATAACAAGACAAGGTGATCGTAAGTGCAAACCAGGGCCGTGGCAAAAGTGCTACGATAACTGGTCGAAACACATTCCTATAGCGTGTTTTCCTTAACCCACCTCTTTCTTCCTTCCTGAGCGATTAAAACATTATTACTTCAATTAAATGACTCTTCATAAGCGTATCTTAAGTTTTGTTTGTTAACGTTTTCCTGTCGAAAATAGAATTTGCTTGATCTTGAGGCTTTGACAGAGGGCTACGTGCGAATTTCAGTTGTAATACCAGCGAAAAACGAAGAAAAAAATTTAAAACCCTTAATTGAGGAAATTTATAGAGCGTTAACAGGTGTAGCCAACTTCGAAGTCATCTATGTTGATGATGGAAGTACGGATAATACATTTGAGAATCTGCTTTATCTGAAAGCGAGTGGCTTTGAAAGAGTTAACGTACTACGGCACAAGCACTCGGTGGGACAAAGTACAGCTATTTGGACAGGGGTGAGCCATGCTGATGGAGAACTTGTAGTTACACTTGATGCGGATGGGCAGAATGATCCCTCTGATATACCAAACCTCCTGACTATGGCCTCTCAATTTCCGTTAGGGAGTCACTTTTGCATTGCTGGTCACCGTAAAAACAGAAAGGATACAGCTTGGAAAAGATTTCAGTCAAAACTAGCAAATTCTGTAAGAAGTAAACTTCTTAATGATGATACACCTGACACCGGATGTGGGTTAAAGGTCTTTCCAAAACAAACATTCCTCGATTTACCCTATTTTGATCATATGCATCGTTTTCTGCCAGCACTGATCCGGCGACAAGGTGGGATCATTAAAGTTGTTGAGGTGAATCACAGAGACAGGCAATTTGGAAAATCAAAATATAATATGTTAGGGCGGCTTGGGGTCGGACTAACTGATATGGCAGGAGTTTATTGGCTTCAGAAACGTAATAAACTTAATGATGTCATCTTAGAAAATGAAGAGAGTATCTAATTGAATTCCAGTCTCCTTCGTTTCTTCATTTTGGTACTTACCATTCTGTTTTTTAGTCATTTGATTCCGGTCTCTCCCTCATTTGACGCATTTAATCAGGAATGGATAGACAAGCATACCCGTAATAATGGAGTGACAGGGATAGCCAAATTTTTAGCCGTCTCAGTATTTTTACTTTCTATCGGACTTCCACGCCAGTTAGTCGCATTTATGGGGGGGTATGCCTTTGGATTTGCTGCAGGTATCATCTATTCAACATTAGCAGCTATCCTCAGCTGTGCAACAGTTATGGCAGTGTCCCGATCTTTCGCTAGACCGATTATTATTCAACACTTTGAAATGCGGGTGCGCAAGTTAGACCATTTTCTAGTTCGCTCTCCCTTTCTTAAGTCCGTTATCATTAGACTGTTGCCAGTAGGAAATAATCTACTCACAAACATTTTTGCTGGCGTTTCAAAGATTCCACGACGCTCTTTTATTCTTGGGTCTACTATTGGCTACATCCCTCAAATGGCGGTTTTTGCATTGATGGGTAAGGGTGTATTAGTCAACTCTGAACTTAAAATAATCATAAGCGCCCTATTATTCGGGATTTCCAGCTTGCTAAGCGCATATCTTTTTAAGGTTTATCGTCGTCAACATAATGACGATAAAACTCTTCGTTCACTCACAAAAAGCAGCAAATGTAGCAATGAATCAGACGAGCTTAGCCATTAAACATAAGAACAAGCACCCAAATTATACTTTCTGGCTTTTTGTACTGGCTAGCGTGTTGATATTTATCGGGATTGGGTTAAGAGATCCCTGGCCTGCTGACGAACCTCGTTTTGCACAAGTTGCAAAAGAAATGGTTGAAACAGGTCAGTGGTTCTTTCCAGCCAGAGCGGAAGAGTTTTATCCTGATAAACCACCTGTGTTTATGTGGTCTATCGCTTTTTTCTTTGCGCTATTCGGGTCAATTAAGATTGCCTTTCTGCTCCCATCTGCTTTATGCAGCCTACTCACACTTTTTTTGGTGTATGACATCTCAAAACGACTGTGGAGCACAAAAGAAGCGCTGATCGCAACGTCACTTCTTTTATTGAGTTTTCAATTTTTGCTTCAGGCCAAGTCTGCACAAATAGACGCAATGGTCTGCTGCTGGATAACAATAGGATGCTATGGTCTTCTGCGCTTTTTCTTAGTTGAAAGGCGATGGCGTTGGTATTACCTCGCCTTTTTCTTCATGGGAATTGGCGTCATCACAAAAGGGGTCGGATTTTTACCAGTCTTAATGCTGATACCATACTTGATACATCGACGCGTTTGGCCTCAGCGGGACATAGCTAAGAAGCAAACTAAAAACTCCGTATTACCGTGGATAATGGGTGCAGTGGTGATGTTACTGGCTATATCACTATGGTTTATACCTATGTTGATATTAGTCGAAAATAGCCACGATCCATCACTTGCTCTATATAGAGATAACATTCTTTTTAGGCAAACGGTCACTCGATATGCTGATTCCTGGCATCACATAAAGCCATTCTGGTATTACCTCGTTGAGGTTATTCCATTATTTTGGCTGCCAATTAGCATCGCTCTTCCATGGCTCATCCCATTTTGGTATAGCGCAATTAAAAAAGGTGATGCCCGCATACTCTTACCGTTGGGTTGGATTGTACTTGTCCTGCTTTTCTTCAGCGTAAGTCCTGGCAAACGGGGGGTGTACATCTTACCCGCATTGCCGATGCTGGCACTGATCTCTGCGCCTTACTTTGATTCAGTTGTTAATAAAAAAGTATTCTCCTGGCTTTTGTGGGGTGTTGTATTTTTACTATCAGTAGGCTTATTGGGGTTTGGTTTTTCCGGCATAGTAGAAGCATCATTCGCCCTAAAATTAGAAGAAAAGTTCGGGCTTTCTCCGTGGATGTTTTTTTTAGTAACGGGGGGACTGACGTGTCTGGTTACGGTGATTACTTCTAGAGGGAAGCACTGGAAAGCCTGGCCTTATTTCTTGTGTACTCTTTGGGGCATGTACGCTACATGGGGTTACACTTTACTTGAAGATGTAAAAACCCCTAAAAGCGTATTTGGAAATATTGAAAAAGAAATTGGCAAACATGATGCAACTATTGCACTTGTTGATTTTTCTGAACAGTTTATTCTCTTCTCGCCTTATCCCATCGTCCACTTTGGCTATCATACCCCTACTGATGAGCAATTATCTGCCGCCTACCAGTGGATGGAGAAGACTGACAAGGGAAGATATATCCTCGTAGATGAAAAACACGTACGTAATGATTGTTTTAAAAAAGAAATGGCAACGTCTGTAGGATATGCACATCGCGTCCACTGGGTTCTATTATCGCACGAGGCATTAACCGAAAAATGTCCGCTTACGAGAACGACGACTGAGATCTTTAGTTATATCCCAGACAGGCCCGTTACGTGAGAAATACATATCTTCATAAAATGAAAAAATAGTGCGAAAATTTTCATTCCACAGTTTTCCTTAAGCGTCATTTAAGTTTTGACAGGTAACTTGTGTGCTAAGAAGTACACGAGAGCCTTATTGTGAAATTCCCAATAACACTAAACTTTAATCCTACATCAGCTCAGTTCATTTTAGTTTCTTCACTATTTATCGCAGCAATATTCAACGCACCATTTCTGTCTGCTGTTTATGAAGTTGTAGCCCCTGTAACATTGAATGAGTGGGTATTTTTTCTCTCTGTACCGCTCTTGCTAACCTTTTTTAATGTTATTTTTCTAAGTCTTTTTGGTGCCCTATTTTTGCCGCGCACCACCGTTGCAATTGCTTTCGTTGTAAGTTCTCTACTACTTTACGGCACCTTGGCCTATGGTGTCATTTTCGATAAGAGCATGATACAGAATGTAATGGAAACAAATTCTGGTGAAGCTTTTTCCTATCTAAATTCGACACTTGTTTTATTCTTCTCTATATTGGGATTAATCCCTGTATTTGCGATTTTTAACCTGGAATTAAATGGGAAGCTCAAGGCTCGAATCAAGCACCTTCTAGTGCTGAACTTATTAGCTTTATTGGGTATTGCAATTATAGCCACGTTCCTTTTTAAGAGCTATGCAGCTGTCGGCAGAAATAACAAAGACCTAACGAAGTATATTATTCCCTACGCCTTTTATGATTCAGGGTACAAGTACCTTCGGGACACTTACTTCTATCCGCCTTTACCCTACAAAGTATTAGACAAGCGTCCCTACATAAAAGGGAATGCTGATATACATCCGTCTACTACAGTGTTTGTGGTTGGCGAAACGGCCAGAGCTGACAAGTTTTCAAGCAACGGCTATTCGAGGCGTACTACGCCTAATATCCAGAACGCAGGTGCAATCAGTTTTAGCAAGGTGACATCTTGCGGCACTGCTACCGCAGTCTCTGTGCCATGTATGTTCTCAAGACTTTCACGAGAAAATTATGATTCGCGTATCGCAGACAGTCAGGACAATGTTTTAGACATCATTCATCGTGCAGGAGTTGACGTGACTTGGATTGACAACAACAGTAGCTGTAAAGGCGTATGCAAGAGGGTAAAGACCCTAGACTTTGATCCGTCCAGAGATCCCAAGTTTTGCGATGGAGATTATTGTTATGATGAGGTACTTGTTGACCTTTTAAGAGAAACTCTTTCAAGGCCATCTAAAGAACATAGAGTTATAGTCTTACATATGATTGGCTCACACGGGCCTACCTATTACCGGAGATACCCAGAGAAATTTGCTAAGTTCGTGCCAGACTGTCCCAGAAGTGATATTCAAAATTGTGAAGAGGCAGAGCTGACAAATACGTACGATAATACTATTGCATACACAGACTACGTGCTAGGCCAGATTATTGAACAGCTTTCCACTATTCCTAATTCGTCGATGCTTTATCTATCGGATCATGGTGAGTCATTGGGAGAAAAAGGGCTTTATTTACACGGTTTCCCTTATAATTTAGCGCCTGTTGAGCAAACTCATGTACCAATGGTTTATTGGGCCTCCAAGTTTAGCCAACCTGAATACAGTGATTGCGTAAGGTCGTTGTCCAGTCATCCTTATTCGCATGACAACCTTTTTGACACATTACTTGGTCTTACTAATGTGCAAAGCAGCACCTACCAACCCACTCAGGATATTTTACGAAAATGCGAGTCATAGACGAAACCACATCAAAAATGCATTTCGACCCTAAAGCCAAACCAAAGGGCATGTTGCGTATTGTATTAGCAATGAAAAACTCAGTTCGAGCTATATCATGGCTTGTTAAAAACGAGTCAGCGTTCCGGCAAGAACTTATCTTACTTATCTTAGCGGCGGGAGTGCTTGCATTTTGGTCAATTCCTTATATGGAAAAGGCGATTTTACTTTCCTCCATACTCTTCGTTTTGTTCGCTGAAATTATAAATACTGCAATTGAAGTAACTATTGACCGTATTGGAAAAGAGATTCACCCACTGTCAGGCTTAGCTAAAGATTTAGGCTCAGCGGCTGTTTTAGTGACGATCGCAATTTCATCACTGTTGTGGTTAGCTACATTGTGTAGATATTTTTGATTTGAGACTGTTGACTCACCGATGAGGTACCGCACTGACATGGGTCCAACTGTGCAAATTCATCAATGTGTATAAAAGAATAGAAAGCCAATAATTAGCGAGCTTTAATATAAGAAGTTAAAGTCTGATATAACTAAAAGGCAATACCCAACAACCTTTGGGTTCAGTTTTCAATTACTAGCCAGGAGTTGCATAGCAAATCGCAAAGCAAAATTGTCAGTTAGAAAAAGTTCTTCGCGTGCTTTTACTTTCGCTGATTTTTTTTTAAGTTTAATGAAAGTGAAAGCAAAAGTCAGCGATGCCATCAGCTCAAATAGCCAAAATATAGGAATGAAGCCAAACGATTCAACCAAAAAACCATTTTCATCTATACTCGAGCCTTTTATGTTATAAGCGATTAAACACAAAATACCACTAATAAAAAATAAGAAGCTCATCTTATAGTTACTTATAAATTTCATTAATGTCTCTATATTTTATTTTCAACATCTCGTAAGAGCACGAAGGAAACGTTGATGTCGAAGGTACGTGTTCAATCTTGCCTCTTACCACTTTAGTTACGCATTATTATCTATCACACTCTCCTTACAGTTTAACAAAAAATTTAATCATGAGGGGAACAAACTAAAAAGTTCAATGAAAATCTATAGTCATGATTGTAGACAATGTGTCACAAATAAAATTTTAGCTTAGAATTAAAACTTGAATTACTGTCGACTATCATTGTTAATGAGTGATGGAATTTCATCTCACCTCCTCATTAACTGCAGAATGCTCGTCAGTAAACTCTATTTCAACTGTGCTGTAACTGAAGTCAAACATGGCCAAGCTATCATAAATATCAAGCTTCAATAACTTGTATTCTTCAACTGTCTTTAAGGCACTGCCAACGCGTATAGTAATAACATTGTGTTCTCCGTCAAGTGACCAAATTTTTAAGTCATGGATATATTCAACTCTATCAACACTCCGGAGTTCATCTAACACTTGTTTGTATAAGTTTTTCTCTGGAACACCTTGCAAAAATAATTTTAAGGTTGCTAATAAGTTTCGAATTACATTAAACAATATAAAAAGCGTAAAGCCAATCGAAAGTAGGGGGTCTAAAATTGGCCAGTCGACAAATTGCATTACTATGGCAATAATTAATACAGCAACCCAGCCTAAAACGTCCTCCAATAAATGCCAGTTCAACACTCTCTCGTTTAGGGTATTTCCTCCCTGGAGTTTATACACAGCAAAGCCGTTTACAGCGACACCTAGAATCGCAAGTAATATCATGCCTTCTGTATTTGGAACGACCGGGTCTAATACTCGAGGAATGGCTTCTGATAATACCCAGATTGAGCCAAGGATAAGTACGGCTCCGTTAATAAATGCCCCTAACAGGCTGAGTCGCTTGTACCCATATGTGAAATTTTCATCGGCCTCTCTCTCTCCTAACTTATTGAGACACCAGGCGCTTCCAATAGAAACTGAATCGCCGAGATCATGAACAGCATCTGCCATTATAGCAGTGCTGTTCGTTAGCCAGCCGCCAATAAATTCAATAATTGTGAAGCTGAAATTTAATAGAAAAGCCCACCCAATTTTGTTTGAGCTATTTGAATGATTATGAGTCATAGAGGCTCCGGTGCGCCCGGAACATACCGGGCGTAAAATTTGATTAAGAGTTGCGTTTGTTATGTGCGAGCTGATAAAGCGCAGGTAAAATAAATAATGTCAATAAAGTTGATGATATAATTCCCCCAATGACTACAGTGGCGAGCGGTCTTTGTACTTCAGCACCTGTTCCTGTATTAAGTGCCATGGGAACAAAGCCTAAGCTGGCCACTAACGCAGTCATCAAAACAGGTCGAAGCCGGATTATGGCCCCTCGAATTACTGAAGTATAAATATCACCATTTTCCTGCCAGAGTTGTCTGATGAATGCGACCATCACTAGTCCATTCAAAACCGCGACCCCGGACAAAGCGATAAAGCCTACTCCCGCAGAAATTGAAAGAGGCATATCTCTAATCCAGAGTGCCAGTACTCCTCCAGTCAAGGCTAGTGGTACACCAGTGAAAATTATCAATGCGTCTTTAACAGACCCAAACGCCATAATGAGTATGCCAACTATTAACGCAAGCGTAACCGGAACGACTAAAGTCAGCCGTTTGCTGGCGGATTCCAGTTGTTCAAAGGTACCACCAAACTCTAACCAATATCCTTCCTTCATTTTTAAATCGGATTTAAGTCTTTTTTGTAAATCAACGACAAATCCTCCTAGGTCGGTTCCTCGTACGTTAGTCGTTACGACAACTCTGCGCTTTCCATTCTCTCGGCTGATCTGTGCAGGCGCCGGCTTTAACTCGAGAGTGGCTACCTCTTCAAGCGGTACAAAACTATTGCCGACACGAACAGGTAAGCTCTCTAACTTGTCAATATTTGTACGCAACTCTTCAGATAATCTGATTACAATTTTAAACCGACGATCGCCTTCATAGATTATGCCTGATTCCTTACCCCCTATGCTGGTTGAAACGAGTGCTTGAATGTCTGCTACGTTAAGACCGTACCTTGCGAGAGCATCTCGTTTTGGTAATATGGACAACATAGGAAGGCCGGCAACTTGCTCAACTCGGGTGTCTGAGGCACCTTGTATCGACTCAGCGATCTCAGCAACCTTATTTGCAGAATCCAACAATTGCTCTAAGTCATCACCGAAAACCTTGACTGCAACATCAGCCCTTACGCCGGAAATCAATTCATTAAATCTCATTTGAATTGGTTGGGTAAATTCATAGTTATTACCGGGAAGCTTTGAGGCGACTGATTCAATTTCAGCCACTAGATCCGATTTAGATTTAGCTGGATCAGGCCATTCTGAGCGAGGTTTAAGTATTACAAAACTATCGGCTACATTAGGAGGCATTGGGTCTGTAGCGACTTCTGGTGTACCTATTTTCGCAAAGACTACCGCTACCTCGGGAATTTCTAACAGCGCATCTTCAAGTAATTCTTGCATTTGAATTGATTGGTTTAGACCGGTACCCGTTATGCGTAAAGCCTGTAAAGCGACATCACCTTCATCCAGTTGAGGAATAAATTCAGACCCAAGTGTTGTTGCCAACCATCCGCAGAAGACAACAAACGCTAGTGCAGCCCCAAGAGCAGCAGCTTTAAATTTAAGAATAGCCCTAAGTGCTGGTTCGTAAGCCAGTTTCACCCAACGTATTAAAAAACTCTCCTTTTCACTGATTTTTCCCCCCATGAAAATTGCGATCGCTGCAGGCACTACCGTCAGTGACAAAATCATTGCCGCAATAAGAGCGATAACAACAGTTATTGCCATGGGATGAAACATCTTTCCCTCTACGCCTGTTAAAGTAAAAATAGGCAGATAAACAGCGGTTATGATCCCGACTCCAAATAAGCTGGGCCTGATTACTTCAATCGTTGCTATTTTCACTTCTTCTAGACGTTCCTTGAGTTGAAGAAGTCTGCCGTGATGCTGTTGCGCTTCAGATAAGCGCCTAATACAGTTTTCAACAATGATGACAGCGCCATCGACAATCAGACCAAAATCTAAAGCCCCCAAACTCATCAGATTTGCCGAAACACCTCTCTGGACCATTCCAGTGATTGTCATCATCATAGCAATAGGTATGATCGCAGCCGTAATAAGAGCCGCTCGAATATTGCCTAGTAGTAAAAATAATATGACAATTACGAGTAATGCTCCTTCCAGCAGGTTCTTCTGCACAGTGTTTATCGCTTTGTCGACCAGTGTAGTTCGATCATAGGCGGGTTCAGTAACTACCCAGCTTGGTAACGATCTTTGAATTTCAGTTAATTTACTGGCAGTTAAAGCTGCAACTTCCCTTGAGTTTTCTCCCAGCAACATCATGACCGTTCCCATCACTGTCTCTTTACCATTTCTTGTAGCGGCACCGGTCCTCAGCTGCTTACCCAAGCCTACAGTTCCAATATCTTTTATTAGAACAGGAACAGATCCTTTTTTTCCTACTACGACATTTTCGATATCCTTTATCCCTGTCAATTGACCTGGAGAGCGAACAAGAAGTTGCTCGCCATTTTTCTCAATATAGCCTGCTCCAGCATTATCATTGTTTAAATATAGTGCTTCAGAAATGTCTTTAAGCGAGACTCCCATCTCCAGCATTTTTACAGGGTCGGGATTGACGTGATATTGCTTGTCATAACCTCCAATAGTGTTTACTTCTACTACTCCCGGAACCTGGGCTAACTGTGGTCGAATGATCCAATCTTGTACCTCTCTTAAAGCCATAGGTGTGACCGGCGAGCCATCGGGTAACGTTGCTCCATCTTTCCCTTCCAGTGTATATACGAAAATTTCGCCAAGCCCTGTTGCGATTGGCCCCATTTCTGGCTCAAGGCCATCAGGTAAAACACTTTTAAGGTTAGCAAGTCTTTCGTCGATTAAATTTCGGGCAAAAAAGATATCCGTTCCTTCTTCGAAAATAACTGTAATCTGTGAAAGACCATACCTCGATATAGAACGTGTATAGGATAAGTTAGGCAAGCCATATAGTGCTGTTTCGACAGGAAATGTTATTCGTTGTTCAGCTTCTAATGGTGAGTACCCCGGAGCTTTGGTGTTAATCTGAACCTGTACATTTGTAATATCTGGTACAGCATCAATAGGTAATCGCTGGTAGCTCCAAACGCCGATCCCAATTAAGATTAGTGCAAGAACAAGAAACAAAAAGCGTCTTTCTACTGAAAGACGAATAATATTATCAATCATTTATCGTCTCCAGGATTAGTGAGCGTGAGAGGCACCGGATTTTTCAAGATCCGCTTTTATCAGAAAGCTATTTTTTGAAACGTAAATTTGACCAGCGATTAAGCCACGCTTTACTTCAGTGAAGTTGTCATCTTTTATACCCAGCTCGACAGGGACAGCTTGAAACGTGTTACCATCGTTTAAAAATACAACTGAGTTACCATCCATTGATTGGATAGCTTCATTCTCAACGCGAAGCGAAACATCGATTTTCTGAGCATCAACTACACCTGTAACCATATCGCCGGGGGAGAATTCTCCTTCGGTATTAGTGATTTCAACAATTGCGATCTGATAAGGTTCAAGTGAACCTGACGGAATGAGAAATTTGACCTTTGCATCTTGCTGTCGGGAACCTTTTTTTATGTGGATATAAGAGCCCGGCTTTATTGTATCCCGCTTGGATGGAAATACTTTCAATTCTGCCCAAAGCGTTTCAGCGTCGACTATTTTATAAAGCGTTTCACTGGTAACCAACTGCCCGACATTAACATTTCGACTTACTACCGTACCCGAAATTGGCGCTTTCACGATGTAGGTTTGTAAGCTGTCATTTGATTGAATTTTTGCAATTACATCGCCAGCCTTCACGCTGTCACCAACATCCGAAGCGAGAGTTTCTACAACTCCCGAGAACCGCGCATTAACTTCAGCCTTATTCTTGGCTGGAATTACAAGAGTACCCAACAATTCGATATGTCTTTCAATGGTCCCACTCTGAACTTCGGAGGTTGCTAATTGAAACTTTTCAGTTAATGCTCTTGAGATCTGTGTTCTTCCCTCGAAGTTTTCCCACTCCCAGGAATACTTTCGTCTTTTGTCAGTCAGATAAATAGTAGCCCTAAAAGAATGAGGTTCAGACAGAGCTTTTATTGACCGCAAAACCCCCTCTGAAGTTTGAAACTCAAATTTTTCTGAGCTTGAACCTAACTTCTGTAGCTCTATAGAAAAGGAATCAGGGATAAATGGCTTCCCATCTTCAAAAGTCGAGGCAATAATTACAGAGCCCTCGGGGCTTTCATCGATACTTACTTCTATTTTGATGTTACCTTTCTGGAATATATTTTGGTTGTCATTTGAATTGGTGACATCTTCACTTGCGGTCGCGATAGATGTCACAGTGCCGATAAGAAATAAAAATAAAATTTGCTTTAGCATAATTAATCCTGGAGATTGAAAGTGAATGATTTCAGAGATTGCCCTGTCCATTGTTCGATAAGTGCTTCATTGAGCAGGGTGGCTTCGCGATAGTTGATGAGACTCCGTTGAGATTGGAGAAGTGCATCACGTGAAGCAAACCATTCTTGATAAGTGTAAATTCCCTTTTGATAGCCCTCCTTGGTCAGCTCCAATGCTCTTTCCAAATCAGGCATTACTTCTTTTTCCAGGTGCAATGCTGCCTGTGAACTAAAATTTATGCTTTTCGTTGCTTTAAATAGAATCGCTTTTACATCGAGATACTTGGTGTCTCGCTCTAATAACTCCGCCTCCTTACTAGCAATTGCAGATTTGACTGCACCCGAATTCCTCTTCTCAGCAAATAGTGGAATTGAGGCACCAAAAACTAACGATGTATCTTGAGCTCCTTGATTCCTTCTAACACCTACAGACCAAGATAGGTCTGCGGTATTATCAGACTTAGCCAACTGAATCTCAGCGTCCTTCAGGTCAAGTGACTTAATTAGTAAATCCGCATTCGATGATGATAAGAATTGGTTAAAAAGTGTTTCGTAGGAATAATTTGTAGCGGGTGAATTTAAAGAACCAGTAAGCGTGATATCTTCATAATTGCCCTGCCAGAATAGTGTGAGAGATTGCAGGGCTATCTCTTCATTCACCTTTGCTGTCGCAAGTTCTAATTTCGCTTGATTTAAAGCCGATTTAGCTCTGAACAATTCAGCATCATTCGTTGCACCACTTTTTATTCTATTAGTGATTACAGTAAGAGCGTCTTCAGCTAAGCTCACACTTCGCTCAGCTATTTGCAGACGCTCCTGTTGTGCCAGAACGCGAATATACTGCTGAGTGAGCCCACCAAGTAGTGAGAGAGACATTGAATACTGCTCTGAATCTAAAAGGGCAGCTCTGGCATCCACAACCTGTGTTCTTGCACTCTTCTTACCACCAAGTTCATACACTGAAGATAGAGAGATGGTTGCTTCTGCTGCTTGAACTCCCGAAGTCGAACTCGTGCCCATCACATTCTCTAGACTAGCACCTACGGTGTAAGCTGGAGAAAGCAAAGCTTGTTGGCGATCTCCCTCAAGAGCTCTAGTAAGAGGTCTGAATTTCAATAATGTTGGATGACGACTGAGAGTTAGTTGAACAGCATCGTCTAAAGTTACTTGTTCTGCTAACGCTTTGGCTTGAGATAGCACCAATGCACTAGTCAGTATTCCGGCGCGCATAAATACACGCACAGGGAACTGTGAATTTTTCATGAAATATAATCCTAGTCAGTTAAAAAAACGAAAGATGACAGGGATTAAATTCTTGGAGGACGCTCTATTTGGTTAATGAAACGGCTAGGTGAAGCTTCGAGATAAACTGAAGCTAGGGTAGGGGATTTTTTCAGAAACGTGCTGTCATTATCAAGATAGAAAGCAATATGGGTGAAATGGCCATGACACGAACAGCAATGATCACAATCATTTCCTGTGCCTAAATCATAAGCATTAGGCAGTTCGATTAACGTACTTTCGGTACATACTTCGTTGCTAATAAAATGTTCTTGTTCAAAAGAAAATGCGTCAGAAACTATCAACAAAAATTGCGCGCACAACAGCAAAGCGGCTAAGACCACTTTTAGATTTTTGCTAATGCGGTAATTCGTTTTCAACACAAGATTCCTCTATTGGCAATCTATGTTCTCTTAAAATATGATTGTAGTCAATGCCTAAATGGTCAGCTTTCTGATTCACAAGAGGAACTCTGTATTAAAAAGCCATGTATTTCAATTAAGTTGCTAAATCTTGTCAGAAAAACAGAAATCTACTGCGAAGCCTGCTCATACATAATCCGGCAATGTAAAATAAGTACACCGAAGGAATAGGAGAATACAAAATGCATTTTCAATAAGCCTGTCACAGTTATTGCGTCTCGCTCGTACCAAAACCTGTAATACCCCCTAAAACAAGTGTAAAAGCAAGTCCAATACTGAAAGATAAAATCACCGTTGACCCAAGAGGTAGCTTTTCCAATTGCTATCTGATCTCCTTACAGTGAGCGCATCAATGAACAACAAAGTAAATATTATCTGGCTCATGCTATAACCGTGATGCTATGCTTATGAGCATGAAGGTGGTTCGCATCGCTTCTTTGAGTTCACCAAATCATCTAAGGCTCCATTTTCGAATAAACGGTACAATAGACTAGTAGAAAGGCATATCGGAAACTCGATATCGCTAGATACCTTACTGTAACTTTTTGGCTAAAAACGTTGTCGCCTCGCGTAAAAATGCCGATCATTTTTTGACCTTGGCAAGTTCATGTTTTAATCTGCTATCCCCGCGTCACAACGGGGATCACTGCTCTTACGTGTTTTATCTTTAGATTGCGCAGCATGATGTTTTCAGCAGTTAGGTACTGAGCTATCCCCACGAATAGTAAAATAAAGTCAAAGAGTTAGGGAACATTCATGGCATTTGGTGATCAGATCTTTCGCCAAAAAAAACCAACACAGAAAACACCATGAATGCACGCTCTATATTGAACAATCTTGTCTCTTTTGTCAGCCATAAAATGCATAAAACCCGCAAACAGGCCGTTGTCGCCTGTGTGCGAAGCTTGATTGAGAGCGGTTCGGCCACTGTGACCAGTATGGGGCGCGGTATCCGTTCCAATGCCTATGAGAAACACCGTATTAAGCGGGCTGACCGGCTGTTATCTAATGGTCACCTCCAGCGTGAAGTACCGTTTATCTATGCAATGATTTGCCGGTTATTTTGTACCTGTAAACATCCTGTCATTGCCGTTGACTGGTCAG
>NZ_PVNP01000130.1 GCF_002993365.1 Marisediminitalea alba
TAGGGGAGCCGTAGCGAAAGCGAGTGTTAACTGCGCGTCTAGTTGCTAGGTATAGACCCGAAACCCGGTGATCTAGCCATGGGCAGGTTGAAGGTTGAGTAACATCAACTGGAGGACCGAACCCACTAACGTTGAAAAGTTAGGGGATGACTTGTGGCTGGGGGTGAAAGGCCAATCAAACCGGGAGATAGCTGGTTCTCCCCGAAATCTATTTAGGTAGAGCCTCGGACGAATTCCATTGGGGGTAGAGCACTGTTAAGGCTAGGGGGTCATCCCGACTTACCAACCCTTTGCAAACTCCGAATACCAAAGAGAACTATCCGGGAGACACACGGCGGGTGCTAACGTCCGTCGTGAAGAGGGAAACAACCCAGACCGCCAGCTAAGGTCCCAAAATATTGCTAAGTGGGAAACGATGTGGGAAGGCCCAGACAGCTAGGAGGTTGGCTTAGAAGCAGCCACCCTTTAAAGAAAGCGTAATAGCTCACTAGTCGAGTCGGCCTGCGCGGAAGATGTAACGGGGCTAAGCAATATACCGAAGCTGCGGCAGCATGTTTACATGCTGGGTAGGGGAGCGTTCTGTAAGCCGCTGAAGGTGAACTGTGAAGTTTGCTGGAGGTATCAGAAGTGCGAATGCTGACATGAGTAACGATAATGCGGGTGAAAAACCCGCACGCCGGAAGACCAAGGTTTCCTGTCCCATGCTAATCAGGGCAGGGTAAGTCGGCCCCTAAGGCGAGGCAGAAATGCGTAGTCGATGGGAAACGGGTTAATATTCCCGTACTTATATAATCAGTGATGGAGGGACGGAGAAGGCTAAACAAGCTTGGCGTTGGTTGTCCAAGTGAAAGTGCGTAGGCTGAGAACTTAGGTAAATCCGGGTTCTTAAGGCTGAGAGACGAGACGAGCCACCAAGGTGGTGAAGTTGTTGATGCCCTGCTTCCAGGAAAAGCTTCTAAACTTATGATTATGTAAACCGTACCCCAAACCGACACAGGTGGTCAGGTAGAGAATACTAAGGCGCTTGAGAGAACTCGGGTAAAGGAACTCGGCAAAATTGTACCGTAACTTCGGGAGAAGGTACGCCCCTGACTGTGATGGAACTTGCTTCCTAAGCGGTCGGGGGTCGCAGTGACCAGGTGGCTGGGACTGTTTA
>NZ_PVNP01000131.1 GCF_002993365.1 Marisediminitalea alba
TAGGGGAGCCGTAGCGAAAGCGAGTGTTAACTGCGCGTCTAGTTGCTAGGTATAGACCCGAAACCCGGTGATCTAGCCATGGGCAGGTTGAAGGTTGAGTAACATCAACTGGAGGACCGAACCCACTAACGTTGAAAAGTTAGGGGATGACTTGTGGCTGGGGGTGAAAGGCCAATCAAACCGGGAGATAGCTGGTTCTCCCCGAAATCTATTTAGGTAGAGCCTCGGACGAATTCCATTGGGGGTAGAGCACTGTTAAGGCTAGGGGGTCATCCCGACTTACCAACCCTTTGCAAACTCCGAATACCAAAGAGAACTATCCGGGAGACACACGGCGGGTGCTAACGTCCGTCGTGAAGAGGGAAACAACCCAGACCGCCAGCTAAGGTCCCAAAATATTGCTAAGTGGGAAACGATGTGGGAAGGCCCAGACAGCTAGGAGGTTGGCTTAGAAGCAGCCACCCTTTAAAGAAAGCGTAATAGCTCACTAGTCGAGTCGGCCTGCGCGGAAGATGTAACGGGGCTAAGCAATATACCGAAGCTGCGGCAGCATGTTTACATGCTGGGTAGGGGAGCGTTCTGTAAGCCGCTGAAGGTGAACTGTGAAGTTTGCTGGAGGTATCAGAAGTGCGAATGCTGACATGAGTAACGATAATGCGGGTGAAAAACCCGCACGCCGGAAGACCAAGGTTTCCTGTCCCATGCTAATCAGGGCAGGGTAAGTCGGCCCCTAAGGCGAGGCAGAAATGCGTAGTCGATGGGAAACGGGTTAATATTCCCGTACTTATATAATCAGTGATGGAGGGACGGAGAAGGCTAAGCAAGCTTGGCGTTGGTTGTCCAAGTGAAAGCGAGTAGGCTGTGGATTTAGGTAAATCCGGATTCACTCTTTAAATAGAATGGCTGAGACGCGAGACGAGCCACCAAGGTGGTGAAGTTGTTGATGCCCTGCTTCCAGGAAAAGCTTCTAAACGTATGATTATGTAAACCGTACCCCAAACCGACACAGGTGGTCAGGTAGAGAATACTAAGGCGCTTGAGAGAACTCGGGTAAAGGAACTCGGCAAAATTGTACCGTAACTTCGGGAGAAGGTACGCCCCTGATTGTGATAGGACTTGCTCCTTAAGCAGTCGGGGGTCGCAGTGACCAGGTGGCTGGGACTGTTTATTAAAAACACAGCACTCTGCAAACT
>NZ_PVNP01000132.1 GCF_002993365.1 Marisediminitalea alba
TGAGAAGTGCGTCATAAAGCATGATAATTCTGCTGTGCATACCTGCCACATCCAGCGGTTTTCGTTACCACGCTGATGACGGGTTTCATCGCAGTGCACCACCGCCTCAGTGCGCATCGTCTCTTTGATATCCTGATACGCTGGCGTCAGTACTGAACTAACCCGGCCCTGCGCTTCAGAGATAGCACCGCGACTGAACGATAAACCGAAGTTCTGTTCGAGCTGCTGCTGGATTTTACTGATACTCTGGTGAAACTGCCCCGACTGCATTGCCACATAGGCTAGCAGGTTATTTCCCATCTGCCCTTGATTCACGTTGTCGGGTAGTGTGGCTTTTACCGTTTTACTGCACTGACAACACTGGCCCTGATGCAACTGATGTTCGACTACAGAGAATGCCTGGCTGGGAATATCAAATACCTGATGCCGACGATAAGGGGAATCATTGATAGCAATGTCACCACCGCAAGCACAAGTATCGTCGGGATAATAGGTGCGCGTCTCATCAACGGTATCGGCCAGCATCCGCTTACTACCTTTATGGCCGGATTGCGCACCGCGCTTACGGCCTGTCGGCTTTTTAGCTGGCGCAGAAGAGGACGCCCCCGGCCCATTAGACGAT
>NZ_PVNP01000133.1 GCF_002993365.1 Marisediminitalea alba
AGGTAACTTAAAGGGCGTAGGCCGAATTTACCAGCAGACCTTCGTTGATACGTACAGCAAAGTAGCGTTCGCTAAGCTCTACACAACGAAAACGCCAATCACATCGGCAGATGTATTAAATGACCGTGTATTGCCGTTCTTCGAGGCTCAGGAGCTGCCAATGTTACGGATTTTAACTGACCGAGGCACTGAGTATTGCGGCAAGGTTGAACAGCACGATTACCAGTTGTATCTGGCAATCAATGACATCGACCACACCAAGACCAAAGCGAGGCATCCGCAAACCAATGGTATATGTGAACGCTTCCACAAAACCATCTTAAATGAGTTCTATCAGGTAACGTTCCGCAAAAAGCTCTATGATTCACTGGAAATGTTGCAGAAAGATCTGGACGACTGGCTGGATTATTACAACAATGAACGGACCCATCAGGGCAAAATGTGCTGCGGCCGAACGCCAATGGAAACATTAACTGATGGAAAACGGGTTTGGGCTGAAAAGAATTTAGCTCAAATCTAACCTGACGCCGACACCAGAAAATCTGGGTAACTGTCAGATCAGGTCTGAGCTAGTACAGGTACACAACTGGACCGGGCAAGTCGCATCCGTACTCATATAAAACTATTCTACCTTGTGAATAACGATGTAAGTTTCACCATTTCCCTCACGTACTCGTAGACCAGAATTAGAATAATTCTCGCCCTCAGCCCTAGGGTTACCAAAATCAAAACGAGTTCGATTATATAATGTTCTGTAGCTCCAATGTCCCATACCTTGGTCGAATAGTATTCGGAAAGTTCCATTCTTTCTTGTGAACACAGTGAGTGCTCTACCATGTGGAAGATCACGTTTATCTATAAAATCATGGAAAACAGGTACGTTAGTTACGTCCTCTACCCCGTCAACAAATTCAATCCATTGATCTGTTGTTTCGAAGTCATCAGCGAAGCAAATAGGCTTTCGGGGCTTTGCAACAGGATAAGTAGTTTCAACTTCTGCATTGAAGCTACCAAATTTCTTATCTAGGGCAGCCATAATTTCCAGTACCAGAAGCACAGAAACAGGAGACATTAAATAGCGATCCTGGTAAATAACTCGGTCAATTCCATCACCGAACTCTTTTTCTAATAAGGGGGTAGTTTCCAGTACTAGTTCAACAAAAGTCTTCCCAAACAAACTAATATCCACACTTAACGGCGCAACATCAGTAATTATTCCAATATTATCCGCTAGTGACGACTTAATGGCTTTATCGGACAAATCAAACGGTAAAATGTCGATATCTAAATTACTATCATTACTTGTAATAAGAGACTCTTTCTCCGTATTTCCCCAATTATCATTCAGTGAAAGGCTTCCAATATCATCCGTCACATACCAATATTCGGTGCCCTTTATGAGGAGACGGAGAACAGGGAACACCCCTTTTGGAAGCTTCGAAACATCACTATAAACTCCAACCTGTATATCAGCATCAATATTCCGCTGTAGTTGCCAAGCAAGCTCTGGGTCGATCCCTTCCACAACATTACCAGCGAGTAGTAAACGAACTTTTGAACCTGAAAAAGATTTTAATTTCCGGAGAGTTGAGTTACTTGCAAGTTCCCAGTTTGTATCAGAAATAAAAACATCAATCTCCGTCGCTCTTGGTCCTTTCAAACTTAATAACGATTCAGCGTTCAGTAACTCACTTTGTGAATCAATCCCAAAGAAACGGCGGGTCTCAGGTACCTCAAGCCTTTTAATTAAACGAGTTTCGTCAAAAAAGGTGATGATTGCATGGCGGTTTAAGTGAGCGAGATGATGTTGGGTCTCAAAATCTAATAAACACCCATGACACGCTCTATCACATTTCCCAGTGCAATTCAGAGCAAAATCATAGGCTGCAGCAAGAATTTCAGGTAGCTTCTCTGCAAGTTGAGTCGCATAGCCAGCCCCTTGGGAGGCTTTGTCGAAAATAAAGATACTGGTTGCAGATTGCCCTTCTGGAGAGGTACGAGTTTGAACAGAAATACCCAGCTCTGAATCTGCAATACCTTCCTTTTCAGAAAAAGCGAAACGCATAGCTGTCGCAAGGCTAGTGCCAAGCTCCTTATCGGAAATCCAATGATTGGTCTCAGGGTTTCTTAACTGTAACTCCAGCATTGTTGTTACGGTGCCAAACCCCAAAACTAAGGGTGTTATTATCTCCTGAGTTTCTCTATTTATCTGACCTACCTTCATACTCCAGGGTTCATTCGGACAATTAGCGCTCCCCTGTTTATTGGTCCCCTGCAGACGTCGATGAACTTTTGTTATTCTAACGCGCTCCGCATCTGATATAGCAAGGCTTCCTTCTTGATTCGGCCAAGCCTCAAGTGTATGAGTACGCCCACAATGCCAACAGAATGCGAATCCAGCTCCTCTTCCGTCATTATAATGGAACAGATTACCGGATTGCGTGGCTCTGAAACGCCCATAATCTATTTTTCCTAGTGCCTGCCAATCTGACTCATCTATCGTAACCAACGGAGTTCTAAATTTTGCGTATTCTGGTTGCGTATAGTCATTGTGAAGCGGTGCATGATAATCCACTTGAAAGCCAGCAGGCACAATATATTCCATTCTTTTCAATTTTCTTGTGCACTCTGGACAATTATAGGGAAGTGAATGCACAGAATCGTGATGTGCTGTGTGGAAGCCACATTCACAATGGGCGATATAAGAGAGAGACTGAAGTTTTGACACTTCTTTTTCAGACTTTGGAATCTTCCATGACAGCTGTAGACCGGCGGAACGATAAACAGCACCATTTAGAACCACATCTTTACCCGGCTCATATTCTCTTATTGCCACATCAAGTGAACGAGATGGGTAATCAGGATTACTCCAATCTGACTTGCGACTTTTCTTACGGTCTTCATTTTTATTATTCGTGATAAGCTCCACGACATTTGTAGGGAATCCATATCCGGGTAAAAACCCCCTATTCGCCAGAACGCTAAGCAAGTATTCTTTCTTCATTCCTTCCAGCTGATTTTCAAGACGCTTATATGCACTATCTTTTATCTTATTACCGCTTTCGTCGAGTTCGACGCGGACGTCTGACTCCTCCAATAGTTGTGCAATAGCTTCGTAGCGCCCGTTCCAATGCTCGGTAACATCAGTAAGCTGCTCACGAGCACTCTGGATTATGCTAACTTCAGATAAGCTCTCCAACGCAGTGCCTCTAATAAGATTTTTGAGACCCGAAGCGAGAGCCTGTTGATTCAAAGCATCATCAGCAAGCCAGCGGTTGAATAGATCAGATTTGGAATACTCATAATCACTAAGAAAAAACTCACCGGCTTTAGACAAAATCAAATTGTCTTTTTTAAAAGTTGTAGTCAGGAAGTGGGCTAACAGATAAGCATTAACATGACGTCGAACTATAACCGCACTATCCAATGCAACTTTAGGCACCGGTGTGGGAGAAAATGGCCAGGTTGGGTCGGCAAAAATACGCTCACCGTGAGGATTGGCTTTACAAAAAGTCAGCACAACTGAGGTAGACTGATTTCTTCGGCCAGCTCGTCCGGCCCTTTGTAAATAGTTGGCCGTAGAGGGAGGTGCATTATTCATCGCGACCATGGAAAGTGAACCAATATCAACCCCCATTTCCATAGTGGTGGAACAATTTAGAACATTGAGAGCGTTACTTTTAAATGCTTTTTCGAATGTTTTCAGATTACCAGCGGCTTGCTGTGCCGAATGCTCTCTTGAGCGTATTAAAGCCGGGGGCTTCATTGCTGCATCATTTAAATCCCGCCACAACCCCTCAGATCTTAGAGACTGAATATCCGAGTCTGTTTGTAACCACTCTAATAAGTTGGTTATGACGTCGGTTTCTAGTCCTAAACATGCCTTATCAAGATGCGGAATTTCAACGGGAATATGCTCTATCCGAATATCTGCCAGTTGGAGGTTGCCAGTTGTGATTGGTGTGACACCAAAAGAATCCTCTAGCGCAGGCCCCATCATAGGAGTATCTAACCAGCGCTGCGTGAGTGGGCAAAGGTAAGCAGTAGCTATTAACTTGAAAGCTATTGACTCAAATTTTAACTGATATCCCTCACGCTTGAATGAAAATGTTTCATCACCAGCACGTACTTCTCTTTCTTCAAATTCGACCCATTCAAGAATACCCAATTCTTTGAGTGTGACAAAGGCACCATCGAGAATCAAATCAAAGGAACCTGGTTCACGCTCTCTGGAAAGCTTTGAAGCAACTTCTAACAGACGTACCAGTCTGTGAGGACGAGAGTCACGGGCACGAGGGACAACTTTATAAGCCGCTTTTTGCTGAGCCTCAACTGCAGGATCAGAGCTGTAAATAAAATTTTGAGGTTGTAAAAGTCGCGCAAATAACCGAGCCCCCATCCAGTTTTTTTCGTCTGGTTTAAGATCTACGATTGCTTCTTCACGAACATAGAAATCGAGAAAGATTTTCAGAAATATCTTCCACTGTTCAAATGTAAATCCGGACTTAAACCATATAGGTAGCTTTTCTCGCACAGAATCTTCGCTGAGATGCTCGATTTTAGGATATACAACTTGTACTAACCCCAAGCTTTCAAGGTTGTTTGAGTTTTGGGGTCGCCGGGCAAACTCCCTCATGAGAAATAAACGCCCCAGTTGCTTGGCACTTTCAAACTTTTCTTCTCGTTTTGCATATTCTCCGGGTAACTGGTCTTCATCAAAATTCCCATTCCCGGTAAGCAAGCGAATTTCTTCCCGCTCTGCAAATATTTCAACCATTTCAGACCATGTCACGGGTTTCGATGGAACATTACTCTTCTCTCTAATTCTGGCTATTTGCTCAGAAGCAATATCTGCATAATTAGGGTCCTGTAGGAGTTTTTCGAATTTTTCAATATCACTTAAATCCTTTTCAGATAACTCAGAATTATCAGGTAACTGACTAAGTAAATGGCGGTATACGACTGAACGGGTCCATCGACGTTCCGAATCCAGTTGTAGCCGCGCAGAAAAGCGAGCTGTACCCTGTCGACTATCTGTAAAGGTAATTAAACGACGACCAGCCATATCTTTCAGAGGGATTCCAGGAATGTGCCGAAGCATTTCTGGAACAATATTCCCCATTAAAAATGGCGAGCCCAGGATAGCTCTCTTGAATATTTTCCCCTCTTCGTTTTCAACTGAGTTGCAGCACGCACACCTTAATCCCGAATTATCATGTGACATCGTATAAAGAATTTTAACTCCCTCTAACTCAGTCTTTGAATGCGATAATTCACCATTGAATACTTTAATAATTGCATGAGTTGCGCCACCCAATTCAATATGGCGAGCGTCAGTTTCACTTATGCTCGTGTAGACTTGGACTATTTGATCGCGAACATCATTTACGCCAGGCATTAATTCATCTGTTAAATTAGCACCATCGATATGCTCTACCTCATCGGAAAATTCATCAACCTCTGGCAATTCCCGCGGCTTCAAACTAGTCCGCCCATCCTCAGATATATATCTAACAGCGCTTAGCGAAGGCTCATTACACCTAGCACAATGTGTTAATTCGAAAACAGGGTAATCACAACATTCGCATAGCTGGCGTTCATCGAGGTACACCTTACCAAATGGCCATTCTTTATCGAGTGAGGATACTGCCTTACCTGAACATTCAGGATTAACGCAAGCCCAGAGGCCACGCTGAGCCCGATGAAACAAATGAGCTCTAATGGGTAAAAAAGCATCACTATTTGAGTCACCATCCAAATAAGCATCAGTTGCAATATCAATGAGTTGAAGCGTATCTTTAATCTGCTTAGCCACTGAGTCATTTTCATCCAGCTCAGGATGCATATGAAAGCAAATGTCTCTCAATGTCATCGGCCCCTGAACTAGTTTTTCTCGAAGAGACCGCATAAGTGGCTGTTGTGATAGATTTTGAAAAACCTCCGCAGAGCCTAACGACGACAAGGTTTCTAATGATGTATCAGATGACAGGGAATTAAAGGCAGGTAGAGAGGGAACATACCTGTGCCCGCGAACAACTGAAATCTGTGTAATATCAATGCCAGCAAGGTCCGATAAAAATGCTTTTAACTTTTCATCAGTTTTACGCTGCTCTTTAGCATCCCCAATAGTTGCAGATGTTGCAACAAATCGAACATCCCGGGGCTGCACACCAAATGCCTGCATGGTACGACGTAATAGCAATGATGTTTCGGCAGCTGCAGAACCTATTAAAGTGTGTGCTTCATCGAGAATAATCCATTTTAATTTGCCCTGGCTTTTATCAATAATAGGCCTGTCTTCAGGACGAACAAGCATGTATTCAAGCATTGTTGCGTTAGTAACAAGTATAGGTGGAGGGCTTTCACGAATACTTTTACGATCACGGATTTCTTCTGGCTTTTCGGGACCATACCAAGCATCTTGGTTTTTAGTACGTTCAGAAATAGCTCTTTTAGGAGTTTCACCATTGTATAAGGCAAACCGAACTTTGCCTTCAAAGCCACGGGTCCACCCAATAAGGCGATCCCTTTGTGAATTAATTAAGGCATTCAGCGGGTAAAGCATAATAGCCTGCACCCCGACTAGTTGCTCATTGCTTGCATCAATCTGCTTAGCCATATCATTGAGCATCGGAACCATAAAACATTCAGACTTACCAGAGCCTGTTCCTGCAGTCACAATAACTGACTGAGGATTTTCTTGCCCTAAGACTTTCCATGCTTCAAGTTGATGGGTGTATGGTGCACGGTTTAATGGCCATCTAGGATCTTCTCCTTTTGGAAGGTTTTCATCATACTCGAGACGTTTTATTCCTTTAGCAATATCTTCATCACGCTCACTTGGATTAACAGGGGCATGCTCCATTACGTCAACCAGCTTCGGAGATAAAAAACCCCGCTGAGCAAGTTCAGACATTGTATTTTTACCGTCATCTCCACCAGCACTAGCCCACCCGAACGTACTTTCAATAAGTGGGTCGGAAAGAAAACCTGCGCCTTGTCCATATCCTTCATTAAAACTAGTCTGCAGATAGCTTCTTAATCCTGGATTTTTGACTTGCAACTGGTTGAGTACTGCTTCAGTGGATACTCTGCTTATTGAATGATAGAGATTACTTAGTGATATACTTTTCATAATGTGCCCTCGGGGTATTTAACAGAGTTATTATCAGACTCATCAAGACTTAAGATCTCACATGCCATGTGTGAGACGATCAGGGCGTTCTGAAGCCATTCGCGATCAAATTCGTCAATGCGTGCGATTACTTGGCTTAACTGAATCGCCACCCTTTTGTAGCGAGGCATTTGGTAATATTTTGATAAACAGAAGCCTAGTTTAAGTGGTACAGCCATTGTTATTGTCCACGCATCTTGTTTAGTGCGGTACTTGGCCGTTGCTGTTTCCGTAAACTTTATAAAACCATACAGTTCAGGAGGAAGATCAGAAGTAGGCCAAAATTGCTCAAGTGCATCCAGAAAATTTTCTGTTGTTCTTCTGGTACCAACACGACTAAGTAGCTTCCCTTCGTGTCTGTCCATCAAAAATTTTCTTTCTTGTTTAAAAAACGCTCCCACCGTTTGGTCATCAAGCCCTTCCGCTTTTAACAAAGGGTCATCCCAAATAGCGACAGGTTCAAACGCTGGTCTGTCAGTAGCTAAATATGCAAGATACTTAAAATAAGGCCCCTTCGTTTCAAATGGTAAGAATCTCCGAAAAACGAAATCCCAATAAGCGTCCACAGAAATCTCTCTCAGAGGCTCGGCATCTCTTTTAAATTTATCATAATATTGCTTGATAACATCAATCCAAACCCTGGGTTCAATTGAGTACCAAGACACCCCTAGCCTCTCTGCTAACTCCCAACCTTCATTAAACCTATCTTTGTATCTAAACAATAGCACTACAAGGGCTCTAAGATTACGCTGCATTGAAGTCATTGCGTAAAGAGATAATGGCTCTATTGAATCGATATGCTCCATCACTCCATCAATATAACACCACCCGGGATGATTAATATCGAAGCCCATATTTCTAATTGATTTGTTGAGACTAGCTAGTGATTCGTTATCTCTAGGGTCTAAATATTTCACCTTATATTGCAGTGAATTAGGGTTTAGCTTTTCTTCGTAAATATTTGCTTCACTGTTGTTTTCACTTAATGCATTCAATAGCTTTGAGCCTAGGTCACCAAGTGCTGATGGGGATTGTTCATTGAAAGGAATTGCATACTCTTTAATTCTGGGATGAACACTTAACGATGATTCAGCCCAGATTAACCAAGCTCCATAATCAATATCCTTGGGAGCTGGCAACTCAAAGCGCCACGTCGAAGCATTTATATCAACTGGTGAAAGCTCCAGAGGTTCTTGCTCTAAGTCCCAAATAGGTGAAAGATAAAGGATCGGAGAATCACTGTATTGAAGTGTCGGTGTTGGGCTGATGGTAAAGGCAGCCCGATTATCGACAAACTGAAGGTCGTGCTTGTACCGCGTTATTTTCGGAACTGTGCTGTTAATTTGAACACCACCGGCAAAGAATTCTACTCGCAGATAGCTGTCTAGTTTGTCAGTCAAACTAAAAAGCGTGCCAGCAAGCCGTGAGAGCTCCGTTCCAGGAATTAAACTAACGCCATTCGTCCACCTTACCTTTACAGACCTCTGCTCAGCCATTAGAAAATTTTCTCGGCCATCAACGTCAGCAGGCCCGTAGAGGTTGATGGCTAATTGTACAGACTGGATCTCTGACTCAGTTCTAATCATTACCTGAAGATTAGCTAAATCATTTAATGTCAGCTTTCCACGTTCCAGCTCATGATAATAAGCTCCTTTCCGGTCAGTAATGGCTGCTATGTTGAAAGATATAGGTAAAGTAAATTCACTTTCCGTCGCAAGATCTTCGTTCCATTTTATAGCAATACCAACGTTCTCTGCTCCGGGGTTTTTCGGTTCTAAAATGAGATGAGTTTCATCATTTATTTGAACCGGAGCGCTTTCAAGCCAATTCTCAAAGCCTGGCAACATCCCAATCATCGGAAGCCGGATATCCCGAATAGTCAATTTAAATTTTGAACCATCCACAGGAGCCAATCTATATTCGAAATCTTCCGGTAGCAGGATGCAAACGAACTCCCACAATACGATATTCTCTTTTTTCCAAACTAAGACGCCTCTCCCAATCGCACTTGTCGGGTCAGAAAGTTGAAAAAATTCCCCTGAACCTTTTTGATACCAAAAAAGTTCGCTTTGGGGTATTGGCTTCGAATCATCCAAGTGACTAAAGTTAATAGTGGGCAAACCTTTATATACCGGATAACTCGCACTAACCTCAGTAAACTCGGGAGTTTCAATTGTTATTTTGAAACGCTCATTTTCTCCCGAACTGCAACTAATAAAATAATCACCAGTCATTCCTTCTACTTTGACATGCCCTGATACTTCATACACACATAAGTCTGTGCCAATCAATTTACCTTCGCTTTTTACGCAGGCATTAGGATTAACCTCTGTAGGCTCAACAGAGGAAACAATAATCAACCTGTCTGATCTTGTTTTGATACTTCCCTGGCCAATACAGTTTAAAACCGTCCCAGTAGGCTCAAATATCCACGGTGTTTTATCATTCAAAGACTCCCCTTTGTAGTAGGTATCTTCAAGGAGGTGGCGACCATCGCTATCAATTGAGAAAATCAAATCACCAGCCGCAACAGAATTATTTATAGATGTTTGATATGAAGAAACTTGCCAGCCACCATTAGCTCCGTTGCGTAGAGTAAAACTTGCGGTTCGAAATCGATTACCATCACAAGTTTTTGTGGAGAGTAAAAACATAGAAGGTAACTGCATATCAGCTAACTGACGATTCAAATCTTCTGGGTGGATTTCTTTTGAAATATAAACGTCAGCAACTAAACGATAGTCTTCACCTACGGGAATAAGCTTGCGCTTGACCCTTATAGGGTTTAATTCTCTCCTCCTAAATTTTGATGCTCTGTTTAGTAATTTATTGATTAACGTTCTGGCTTCTTCATCGAGAACCAAAAACGGCAATTCGTCTCTCCATGTCGGATGTTCATTATCTAGTACTTTTACCGGATCTGAGTATAGCCCCAAGTTGTAATGGGATTTCCAGTCAAGCAGGCAATCTATAAGTTGAGTAACTAAATCAGCGAATGTTATTTGTTGCAGTGTAATTGGGAGATGACTAAGGGACTCTGCTGCAATGTTTACTAAAGAATCTGAATGTTGATAACGCTCATATTTACTCAACACACTTTCAAAATACTCCATAATATGAGATTCAGATTGCTGTAGTAAATCAGAGCGGGGAAATCCACCTTGAGACGCCAAACTGTCAAGGTAACGAGCACTATTACCAGTGTTATGCACACAGCATCCCCATTGCCTTAACCCGTTATTGACAAGCTCGATCCTATCCGTATGTGTTAAGTCACTAGCTTTTATAACAGATAATAGGGGCTCCCACCTAGGCCGCCCTTGGCTATTTCTTTGAAGCCAAGTGGCTGCATATAGAACAAAAGCTTTGGAAAAGATATTCCAATATAACTTTAGTACTTTATTTAATGTTAGTTCACTGATAATTCGGACTAAGACATATTGTAATTCCTGAAACTCTGCATCTGTGACTTTATAAGCCCAAAGAGGGCTACCAAGAGTGATAAATTTTCGACTTTTTCTTATCTTCTCTAAACACGAGTCTATGTTTACTTTGTCTGCCATAGTCCAAACCTCCATGTCCTAATACCTCGACAACTGGTAGTTATATAAACATACCGACATGAACTATAACGCGTTTAATTGAAGTATGCAGCAAGTACAAATTATTGAATTTAGCTCCTATGAGCGTCGGGCGTCTTTCATTCTCTCAAACAAATTACATAAAAACATAGATAGAAAAATACCTGTAAAAGCAGGTTTAGGGCTGGGAGTTTGGCAGGATAAAAACTGAAGAAAGACCGGGAGGTATAAAGCTCTATCAATAATTAATAGAGCTCCCATCACAATATAAGCGTACATTCTATGCCAGCTTTCTTGCAAGATCCGCTGGCCGAAGGTGAGTGTATCTCTTTAAAGAAGCGAGGTCTTTATGACCAGTAATTGCCGAGACTTCCATTAGTTGTAAGCCCTTCTCGAAAAATCGGCTGGTTGCCTCATGTCGCAAATCATGAAATCTCAGATCGTCAAGGCCAGCACGACTGGTTACCCGTCTAAATGCCTGTCCTACCGAGTCCCCCCGAATGTCGAATATTTTTCCGGAAAAGCGTCTCTCCTGGCTCAGAATAAGATCCCGGGCTTTAGGTGATAATGGAACTGTTCTGCTCTCTCCATTTTTCGTATCTGGCAAAAATACCGTCGAATCCTTCAAATCAAAATGCATCCATTCCATTCCAATGATCTCACTACGTCGCATTCCTGTTTCTATAGCTAAAAGCACGATATCGTGAATTTTCCCGCCATAAGCTTTTGCTGCATTCAAAAGTTTAGCTTCTTCGCCAAACTTCAGACGACGATCCCTCGCTTTACCTTTCACTGGCAGTGCAACTGAAGACAGAGGGTTTCCTCTGGGTAAGTGGATCTGCCACTCACGCATGGCATAGTCAACAAATCTTCGGAGTAAGTTCATTTCTTTTCGAACCGTATCCCCTGAGACTTGTTCAAGACGGTAGGCTTTGTACTCCCGAACCGACTCTACTGATAAATCTATAAGGCGAAATGATTTAAAGACCTTTTTCAGGCGGTCTACCATGTAATGTAAGTTATCAGCAGATTTTTTCCGGATCAGTACTTCCGTCCAGTAACGCTCCAGACCATCGAGCATTGTTAAAGATTCAGCGGCTGAAGTAGATTGGAAAATAGATTGGTCCATAGCTCTTTCAATGTCGCGAGCCCACTTCACAGCATCCGATTTCTTATCAAACGTTTTACTTTGAGTCTGGTAACCTTTTCGCCGACATTTTGCCTGCCATTTGCCATTTTCTCTTTTGGTAATCGTTGCCATACAACCTCCCTTTATATGCCGAACCGACGAATACAATTATCGCCAAACCAGTGAAAGGAAGCTGAGACAAAAACAGACTGAGTTTTGTCTTGGATAGTGAAGTAGCTCTTATTATCTAAGCAATATTTAACGTGAAACATTTGATGCCTCTCAGTGACAGAAAAGACGCTCAAAAAAACTGAGTGTCCCGATTTTGTCCCTGGGGCTATTTGAGAGGATGGCCCACCCGAGAGGATTCGAACCTCTGACCTATGCCTCCGGAGGGCATCGCTCTATCCAGCTGAGCTACGGGTGGTCACATTTTTAAAACTCTTTAAGGTTGGCAATCACTAACTTTCATCAACAAAACAATTAATAAAGTCAGCCTGCCTAACTATACCATTTCTCGCTACCCTTTGTTGCGATCTCCCCTTCCGGAGGGCAACGCTCTATCCAGCTGAGCTACGGGTGCTTTCTGTGTAAACGGCTAGGAACCGTCTAGTGTGGCGCATTATAGGAGTTCATCTGGTTAATTTACAGTAAAAAATGAAAATGCCGGTGCTGATGTTTAAAAATCAGGCAAATTTGGCTTTTGCTTCGCGTTCTGAATTGGCTTAGTCTGGTTTTAACAATAAAGGATGTTAAGTGTATGTCTCGAATTTGGCAGGTTATTTTAGGTGGTTGTCTGAGCGCAGTGGTTTCATTCTCTGCCCTGGCTGATGAGCATAGTGATTTGGATTTTTACCATAACGTGTTTAGCGCGCCACCGCTGTTACCAACGCCCTTTGAACCAAGCTGCGTAAAGCCCGATTGTAATGCCAGGTTGATGCCCGGTGTGTCGATGACTCGTGCTGAGCCTAACCCGGCGTATTTTACTGTTGCGCAATCTGGCATTGAACCTGGTTGGGAAGAACGGGTAGCCAGTGACTGGAACTACTTTAATGTGCCTGCTTCACTGGGCAAAATTACCCTGATTGATTTTGGCGCCACGCCCGATGGCACCGGCTACCGCTATCTGGCGAATGCCAATACTCAGGATGCGCTTTATGAGCCCTGGAGCTCTTCTAAAATTATGGCCTTCGCCGGGGCGCTGGCGACGATTGGCCGGGAAGTGAGTGCCTCTACGCTGGTGGGTGATGTAAAGCTGGGCGATCTGATCACCAGTATTAACAGTTATGCGCGGTCGGGTAAGGCAGATGGCAACTCCAATGCCATTGCCACCTACTTTGCCAACATTGCCGGGCGGGAATTTTTAACCGGCTTATTTCATGATAAATGGCTTAATATGAACAATCCGGCCATTCGCTTTCGGGGGGCATATGGGCCTACTGCGTTTGATCCTGGCGCTGCGGAGTGGCAGTTCGATTTACGCAATAAACTGGCGGTGGAGCCGTTTGCAGAGGCCAGCGACGATCCTTTCTATCAGTCTTACCGCTGCGATGGGTGTGGTTTAACCGGCAATAAGCCCATGACCACACTGGCTCAGGCTGAGTTTTTAAAGCGCATGGTTACCCATAACTCAGAGCCACAAACCCGTTTACCGGGCTTTATGCCCTCTCACCTTGAAATGCTGTTATACGGTGTTGGCCATAGTAATTCGGTGGTCGAGGCCGGCGGCATGCAGGCGGGTATCGGCGTGCTGTTGGCACGAGCCATTGCTGATGCGCTGGCGCCTGGTTCCGATACTCCGGCAAATGAGGTGCTGGATGAATTAACTGGCGGCAGATGGCGCATCTTTCAGAAAATTGGTGCCGGGCCCAGTGAAACCCGCGGCCAAAGCGAAACCGTATTATTGGCTCATGTGATGCTGCCACTTAATGAAGGCCCCGCGCGGGAGTTTACCCTGGCGGTGCAAACCGAGGTAGAAGGTAACAGCGAAGCCGGTGTTGGCCGGGCTGGCAAAAAAATGCAACAGTTGCTGAATATTGCCATGGCCCAATTGCTTGGCGAAAAGTCATCTAAAATGGCTGCCCGGCAGTAAAAAAGGTTGCCCGTAAGCGACACAGCGGCAAAAAATCCAATTTTTATTGGCTTTTTGTCGGATAAGGACTAATCAATTAGTCTCAAACAGTTGTCGCGGCTGGATTAACCTTTATAATCATGCGGATTATTTATTTTTCAGACCAAAATTGCCTGGAGACGATTGTGAAATTAAAAACGTGGTTAGGTATGGGCGCTGTAGTACTGGCAGCTTTTGCGGTAAACGCTCAGGAAATGTCAGACGAGGCGATCAAAGAGCGTATTAAGCCAGTTGGCTCTGTGCACGTTGCAGGCGCTGCGGCCGCTGCACCAGCTGGTGCAATGTCGGGTGAAGACGTATTTAACAAAGCGTGTGTTGCTTGTCACGCTGCCGGTGTACTGGGTGCACCTCGTGTAAACAACGCGGCCGACTGGGCGCCTCGCCTGGAAAAAGGTTTCGACGCTGTATTAGCCAATGCGATTAACGGTTTCAATGCCATGCCTCCTCGTGGTACCTGTGCCAGCTGTAGCGATGACGACATCAAAGCAGCAATTGAGTACATGACCGAAGAGCTCTAACACTCGGTAACACCGACAACCTGCATGTTTTGCGCAACTTCGGCGCATTTCGAAACCAAAACGGCAGGTTGTTGGTGAATACACTCCCTCCAAAGCTCTGGCAAAATTATCCACAATAGAGTAAGTTATTCGTTTTACTCTAGCGGATTGCCGGCTGCTGTTTTTTATGTCATCTGAGCCAACAAAATACGAGTTGTCAGAAGCGGAATTAAGAGAGCTTATCCCGCAGCTGCAGCAGTTAACTGATAAATACAAGCGTGCTGAAAGAGTTCAGAAAGCGCTGTTTAACATATCAGAGCTGGCCAGTTCCGTTAGTAACCTGTCTCGCCTCTATCCTGCTATTCATGAAATCATCGCCGACTTTATGGATGCGGAGAACTTTTTTGTTGCCTTTTACTCGCCTGATACCACCATGGTGGACATGGCCTACTTTGTTGATGAATTCGATGAACAGGTGGTTAAGCAACTGCCCGCCGAAGAACTCAAAAAAGGCCTCACTGGTTATATTCTTGAGTCGGGTAATCACGTTTTCTACCGCAATGAAAACCAGGACGAGTTTGATAAAGACCATAAAGTTGAGCTGATTGGCAGTCAGCCCCACCAGCTTTTAGGCGTGCCGTTAAAACGCGGTAGCCAGGTCATTGGTGCCATGGTGGTACAAACCTACGACGACAACGTGAGTTACACCCAGGAAGATCTGGAAGTGCTGCTGTTTGTTTCCCAGCACATTGTCACCACCGTCGACCGGGTTAAAAACCGCGAGCTTACCGAGCGCACTATTCGTGAACGTACCCGTCAGTTACGCCAGATAAACGACGACCTGCAGGAAGAAATCCTTGAGCGCCAGAAAGTCGAGGCGCTGCAACAGGCCCTGTTTGAGATCTCTGAGCTGTCGGCCAACGCCAGCCGCAACATGGACTCCTTTTACTCCAGTTTGCATGAAATTATTGCCCGGCTGATAAGCGCGCCTAACTGCTATATTGCTATCCTCGATGAATCTAAGCAGTTCCTGAACTTCCCCTATTTCAGTGATACCCAGGATGAAACACCGGGTACCCGACCCTTAGGCTTTGGCTTAACCGAATTTGTTATTCGCCGTGGCCAGGCGGAGTTGATCGACCCGTCACGTATTTTATCGCTCACCGAAGACGGCGAAATTGACGTTACCGTGGCCCAGCGTATTCTAAAACAGGCTAACTCCTGGCTGGGCTCACCGCTTATTATTGATGGCGAAGTGTATGGTGTTATTGCCGTGCAAACCTATGGTAAGTCGGCCAAGTACACCCCGCGCGATTTGGAATTAATGCGCTTTGTATCGCACCATATTGCCGTTGCGCTGGAGCGTAAATTCCGTGCCGAAGCCATGCATGCCTACAGCGAACAGCTTGAAGAGCGGGTTAAAGAGCGCACTATCGAGCTTAACCGGGCCAATGATGTGCTGCGCCAGCAAATTGAAGAGCGTAAGGAAATAGAGCGCAAGCTTATCCACGACGCCCATCACGATACCCTTACCGACCTGCCTAACCGCTCGATGTTTGCCAGCCGACTGGAGCTGGCCATTGCCTATAAACAGCGCTATCCGGAAAACCTGTTTGCGGTACTGTTTATCGATTTAGACCGGTTTAAAATTATTAACGATACCCTTGGCCATCATGCCGGCGATGAATTCTTAATTGAGGTATCCAAGCGGATTACCAAGTGTATCCGGGGCCACGATTTACTGGCCAGACACGGCGGCGACGAATTTGTGCTGCTGCTGGATAACTTTGAATATACCTCCGACGTGGAAGAAATCTCCGCGCGCATTATCGACTCGATTTCGGAGCCGTTTATTCTCGACGACAAAGAGATGTATTCCGGCGCCAGTATCGGGATAGCCCATGTAGAAACCTACTACCGCAGCGCCGATGAGGTGATCCGCGACGCCGATGCCGCCATGTATCAGGCCAAATCGCTGGGCCGTGGCCGGTTGGTGATATTCGATAAGAGTATGCGTGAGCGTCTGCTGGAAGAGCTGGAGCTGGAAAACGAATTTCGCCGTTCACTGCGCGACCGGGAATTTGAATGTTACCTGCAACCGGTTATTAATCTCAACACCAAGCAGCCGCTGTATCACGAAATATATGTGCGCTGGGTGCATCCGTCGCTGGGTAAAATCTCCCGCGAGCAATTCCGTCAGGTAGCTGAACAAAGTGGCTTAATTCTGGAGCTGGATCTTTATCAGTTGCGGGCTGCCTGCGAATTACTGAAAACCTGGCCGGACGCCGAACGGGTAGGTTACGAACCGAAGATTGCGGTGAATGTATCCATTAACCATTTATTGCAGAGCTCACTGGTACAGAAGATTCTTAACGTGATCGGTGAAGCCGGCGTGTCGCCTGCGGCATTAGTATTTGAGTTCGACGAGAACGATCTGAACCGCCGCTCACAATACATTTTACCGGCGATTAAAAAGCTAAAACGCGCCGGTGTTACATTAGTGCTGGATAACTTTGGTAGCGGCCTGGCCTCGCTGAGTTATTTATTCTCCTACCCGTTTGATTACATCAAGATTGATCACCGCTTTATTAAATCACTGCCGCGTTCTCTGCGTAATTTAAGGCTGATCCAGTCGATCATGCTGATTTCCGGGCACCTCAAGTTCGACGTGATTGCCGAAGGTATCGACAGCTACTCACAGCTTGAGGCGTTAACCGAAATTGAGTGTGTTTACGGCCAGGGCAAGTACCTGGAAAGCTCGCAGTTACTGCCGGCACTGAATCAGTCGAGCGCCTAAGACCTACCCAGCATTTCGCGGATATTGGCAATGCTGGCCTGGCCTTTTTGCTGGCGTTCCTCGGCAGTGACCTTGCGTTTTTTCTCTTCCCATTCCAGATCGTCAGTTGGCAGTTCGTATAAGAAACGGCTGGGCTCCGGCTGGATAACTTCACCAAACTGACGACGCTCTTTCGACAAAGTAAAAATCAGCTCCCGCTGGGCACGGGTGATCCCTACGTAAGCCAGGCGGCGCTCTTCTTCTACGTTATCCTCATCGATGCTGCTCTGGTGCGGCAGCAGGCCTTCTTCCATGCCTACCAGAAACACAATGGGAAACTCCAGGCCTTTGGAAGCATGTAAGGTCATCAGCTGTACCTGGTCGGCCTCGGCTTCTTCTTCGCCGCGCTCCATCATGTCCCGTAAGATTAAGCGGTTAACCACTTCTGGCAGGGTCATGGGTGCGTTGAGTTCATCGCCTTCGAGCATATCTGTTACCCAGCCAAACAACGTACTCACATTGGCCATGGCCATTTCGGCGGCCTTGGGGCTGGTGCTGTGCTCATAGAGCCACTCTTCGTAACTCATGGCGCGGATCATGTTGCGAAGTACCGCTGCGGTATCGCCGCGCACCGCTTCGTCGGAGAGCGACACAATCCAGCGCGCAAAATTATGCACGGCCAGATAGCCTTTGCCGCTCAGAACTGAATTAAGGTTGTCGTGGCAGGCGGCCTCAAACATCGACACACCCAGTTCATTCGCAAAGTTACCGAGCTTTTCCAGCGTGGCGCGGCCAATCCCCCGGCTGGGCGTATTGATCACCCGAAGCAGGGCGTTATCGTCGTCCTGGTTTACCAGCAAACGCAGGTAAGCCATGATGTCTTTCACTTCGGTACGGCCAAAGAACGACATCCCGCCGCTGATTTTGTAAGGAATACGGTTACTCATCAGCAGCTTTTCAAACAGCCGGCTCTGGTGGTTACCGCGATACAAAATCGCGTAATCCTTAAATTTGGTGCGATTGGTAAATTTATGGGCCAGCAGTTCGGCTACCACCCGCTCGGCTTCATGTTCTTCGTTTTTGGCCATTAACACCCGTAGCGGCACACCGTAATCGAGGGCCGAGAACAGGGTTTTGTCGAACATGTGCGGGTTGTTCTGAATAAGAATGTTAGCGCAGTGCAGAATACGCCCTGAAGAACGGTAGTTTTGCTCCAGCTTGATCACTCTTAAGCGGGGAAAGTCTTGCTGCAACAAATTCAGGTTTTGCGGCCGCGCGCCACGCCAGGAATAAATCGACTGGTCGTCGTCGCCAACCACGGTAAACCGGGCCCGTTCGCCAACCAGCAGTTTTACCAGTTCGTACTGGCTGGTGTTGGTATCCTGATACTCATCCACCAGCAGATAGCGGATTTTGCTTTGCCATTTGGTGCGGGCTTTTTCATCCACTTTGAGCAGCAGCGTGGGCAGCATGATCAAATCATCAAAATCCAGCGCATTGTAGGCGCGCAGATGGTTCTGATACTGCTGATAATACTCCGCAAACTCTTTTTCGCCCTGGCTCACTGCCTGCTTTAGCAGTATTTCCGGGGTTAACAGATCGTTTTTCCAGTTGGAGATGCAGCTTTGCAGTAATTTGAGCTGATCTTTATCGCCGTCGAGTGAGTGGGCGGTGAGGTCGTCCAGCAGCGCCATGCTGTCTTTATCGTCAAACAGCGAGAAACCGGCCTTTAGGCCGAGCGCTTTCACTTCTGACTTAATAATATTTAAGCCCAGAGTATGAAACGTGGAGACTTTCAGGCCTCTGGCTTCTACTTTGCCCAGGGTCTGCCCTACCCGCTCTTTCATCTCCCGCGCCGCTTTGTTGGTAAAGGTAACCGCGGCGATATAGCGGGCCGGCATGTCGCACTGGCGCACCAGATGAGCAATTTTGTTGGTGATCACCCGGGTTTTACCACTGCCGGCACCGGCGAGTACCAGGCATGGGCCGGATACAAAGGTAACAGCGGATTCTTGGGCGGGATTAAGCTTCATTAACGGGTATTCTCAACAACAAAGGGAAATGGCAACGGTAAAAGCGGTATTGTAATCGACCCATGCCCACAGGGCAAGATCGTACTTTTGTTAAATTACTCTGATATCTGATCGATTTAATTCGTTATATTTATCATCATTAGTGTGATCAAATAGTTTTTTTGATGACACGAGTTAATTATGAGTTTTCTAAGCCATTTTTCAGAAGTTACCGATCCCCGCACGCAAATTAATGTTCAACATGACTTTATTGATGTGATATTTCTGACTGTGAGTGCAGTCCTTTCT
>NZ_PVNP01000134.1 GCF_002993365.1 Marisediminitalea alba
AGGTAACTTAAAGGGCGTAGGCCGAATTTACCAGCAGACCTTCGTTGATACGTACAGCAAAGTAGCGTTCGCTAAGCTCTACACAACGAAAACGCCAATCACATCGGCAGATGTATTAAATGACCGTGTATTGCCGTTCTTCGAGGCTCAGGAGCTGCCAATGTTACGGATTTTAACTGACCGAGGCACTGAGTATTGCGGCAAGGTTGAACAGCACGATTACCAGTTGTATCTGGCAATCAATGACATCGACCACACCAAGACCAAAGCGAGGCATCCGCAAACCAATGGTATATGTGAACGCTTCCACAAAACCATCTTAAATGAGTTCTATCAGGTAACGTTCCGCAAAAAGCTCTATGATTCACTGGAAATGTTGCAGAAAGATCTGGACGACTGGCTGGATTATTACAACAATGAACGGACCCATCAGGGCAAAATGTGCTGCGGCCGAACGCCAATGGAAACATTAACTGATGGAAAACGGGTTTGGGCTGAAAAGAATTTAGCTCAAATCTAACCTGACGCCGACACCAGAAAATCTGGGTAACTGTCAGATCAGGTCTGAGCTAGTACAAATTAACCCTTCACCTTGAGCTTCCGGGGCAACTATCTTAACTTTAAATTTGCTTATACCGTGACCGATTGCAACGCTAATCGAGAGATCGCTCAAGCTCGACGCTACTCCTTTTTTGCGCTCTTTAGGATCCACATACAAAAAGAAGAGTTCGCATTCGGACATATCTAGGCTGTAGAAAAAATATCTAAATCCAAGAATCTTATCTTCGCCATCGTTCAATGCGAAGACAAAATGGTGGACCCCTCCTCTCTTGAGACTTTCTTTCGGGGCAAAGTCTTTTAAAATCTTCAGATGGGACTCAAAAAACGATTTATATGATTCGAACATCTCTTCAGACATCATGCTAAAAAAGCAATCAGGTACTGAGAAAGCTTCGTAGTAGCGTAGTTTCAAATAATTATCTTCTATACTTGCCTGGAAATTAGCCCTAGGAATCCAACTACCTTTTACTCAACATATTGATCAGCCTAATAAACTCGTCATTATCTGAATCACCTTTCCAGCGGTTGGCAAACTTGCAAACTACTTGAAAGTTATCGTTCTCAAGAGACCGTTGCTATCGATTCTGTCCAGGGAACAAACAAGCTCTTTGTCACCATCGATTTCGTCCATTTCCAGGGGTAACGCTGTTAGCCACTTTCAATCCTTAAAAGTTAAATAAGCAGCGTTATCCTGCATAATCGATGTTGTGAAGATGCACTTCAGCTTCAGAACCAAGGTAGCTTCTGACCGAAGTAAAAAACGCAGGCCAATGTTGTTGAGTATCTTTGTTAAGTAGTATTCGCGCTAACTTAGTTCGCGCAGCTTCAACTGAAAGACCCGTTTGGATTAATTGCGTTAGTTGCCGGTTTATTTCATCAAGTAAGGTTTTTCTAAAACGGTTTAACCGAGCTGAATCTAACCGCAGTTCAGAAATAGTTGCTGCTGCTTTAGCTGCACTAATTGTCGCGGATTGGCAATTGTGAACATTAACTTTGAGCTTACAGGTGCTACGCTCCGCTGCGAACAACGCCGGAAATGCCGGCAAATGCAAAGGATTTAAAATAATAGCACCCAGATCTTTGTTGCCTTTTGGGACATCACAACTGTGGTCACCGTTACCAAAACGATCAGCTTCTTCAACTATGTTTTTCTGACTTCCGCCATGACAACAACCAAGGAGATTCTGCCAGTCCAAATGCCAGTTATGCGCTATTGTGGTATCTGATTTTGGATGAAAGTGCTCTACCCTAAAGTCCGCCTCACCTTCATGCGTTTTTGGTAGCAGCTTAATTTCACAATAAGCACACAACCCAGCCTGGTCATGCTTTAACTGAGCAGACACCGCCTCTTTTCTGGCTGCAACGCGTTTAAATTGAACCCAGGTATTTGCGCTGTTGCTATTACGATAGGCTTCCAGTAGCTCAGGTTCAGCACCTTTCAGTACTTTTTTCATACTTGCTCGCGTTCCCAGGCTTTTATTTTAATGTCCATATCCAGGCGGGCTAATTCTGGCTCGTACTCTCCACCCCACTCATCCAGATGCTGTCTTAATGTTTCAGCTTCTGGGCTATCCCACTGATCATCTTCAACCAGCTGTTGGTAGTTTTTCAAACTCTGCACAATCGGTAATTTTTCAGCGCGGGTACTATGTACACCTAAAACATCTAACAACACCTGCTGTGCTTCTGCGCCTTCAGAAAAATCTATTTCCAACAAGCTGGGTGCATCTTCTTGCCAATCAATAACCCGTAAACACTCTGGTTTGACCGACGAAATCACCTGCGCACTATGGGTTGAAACAATAAACTGAATATTTGGGAAGGTGCGCTGCAAATCGAGCAGAATATGCTGCTGCCAGCCGGGGTGCAGGTGCAAATCTACTTCGTCGATAAGCACTATGCCTGTAGTTGCTAAGGGGTCGAAACTTTGAGGGTTTGCTTCAGCCATTCTGGCGGCAATATCCATTACCATCGCTAAGGTTGTGCGAAAACCGTCACTTAGCTGCTCAATACGTAATTTCTTTTTTATGCCATCATCTAGCCAATCAACCTGAATACCTGCAGGCATAACACTTTCAGGGTTGCTAAAGGTTGGCATCATCAAGTCGATTGCACGTCGTATGGCTTTAAGTTCAGGCAATTCAACATCAAATGAGCGTTGCTCTTTCTGCAGTTTGCCTTCTTGCGCCTCAAGGTAATAAAAATACTCTACAAATTTCTTGAAGTTGGTTTTACTCTCTAAACTGCCATTAAATGCATCAAAGCGCGGAAACTCGTTTGCAAAATCACGCTTACGCTGTGGTACATCAAATACCCCTCGGCCAGTGCCATAGTAAATAAATATGGGTAACTCGTAGTTCAAACCGGCATTTTCGGCATCGATAAAGGCATCGACGTAATCATTTAACTGCTTAACGCCCAGCGCTGCTGGCACCTGAGCCGCTGTTTTTTTACTCTTGTCGCGCTTTTCTGTTCTATCCCAGCTAACCCCGTCAAAACTCTCGGCGGTTAAACGCATAAACGCAGGTTTGCTGCTATCGGCAAATACCTGAAAATCATTGTCTTTTGGGTTAATACCATTCACTTTAGGCAAGCGGGTCAAAAACGCGCCAAGTAATGTAGCAATACCATCAAGTACCGACGTTTTACCGGCACCATTGCGCGCAACTAAAACCGTTAACTGTTCATGTAACGGCAAGCGAAAATCAGTAAAGCGGCGAAAATGCTGTAAATGCAGAGTTTTAATTTTCAACAGACTTACCCCGGCCTTTTTTTGTTTGGCTTAACTTAGCACGTTCGTTTTTAATTATCACCAGCAACGCCTCGGCGCTATTCTCCCCACTAATCAGCTCGGGGTTAGCCGCACGCCAATTGGCAGTAAGTTCACCGCGAAAGGCTTTGGCAAGGATGGATTGGGTGAGCTGGTTCACTCGCGCTTGGGCGGTTTTAACTTGTGCTTCCACTTTGTCGGCATAAGCAAAGAGCTTTTCCACCCGGCGCACGATTTCGGTTTGTTCTTCTTGTGAAGGGAAATGAACTTGTAGGCTTTTTATTATTTTTTGGTTCAAATTGACCATTGTTGAACCAACAGAGTTCGAGGTAAAGTATTCAACTGCTAGTGGTGAGCGCAAAATAATTTCCAGATATTTTGGTAACGAATTCTTTGGCGTCCGCAATATCATAGAACCTGTCCCGCACAACATTTCCCCTTTATAATTAACTACAGCTGCTCTCCCCATTTCGCCCCGGCGACCAACAACCACGTCACCTATTTTCAGGTGCCACGCTTCTAATTCATCGTACTTCGCTTTCGGTATTGTCATTTGTTGAGAGGCTACTATTGTACCATTAGAAATGTGCATCGGATTTATAACTGGTATCCCACCACTTATGTATTCACTTTTATGCAAAGCACTACCAAAAGGACCTGTCTTTACCTCTACGCCAACATCCCCTAACGCTTTGTAAACTGGAGCTTGTTGATAATCACCAGCGTTCAACTTCCCGCTAACGGCGTCGGCGAGGACGGACTGGCGGAAATTTTTTAGGATTTCGGGGATGAGTTCAAGGCGGGCTTTGGTGGTTTCCACCTGGGCCAGCAGTGTGTCGAGCTTGTCGGCGATGACTTTTTGTTCTGCCAATGCCGGTAGTTGGAAGGTATAAGCCTGTACATCTGAAGACTTTGCTGCTGGATATAACGCCCCTTGCACAACTCCACTTATTGAATCAATAAAGTCTTTAGACTTCGTCAATGCAAAAACAAAGCGGCTATCAACCGATAACGGTTTAACAACTTCAAACCCTGTAGAAGCTATCTGGTTATCTAGCTCATCGGGCACAAGCGCGACAGCATTTAGATTCGGCCTCGTCAAAGATACTAACACATCGCCAGTTTTGATTACTTTTCTCGCTCGACTTGGGGCATTATTTCCGGCTAAATATTGCGGAGATGATATACACTTGCGATCTCTATCAATACTTCCTATATCCACATAGGTAAAGGTTTCTTCCGAGGACGGCTTTCGCTGCTCACCTTTTATCGTAATATCTGAGATTTTTGCAACAGTCCATCCTTCGGGCAAATGGTCACTACTCATCAACTTGCCTCCAACGCTGCCAACAAAGCATCCAACTCACTTAATGCGGCCTTCAGCTCTGCTCGGGCTTCCATTGCCAGAGTATCCGGCTCAGGTAAATCTGCCGCATCCACACTGTTTTTATCTTTTAGCCATGAAATATCTAAAGAATCGCCTTTTGTTTCACGTATCCACTTACGACTAAAGCTACGCCATCGGGAGTGCGCCAGGCGGTCATCAATCCCCTGGTTTTCCTCAACGACTTCTTTGTCGACTTCAATTTCCTGAGCATCAAAGCTGTACTCACCTTCTGTGCGTTTACTCGTGCCATCCGAAGATTCGCCAAAAACTTGTTCAAAAGCACCTAAATGCGGATCTTTTCCGAACTCTTCTTGTGCAAATCCAATATCAGCTTTACCAAAGGGTGTGCGCTTACCAAAGCTAGGCATATTGGTACGCAGGTCGTATACCCACACATTTTCCGTGCAATTTTCCTCCTGGTGTTTGTTTTTTGCTGAGCCTTTAGTAAAAAACAGCACATTAGTTTTTACGCCTTGAGCGTAAAAAATACCCGTTGGCAGGCGTAAAATAGTATGTAGGTTGCACTTATTCATTAAGTCACGGCGAACATCGATACCTACACCCGCTTCAAACAATACGTTGTCCGGCAGTACTACAGCCGCCCGGCCACCAGGCTTTAAGTTGCGATAAATATGCTGTAAAAATGCCAGTTGCTTATTGGTTGTTTTGTAGGTGAGATCGTCTCTAGTATTGGATGCTTCACCACCTTTACTGGTGCCGAAAGGCGGATTTGCTAAAATAATGTCTGCTTGCTTTAAATCCTTCCCAGCATCACCCAAAGCGTTACCTAGATGCACTACGCCATCTTCATCACCTTCCATTCCGTGCAGTAAACAATTCATTAATGCTAAGCGTCGGGTGTTTGGTACTAATTCCACGCCAACGAAAGCTTTGTTTTTCTGGAAATCAGCTTCTTTGGCAGAAAGATCGAGATAGTTGTCTGTTTGATCACGCATATATTGGTCTGCGGCGACTAAGAATCCTGCTGTACCTACCGCTGGATCTTGTATTACTTCACCAATTTGCGGTCTTATGCAGCGAACCATGCTGTTGATTAAAGCGCGTGGGGTGAAGTACTGCCCTGCCCCGGATTTCGTTTCCGACGCATTCTTTTCCAACAACCCTTCGTACAAATCACCGAGCCCGTCTTTTTGAGCGCTAAACCAATCAATCTGGTCGAGGGTTTTGATCATTTGTTCAAGATGGCGTGGTTCGCGTAGTCGAGTTTGTGCATCGGCGTAGATTGCACTGATAAGTGGATCTTCGTGTACAATGTTACCGTCTGAATCTTTACCTGTTGAAAGACTTAACAGAATTCGCTTGTAATCATTTAGCAGGTTGATACCTGACTTTTCGTTAATATCCGTCCAGCGGCAACCTTCTGGTAAAGGGTGGCGTTTTAACACACCAGCTTCAGTGTTTTCATGCACCATTTTAATAAATAACAGAAGTACGAGTTCGGTTACGTAATCTGAATAATTAATGCCGTCGTCCCGCAGTACGTCGCAAAGGTTCCAGAGTTTTTGAACGATGTCGTTGTTGGTCATGTTTGTCTCTTAATGGATTATTTGGTTCTTAGCCGTGTGCTATTAGTACTTTGCACAGCGGTTCGTTAATGTAGTAGTTGGCGCGGCCGATTTTTTGTTTGGTTAAAAAGCCGTGTTCTACTAATTGCTCTAAATATTTAGTGGCAGTTATTCGCGTTACCCCTAGCTCTTCGATGATAAAGTCGATTTTGGTATAGGGGTGATGAAACAGGTTGTTGAGTAAATCCTGGCTATAAATTTTGGGCAGTTGCTCACGAATCCCGTGCTTAACTTCTGCCATCAGGCTTTTCATTTCGGTAATGAGTGAGATAGTGTTTTGTGCTGTGTCGATAACGCCATCAAGCATAAAGGCTATCCAGGGTTCCCAGTTTCCAGTGTCGCGCACGGCTTGCAAATTATTATAGTAATCTGCTTTGTGCTGAATGATAAAACGGCTTAAATACAGTACCGGCAGGTTAAGCAAGTCTTTTATCACCAGGTACAAAATATTCAGGATCCGCCCTGTGCGACCATTGCCGTCGTAGAATGGATGAATACTTTCAAACTGATGATGGATGATGGCCATTTTAACCAGCGGATCTGCATCGCATAATTCATCGTTATTAATAAACTGCACCAGATTATCCATTAGCGCGGTTATTTCGTCGGCATGTTGTGGCGGGGTATACACCACTTCACCCGTACGGGCATTTTTTAAATCCGTGCCGGGTAGTTTGCGTAAACCTGCGTTGTTGTGCTCCAGGTTTTGCTGGATGGCAAGAATGTCACTTAGGCGAATGAGTTTACTTTGCCGTGCTGTTTGAAAGCCCTGCTTTAATGCTACGGCGTAATCCTGCACTTCTTTGGTTGCCGGGCTGCTAATGGCTTCTTCAAATAAGTTGGCTTTATAAAGCTCATCATGCGTGGTTACAATGTTTTCCACTTCCGAGCTGTCTTTGGCTTCCTGCAAGGCCAGCGTATTGATTAGTATTGCTTCATTGGGAATACTGGCGGCAATACCCTTTAATTCGGCCAGATATCGGTGAGCTTCAGCCACCTTTTTGAGTACTGCGCGGGTTTCCCACTGCTCTATATTATCAAGTGGTAACAATGGGATAGATGCAGGCATGATTAATATTATGTCCTTATTTATACATGTAGTTCTGTATATATATAGATTTTATAAAAAATTATACATGTGCTGACTAACATGTATAGTTTTTCTGTTTATTTATACATATAAGATTTATGCACTTTGGGGAGGCCAAATCGCATCACCCAATTCATCCAGTACCTTATCCAGCTGGTTACCCAGTACCTTATCCAGCTGCTTTGCTCCGCCCTGCTCTGCAAATCGGCTGTTTACAAATTCTTTGTCAATAATGACTTCGTGAACCAGTTGTTTTGCCAGGCGTTCAAGCCATTTGCGCTGCGCGGGTAACCAATTATGACTTTCATATATTCGCAGCATTGCCTGTGCAACCCGTTGTTCAAAGGGCACCAATGGCTCGCCGAATGCTGCTCGGCGAATATGGCCAATGATGCTTGCTGCAATATCCTGGTTAGTTTGGTTACGCACCGCACTTTGTAGTTTTGCTTCGGAGTATCCTGCACCATCAAGCATTAGCTTAATTTCTTTTAGTTGATCGCGAGTCAGATCCCGGGGTTTATTTACCACTACAGCAAGGGCTGCACTTTGGTTAAGCTGCTCTTTTATAAACTGGTTAAAGCTGTCGAGGTAATCTTCAGGCTTTTGATGTACGCCATAGCTTTGGGTGCGTTCTCTTATCTCATCATGATGTTCCGAAATTACTGGTTGGCGTTCACTACCGAGTAACTCATTCACTTCTGCTAGCTGATTTATCAAACCGCTATGTGTTGTAATAAAAGCCGCGGCTTGCTTAGGCCCAAGCTCGTGTAAATGTTTATGCAAGCTTTTGGGCTCAACGCCCCATAAACCGTGTAATTCATCCAGTTTTTGCTTGAGTGCTGGTTTGCTTTCAGCTTTTTTACCGGCTTTTCGCAATACGCGCATCACTTTTTGGCTGAGTTGACTTAGCACAACATCAGCATGGCTCTGCTCGGGCGCTTCACCAGGAGCATTTAATGCGCGTTCCAATTGTTCCGGGTTAGTGATTTCGTCTACCAATTGCTCCAACGTAATGTTGGGATCTTTAACCAACGGTTTCATGGTATTAACGTCGGCCAACGCGGCATAAATATCCACCGGGTCGTAAATTCTAAATACTGTTTTACCAATGTCATCACAGCGGCGTGTGGCGCGGCCGATCATCTGCTCATACAAAACCCGAGACTTAACCCTGCGCATAAACACAAGATTACAAATTTTAGGGACATCGATACCGGTAGTCAGCAGATCAACAGTAATAGCAATATTTGGATAGCGTTCGTTTTTATACTGGCGAATGAGCTGCTCTACTTTGTCGCTTTGCCCGGTGATTTTAGCGACTGCCGCTTGGTTATATTCACCGTTATAAAGGTCTTTAAACGCTTCATCTAATAACCGTTTCACCATATCAGCATGCAGGTCTGTAGCACAGAAGATCATGGTTTTCTCATCGCCAAAGGGATCAAGTTCCTGAACCAGTTGCTGACAAATCACTTTGTTAAAGCTTTCGTTGATCACTTTGCGGTTAAAAGCATCCACTTCAAAGTTCAGTTCATCGTCCAGCTCTGCACTCTGTACTTCACCAGTTTGAGTATTAATCGCGTTGACTTTGTCTCCCTTGGCAAATTTAATTCCATTTTGTGTAAGCAAGGTCTCATATCGGATAGGAGGTTCGTGATCTATCAGCCAATCATCCGCTACCGCTTCCCGGTATGAATAGGTATAAACGGGTTTACCGAAAATTTCGCTGGTGTGTTTTGCTGGCGTTGCGGTTAAGCCAATTTTAACGGCATCAAAATAATCTAGCACCCGGCGGTAACTAGAAAGATACTGACTTGCATCCCGTGTAGCGAGTTCGCCTTCGGTCATTTCCTGGTCGAGCGTATACCCTCGGTGGGCTTCATCAATAATAATGCAATCAAACTGGTCTAACGGAGGCGGGTTATCGCTCATAAAGATGCGTTTCACCATGGCCTGTACAGTTGCTACCTGCACGCGCGTTTCAGCCTCAGCTGCCATATCTCCCAGTTCTGCAACATTATAGATTTTAGATAAGGTATGATTTTGTTCTAATGGTGCCTCATTAAAGGCGTCGATAGCTTGCTGACCCAGTGCGGTGCGATCTACCAGGAATAAAATACGCTTAAATCGCTCTGCCTTTAAAAACCGGTACATCAAACCGATGATGGTGCGCGTTTTACCTGTACCGGTAGCCATAGCTAACAGTGCAGTGCGTACTTCTTTCGCTAACGAATTTTCCACCGCAATAATGGCTTTTTGCTGATAGTCACGCACTTTTAAATAGCCAAAGGGCTCGGCTTTTAACTTTTTCTCAGCCTCTTCTTTACTGCGTTTGAGTTTGTCGATCAAGCCTTCAGGCGTATGAAACTTTGGCAGTGCACGTTTAGTATTTGCTTGGTCGCGAACATCCCGAAACCAGGTTCCAGATTGTTCAGCCAGTTGGGGAACGTAAGGGCGACCATTGCAGGAATAAACAAAGGGGATTTTATAATGGCCATCATGCTCATCAGGCCACGCGATTGTCATTCCTGCTAATTCCCATGCACTTTGCATTGGAGGTGAGATACTAAAACCTTTACTGTAACGTTCTGCCTGCGAAATTTTTCCTGCTATGTTGGCGTTTTCTTTCTTTGCTTCAACCACTGCCATGGGCGTTAAACCTGAAAAAAGCACATAGTCTGCTCTACCTTTTTCACCGTTATGCTCGGTAGGCCATTCAGCGACAGCAATATTCTTGCCTTTTTCTGGTCGAGCCCCGCTTTTATAGATAAGCGCTTCGCTATCGGCAGTCCAACCCGCTTCTACTAATTGCTGATCAATTAAAATGCGGGTTAACGCTTCATCCAATACAATGTGTTGCGTTGCCGCTTGTGTATTTTTGTTTATCTGGCTGCGTTGAGTAGTTTGCGTTTTCTCATCAGCCGCCGCTAACTGATCCTGAAGTGCCTTTATCTTTGCTTCGTAATCTTTACGTTGCGCTAGTAATGCCTCTTCATGTTCAGACGCTTGTTTCGCCAGAGAACGAGATTCTTCGTCCATTGCCAGTGCCAACGCTTCATATTCTGCTTTTTCTTTGGCTACGAGATCATGAAGCTGATTGCTCGAATCTAGGTCAACATTGGCTTGTTCTAAATCACTTTTTAGCTTCGCAATTTCAGTTTGTAACTGACGTAACTGTTCGCTGGGGTCGGCAGGTGGAATAAAAGGACCAGGTTTAAATTGAACCCCACTCCGGCCAAAAGACTGGTGAAACCATATGGCCAATTTGCGGGCAACCACCAAACCATTTATGGCTTCTTTGTGTTGAGTTCTGAAAGTATGGGTTGCTTTATTGCCTTCCATTCTGAGGGTATGGAATAACTCCCTGACTACCGGCTCTAGTTTTAGCTCCCGGTTTATCTTATAGATCAAATCAGCCTGGGATGTCTTATCGTCAAACTCAATTCCAACCAATGCTGCAATGTGCTGTGCCAGTGCTTCACCCAGTTGCCTAAGTTTCATTAACGTTGTATTGGGATCGCTTGAGAACGCTCTTTCAGCAGAGAAGGCGATTTCCACAAAAAGCGAGTCATGCTCTTGTAGAAACCCGAAGTTGCCTTGCTGGATAGAGGATGCCATGATTACGAAACTCCATTTCACCTGCTATCTGACTTTCAATGAAATTAGCCTTTCAAATAAAAAATCAGACTTGAATCATCAATTTCTGCCAAACCAACCATTTAAACTACTTTTTGGCCGATCTGAACAATATTAAAACTATACTAAAGATTAACACAACTAACTAATCTAACTATGTTTAATTGAACGAATCAACACAATTGATTGGGAAAAATTTAAGATTCTATAAACACTTTGAGAGTAATGAAAAAATTCTGAGTACGTCTTTTCCGGGACAAACAACCACTCGAATGTTATTGCTCAGGTTGTATAAAAAATAAACTCATCTAATACTGAGGGATCCCCACGAATTTAGCATGTAATCTTGCTCATGCAAGCTTCAGCGGTGAGTTCATCAAGCCAGCGGATCGTCTTTTTCCACTGATGCAGGGTAAATCGCATTGAGGTGTTAAAAGCTCTCAAGCCAAGAAAGTGAAAGGATAGTACGGATTTTGTTTCGGTATTTGCCTGAAAGCGTCGATGCTTGTTACTGACAACTAATAGCATGCCCAACAGTACAGCCACTAACGAAGCCAGTGTGGTAAGCAAGACCAGAACAGTAATGCGTGTCTTGGTTGTGCTGCGATTATTTTCATACCCCAGACCAAAGCGCGTGCTTTTCATATCCCGAAAGCCTTCTTCTATTTGCATGCGCTGGCGATAA
>NZ_PVNP01000135.1 GCF_002993365.1 Marisediminitalea alba
AGGTAACTTAAAGGGCGTAGGCCGAATTTACCAGCAGACCTTCGTTGATACGTACAGCAAAGTAGCGTTCGCTAAGCTCTACACAACGAAAACGCCAATCACATCGGCAGATGTATTAAATGACCGTGTATTGCCGTTCTTCGAGGCTCAGGAGCTGCCAATGTTACGGATTTTAACTGACCGAGGCACTGAGTATTGCGGCAAGGTTGAACAGCACGATTACCAGTTGTATCTGGCAATCAATGACATCGACCACACCAAGACCAAAGCGAGGCATCCGCAAACCAATGGTATATGTGAACGCTTCCACAAAACCATCTTAAATGAGTTCTATCAGGTAACGTTCCGCAAAAAGCTCTATGATTCACTGGAAATGTTGCAGAAAGATCTGGACGACTGGCTGGATTATTACAACAATGAACGGACCCATCAGGGCAAAATGTGCTGCGGCCGAACGCCAATGGAAACATTAACTGATGGAAAACGGGTTTGGGCTGAAAAGAATTTAGCTCAAATCTAACCTGACGCCGACACCAGAAAATCTGGGTAACTGTCAGATCAGGTCTGAGCTAGTACAATTAAAGCTAACGCATTTGGTGTACCTTCTTCTATCTCTGTGTGCAATGGCTTCGTTTGAAGCCTTTGCACACGGTGTAGACGACAGTACACGTAACTTCTTAGAAAACAACACTGGTATCCAGATAATTCCTTTTCTGTATATCGGAGCTAAACATATGGTTACGGGTTATGACCATTTGCTGTTTCTAGTGGGAGTGCTGTTTTTTCTGAGAAATAGTAAAGACGTCTTGCTCTACGTAAGTATGTTCACGATAGGTCACAGTTTAACTCTAATGACTGGAGTCCTAGCTAATATCCAGGTTAATGCATACCTGATTGATGCAATTATCGGTTTATCAGTGGTTTATAAAGGGTTTGATAACCTCGGAGGATTCACCCACTTCTTTGGTAAACAACCCGACCCTAAGAAAGCTGTACTTATTTTTGGCTTGTTTCATGGCTTCGGATTAGCAACAAAGATCCAAGAGTTTCACTTACCTGAAGATGGGCTAGCGCTAAATCTGCTCTCCTTTAATATTGGAGTAGAAATTGGTCAGTTTATGGCTCTTATTTTTATTCTTCTGTTAATTAATTTTTGGCGTCAATTCGAGAGTTTCGACCGTTTTTCTGCGGCAACGAACACAGTCTTGATGAGTGGTGGTTTTATGTTAGTTGGCATGCAACTAACAGGGTATTTTGTTAGCTAAATCTTATGAGAAATATATTTATGGAATCTAATCAAACAAATCGAGCACTGATAAAAGCGACTGTAATTGCATTGTCAGTAGCAGTAGTGACTCTAGTGTTATTTATTTTACCTGCTGAGTATGACATTGACCCTACTGGTGTCGGAAAGAAGCTCGGTCTAACAGTATTTAATCAGGACGGAGAATCTCCATCTGCTAAGACAAGTACAGACGGTGACCAAGATACAGTGGTCGTTACTGTTCCAGCAGGTAAAGGTATCGAGTATAAGCTCAGCATGATGGAGAGCCAGCAGGTCACTTATGAATGGCAAACAAGTAATGGCGAGCTATATGTCGATCTTCATGGTGAACCAGATGGTGATAATACTGGCTATTTTAAGTCATACACTGTCGCTACTGTTGAAAGTATGAAAGGGAGTTTTGTTGTTCCTTTTAACGGGTCACATGGCTGGTATTGGAAAAACAACACAGACAAAGATATTGATGTTCAACTAATTTTCAGCGGTGAATACATCGTTGAAGGTTTAAAGTAAAAATGAGGAATCACAGAATGAAACACATAAAAGTATTAACAATTGCATCTGCGCTTTTAGCTTCTTCTAATGCTTTCGCACATGGAGGAGCGCATGGCGAGGTAAGTGTTATGGAGGTCATCCAAGCTGCCCAGACAACGGCTAAAACACTTACTTTTAAAAACAATGGAATGTCTGTAGGGAAGCTGGACACTTCATGGAATAAGGTCGCACAGGGAGATTTCGAATTAGTTGAAGCGACAGAGAGAGAATATATAGTTAAAGCGACAAACTCTGAGAACGGTGAAACTCTTTTCTTTAGCATTAGCAAAAAAGGGAAAGTCCTCAATGTTGAAAAGGCAACCTCATTTGACAAAGGTCATGGCCATTCTCATTAACTTCGATTAATGAGAATTTAAGTTTCGAACAAGAGATTTTCAGAATCATAAAGTCAGCCCCAACCGTGCTTTTGGTTCTGAAACGCTTGCTTAGCCATACCCTCAATCTTCTTGGACAAAGAAGTAAAAAGCAATCTCTTGTTCGCTTTTTTTGTATCTAAGGATAGGTATTAAAGAAGGTGTAGATTTACGAGTAAAATTAAACTATTTGAATAGTTGGTAAGCATTACTTTAAAAAGTTAAATCAGACTGATACGCAAGCTGTTAGAGTAACGTAACGCTTGATATCAATCGACTAGATTATATTAGACAAATTTTCGTTTGAACTTTTTGCTTCTTATACGCTAATGGAAATACGTACACGCCTTCAAATAAAAGATATTGAAAAATCTATTATTAGATAAT
>NZ_PVNP01000136.1 GCF_002993365.1 Marisediminitalea alba
AGGTAACTTAAAGGGCGTAGGCCGAATTTACCAGCAGACCTTCGTTGATACGTACAGCAAAGTAGCGTTCGCTAAGCTCTACACAACGAAAACGCCAATCACATCGGCAGATGTATTAAATGACCGTGTATTGCCGTTCTTCGAGGCTCAGGAGCTGCCAATGTTACGGATTTTAACTGACCGAGGCACTGAGTATTGCGGCAAGGTTGAACAGCACGATTACCAGTTGTATCTGGCAATCAATGACATCGACCACACCAAGACCAAAGCGAGGCATCCGCAAACCAATGGTATATGTGAACGCTTCCACAAAACCATCTTAAATGAGTTCTATCAGGTAACGTTCCGCAAAAAGCTCTATGATTCACTGGAAATGTTGCAGAAAGATCTGGACGACTGGCTGGATTATTACAACAATGAACGGACCCATCAGGGCAAAATGTGCTGCGGCCGAACGCCAATGGAAACATTAACTGATGGAAAACGGGTTTGGGCTGAAAAGAATTTAGCTCAAATCTAACCTGACGCCGACACCAGAAAATCTGGGTAACTGTCAGATCAGGTCTGAGCTAGTACAAATTAAACCATATCGCTCAAACTAATTTTCTTTCTCAACACCAATTTCGTAGAGTTCGATATTGGCTTCTTCAATCTCACCGGTTGCGGCATTGACGTCTACTTTTACTTCATAACCGTGGATGGATTGAATATCAAATTCATAGGTTGCATCACCTTCAAAGCTTATTTCTCGCTCAGAACTAACCACTCTACCCGGATGAAAGGCCAGTGCGGTTTCTTCGGCTTCGGCGTAAGAGATTTTTGCCAACTTTTTAAATAGGGGATCGTCTTTACTGACTTCCCGTTCGATTTCTGTAATAAAGCCTTCCTCGGCATTGCATTCCACATTGTAGGTTTCGCCATCGGCATTGGCTTCAATATCAAACTCATAAATCGGGTCATCACCTTCCATTTTGAGCTCTAACTTTCTGGCATGGCCGGGGATTGTGTCCAGTGCAGCGTCCAGGCAGGTTTCCATTTTAACCATAGGCCAGTCGCGGATATCATCCAAATCCGCGTTGTCATCAGCAGCAATTGCCAAACCCGAAACCGCAAGAAGTGACAGTGTTACCCCGTAAATAGACTTCATATGTTTATCCTCTCTCATACTTCGTTTCCAGGGAATATTCCCAACTGATTTCGGGAACTTTTCCGTGGCGAAAAAAACCAATGGAGCGCATTCTTAGCATTACTGTTTCGGGGTATTGTAACCCCCCCGTTAGAGTACAACTCCAGTGGTGAGTCTCATCAACTCACTCGAAGGGTCAACGTCATCAGGTTGACCCTTTCTTTTTCTGTCCTACTCTGAATTTATCTCAATTATTCATCTTTTGTCACCACAAAACTCCGATATTTTCACTTAAAGATCTTCGCTGTTGATGCGGGTCAAAATATAACCATTAAGGGCTTTACCGGTTTCAGCCTAAAGCACCTACTCCTTAAGTAGTAGAGCAATAACACCATGGTTTAATATCATTTCATTTCAGCAACTTAATTGCATGAATAAATGAAAAAGCATGACATTTTCCCGGCTAAAACCGGGCAATAATCCCTGTTATTCCGATCGCTTTAGCATCGATACTTTTAACACCTGATACACATATTATTAAAAAGGTGTGAACATGAAGCGAAACCCACTACTCTGCAAAACCTCTCTTACGGCTCTGGCATTTGCCTTGTCGTCAACCTTGCTAACCAGCAACGCCACAGCAAAAGGCGTTACCTGGGAAGATATTAAAAATGATGCCACAACCACTGAAGACGTTTTGATGTACGGCATGGGGCCAAAAGCTCAACGCTTTAGTCCACTTGATCAAGTTAATAAGTCCAATGTCCATACCTTAACGCCAGCATGGATGATGAGTTTCGGCGATGAAAAACAACGCGGGCAAGAGTCTCAGGCACTGGTCTATGATGGCATCATCTATGTTACTGCCAGTTATTCACGTATTTTTGCCATGGATGCACGCACCGGCGAAAAACTGTGGACCTACTCCCACCGTCTTCCAGAAGGCATCCGCCCTTGTTGCGACGTGGTTAATCGCGGCGCCGCGATTTTTGGCGACAAAGTGTTCTTCGGAACACTGGATGCGGGGATTGTGGCGCTGGATCGAATCACCGGTAAAGTGGTCTGGAAAAAACGCTTTGAAGACTATAAAGCGGGTTACACCATGACCGGCGCGCCTACACTCATTAAAGACCAACGCACTGGTAAAGTCCTGTTGATTCATGGCTCCTCAGGCGATGAGTTTGGTGTAGTAGGTAAACTGTTTGCCCGCGATCCGGATACCGGCGAAGAAGTCTGGATGCGCCCCTTTGTGGAAGGGCACATGGGCCGTTTGGATGGCGAAGAAAGCACCCCAACCGGCGGCTCTCGTGAACCCAAAACCTGGCCCCGCGATGAAAACGGCGAGTTAGTAGAAGCCTGGCATCATGGCGGCGGAGCCCCCTGGCAAAGTGCCAGCTTTGATATGGAAACCAATACGATCATTATTGGTGCGGGCAACCCTGCCCCCTGGAATACCTGGAAACGGACTGCCAAAGGTGACGATCCACGAAACTGGGATAACCTGTATACCTCGGGTCAGGTTGGCGTAGACCCGTCCACCGGTGAAGTGAAATGGTTCTATCAGCATACACCTAACGATGCGTGGGATTTCTCAGGCAACAATGAACTGGTGTTATTTGAATACCAGGACGGCGGCAAAACTGTTAAAGCCACAGGCCATGCCGACCGCAATGGTTTCTTCTATGTGGTTGACCGTGAAGACGGCGACTTCATCCGCGGCTTCCCGTTTGTGGATGGTATTACCTGGGCTACCCACATTGACCCGGATACCGGACGCCCGGTAGAAGTGGAAGGTCAGCGTCCGCCATTACCGGAGCCTGGCCAGAAATCAGGTAAACCGATTGAAGTCTCCCCACCGTTCCTGGGCGGTAAAAACTGGAATCCTATGGCGTACAGCCAGAATACCGGCTGGTTCTACATGGGGGCAAATCACTGGAAAGAAGACTACTGGACAGAAGAAGTGACCTATCAAAAAGGTAACGCTTACCTGGGCCAGGGCTTCCGTATCAAGCGTTTATATGATGATCATGTTGGCGTTTTACGGGCTATCGATCCGAAAACCGGTGATATTAAGTGGTCGCATAAAGAAAAACTACCGTTGTGGGCCGGTGTGCTGGCAACCAAAGGTGGCCTTATATTTACCGGAACCGGCGATGGCTTTATTAAAGCCTTTGATGAGGAAACCGGTCGGGAGTTATGGAAGTTCCAAACCGGCTCCGGAATTATCTCTTGCCCTATCACCTGGGAAATGGACGGTGAACAATACCTTGGCTTTGCCTCAGGCTATGGCGGTGCTGTACCGCTGTGGGGTGGTGACATGGCACAACTCACCAAGCCGGTTTCTCAGGGCGGCTCATTCTGGGTATTTAAACTGCCTAACTTCGACAAGAAAAAGTTTGCTAAAAACTAAACTTTGCTAGCGATACAGGGAGGCTGTCTGCCTCCCTCTTCTGGAGTGATTATGACTACCTTGCGAATCTCAGCCCTGCTACTAACCCTTTTATATTTATTAACTGGCAATGCGTCTCTTGAATTTGACGATAGCATACTAATTGTTGATGGCTGCGAGATAGTGCCCAAAACACACTGTGAGAATGCCGATCTAAGTGGGGCAAATCTGCGTAATGCCGATTTGAGTGGTGCCACGTTTATCAATGTTACCTTTAACGAAACCGACTTACGGCATGCAAATTTGAGTTTTGCGACCTTTAAGCGCAGCAAACTTGATCATGCCAATTTAGCAATGGCTAACATGTATCATGCAGACCTTCGCTCTTCCACTGTATTAAATGCCAACCTCGAAGGCGTATCCGCCGGAGCGATTTTTGCTCAGGGGGTTAATTTTAGTGGCAGCAATTTAACCGGCGCAAATTTTGATCAGGGTCGCATGAGCGCCGCCAAGCTGATTAATACAACGCTACGCGCCAGCCGGCTTGAGCGGGTATGGATGAACAAGGCCAACCTCAACGGTGCCGACCTCACTAACGCGAATATTCAGGAAGCCAAACTGAATGGCGCCAACCTGAGTGAGGCGATTTTTACCGGTACACGAATTCACTATGCCACCTTTCAGGGGGCATTTATGCAAGGTTGCACTGACTGTCCTTTCGACTGGTAATGAAGCCAATTTTTAACCTTGCCTGAATAACATTACTACTTTAGCACTAAATCGCTAATTACTTGGTCTGTAGCGAAAGTCGCAGGGGCTAAAACCGGGAACTTTTCCCGGTTATATACGGGAATAGCTCCCTTGGATAGCCGCCCATCTCTTCCCATACTTACGTCGTCTTAACCACTTTATTACACAAAAAATACAAGCCCTGGTGATAGCAACCAGCAGCGTAATGTATCGATGAAAACGGACTGGAAGTAACGCAATGAAAAAAACCTCTTATCTCTATCTTGCAGCCTGTATCGCAGGCAGTTTTCAGGTGCAGGCTCAGGACAATCAGGCTGATGTCGAAAAAATCACCGTGTATGGACAGTCACCGCTGAGTTTTGTTTCCGGCTTAACTGAATACTCCCCGGCCAGCCAGACAATTGAAGCTGATGCACTGGATGTGGACAACGGTAACTCGCTGGCGCGGATCCTGGATAACCAACTGGTCAGCGTGTCGATTAACGATGTGCAAAACAACCCGTTCCAGGCTGATTTACAATACCGCGGTTTTACGGCTTCTCCACTGCTGGGCTTACCTCAGGGCCTGGCGGTGTATTTTAATGGTACCCGTTTCAACGAGCCTTTCGGTGATACGGTAAACTGGGACCTGATCCCGCCTTCGGCGCTCGAATCTGTCACGCTGGTCTCCGGCGCTAACCCGGTTTTCGGTCAGAATACGCTGGGTGGCGCACTGATTTTAAACAGTAAAGACGGCTTTAGCTTCCCGCATCACAAAGTCACCGTGATGGGCGGCGACTTTGGTCAGAAGGGTATTAACCTGGAATCCGGCGGCAACAACGGTGAATGGGGTTACTACATTAATGTAAATAAATACGAAGAAGACGGCTGGCGTGACTATTCACCCAGCGATATTCAACAAGGCCTGGCTAACATTACCCATAAAGGTAAGGACTCAGCTACCCGAATTACCCTGGCCGCTAATGATAACGACCTGATTGGTAACGGTGCTATTCCGGTTGATCTGATCCCTTATGAAGGCCGCGATGCCATTTACACCCGCCCGGACCAAACCTTTACCAGTCTGCGCTTTATTAACCTTAATCACGAATGGCAACTCGACAACGATTTAGTGGTACGTGTTAACGCTTACTTCCGTGAAAATGAAATCGAAACCTACAATGGTGACGACAGTGATTACGAGGAATGTGACGTAGGCTATGGTGAAACATTGTGTGAAGAAGATGAAGAAGCCGAATTACTCGAAGATGACGACGATGATGACATGGATATGGACGATGATGACGAAGATGACGAAGAGTTTGACGAAGACGACGCTGTTCAGTTCGTAGGTTTCGACCCTCTTGTACCACTTGAGTCAATTTCTGCCGTCGATCCTGATACTCTGGACGGTACTGCCAATACCAGCTTAACCGAGCAGGAAAGCTATGGTTTTAGTGCTGAGCTTGCAGGCGTAACACAATCTGGCTCGTTAACTCACAACTGGGTAGTTGGTCTGGGTATTGATACCGCTGACATCTCGTTTCGCAGCGATACCGAATTTGCCGTGCTCGACAACGATACCCCTCAAGATAGCCGCGGCGTAACCGGCATTGGCGTATTCGACGAAGGCTCACGGGTGCGCCTGGATACCGATGTAAAACACACTTACCTGTTTGTCAGTGACGTGATTGAGTTAAACCCGCACTGGCAACTGGCTCTTGCCGGCCGTTATAACAAGTCCACTATCGATATGGTCGATGGTGTGGAAGTGGGCGAAGGTTCACTGAACGGCAATCATGAGTTCAGCCGTTTCAACCCGTCAGCCACGGTGCATTACCGCAAGGATGGCTACCACGCCTATGCGTCTTACAGCCAGTCCTCACGGACACCAAGTCCGGCAGAACTTAGCTGCGCCGACGAAGACGATCCGTGTAAATTGCCAAATGGCTTTGTGGCCGATCCGCCGCTTGATCAGGTACGTACCGACACCCTCGAGGTGGGCGTAAACTACTCGCTTGAGAACGGCTTATTGCACGCCGCGCTGTTCCGCAGTGAAAGTAAAGACGACATTATATTCCAGCAAGCGGGCGACCGTGCCTCAGTGGGCTATTTTGTGAACGTGGATAAAACCCGTCGTCAGGGCGCCGAATTCAGCCTGTTGCAGCAATATGAAGATCTGGAGATTTCAGCCAATGTGAGCTATTTGCAGGCCACGTTTGAAACCCCATTTGTTTCATTCAGTCCACAAAACCCGCTGGGGCCGGGACGTCAGGTAATGCCGGGGGATAATATTCCGGGCCAGCCTGAATGGCAGGCCGGGTTTGAGGTAACCTACCCTGTGATTGAAAATCTGTATATCAGCGCCGATGTGGATTACGCCTCTGGTCAGTATTTTCGTGGCGACGAAGCCAACGAAAACCGCGAACTGGATGGCTATACCCTGGTTAACCTCAGCGCCACCTATGCTCACAGCAGTGGCATTACGGTGGGGCTGCGCCTGGAAAACGTGTTTGATACCGAGTTTGAAACCTTTGGTACCTACGGCGAGGCAGATGAAGTTCTGGAAGATATCTATGACGACATCGATTCCACAGAGTTTGTTGGTCCTGGCCAGCCCAGAACCCTGCGCTTGTTCGCCTCTTACCAATTTTAATCTTTAATCTGCTCCAGTGTGTGCAGCTCATCACTGCACATTCTTAGAGGCGTGTTATTAACACGCCTTTATTTTATTCTGCCCCCCGATGGTCTGAACAACTTTTTCTGTTCATAAAACAGTCAAAACAAATTATTCCGCCGTAATAATGTCGTTGTTACAAAAAAAGCAACACCGCTGTAACTTTAAGTTGCCAGAGTGATAACCGTAAAATATTGATTTTTAACACAATTAGGTGTTGACCGGGAGGGATAGAAAAAGTTCCATTTAATTTGACACCAGAATGTTTTTTATTTAACTTTCAGTATGTCAATTTCTCTAATTTAGTTGACAGGCAAAGCCATCGCAGTAACAACGTCAAAATCGCGTTTGTTGGTGGGGTTGTTTAAACATAAATAATTAAGGCTTATATGCCAAGCGTGAGTCACCAATTTTTAACCCTAGTGCGCAAATTTTTGAAGTAGTACCAGCATCAAACCCGTTCAACCCTTGTGGTGACTATGGCATCGATTGTCGTGCAGGCATTGGTTTCCCTTATGGTCCGCAGGATGTTCAGCCAATTCTGAATATTCGTGGTGACCGCGATCGCTTCGATATAGAAGTTGAACAGTATCGTTTGGTGGGCGGTGTAACTGGTAACCTGCTATCGTTTGAGAATATCGGCCTGAACAACTGGTATTACGACTTTTACGTTTCCTACAGCGCATCAGAAGGTACCGACTCGCGTCCTGGTATTAGTGAAGAGCGCCTGTTAAATTCACTGTACAATACAGTAGTTAACGATGACGGCACTGTATCGTGCGGCGACGGATGCGTGCCTGTAAACCTTTTCTCTGACAATATTTATCAGCCAGGTGGCGGTACACTTACACCAGAAGAACAAGCGTATCTGATGGTAGATCGTACTATTGGCACAGAAGTTAGCCAGTTCGTGGCAAATGGTTTTATTGGTGGTGACTTAACGACATTACCGTGGAATGATGAAGTTGTTAGTGGTGTATTTGGTTTGGAATATCGCCGCGACGAAATTAAATCAGATCCAAATGACGTTGCCGCTGATGGCTTACTGTGGGGATATTTTTCCGACCAGGGAGCTGATGGTGCCCGTAATCTAAAAGAAGTTTTTGCTGAGATAGAATTACCTCTGGTTCGTGGCGCTGAATTTGCTGAAGAGCTGACATTAACTATGTCTGGCCGTATTTCTGATGAAAGCTTTTACGATCCGGAAAGTACTTATAGCCTGAAAGCGATTTACCGCCCGGTAGACTGGTTTACTATTCGAGGCACTAAAGGTACTTCCTACCGCGCACCTAATTTACGAGAAAGATTCCTTAATGGTACTTCAGGTTTCGCAAGTTTAAGTGATCCTTGTGTTGTACCTGAAAACGCACGGGTAACCGATCCGTTGGATCCAGACTCTCCCATTACCTACAACCCAGCTGAAGACACTCGGGTTCAAGGCGTATTGGACGCTTGTTTAGCCGCAGGAGTTGACCCTACGACGCTGGGTATAGGCGACACTGAAGAAACCCAATTCACTAACTTTGTTAGTGCAGAGGTAGTAAGCGGGGGTTCTGAAGAGCTGGAGCCTGAAACATCATTAGCGAAAACGTATGGTTTCATCGTTGAACAGCCATTCAGTGACGATTTAGATCTGACCTTCTCATTAACCCGCTTCAATATTGAAGTGACTAACAGTATTGCAGAGCCAAGTGCTGGGTACAGTATCGGACAGTGTTACTCTGCATCAGGTAACCCTGCATTCTGTGGACGTATAAACCGGGACGAGAACCAGCAAATCAGCTTCGTAGACTCAAGCTTTATCAACATCGGTTTGTTAACGTCTAAAGGGTTTGACTACAACATTTACTACTCGCAAGAATTTGTTATTGGCGAACAAAACGTTGATGTCAGCCTGGACTTGCAGGCAACTCGCATGACCGAATCATTATACGATGTATTAGGGACTGTAGATGATGATAAAGGTGAGCCTGCTGTACCAGAATGGCGTGGTAGTGCGAGATTTCGCGTAGCCGTCTCTGACTTTACTTTTAACTGGGAAACCCGCTTTATTGGTAAAGGTGAAGAAGACGACTTAGGTGAGTTCGAAGAAGGTACCACTGGTTGTCGCGGCTTGCTTAATTCTGCAGGCACTCCATTACTGTGTCGTCCGGTTGCCTTTACCGAGGATTACTTTGTTCACAATATGAGTATTTCCTATGAGTTTGACACCATTCAGATCAATGCAGGTATTCGTAACGTGTTTAACGAAGCGCCTCCAGCAGTTGATCCAGATGGTTCATTCTCTAATACCAACATTCCTCTAGGGGTTGGTTATGATACTGATGGTAGAACGCCATTTATTAATTTCCGAGCTGCCTTTTAATCCAGGTCATTAAGCAGTTTTTTTAATTTCAAGGGCTTCCGCAGCAATGCCGAAGCCCTTTTATTTAAGGAAATAGTCATGAAAAAAATACTACAACAAAGCATTGTAGTGGCAGGGTTAATAGCAGGAACAGCGGCCAATGCCGAACAGGAAATCTCCGTTGTTGAGAGCTTTGCCATTCAACCCGCTATTCGAAGCGTACAATTGTCACCAGATGGTAAACAACTGGCGCTGGTAAGGGCCACCAGTAAGGATGGCGATTACATTATAGAGATTCATCAGACCAACAGTCTGGCCAAAGAGCCGGTAACGTTGGGCGCAGATAAAATGCGTGTGTCGGGCGTTAGCTGGTTAAACAACGAAAAAATCGGCGTTAGCTTCCGTCAATTGCTTGAGGATCGCGGAAGAAAATACTGGGTAACGAAGTTTGCCGTTACGGATGCCGATGGCAAAGGAGACTGGCTTATCCCATTCAGGGATAAAGGCAACATCAGCTTCTCGATGATCGACATGCTGGTAAATGATCCTGACCAGATTCTGGTTGAGGTTGATATTAACAACAATTGGATCCCGGATGTTGTTAAGTTAAATATTAATAATGGTCGAACCAACACCGTGTTACGTGGGACCACAAAAGTGAGTAACAGTTTTGGGGTAGACAATGATGGCGAAGTTCGAATTGGCCAGGGCTGGAATCGCAGCGAGCAAGCAATAGAAACCTATGTCAGAGCCAAAGGCAGTGATGACTGGATTTTACTGCACTCTGCCAGCGGCGAAGACCGTTCAAATTTTGCTGTTAACGGGTTTAATAATCAGGATCCAGACAAAATCTATGTAGTGGCCATTAATGGTGAAGATACTACCGGTGTGTATTTGCTGGATATCAAAAGCGGCAAATACAGCGAACGTCTGTTTGGCCTTGATGGCCTCGACGCAGACGGTGTGAACTTCGACGATGATGGCCATGTCATCGGTTACAACTATACCACCAAGTTCAGCCAAACCTTCTATGAAGATGCCGAATGGCAAGCAATTCAGGACAGTATTAACGGCTTATCGCCAAAAGGGCGGGTGGCCGTAATCAGTGCGTCGGATGATAATAGTCAGTTAGTGGTTTTGACTCAGGCAGCCAATGATCCCGGCTCGTTTTACTTACTTAGTAATAAAAAAGACCTTATAAAACTCGGCGAGCGCATGCCTTTCATCGATAAATCCAAACTCGGTAAAAACCTTTACATTTCTTACAAGGCCCGCGATGGAAGAAAGATTAATGCTTATGTAACTCGCCCAACCGTTGGCAAAGCCCCCTACCCAACCGTGGTATTACCGCATGGTGGCCCGTGGGCTCGCGATTCATCAATCTTCGACGACTGGTCGCAACTACTGGCCTCTCATGGTTATCTGGTAATTCAGCCAAACTTCCGCGGCTCAACCGGCTACGGTCTGGACCACTGGAAAGCCGGTGATAAAAACTGGGGCTTAACTATGCAGGATGATCTGGATGATGCAGCCAACTTTTTAGTTGCTAAAGGCCTGGCTGATAAAGACAAATTGGCCATGTTCGGCTGGAGCTATGGTGGCTATGCAGCGTTTGCAGCCACGTTGCGGGAACCAAATCTATACCAGTGTACTGTTGCCGGTGCAGGGGTAAGTGATTTGTCCAGAATCAATGCAACGCTTAATGACAGTCCTTTATTATCGAAGCTACAAAAACCGACCATTGATGGTGTAAGTCCTGTCGAAAATGTTGAAAAGGCCAATGTGCCAATTTTAGTGATTCACGGTGATATTGATCAGCGTGTACCTATTGAACACAGCGACATTTTTGTTGCCGAATTAAAACGCCTAAACAAGGAACACAAATACGTTGTTCTTGAAGGCGCTGATCACTTCAGCGATACCCTGTTTTACGACCATAAGATGCAGTTTTATGGTGAACTGATTGATTGGCTTGATAATAAATGCGGTATAGCGCCACAATAACGCCGGTGCATTACAGTTACAAGAAAGGTGAAGTGTCTAATAGACACCTCACCTTTTTATTGCTTGGCTAAACCATTACAACGCAGCAATTGTCTCGTGCTGAGCTTTCAGCCTAGCCAGCTGTGACTCAGAATCGGCCAGCTTGGCTTTTTCTTTTTCAATCACGGCTTGAGGCGCATTGCTAACAAACTTTTCGTTAGACAGCTTGCCTTTAAAGCGGGCTACGTCTTGTTCCAGTTTACCCATGGCTTTAGCAATACGGGCAAGCTCGGCTTCTTTATCAATCAGGCCCGCCATAGGAATAAGAATTTCCATCTCACCCACTACCGCTGCCGCGCTGGCTGGTGCTTCTTCACCTTCCTTAAGCACCGTAGTGGACTCAAGACGCGCCAGGCGGTCGATAAAGGTGCGTGAAATACCTAAACGGCGCTCGTCTTCGCTGCTAACGTTACGCAGCAGTGCAGGAAGTGGCTTGCTCGGTGCAATATCCATTTCACCACGAATGTTACGAATACCTACGATAAAGCGCTTAACCCATTCGATGTCGGCCAATACCTGCTCATCCTGCTTAGCGGCATCTACCGCCGGGAAAGGCTGAACCATGATGCTGTCGCCAGCGTTGAAATCCAACGCACTAAGCGGTGCCACACGTTCCCAGATGGTTTCGGTAATAAACGGCATTAACGGGTGCAGTAAGCGCAGCAGGCTCTCCAGCACATTGATTAGCGTATGACGGGTACCGCGTTTTTCAGCGTCGCTCGACGCATCGTTATTCAGTACCGGTTTAGTAAGCTCCAGATACCAGTCGCAGAACTGGTTCCAGGTAAACTCATAAACCGTTTGTGCGGCAATATCAAAGCGATAATCAGCAAGCGCTTTTTCAAATTCCACCAGAGTTTGCTGGAACTGCGCCCAAATCCACTTATCCGCCAGGCTCAGCACTAACTCGCCACCGTCACGACCGGTATCTTCGGTTTCGGTGTTCATCAGCACAAAGCGCGAGGCATTCCAGATTTTGTTGCAGAAGTTACGGTAGCCCTCTACCCGGCCCATATCAAAGTTGATATCACGACTGGTTGACGCCATGGCTGCAAACGTAAAACGCAGCGCATCAGTACCGTAGGCATGAATGCCTTCCGGGAACTGCTTGCGGGTGCGTTTTTCAATTTTAGCCGCCAGTTGTGGCTGCATCATACCAGTGGTACGTTTAGCCACCAGTGATTCTAGGTCGATACCGTCAATCAAATCGATAGGATCCAGCACGTTGCCTTTCGACTTCGACATTTTGTCGCCGCTTTCGTCGCGGATAAGGCCGGTAATGTAGATATCCTTAAACGGGATTTTGCCGGTAAAGCGCTTGGTCATCATGATCATGCGCGCTACCCAGAAGAAGATAATATCGAAGCCGGTCACCAGCACCGACGACGGCACAAAGGTTTCCAGTTCCGGGGTTTCTTCCGGCCAGCCCATGGTAGCAAACGGCCATAATGCCGAGGAGAACCAGGTATCCAGCACGTCTTCGTCCTGGTTTAGCTGTACGCCCGCTTCAAGGTGGTACTTGTTACGCACCTCGTCTTCTGTGCGACCAACGTAAACGTTGCCCTCATTGTCGTACCAGGCTGGAATGCGGTGACCCCACCACAGCTGACGGGAGATACACCAGTCCTGAATATTGTGCATCCACTGGTAGTAGGTTTTATTCCAGTTCTCCGGCACAAAGCGGATTTCGCCGCTTTCCACTGCTTCGATAGCCGGCTTAGCCAGCTCTTCGATTGCCACGTACCACTGATCGGTGAGGTAAGGTTCGATAACCGCCCCCGTGCGATCGCCACGCGGCACTTTAAGTTTGTGGTCGTCAATTTTAACCAGTACACCGTCTGACTCGAGCTGCGCTACAATAGCTTTACGCGCATCAAAGCGGTCCAGCCCCTGATAGGCTTCCGGGGCTTCGTCGTTAACTTTGGCATCCGGGGTGAAGATATTGATCATCGGCAAGCCATGACGCTTACCCATGTCGTAATCGTTGAAATCATGCGCTGGCGTAATCTTAACGCAGCCGGTACCAAATTCCGGATCCACATAATCATCAGCAATGATAGGGATTAAACGGCCGGTGATCGGCAGGCGGATCTCTTTGCCAATGTAGTCCTGATAACGCTCATCTTCCGGGTGTACCGCCACAGCGGTGTCGCCCAGCATGGTTTCAGGTCGGGTAGTGGCAACCACAATACTGCCGCTGCCATCGGCCAGCGGATAGCGCATGTGCCACATATGGCCAGCTTCTTCCTCGTTGAGTACCTCGAGATCGGAAACCGCGGTGTGCAGTACCGGATCCCAGTTAACCAAACGTTTGCCGCGATAGATCAGGCCGTCATCGTGTAATCGCACAAAGACTTCGGTTACCGCTTTGGACAGGTTCTCGTCCATGGTAAACACTTCACGGTCCCAGTCTGGCGAGGTGCCTAAACGGCGCATCTGGCTGGTGATGGTGCCACCTGAGTGTTCTTTCCACTCCCAGATTTTGTCGATAAACGCTTCGCGTCCCAGATCGTGACGGGTTTTGCCCTCGGCATTTAACTGACGCTCAACCACCATTTGGGTGGCAATACCAGCGTGGTCGGTTCCCACCTGCCATAGCGTATTATCGCCTTTCATACGGTGATAACGGGTCAGCACGTCCATAATGGTTTGCTGGAAGCCATGGCCCATATGCAGGCTGCCGGTAACATTAGGCGGCGGCAGTAAAATACAGTAAGGGTTCCCCGATGGCGCTTCATCGCCCTTGGCTTTGAATAAGCCTTCGTTTTCCCAGCGTTGATAACACTGTTTTTCGATCGATTGGGGTTCGTAGGTTTTGTCCATGGAGTGTCTCGAAAAGTCTCTTTTTAGGCCGGCAGGAATTGCATCTGGCAACCGGCTTGTTGAAATTGTTTGTAACGCTCGCGGGCTTGCTGTTTGGCCGTTTCTTCTACCGGCACAAAATCAATAATTTGCTGAAACTGGTTAAAGTTATCTACCATTTTCCCGCTAACGTTAATCAGACATTGCTTGCGTGGCAGCGACTGAGGCTGCCAGACGATTTCTACCGGTGCGCCGCCATTGGGGCCCTCACCGGTAAGGTTGTGCGGCACAAAACGCGCAGCAGGCAATTGCCATAAAAGCTGATCGACAGCTTCGGCCTGAGCCTGGTCTGCGCAAAGTACCACACTCTTTTTCTTCTGCGAATAGAGTTCGGCGGTAAGTTCGCAGGCTTTGGCGCACACCGCAGGCACACTATCGTGCCCTGCGGGAGAAACCGACGCCTCAGCCAGTGCGTAAAATCGAACGGCAGGCATTAACCTTTAATCCTCTGCGCCTAAACCAGCACGGTTCATCAAAAACTGCGCCAGCATAGGCACCGGACGACCGGTTGCGCCTTTATTCTTACCACTGTTCCACGCAGTACCGGCGATATCCAGGTGCGCCCAGTTGTATTTCTTGGTAAAGCGCGACAGGAAGCAGCCAGCAGTAATTGAACCCGCCGGACGACCGCCAATGTTAGCCATATCGGCAAACGGGCTTTCAAGTTGCTCCTGATAGTCATCCCACAGCGGTAAACGCCAGGCACGGTCTGATGCCTGCTCAGAGGCATTCAGCAACTCGTGAGCCAGCGGGTTATGCGTACTCATCAGGCCGGTAGCATGCTTACCCAGCGCAATGATACAAGCACCGGTTAAGGTGGCTACATCAACCACGGTTTCCGGATCGAAGCGCTCAACATAGGTAAGTGCATCACACAGAACCAAACGGCCTTCCGCATCAGTGTTTAACACTTCAACCGTCTGGCCCGACATCGTAGTTAAGATATCGCCCGGGCGATAAGCGTTAGCATCCGGCATGTTTTCACAACCGGCCAGTACGCCAATTACGTTAATTGGCAGATTGAGCGCCGCCACTGTATGCATAACACCCAGTACGGAGGCTGCGCCGCCCATGTCGTACTTCATTTCGTCCATGCCATCGCCTGGCTTTAATGAGATACCGCCTGAGTCAAAGGTAAGGCCTTTACCCACCAGCACCAGTGGTGCCTGATCATCAGCGCCGCCTTTATGATGAATAATACTCATTAGCGATTCATTCTCAGAGCCACGGCCCACGGCCAGGTAAGAATTCATCCCCAAATCTTTCATGTTGGCTTCGTTAACGACTTCCACGTTAACGCTGCCATATTCTTCAGCCATTTGCTGAGCCTGCTCCCACAGATAAGCCGGGTTACAGATGTTTGGTGGCATGTTGGCCACGTCTTTAGTCACCTTAACGCCCTTGGCAATGGCCAGGCCGTGCTCAACCGCTTTTTCACCCACGGTGAGTTCGCGACGGGTTGGCACATTGAAAACAATTTTACGCAGCGGACGACGCGGTTCGCCTTTCTTGGTCTTCAGTTGCAGGAAGGTGTACAGGGTGTCCTGTGAGGTTTCTACCGCCTGGCGTACTTTCCAGTAGGTATCACGACCCTTAACGTGTAGCTCGGTTAAGAAGCACACAGCTTCCATTGAACCGGTTTCGTTGAGGGTTTGAATGGTTTTAGCGATGATCTGTTTGTACTGGCGCTCGTCCAGCTCGCGTTCTTTTCCACAACCAACCAGCAGCACCCGCTCGCTTAATACATTGGGTACGTGGTGGAGCAGCAACATCTGACCGGCTTTCCCCTCGAGGTCGCCGCGGCGCAGCAGATTGCTGATGTATCCTTCACTAATTGCGTCCAGTTGTTCGGCAACGCCGGACAAACGTCGCGGCTCATAAACGCCCACCACAATACATGCACTGCGTTGTTTCTCTGGACTGCCGCTCTTTACGTTAAACTCCACTGTATCACCTCTTTTTGTTCTGTCTGGTTGGCCCGGAACAATTTTACATGCCGTTTTGCCTTGCTTTATGGTTTAATACGCACGAATTCAATCCTGCGTAGGGCGCGTCAACGTGATAATTCACGGTTCAGGCAAACGCGCCTTCCGGAACCAACGGTTAGTTATTACTGGCAAAACTTGTAAAAATGGTAAGTTTACTCAAAATTATAGCCGCTTTCACTAAAATTCCGACTTTTTGCACAGGCCAGATATGCTGATATTCCGCTATCTGCTTAAGGAAACGCTTAAATCGCAAATTGCCATATTTTTAATATTGATGGCAATTTTCATTACCCTGCGATTTGTCCGTGTTTTGGGAGACGCCTCAGAGGGTGACATCCCGGCCAGTCTGGTGCTCGGCTTCCTGTCTTTATATGCTCCGGTACTCGCTTCGCTGGTTATTCCTATCAGCGCTTTTTTGGGGATTATGATGGCTTACGGCAGGCTGTATGTAGACAGCGAAATGACCGTAATGCGCGCCTGCGGGATCAGTGAATGGTATGTCACCCGCGTAATGTTATTTTTATCGTTCATCATTATGTTGGTGACTGGCGTTGTTACTCTGTATCTGGCACCGCTGGCCGCAGAGAGTGAATATAACCTGCGCGAGCAAGCCAAGGCAGAAGCCGGTTTCAGTGCCATTATTCCTGGCAGATTCCAACAAACCGGCAACCAGGAAGCCGTAATATTCGTACATGATATTGGTAGTGATAACTCACTTCAGAAAGTCTTTCTGGCCCAGCAAAAAAATGAAGGTGACGAGCAGGTTCGGGTGGTTTATGCCGAACAAGGCACGGTTAACAAAGAGCCGGATGGCACCCGCCAATTGATCTTGAATAACGGTAATCAGTACGAAGGCGAGCAGCGTCGTCTGGATTTTCGGGTAGTGGCTTTCGATGAATATCAAATTCAGATTGACGACCCGGAGCAGCAGCAAAAGCGCAAAAAGGTGTCGGTTATCCCCACCATGGAATTACTTGAAGATGGCTCCACAGAAGCGCTGGCTGAACTGCAATGGCGGCTGGCCATTCCGTTATCGATTCCTTTTCTGGTGCTGATTGCGGTGCCGCTCAGTGCGGTGGATCCACGCCAGGGGCGTTTTGGTAAAATGTTCCCTGCGATTTTACTCTACCTCGGCTACTTTATGCTGCTACTGGCCAGCCGACGCGTGCTGGAAGACGGCAAAATACCTATCCAGCTCGGCTTGTGGTGGGTACACGGCATTATGCTGATCATTGGCTTTACCCTGCTCGCCCGGGACCGTAAATTTGGCACCGAGATTAAAGCCATGCTGAAGCGGAGAAAGTCATGATCCGCATTCTCGACTGGTATATCGCCAGAACCTTGCTGGGTACAGTGACGGTTACCCTTTCGGTATTGATTGGTCTGAGTGCCCTGATCAAATTTGTTGAGCAGTTGCGCAAAGTTGGCGAAGGCAACTACGACATGCTGGCCGCGCTGGTGTACGTGCTGCTTAGCTTACCCCGGGACCTGGAACAATTCTTCCCGATGGCAGTATTGCTTGGCGGACTCATCGGCATGGGCGTACTGGCCAGCAATAGCGAACTGGTGGTTATGCAGGCGGCAGGCCTCAGCCGCTGGAACTTAATTACCTCAGCCATGAAATCGGCCGTAGTGATGATTATTGTGGTGATGGCGGTGGGCGAATGGATCACCCCGGTGAGTGAATCCCGCGCCAAAGAACTGCGTACCGAAGCCATTACCGGCGGCTCGCTGTTTTCCTCCGATAAATATGTGTGGGCCAAAGACGGCGATCATTTTGTGAGTATTGGCCAGGTAATGAGCCGCGATTCATTGCAGGAAGTCACCATCTACCGGTTCAATGATGGCTTACAACTGGACAGCATTACCAATGCCAGTGGCGGCTTTTACGAACAAAACGGCTGGACGCTGACTCAGGTGACACACACCTACTTTGGCGCAGACGCCATTACCGCCGATGTACAGCCAACCTGGCGCTGGGACTCATCTTTAACGCCAGACAAACTGGGTATCGTAACTGTGAAGCCCGAGGCGTTATCGATTCAGGGTTTGCAGGAATATATAACCTACCGGGCCAATAATAAGCAGGATACCAGCCGCTACGAGCTGGCTTTATGGCGCAAAGTGCTGCAGCCGGTTACCGTAAGTGTAATGCTATTAATGGCGTTGTCGTTCATATTCGGACCACTGCGAAGTGTGACTATGGGTGCGCGAATTATTATGGGTGTGCTAACCGGCTTCGGCTTTTTCATCACCAACGAAGTATTTGGCCCACTGAGCCTGGTTTATAACATACCGCCGGTACTTGGCGCGCTGCTACCGAGTATTCTCTTTGCAGCCGTGGCTGCAGCACTACTCTCCAGATAAATCAAGGGGTCAGAGTACATGAATGAACTTCATTCATGTACTCTGCCCCCTTGATTGACCCCTTGATTTTAATTACCAGCTCTTGTGATTATTCTGTTCTTTAGTCAGTTTAAGCACTTCGGTTTGTGCCAGCCGGTCTTGCAACGATTGCTTGTTCTTTACGTCTAACAGAACTAACAAAGTACCCAGTCCGCCAAGAGAGGCGATTAATCGCAGCACAAGTCGGCCCCACCCTACCGGCTCGTCGGTAGTGCTGTATATGCGTAACCGCCAGGCGCGCATCCCCAGCGTTTGACCGCCGCGTTTCCAAAACCATAAGAAAAACCCGGCAACCCACAAACCAACCCAAACCTGGATCAGCGTTTTATACATCACAGACTCGCCAAGTAATTCATTGGGTTCATTGTAACCTTGTAAATCAAGCCAGCCGTTCTTCAGTGAGACAACCAGCACCACAATCAATACCATGGCCGCACACATGCCTACTGCCGTAGCCACCAGTGCATCATAGATCATGGCAGCCAGACGCCGCACGAATCCGGCACGGGCAGATTGCTCAACCTGTTGCGATGACTGATTGATTTGTTTTGTTTTAGTGTTTTTTACTTTTTTAACCATGGCTTGCGGTGTGTATGACAGCGATGGGCGCAAGTGTGCCACAGTTCAGAGCAAAAGTAGACGGTTAGCGTAAGGACGGAAAGCGAAAGAAAGATTATCTGGAGCCAGAAACAAAACAGGCACCCGAAGGTGCCTGTTTTAAGAACAACTGTCTTACAGTACTACTACGTCAGCAGCCTGTGGACCTTTGTTACCTTGTTCGATAGTGAACTGAACGTTTTGACCTTCAGTTAAGGTGCGGAAACCGTCAGATTTGATCGCACGGAAGTGTACAAATACATCTTTGCCGCCGTCAGCCTGAGAAATAAAACCGAAACCTTTAGCTTCGTCGAACCATTTTACTGTGCCTGTAGAAGTAGACATAGATAACTCCAAAAAGTATTAAATTTAAGTGGTTGTAACAACCGGTGTTGCATTGAAGGGCTATCTGTTTTGCGGCAGGCTTGATTCAGTAATCGTATCTAATGTGAATCGCGCAAGGGACTTACAATGGATCAACGGAACGAGCAATTTTCAAATATAATAGAACCTTTCAAAGGCACACGGATCCTAGCACCGTTATTCAGTTGTGTCAGGCTATTTTTTAAACTTTTTAAAAATAATTTTAACACTGGCACATTGGCAGTGTTACCATGAGTTTATGGGTGTAGAAATAAAAACCGTTACTAACCAATAAGCTTGCAACGGCTTTCTGCCCTGCTTGTCAAAACCTGGCGCAAATCAGCATAATATTTAGCCGCTTATTGAAGAATCACTAAAAAACGCTTGTCAGCCTCTATGACATCGTTATAATTCGCAACCTGACTGTACGCAGTCACAGCACATCTATCAGTGCCAGAGTGGCGGAATTGGTAGACGCAGCGGATTCAAAATCCGCCGGGGGTAACTCTGTGCCGGTTCAAGTCCGGCCTCTGGTACCACTTTTAGATGTGAACACAAACCGACGAGAGTCGGTTTTTTTGTGCCTGAAATCAGCGTCTTTCTGTAGCTCTGCTCTACCCTGTAAACGAGGGATCAGTATTCATCCTGTTCTATTAATTTAGAATAAATCAGACGAGCAAGTTAACTTCAAACAAAAGCTTTTTCAGATCTTGTCTAGAATCAATAACCAGAAGAAGGATGATCGTCTTTGTAGACTCATCGACTCGATAAAACACCACATTATGACTATCGACAAGAAGTTGTCTGTATTCAGTTAATCCTAGTTCCAGGAGCCTGTCACTATGAGGCGCAGAATACGGATTTCCAGAGAGTTGAGACTTAACTTTTGATTTAATAGCTTGCTTGGCCTCGCTAGCAACATTCTGATTAAATTTTCTAGTTAAAAATGCATTCAGTTTTTTCAAACAAAGTTTAAAAACCGGTGTCACTTTTATGCTGTATTCAATCGTCGTCAAATGCTTCATCCAGATCAAATAGCCCATTCTGTCGCGCACTGCGTTCTGACAAATTAATGAGTTTTAATAATGCTATAGTTTGCTGCTGTTCTTCGTAGTCTTTCGCATCCTGAATAACATACTTTGGCTTGCCATTTTGCGTGACCAAAATGGGATTATCCAATTCCAGATGATTCGCATGTTCCTTCATGTAAGATACAGTTTGAGTTTTCATGACAATCTCTATTGGTCTAAATATAGACCTATTATAGACCGATAGACGAAAAACGAAACGGTTAGTTTTCCGAGTGAATCGCCATATTTTCACGATATGCCTATACCGGAACATTTATTTAATCAATTCGGCTTCAAGATTGGAAACTCTGCATGTTATGCTTCTTATATTAATTCAGTGATTCAAGACTACTTACTTGACAAAGTTTGATAAAGATTTCCCGAAATTAGAGATGCGGCTTGACGCATTTTTTGATGCCATTGATGACGAAGATTATAAACTTGCCCGACTCATTGTAAAAAAAGCGGTCGGGAAATTCCCCCGACATCCTGTTTGCTTTGCGCTTCAAGGGCTAGCAGCTGTATTTATCGATAACGATCATACCGATGGTTATTTGTTTTTTAAGCAAGCAATAAACAGTGGCTACGCACCTGCTTTTGTATACTTTAATTTTGGACTCTGTGCCGAAAAATCTGGCTCAATTGCTGAATCTTTAGCGGCTTTTCAAAATGCGCTGGACAGTGCGTCACCGGAAGAACTTCATCAATATGAACCTGCCAGACTCCATCTCCAGGCGATAAGAGAACAACTTCCCGAACACCTCACTTTAGAACAGTACCTTATAGACGCCGAAATTTTTGAAGAAGGTGTTGTATTGTTAGAAAGTCATAAGTTCAGTGAAGCGGCAAACTGCTTTACTCTACTGTTAAAAAGCCAGCCTGAGCATGTACAAAGCTGCGGCAATTTGGGAATTTGTCAGATGTATTTAGGCGATCACTTGTCTGCAAAACGTGCGTTTCATCGAGCGTTGGCAATTGATCCGGATTACCTGTTAGCTGAAAATAACCTGATATTATTAAAAGCGCTTGAAGACGGAGAGATAGAAGAGCTTCCAGGATTTGGTATTACCGATTTCTATGCAGAAAAAGAGAAAACCTCAAATCCTGCCACTGAACTCAATCAGGCAATATCACAAGCCATGGCCAACGAGCAATTTGACTCAATTGAGGATGCCCAAGCATTTGTTGAGAACTATATGAATGAGCATAACAGTTCACCGAATACTGATATGCTTAACCTCACACCAAGCCAAACTCACAAGCTACTTACTGAGCCTTTCGAATCCAGTGATTTACTTAGCTGGCAATTTTCGAATGTTACCCAATTTACATCAGCCCCTGTTTATTGGTTAGCTGTAAATTTAATAGGAGCTTTAGGGGCTGATGGAGTTAAGTGCACCGCCAATGGAAATTTGCCCCGCAATTTTTGTCGGTCGCTATTCGATAGTTATATGAAAGAGTTTGCTCCTAGCTTTATCGTTTCCAAAATAAATAGAGAAGACGATTTCATTAACCTACATGTAGTTCGCAGCATCTTGTTGATTGCCAAATTAATTCGTAAACACGGTGGGCGCTGGAAGCCTTTGAAATCAACATGGCAACTTTATGAGCGCATACAGCAAGGTGATAGCACAGCTGCGACTGAACTTTATCAAATACTGTTTAAAACGTATGCTACTGAGTACAACTGGGCGTATATTAGTGGTAATGAGAGCGATTGTGCATTCTATCAGTTCAGTATAGGTTACTCATTGTATATGCTTCGTCATCTTGGCACTGAATGGCGACATTACCGAGAATACCAGGTACTTTTTGAGCAGGCTTTCCCAGATCAAGCAGATCCGTTGTCAGAGCTTTCAAAGATAGAATTTCCCTCCCAGTATATTTTTCATTTCTGGTTCGACTTTGCATGGCAAGTAGGACTAATTGAAAAACGTGAAAGCACCGATGAAAATACAAATGGATTTTCCAAAGAAATCATAGCTACGCCTCTGTTTACCGAACTGATTTCTTGGCACATATGAATCCGGTGATAAAAAACGTCATTTACTCTAATCGAATGCGTGCGGCATCAGTAATCATAGCGTCTTCAATAAACATCAATTTATTTGTTATGGCATGGAATTTCAGATCAAAACACACCGTTTATTTGAATCTGATAGAAAGGGATTCCACCTAAACCTCATCACCTTTGTTTGGGGCTTCATGTACAGGGGGAGGGAGAATCGGGTAAAGTGGCACTAAGCATTTTCTATGCAAAAAGCTGTTAGTCATGCAAAGAATTTGCAAAGCGTCATTTTTACAGTTTAACTTGCTGATTTTAAATGATTATTTCAAACACCAACTTTTCAAAATCCGCCGGGGGTAACTCTGTGCCGGTTCAAGTCCGGCCTCTGGTACCAAACACTTCTTAGGTGTGCATCAATAAACCGACGTGAGTCGGTTTTTTTGTGTCTTATTTTCTATTCAAACGCAGATATATCATCCATTTGTCGATTGGCACCCTAATGGCGCCACCCATTTGCGGGCTAATGGAGCCACTTTAAACTGTCATTTTACCCCTCAAACAAGGTGATTATTTCTCGCTTTTTCCTCCCCGTCCAGTCTGATCATTGTGCTCACGTAATTTTCGATAGCTTTCCCCCTCCAGAATCAGTCGATAAGCATTGTGTCTGAGCCGATCAAGCGTGGCAGCGCCAAGCAGTTTATTCGGGAAGGCCTGACCCCATTCGCTGAAGTCCAGGTTGCTGGTGATGATCGTTGATTTTTGTTCATATCGTTCATCGATTAAGTCGTGTAAGTCTTCATCCTGAGGGGATTTGAGAGGCTTTAAACCGAAGTCATCAATGATGAGCAGGTCTACTTTGGCTAATGTCTGGAAGCGTTTCTCATAGGTGTTCGTGGCTCTGGCTGCATGCAAGTTCGCAAGCAGTTTCGCCTGCGTGAAGAACAGTACATCTATGCCTTGCTGCACAGCACAATGCCCAATGGCTTGTGCCAGATGACTTTTGCCCGTGCCGCACGGGCCTGCGATCAGTACCGCCACATGTTCATCTATAAACCGGCAATCAGCCAGTTCATTGATATAAGCGCGGTTCAGGTTGGGGTTAGCGTTCAGATCGAAGCTTTCCAGTGTTTTATTACCTCTGAAGCCGGCACGACGCAGACGTGTGGCATACTTTTTCTGATCACGCCTTGCCACTTCATCCTGTACCAGTAAAGCCAGGAAGTCGGGATAACTGAGTTGATGTTCAATGGCCTCACGATTGCGCATCGCTAATGAGTCCGTCATACCAGAGAGGCGTAGTTGTTTCAGTAATGGCGTGAGTTCGGGGATCGGGTTGATCATCTGTTTTTCCTTGCTTTAGTGAGGGAGAAGTTTGTTGGGATCTCGGTGGAAGCGGCCACCGCCAGTATAAGCATCGCTTAACGTATCGAAGGTGCTCGATTCATCTCGTTGCTGGTCCAGACCTTTTTCAAGGATCTGTTTAACGGCGCTGTAACGGACATTATCGAAGGTCAGTGCGCGTAAGCAGGCGGCTTCAACTCGTTTGTCACCGTAGCGTTTGGCAAGGCCCACAACACCTTGTGCAGCACGTAGGTTGTCCAGTACGCGACTGGCAAACAAACGCTTGATAAACACATGGCATGAGTCGCCAATCCGCTGCGCCTGTGTTAAACAATACTGCGGATCCTGCATGTTGTAGGCTTGCGCGGCGGGCGGTTGATGTTCAGGCACCGTTGCGCGGCCACCCTGATGATGCATTCGGGCATGCGTGGCTTTCAGCTCATGCTTTTGATAGATGCGCACCATGGTATCGCTGGCTTTCAGCCACAGGGTTTGTCGGATCAGCGTGTAAGGTACTGAGTAACGACAGTGTTCAAACTGTACGTGTCCATCACCGTGTACCTTTACTTTAGCCCAGACGGCTTGTTCTGGCGGCACTTCCGGTAACGGACTAAGCAATGCCTGCTCAATCTCAGTAAAACGTTCAAGTGGCTGACATTTCGTGGTGCCGTGTTTACGATTACCGGCGACTGACAGCAACCAACGTTTAAGCTGTGCATTGGCGTCGCTTAAGCTGCGAAATTCTTTTAGCGGTACGAAGCCATTTTTGATGTACTTAACATTAGACTCGACACGCCCTTTCTTCTGCGGGTCACGTACAGGGCATGGTGCAATCAAAAAACCATAGCCTTCAGCACATTCACCATAAGCGCGCTGAACCTCAGGATCGTGATAGCAGGCCTTGGTAATGGCACATTTAGGATTGTCTATAACGACCCGTTTAGGCACACCGTTAAACCATTCAAATGCACGACGGTGGCAGGCCAGCCAGGTGGCGGTGCTTTGATCGCGAATGAATTCGGCGTAGATATGCCGACTCCAGGCTAGCGTCATCACAAAGATCCAGCTTTTGCGTAACTCGCCGGTCCGGGTATCCACAATCAGTGGCCCTGCACCGAAGTCTACTTGTGCAGCATCGCCAGGCGTAAACTCCATGACGGTTGTCGGGGCCGGCGTCTTCTCAGAGAGGACTTTTAAATAGCGGATCACCGACCAGTAGCTTCCTGTGAAGCCATATTTATCCACCAATGCCTGATGGATGGTTGTGCCCTGGATCCCTTGCTCATACCACTTTGTGATCTTATCTGCATAAGGAGCCACAGAAGAGCCTTTAATCAGGACTTGAGAATTTTCTTCAAGAACAGTTGCAAGCGTATCGTTATCAGGCAAAACAGCATCGGGATCCAGCCAGCCATGCAGAATTGCCTTTTCTCTCAACGCTTGTGCTTTTTTGCGTCCCATCAGTCCACTATTGGCGATAGCACGATTGGATTCCCCCATTCGCATTCGAACGAGGATCTGTCGGTATTGGTACATTTCAAACCTCCGGTTTGCCATGCGTATTCTCCTGACTGAAAAACAGTCAACGATACGCGAGTTAAACAGAAGTTTGAGGGGAAAATCAGGTCAACGTGGATCCATTACGCCGCTAATCAGGTGGATCGATTACGGTGCAAATAGGGTGGCTCCATTAGCTGCCAATATAGTGGCTCCATTAAGTGCAAATGAACTGGCTCCATATTGGTGCCA
>NZ_PVNP01000137.1 GCF_002993365.1 Marisediminitalea alba
CAGAGCAAAAGTGGAGCATCCGTTTCGGATCATCAAATGTCAGTTTGGCTTTATCAAAGCACGTTATAAAGGGCTGATGAAAAATGACTCACAGTTAGCCATGTTATTCACCTTAGCGAACCTGTTTAAAGTAGACCAGATGTTAAGGCGACAGCCAAGATCTATCTGAAATCCGGGAATAACCCGGAATAAGGCCGAAATCAGGCCTAAAACGGCAGTATATTTGCCGAAATTGAAATTTTAGCGTTCAAAAATTAGACGGTAAGTGCAAAGGCTGGTTCAAGAACTAAATTGCAGGACTTATTCGCAGTTTCCCTAGCAACTCACTCTGATACCTATAAACGACATCGTCCAGAGCAGACAATACTGTATCAATTGGTCGAACGTCACTATCCAGAATTTCTGAAGCAGGTTGGACATCAAGGAAAGTCTTTACCACACCATATGGAAAAAGAGTTTGAGGAGTTCTTAGGTGTGGTCGGCTTTCACATATCTCATTGCGGATTCCGTTACCAAAGACCAGTTCAATTGTCTATCTTGACAACGACTACTTCGCTGATTTACTACAAGTAACCTCTTGACACACGTACAACTAGCCTTGAATACAGCCGACACAGCGGGTAGTACATAGTTTTAATTTTTCTTATATTCGTGATAAAAAACGTGCGTCGGTTGTTATGTGGTTGGTGGCAAACGAGACGCCTTCTACTGAACATCGTCTTACCTTTTTTACCAATTTGATGCAAAAAGCGCGGGAGTTGGATAACTCACGTTTAATCACTGCTGCTATGGATACACACAGCTCAACGGCTAACGGCATTTTAATTGATGATCCGCTGGCCAGCGAAGTCGATATTATTGGGATTAACAGCTACTGCGGATGGTATGTGTCGGAGGCGGGTAAATGCTCCGCTCTGCGCTGGGAATCTCACTACAACAAACCAATCATTATGAGTGAATTTGGCGCGGGCGCATTGCAAGGTTTATATGGCGAAGCTAATGAGCGTTGGACCAAAGAATTCCAGGAAGCGGTGTATGTTCATAACCTAGAGATGATCGATGACATATCGGCCCTACGCTGCATATCATCGCTTTCGTCTTAACCTTTTGGTTAAGGCTTTTTTTTGGATATTGGTAACGGGTAGGCTATTATTCGGACAGTTTTATCAGTTGAACTACGGGATGTTGGTTTGCGCTAGGCATGCTCTGTGACCAGAAAAGGGATTTATGTTGAATAAGTTATTGATTGTATTGTTATGTATTGCTGGGGGGGGGCTTTTGCCAGTTGAGCCGCGCAGAAACATCGCTGTCTGAGTTATCCAAAAACTGGACAGGTCTGATTGTTGAACAAGGACAGGTAAAGCGCTTTACACTTAAGCTTGATGCCAGCGCTACGGCGTCTGCAGTGAATCGTTCGCAACCAGCCATGCGCCGGGGCTCAGGAAACGGGCAAGACCAGACAATGCAATTGGGCAGCGGTGAACCGATAGCTGGCCAGGTCATACTTGATGTCGCAAAAATTGATGCCTTTAATACGCTTCCCGCCCCCGCTATTTACCCGCTAACCGGCGAGCTTATTGCTGAGCTGAACCTGCTCAAAATACAGTACCAGCCTCACAGGCAACCAGCCATTATGTTTTTTGGTGCAATAAGTGAAAATAAAGATGAGATTTACCTGTTTTTTGGAGGCCCGCAAAGCAACCAAAAAGCGCCGATTTTGCTGGTGGCGGGTAATACATTACCTGACTACATGCAGCGTGCTGTAGGGGCTGGCGAGAATGTCGAGGAAGCCAGGCTGCAAGCTATTGAGGCAAAAGCAAAAACAGACCTCATTAACCAACAGGTTGAGTCACTCAGAATCCAGGGGCAACAAGCCAGAGCCGAAGGCAACTCTGAACTAGTTGCTGAACTACGCCAGAAAATAAATGATTTGTTTAGCGAAAGCGCACAAATTAATGCCGAACAGAATCGGTTGCGACAAGAAGCGATGGCAGCACAGCAAAAAGCACGACTTGAAAAAGAACAATATAAGCAAAAACGGCTGGTTCAAATCAATAAGAAAATGCAGGACGTGCAAACACAGATAGCTCAAGAGCGACAAGCGGGTAATCAGGAAGCGATAAACTCGCTCACCCAGCAAATGTTATTGCTTAGAAAGCAACAGCAAGACGTCGCCAGTGGCCGGCATCCTGAACTACAGCAAAAAGCCGGTTCGGGTTGCCTGCCTTCTCTTGTTGCCTGGTTAGATGAGTTCAATAAAAACAAGGGGGCGTCGGCGCAAAGCGTCCAAATCATTCAACTGATAAATTTGTTCAGGCCATCGGTGTTTAACCGTTACTTTGAGCAAAGCCTGTTAGATATGGATGATGAGTTGCGTGATGGCTATGTTTACGAACTGGGGCGGGTTTGTTCGCAGCAGGGTAACTTATCGGTAAGAAGATCGCACATCAAAGTGGTGTCGAGCGGCTTTGGCGAGATTCCACGGGTACTTCATTATATGAGTGCCGCTATTGGCGGCATGGCGCTCGACGGCGCGGCTGCCTGGCAAGCTTACACAATGGATGAATTGGCTAAAGCGAATGAGTCTGAGGCATTGAGCGAATTTGAAATACAATCGTCATATGTTCGCAACGCACTGTGGCCTGAAGAACAGGCCCGGGCTGAATCCAGACTGGTTGAGCAAACAGAGCAGACTCAGCGAGAAGCTAAGGTAGTTACTCAAAAAGAAACGGCGCAGGCTGAAACCAAACTGGTTGAGCTCAAAGAGAGACCGCAGAGAGAAGGCGTTTATGCTGAAATTGATGCGCGCATTAAAGCTGCTCAAAACGGCGAACTGAGGGCACTGATGAACGCCATCGAACCGCGAACGTTATCCAGTTGGAATGCAATAAATCTAACAGCTCAGGATGAGATAAGAGGTTATATCAATAGTAAACTGCCTGGCTTATTGACCAATTATTTTTCCATACACACTTTGCCTGCAGATACCGGCTATGCAGCGCCGGAAGATGCGCTACTAGCCTCAAGAACATGGTTTGAACAGCATAAAGATTTGTATGTTGGGTTTAGAAACCAGCCAGCGGTGAGTAACACTTTTAAGCAGCTGTTTAAAGCGCGGGAGCCTTATTTAAAGCAAGCCAGTCAGAATGTTATTGATAAAATTAAAACAACTAACAGTGTCAATGAGCTAAATGAACTAGTTAAAGCGCTTTTTATCCGGCCAGACAAACAGCACTCCTCTACCTGGCAAGTGGTTAACGGTGCCAAGCAGTGCCGCATGGCAGAACTTGAACTTATCGCCTACCGAAAGCGGGTAGGGGATGGCCCGTTAGAAGCGGACGATGATGGAGCCGTGTATATCAATGCACTGTACCGAAATGACATGCAAATTATTGCCGAGGAAGATAAAAAATTCGAGCGGGCGATGGTTGAAGCAACAGAGCCGTTACTTAATTCCGGTGTCATTGAACTAACATCACTTTTTATGGGCAGGCAGAGTGATCCACAGGCCATAAAGCAAGAAATGCGGGATAGTTTAAAGGGTATTAGCATGAGTACGGCAATGACCGGATTTTTTATCGTGTCATATGAGCACCTGGCAGCCAAATGCTTAGGCCCCAACCCCGTCGAATTTACGCGTACTGAAGTATGGGATGATATAACTCGAACCGTTATGGGGGAAGAGGTATACCGCAATACCTACACTCAAACCTACCACTATACGATTGCCAGGCGACATGCCGATATATTCAAGCAATTAGGTGAAGGGACCAATGCTAATAACGTTGATGCGCTGGCAAATATTTATGGCGCGTCTGGTATGATTTCCGCAGACGCACAAAAGTCTTTATTCACAATGAGTGACAACCTGCGAGGCGTCGCAACGACTATGCAACGATATGCTTGCGACAGTGAAGAAATGAAAACGTTGGAAAGTGCACTTATAGGGATGACCCGCGCGCGGTTGTAAGGTAAGAAGTACAAGTATGTGCTAGCTTTACAAAAGGACGAGTATAACCGGCAAGCAATGCCGGTTATTTACATCTATATACAGGAATACGGGGCTAAGCTTGGGCAATTTGGTTAATCCGCAATTCAGTTTTCGGTAAACAAGAGAGGACAGGTGATATGGATAACACGTTTCTCGATTTACCCATGGATGATGAAGATTGTTTATTGCCCTTGCAATCAGCTTCAATCAGTTGCCGTATTGCTGTAGGGCCAGATAAGGACAAAATAGTACTTGCCTTGCAAACCTTGCCCGAAAAAGACGATGATAACTATGGTCATTTAGCTCAAATAGGCGGTTTTAGCTTACTTGTTAGGGAGTTTGCTGACAGCCACGAATCTGAGAAACTGGAACGGCTATGTCGGTACATGTATTGGTCAAAACCGGACATCCTGGTATGAGGCCTCTCGGGCTGCTCTGTACGTTTTTCGGACCTTGAGACTATAAATTTCCCACCCTATTGATCAGTAGATTTACATTA
>NZ_PVNP01000138.1 GCF_002993365.1 Marisediminitalea alba
CAGAGCAAAAGTGGAGCATCCGTTTCGGATCATCAAATGTCAGTTTGGCTTTATCAAAGCACGTTATAAAGGGCTGATGAAAAATGACTCACAGTTAGCCATGTTATTCACCTTAGCGAACCTGTTTAAAGTAGACCAGATGTTAAGGCGACAGCCAAGATCTATCTGAAATCCGGGAATAACCCGGAATAAGGCCGAAATCAGGCCTAAAACGGCAGTATATTTGCCGAAATTGAAATTTTAGCGTTCAAAAATTAGACGGTAAGTGCAAAGGCTGGTTCAAGAACTAAATTGCAGGACTTATTCGCAGTTTCCCTAAATATCAGATCTGAGAGACGTTCTAAATGGAGGCCAAGCATTTTAAACTCTATCCATTTTGATATCAGTCCGTCCATACTACTAATAAAACGACTTTTATAACTCATAAACGCATACAGCATACCTACTGACATAACGTTTTCCATTACTGAGATTGCTGCAAAATAGATGACAATTATATTTTCCAAACCGAATAAAATCTTGTTAGCTATATTAAAACCCACCCCCCATAATTTTATTTTAATATCCTTATTTAGAGCTTCTGCTAAATTATTCTGCCAGTTGTTTTGTCTCTCGTTTTCCTTTTCAAAAAGCTTTATAGTTTGTATCGCTCTTACAGATTCCATAAAGTGACTTGATTCTTTGGCAGATGCCACTATTTTTTCTTCATTCATAAGTCTAAACGGTTTAAAAAGTATGTATCGCATACCTCCATATATCGAAACTACTGTAATTACTATAATTGACAATTTAGGGCTGTAGATAAACATTATGAAAAGCGTTAGTAATCCCATAGCCCCATCAATGATGGCAGCTATTAAGCTTGTTGTAATTATTTCTCTGATTTTTGAAAGAGAGCTAAATCTCGAGACAATATCACCCATATGTCTTTTAGAAAAATAATCTATAGGCAGGCGAATTAAGTGATGAAATACATTTGCCGATATTTGGATATTCAGTTTTGCGGATAAAGTTACAATGGCTATCTGACGAAGATAGTTTGTGACCGTATCTATACAAAGCAAGAGCACAAATCCAATAGCCAGAACCATTAACAAGTTTCTGTCATTCCTAAGTAGAACATCATCGACAACAACTTGCATATAATATGGACTTATATGTACTAGCTCAGACCTGATCTGACAGTTACCCAGATTTTCTGGTGTCGGCGTCAGGTTAGATTTGAGCTAAATTCTTTTCAGCCCAAACCCGTTTTCCATCAGTTAATGTTTCCATTGGCGTTCGGCCGCAGCACATTTTGCCCTGATGGGTCCGTTCATTGTTGTAATAATCCAGCCAGTCGTCCAGATCTTTCTGCAACATTTCCAGTGAATCATAGAGCTTTTTGCGGAACGTTACCTGATAGAACTCATTTAAGATGGTTTTGTGGAAGCGTTCACATATACCATTGGTTTGCGGATGCCTCGCTTTGGTCTTGGTGTGGTCGATGTCATTGATTGCCAGATACAACTGGTAATCGTGCTGTTCAACCTTGCCGCAATACTCAGTGCCTCGGTCAGTTAAAATCCGTAACATTGGCAGCTCCTGAGCCTCGAAGAACGGCAATACACGGTCATTTAATACATCTGCCGATGTGATTGGCGTTTTCGTTGTGTAGAGCTTAGCGAACGCTACTTTGCTGTACGTATCAACGAAGGTCTGCTGGTAAATTCGGCCTACGCCCTTTAAGTTACCT
>NZ_PVNP01000139.1 GCF_002993365.1 Marisediminitalea alba
CAGAGCAAAAGTGGAGCATCCGTTTCGGATCATCAAATGTCAGTTTGGCTTTATCAAAGCACGTTATAAAGGGCTGATGAAAAATGACTCACAGTTAGCCATGTTATTCACCTTAGCGAACCTGTTTAAAGTAGACCAGATGTTAAGGCGACAGCCAAGATCTATCTGAAATCCGGGAATAACCCGGAATAAGGCCGAAATCAGGCCTAAAACGGCAGTATATTTGCCGAAATTGAAATTTTAGCGTTCAAAAATTAGACGGTAAGTGCAAAGGCTGGTTCAAGAACTAAATTGCAGGACTTATTCGCAGTTTCCCTAGTACAAATGCCTGGCAAAGTACGACACAAAGCACCGGCAGATATGGAATAAAAAAATAAGCGAACAAATGTCTAAAGCGTGGATACAGCGACTTAAAGATGAAAGTTGGGGAAGCCGACCAGAGCCAATGTGCCGATAACATTATCATCGTAACTAACAGTTAGTTGCTATGCATTGGTGTTCGCCATTGGTTAAACCCATTCCTTTTCTGATGAGGAGTCTGCTGTCGGCGTTAGCGCTGTCGATGTCAGGGTGATACCCAGCCCATTGAGAACAGAAAAAACTGCAGCTAAGGTACAATTCGAGACTGTAAGATCTTCTGTGTAAGTGGCTGTTTATCATAGTGATACGCGGTCACTGTACATAATCATAAACTGGCTCATGGCCGCTTTCCAATCTCTTATTGGCATTGTCCACTTCTTCGATATCTGGTGAAGCGCCAGATACAGTATTTTCATCACTGAATCGTCTGTCGGGAACGACCGTCTGGTCTTGGTTACTTTCTTAGCCATGGGGTTGAGATTACTTAAGTGTTGGTATCTGTAAGTTATTATATTCACTGATAACGGTGATTTAATTATGGAGTAATAATAAAAAGCCGCTAAATTAAGCGCCGGGATGAAACTATCGAAAGAAGATAACTGTCATTCAATATTCGGGATCTCAACAAGGAATTATGGAACCCGCTACCCTGTAACCCAATAAAATCGTGACATTTCAGCAATGTCATCTTAAAGCAGAGCGTGGACTACCGATTCAGCTGCGTATGGATAACTGCCCGGTGCTAATCTCGGCGACGCTGACAGACTGGTGTGAGAACTATAATGTTGAACTGATATATATCCAGCCAGGTAAGCCACAGCAAAATGGCTTTGTTGAACGCTTTAACGGTTCATTCCGCAGAGAGTTTCTGGATGCCTACTTGTTTGAAAATCTCAATCAGGTAAGAGAAATGGCCTGGTTCTGGCGACTGGATTATAACGAAGAAAGAACACATGAAAGTCTGGGTAACCTGCCTCCGGCAGCTTACCGGGTAAAACTGGAAAACGCTAATTTAGAACTGTCCCATTAAAGGGAAGTGAACAACGGTAGTAAAGTACCGAGCTAGGCTGTCTACTGCACAATAATCGGTAGACTACTACCGTAAATAATTGCTGTTCTACAATTAAACGGTAGATTTCTACCGAAATGCTGCTAATATTAATAGTTAAACGGTAATAAACTACTGGATGGATGATGCCAACAGTCACACTACAATTATTTAATCAAGGTCAATGGTGGGATGCAGCGACTTTGAGTTTCTCTGATGAGCGGCTCAGTGCAAGTTGTTCGCTTTACTATGCGCATGAGTATATTGCTAAGGTCGCTAGTTATGAGGTTAAAGATTGTTGGGCATGCTCAGTGAATGCGCCCATTAGTGTTGTTCCTAAAGACTACCCTAATTGGCCAGCTTTATTAGATGATATTTTGCCAGTGGGAAAATCTCGAGATTGGTGGCTCAAGTATCTTAATGTCAGTCGCTCAGACGAGTTTCAGCAAAATTACGCGCTGCTGAATCATGCTTGTATGGCGCCCGTTGGCAATTTACGAATTAAAGAATCAGTGCCGACAGAAGCTAATAACGACCCCCGTCGCTTTCCCATAAATGACGTGATTTCATTGCAATATGATTTCTTAGAGTATGCTACTGAACAAGGCGCCGCAGTTGGAGGGGCAACAGGAGCTGGTGGTGTCGCACCGAAACTGCTACTGATGCTTGAAGAAGGCAATGTTTTCATTGACGGGGACTTTGCAGGTAAGCCATTGACCGCCACTCCATATTTAACCAAGTTCGCTAGAAATAGGCGCACGGCTCGAGATAATAATATTCTAAAAGCAGAGGGCGTATTTTATAAGGCACTTTCAGAAATCCTTCAAGATACCAATGTAAAAACGATAGATGTCGATAAGCTAAAAATATTAGAAGATAAGCAAAGCGCCCAAGTGAGTTTATGGCTACCCCGCTTTGACGTCTACTTAGAAAATGGTGTGGCTACTCGTATTGGATTAGAGAGTATTTATTCAATCATTGATGCGGAATCCGGCAGTTATCAAGATCATTTTTACGTTATGGAGACCGTATGGCGAAGAATAAATTCTGCAACTCAAATGACGAAAAACGAATTTGCTAAGCAATATGTTGTTAGAGATTTTTTAAACATTGTCTTCGGCAACTCAGATAACCATGGCCGCAATATTTCATTTTTAAAATTTGACGGCGATATTTGTTTTGCACCCATCTATGATTTTGCACCTATGAAAGCAGACGAAGAAGGCATAACTCGTTTATTTAAGTGGGGCCGAAATTGTGAAGTAGGTGGGCACGTTAATTTTTCAAACATTGCTGAGCAGCTTGCAGATTTTTGTGAGCCGAATGACATGATTTTATTTTTGCAGCAACTGGCAGAAAAATTAATCGACTTGCCTGAGCGGTTAACAAGATTAAATTGCCCAGACGAGATATTAAATTTTCCGGCGATTGGGTTTAGCAACATTAAAAATAAATTAGTAGAGATGGGAGTCTATGATGGTTAGCTTATCGGGCGAACAACGAAAAAATATTCTAGCGCAGCTCGAAAATGATCTTGCTAACAATGTTATTGGCATAGGCGAACTGGTTAAGCAGGTTCGAACTCAACTTTATGGCATGACGCAAACACAGTACGCGAAATTTATTAAGGTGTCTGATAAAACTCTTCGTGATATAGAGAAAGGGAATACTGATCCACGCGTCTCGGTTCTAAATAAAATTTTAGCGCCAGGTGGCTTTCAACTATCCGTTCGGTCGGTGCGCCACGACATATAAATTGGGTTATGACTTGCATTGGGTCATTGGATTTCATCATCTGGTGCAAGTACTGGTGAAATAGCCTAATTGTGTCTTCGCACACATAGTTTCAAATCTCAACGTATTATTCCTCGGAGGAAAAAGCGAAAGATCTTTGACACTATCGTCTCAATACGCCTAAAAAGCAAAAAGCCCAGTATGACTGGGCCGAGCGGATTATTTTGTAGGGTATTGGATCTTACTCAATATTCTGGATCTGCTCGCGCATTTGTTCAATAAGCACTTTAAGCTCTACTGCAGACTGGGTGATCTCGGTGTTAATGGACTTTGAGCCCAGCGTGTTCGATTCGCGGTTAAATTCCTGCATCATGAAATCCAGTCGACGCCCACAGGCTCCGCCTTTGTTCAGGATCTTGCGGGTTTCACCTACGTGAGAATTGAGGCGATCGAGCTCTTCAGCCACATCTACTTTTTGCGCTAACAGGATCATCTCCTGCTCAATTCGCGCGGCGTCCAGTTCCAGCTTGGCTTCTTCAAAGCGGGTCATAATGCGTTCACGCTGCCAGTTAAGGATTTCCGGCATACGCTCGGCAACTTTCTTTGCTTCTACTTCGATGGCATTGAGGCGCTGCTCAATCAGCGATTTGAGGTTTTCGCCTTCATCGCCCCGGGCAGTAATAAAGTCATCCATGGCTTTATCCAGGCCGGCCAGTAAGTCGGCCTGAATGGTGTCTGTATCGGCCTCTTCGGCAGCGATAACGCCAGGCCATTTTAATACATCGAGTGGGTTTACGCCGGTCGATTGACCGTGCGACTGTACCCAGTCGGCAGCATGCAATACCTGTTTGGCCAGCTCTTCGTTTAGGGTTAACTTAGTGACGGCTGCATCGTTGGCGGTAAAGCGTAAGGCGCACTCTACTTTGCCTCGTTGCAAACGCTTTCTGAATCGGTCGCGAAGCAGTGGCTCTAAACTACGAAACTGTTCCGGTAAACGAAAATAGGTTTCCAGGTAGCGTTGGTTAACTGAGCGAATTTCCCATACTGCGGTTCCCCAGTCTTTCTTTACTTCGCTGCGTGCGAAAGCCGTCATGCTGTAAATCATTGTATTGTCCGTCGGCATATTGCTTGTGTTGTATCCTATTGTACTACAGTCCGCATCTGAACCCTATGCCTTTGCTTTGTTGCCACAGTCGGGTTTCACATGGAACATTGCTCAGCCCGGAATGATTCAACGTTCAACTTATGCCATTAATTACGCTATACTAGCGCCGTTGAATTAGCCGAGTACCCAATTTCAGGAGATTACCATGCGCCCAAGTGGCCGAACTGCCAGCCAAATCCGCCCCGTTACTATTACCCGTAACTTTACCTGCCATGCAGAAGGTTCTGTGCTGGTGGAATTTGGTAACACCAAAGTCTTGTGTAATGCCACGGTTGAGGAAGGCGTACCGCGTTTTATGAAAGGTCAGGGCAAAGGCTGGATAACGGCTGAGTATAGCATGTTGCCACGCTCTACCCACACCCGCTCACAGCGTGAAGCGGCACGCGGCAAGCAAGGTGGACGTACCCTGGAAATTCAGCGTCTGATTGCCCGCTCTTTACGTGCTGCGGTGGATCTTAAATTACTGGGTGAAAATACCATTACTTTTGATTGCGATGTAATTCAGGCCGATGGTGGTACCCGCACAGCCTCTATCACCGGTGCATGCGTGGCGCTAATCGATGCGCTTACCTACATGCGAAATAAAGGCATTATTAAAGCCAACCCGCTTAAGCATATGATTGCCGCACTGTCGGTAGGTATATACGAGGGCACTCCTATTGCCGACCTGGAGTACATCGAAGACTCTGCTGCTGAAACCGATATGAACGTGGTAATGACCGAAACTGGTAAATTAATTGAAGTGCAGGGCACGGCTGAAGGCGAACCCTTCTCTTTTGACGAAATGCACGAACTGCTCGACATTGCCAAGCACGGTTTACGCGAATTGTTTGATATTCAGAAAGCGGCATTAAATTAAGTTTCGGAGATCCCATGAAAGCATTCCAACAGGCGTTTATTGAGTTCGCGATTGCCCGTGGCGTTCTGAAATTTGGTGAATTTACCCTGAAATCTGGCCGTAAAAGCCCGTATTTCTTTAACGCGGGATTGTTTAATCGCGGTGGTGATTTGGCCAAGCTGGGTCGTTATTATGCCGATGCATTAACCGATGCGGGCATCGACTTTGATGTATTGTTTGGTCCTGCCTACAAAGGGATCCCAATTGCTACCACTACCGCGGTGGCACTGGCCGACCATCATGATATGGATGTGCCGTATTGCTTTAACCGTAAAGAAGCCAAAGCCCATGGCGAAGGCGGCAACCTGGTGGGCAGCCCGCTGGAAGGCAAAGTAATGCTGGTGGATGACGTAATTACTGCCGGTACCGCGATCCGTGAATCCATGACCCTGATAGAAGCCAATAATGCTTCGCTTGCCGGTGTGCTGATTGCACTGGACCGTCAGGAGCGTGGTACCGGTAAGCTTTCGGCAATCCAGGAAGTCGAGCGTGATTACAGCACCAAAGTGGTGTCTATTGTTTCATTAAATGACGTGGTGACCTACCTCAAGTCTGCCGGCGGATACGATGAGGCGATCACCGCTATCGAAGCCTATCGGGAAAACTATGGCATCTGAGCCAACGATTAACTGGCAGGACGCCGATCACCAACTGGATGCGCTGGGCCTGCGTTGCCCTGAGCCGGTAATGATGGTGCGTTTGCAAATGCGTAAGCTCGAAGATGGGCAGACGCTATGCATTACTGCCGACGATCCGGCAACGGTCAGAGACATTCCCAGTTTTTGCCGTTTTATGCAGCACACCCTGGTAGCGGCTGATACCGAACAACTTCCCTATCGCTACTTATTGAAAAAAGGCCTTTAGCCTTCTGAGGCTGCCTGTAACACCAGTTGTTGCAGGCAGTGCTTGTGTTCCGGTGACGTGCTGTGAATATCACTCAAATGAATCTTCTGACCCTGCAGTAACTGCTTGAGCACTGATACCCTCAAGTGCACATTAACGAACTCCGGTTGTGGCTGAAATGTTTTCATTGGCTCCTCCTTCCTGATCAATGCAGATGGGTTGAAAACTGCATAACATCATCGTGACGTAACCATTCCTTTAACTGGTGGATGGTCGACAGTAGTTGTGGCTCGGATGCATACAACGGCATAAGCGCTGTGAGCTGTTGCTGAGTGTCATTGAGCACATCCTTGCTGAACTCAGGCTGCGCTTTACTGCAGTCACTTACCGCCATAGCGGCCGCCACGAAACTCACCAGATCCTGATGGTAAATTTGCGATGCGCTGTCTGGGCGGCGCAGCGCAAATAATATGGACTGCGCAATTTCCCAGACCTGAGTGTAGAGCTTTCTGGCTCGTGATAGTTCGCCATCTCGCCGGAGTTGTAGTGCCTCAAGTTTAAGCTTTTGTCGTTCGAACCGGGCCTGCTCCGGATGCAGTTGTAACCATTTTCGATAAACCGGGCAAAGTAATGAGCTGCGCATAACCACTATCCCCTAAAATCCAGTAATGCATGAGAGTCATTACCAAGTTAATCTAAATGAGAATTATTATCAATAGTGGTTTTTGAGCTTGTTCCTAGCTGAGTATCAACCACAGTCCGGCCGCCACAACGGTAATGCCGATCATGGCTTTGGTTTTGTAGCGACGAATAAAGCGTTCCGCTTTATTACCGAATACTTTAACTATCAGCGCCAGGCCAAAGTACCTTAGCGAGCGGGCGATAACCGTCGCCAGTAAAAACAGCCAGATAGAGTATTTGGTGGCGCCAGCGGCAAGCATTGCTATCTGAAATGGCACCGGCACAATGCCCAGGGTTAGCACAAACCAGAAGCCCTGGGCCTCCATTTTTTGTGTTACGCGCTCAAACTGTTGTTCTGAGCCAAACCAGCTAATCAGGTCCTGGCCCACGGCATCAAAAAGAAAATAGCCAATGGCATAGCCAAACAGCGCGCCGATAATACAGCCAACGGTGGCCATTAAGGCAATCAGCCAGAGTTTTTCCCGTTTGGCCTGCATTAACGGAATAAGTACCGCTTCCAGTGGGATGGGGACAATGGTGGATTCCAGAAAGGAGGCAATCGTGATCCCGCGCAGCATATGCTGAGAGTCCACGAGTGCCTTGGTCTTACGTTTAAGTTTCTCTTTCACCAAGGGAAAACGCCCCTATTGTTTGTAAATTTTTCCGCCTTTCATTACAAATTGCACGTTTTCCAGTGTCGTAATATCTTGTAGCGGATTGCCCTTAACCGCCACGATATCCGCGAATTTACCGGCCTCCAGGGTGCCTAGCTTATCGTCAATGCCGAGCATGGTGGCTGCGTTTATCGTGGCGGCTTGTATAGCTTTTGCAGGGGGCATGCCAGCTTCTACCATCAAACCAAATTCCTGGCCATTATCACCATGGGCTGAAACGCCGCTGTCGGTACCAAAGGCTATGTTTACGCCGTTCTTATAAGCCTTGCCGAATGTTGCCTGAATCAAGGGGCCGATGGCCGCAGCTTTAGGGCGAACGATGTCCGGGAAGTAGCCGTCAATCTTAGCCTTTTCGGCCACGAACTCACCGGCCAGAATGGTTGGCACATAATAGGTGTCGTGCTTTTTCATCAGGGTCATCACTTCTTCGTCCATATAGGTACCATGCTCAATGGAAGTGACGCCGGCTTTGATTGCTCGGATCATGCCTTCTTTACCATGGGCGTGGACCGCAACCGTCATACCGTAGTCTTTTGCGGTAGCGACCACCGCATCGAGTTCATCGTTCATAAACTGGGGGTTCTGGCCGCTTTTGGCTACGCTTAACACGCCACCTGTGGCGGTAATTTTAATCGCGTCGGCACCATCCTGATAACGCTGACGAACGGCCTGGCGAGCTTCGGCTACACCATTAATAACGCCCGCTGCCGGGCCGGTATCCGGACGAATTCGTTTAGCCATGCCATTGCTGGGATCGGCGTGACCGCCGGTGGTAGCCAGTGATTTGGCCGCAGTGTAAATACGCGGGCCGGTTGCCATGCCCTGATTAATCGCGTTACGCAGTGATACCGTTTCGTTATAGCTGTCGCCCAAATTGCGCACGGTAGTAAAGCCCGCCATCAGGGTTTTATTGGCGTAATGTGCCGCCGCCAGGGCGTAATCGGCTTCGTTGAGGGTAAACCGCTTCAGGTACGACGAGGTGCCACTTTGCTGGGAGCTTAGATGAACATGCATGTCCATTAAACCTGGCAATACTACGGAATCAGAAAGATCGATAAGCGTGTCGTCTTTGGCCACCTTAATATGACCTTTGCGGATCTCACGGATGGTGTCGTTCTCAATGATCAGCGATACCGGGCCGGTAAGTTTATCGTCGGTGCCGGTAAAGGCGTTGCCCGCGTGGATCACCGTGGCGGCCTGCAGGTAACTCACAGGGAACAGGGCTGCCGCCAGCAGGATGGATTTGATCGTACTCTTCATTACTCGTTGCTCTTGTTGTTGTGAAGTCACTTCACTTTATGTCATGACTGGCACTTTTACAAAATACCCTGCACACTGACTGCCAGTCTCAGTGCTCGTGGAAGAGCTACAGGAAACCACCAATAAATAAAAGGAACTCCCGCCATGCAACAAAGATTAAAGAAAATATCGGCGCATTCACTGGCTATTCACCTGGCACTGGTGTTTGCCATTCTGTCACTGATTTTTATGCTGCCGTTTACGTTTTTGATGACCTCAATGGTACCGAATATGCCTGAACAAAATGCCATGCCGTTTATGTTCACCGGCGCGATGACTTTTGTAATGCCGTTTTTCTATTTTGTTTTCACTTATATATTTACGCTGATTATGGCGTTTATCTATAACCTGCTGGCGAAACTGACCGGCGGTGTAAAGGTTACACTGGAAGCGAATGACTAAGCGCTGATAAATAACAGCCAATAAAAAAGCCACCGTCAGGCTGTCTCTTATACACAAATCCCTACTAAATAATTAGTGGGGATTTTTTTGAACTCTTCTTTCTAACTCTGATCAGATCTTTCACTTAACTCATTGAGAAAGATTATGATTGATAATGTAGAGTGGGCTGAAAAAACGTTTGGAGAAGCAAACCTAGGAGATCCTCGTCGTACATCTCGTCTGGTAAAATTAGCTGCAACACTTGCCAATACACCAGGAAAGCCTCTTGTGAATATCACTGAATCCCCCGCCGATATGGAAGGAGCATATCGCTTCATTAGAAATGAAAGTGTAGATGCGACTTCAATCGCTGAAACTGGATTTAACGTTACAGCTGGACAAGCTGAGCGACACAAAACATTACTTGCCCTAGAAGATACTACGACCATTTCATACAGCCACAAAAGTATTCGAAACGAACTTGGACACGTGAATCAAGGTAACCGTTGCCGCGGTATGCTTGCACATAGTGTCTTACTTTTTGCGCCAGAATCACAAGAAATAGTTGGACTGATTGAACAGTCGCGTTGGACACGAGACATAACAACTCGTGGTAAAAGAGCGAAACATGCATCGACACCATACACTGAGAAAGAAGGCTACAAGTGGGAGTCAGCATCAGTCAATATGTCAGCAAGGCTGGGAGCAAAGATAGATGATGTGATATCAGTCTGTGACCGAGAAGCCGATATCTACGAGTATCTACTTTATAAGCTAAAAACTAAGCAGCGCTTTATTGTTCGATCAATGCAAAGTCGGCACATTGAGGAAGGCGAAAACAAGCTATATCACTATGCCAGTCAATTAAAAAGTGCAGGGCAAAAGCAAATACATATTCCGCAAAAAGGAGGGCGCAAAGCACGAAACGTGACCTTAGATATTGTGTTTGCACCAGTCACGCTCAAGGTTCCTAACAATAAGCGTGGTGAATCACTTCCTTTATACTACGTCGGATGTGTAGAGCACGGTAATTCAAAAGAAGCGTTATGCTGGCATTTACTGACAAATGAACCCATCACAACTCAAGCGCAAGCACAAAAAATAATTGGCTATTACGAGCATCGTTGGTTAGTAGAAGAATATCATAAGGCGTGGAAAAGTGACGGTACTAACATCGAAGCCTCGCGCCTACAAAGTAAAGGGAACGTTGAGCGTCTAGTCACAATAAACGCGTTTATTGCCGTAAGGATCCTTCAACTCAAATTCGCAAAAGACCGACCGGACGATAGTAGCTGTGAAGAAGTCCTATCACCCAAAGCATGGAAGTTATTATGGTTAAAACGAGTGAGTAAGACACCACCTGACTCAGCCCCCTCACTGAAATGGGCCTATACGGAGCTTGCAAAGCTAGGAGGGTGGAAAGATACAAAAAGAACAGGAAGAGCGTCTGTGAAAGTCATATGGCAAGGATGGTTCAAACTGCAAACCATCCTTGAAGGCTATGAGCTAGCCATGTCTCTTGATCTCGACTTGTGATCAAGAGACAGCCGTCAGGTGGCTTTCTTCAATACCATTTTGCAATGCTGGCTTACTGAGCCATCAGACTGTCTTTAAGCTCACGTAGCTTCGCTTTTATACGGCGCATGTTATCCGGACCAGTGCGCAGGAGTTGTTTCTGCGGGTCGGATAACCCTTCCAGACGCTCGTCAGCATATTTGTACATAACTGAATCGGTGTACACTTCCACTGGCATTTTCACTTCTGGTGTATCTAGCAGCGTGTCAATGGCTTCAATCAGTACCTCAGTGAAAGGCTGATCCGGGTCGCCAATTTCAGCATACTTGGTCTGAATCTCGTCCTGGTAGGTTTCGTACAGGGCAATCAGGTCTTCGTTGCTCATTGACTCCAGTACGTCTACATAAGGGGTGTAACGCTTGTAACTGGCAGAATCAATCCACTCGCGGTCGGCCTGGGTATACACCCGGAAATCCTGGTCCGGTGGTGTGAGCAAACGGTGGTTAGGAGCAGTTTCATCATCAGCCAGGTTAGTCGCCGTTACAACAAAGCGCTGTAATAACCCATCGTTAACCAGCAAGCGGCTAAGCGTTGGTGATGTAGCAATAGTTTCAAGAGCTGCTTTAATGGCGGTGTCGCTAACGTCCAGCGGCTCGGGCTCTGGCGCAGGCTCCGGCATAGGCTCAACGTCCTGATCCGGATCGATTTCTACCGGTTCTGGCGGAGGCGTAGCTTCAAAGGTATCGGCTGGCTCAGGCTCAATAGGTTCAGGTTGGGCAACTGCTGGCGTTTCTGGCTCAACAACTGGTTGCGGCTCTGGTTCGCTCGCTGGCCACATCAGCACCGCCAGCAACACAACTACGATTACGCCAATCACAATGGCATAAGGTAACCAGGATCGTTGCTCAGTATTTTCGCTCATATTTGTCTACCTTGATCATTGGCTGCGGAATTCCATACTATCAGAGTTAATGACAATCCGCTGAAAATCAATGCACTTTTGCAAATCTTTTCGATTATGAAAACTCACTTGCTGCGCCTACCTTTATTGAATACAGGACTTGGCAGCAAGAGTAAACCGTTAACAGGTACGATTTTATAGATGCTTTGGGGGTAAATTGGTTCACTTCATCCTTTCTTTACTTTTGTGCGTACAAAATGACGAATTACTGATTTCGGAGTGTTTATGCACAAGTTTATGAGTCGCGATATTGAGAAAGGCCCGCTGGAAATCGAGAACCTGGAAGTTCAGTCATACGAAATGAATGTCTATCTGGTCCAGCTAACCATTGATGGCAATACCGGTCTGGTGTTTAGTGATAAGGACCAGCCCATGCGGTTTTACAGTGCCGGCCATATTCGTGAGTTTTTCGCCCATTGTGAGGTGGGCCACTCATTTATGACCCACGATACGCCGTATGATGAAATGATCGGCAACCCGCCAAAAGCCAAGCACTCCATGGCACTGCCCTTTAGTATGGATTTACCTTACTAAAGCCACTTCGCGGCGGCCTTGCGCAAATCTACCTGCGTATTCAGGCGTTTAGCCAGTAAATACAGGCCGCCAAGTTTGCGATGGATAAACACCGCGTCTATAGGCGGTACATGCCAGAAGTCCTGTTCGAAGCTAAGCGCCATGCCTGCAGATTGTAAACGCCCCAACAGATCGCTGTTGCCAAAGTCATAAGCCCCGTCACAGTATAATGCCTCGCATGCCAAGCGGCCCATGGCCAGCACGCTGGCCTGTTGCTCTTCAGTGTGAGACGCTTGCATTAAGCCAATATCCAAAGCGGCTTCGGCCACACCAGGCATATCCTCTTCGGCCATACTGCGCAGTAGCTGTAAATAGCCGTTAGATATAGCCGCTGGTATTTCCCGGCAGGCGCCAAAATCTAACAAGGCAATTTGCTGCGAGTCTGGCATGTAGCGATAGTTTGCCATGTTCGGATCGCTCTGAATGAGTTGGAAGGCAAATACTTCATCAAAGAACAGCCTGAACAGCTCCGTCATCAGGTGATTACGCACTGTTTGTGGTTGTTCACTGAGTGCTTCAATGGGGCTACTGATAATATGTGTCATCGCCAGTACATTGGGCGTACTGAGTGCGGCATAAACCTCGGGTACTACAAAACTCTCAAAGTCTGCTGCTGCCTGTTGGTAGCGGCTCATCATGTCGGCTTCGCGAACATAATTTGCTTCGTCATGCAGTTGCAGTTTGGCTTCGGCCAGCAGCGGTTTTATATCAAAGGAGCCGGGCAGCAGGCCGGAAAGCCGGATTATACTGGCGACATTGTCTACGTCACTGTCGATGCTGTTACCAATGCCCGGATACTGCACTTTGACCGCCAGCGTTTCACCTTGCAGGGTAATCACTTTGTGCACCTGGCCAATCGACGCCGCGGCAATGGGCGCATAGGAAAAATACAGCAGCGTGTCGAACCAGCCTGTGCCCCAGGCTTCGTCGAGCACTTGTTGTAATTGCTCTTTAGGCATCGGGTCGGCGTCTTCCCGCAGGCGGGCTAAAATGGCGCTGAGCTCCGGTGGTAGCAACTCGCCGCTGTCCATAGAAATGAGCTGGCCCAATTTCATCGCGGCACCCCGCAAAGATGCCAGCTGGTCGGTAATGCGCTGAATATTTTTAGGAGTGAGTACCAGGTCTGATAAGACCGGCCGTTGGCCTGAAAGCAGCTTAGTGGTGCCGTTAGAAATAACGCTACCGGCAATTTTGGTGGCCAGCGAACCGATCCGCGAGAGCCTGGCTATGCGTGAGCTGGGAACGGGTTTATTTTTCGGGGGCTGGCTCATACACCTTTAAACGAATTGCGAGATAAACTGGATCAGCATGCCGGCGGCGCTGCCAAAGCCAAAACCGAACCAGCCGTTTTTGCCCAGATAACGGGCTAGTGAGGCGCCGAAGATACCACACCATAACATGCTGCCGTAAATAGCCATTAAGCCTGTGCCCATACCGCTGTCAGGTAAGAACATCATTACAATAATAGTGAGTGCCATGGCACCAGACAGGAAAACAAAAATTATGTTTTTCTTTTTTGCCTGGGGAGTATGGGTTTGGTTGGTGTCGGTCATTCAGATTGCCCTGTCATTGTTTTGAGCATCATGACCATTTACGCAGGTCAGGTCAAATGCGACCTTGGTCTGAATAAACAGTACCGCAAGCGCTATTGCGGTACCTGGAGTTATTAAAAGTGGACTTCCAGTAATTCAACACTGTCAGTAAAGGTCAGTGTTTTTAAATCGCCATTGCCTTCCACATTGATAGTATTTACTTGCTCCGGCCATAAATCCCGCAAAGCATCGTGGCGAATTTGCAGGCCTTCCAGTGCAGGTGGCTGGGCAGTTTCCTGATAAACCCAGAAGTGCTTACCTTCTACCTCAAAACCCACCAGGTTGAGCGGCAGCGAGTCATTTTGTGCATTAAATAGCACAAAGCGATTCGAGACATAACGGGCAAACTGGGTTTGCGTTTCCTTGTCATCCAGAATATCGGCCGTTTTCTTGAACAGCGCTTTAACGGCGTGCTCTGCATCATGCAGGTTAAACCGGTGCATGATTTCGATGTTCTCAGTACGCGGATTAAATAACACCGTCGTGATGGCGGTTTTTTGCTGATGTGCCACAGCCTGACCACAGGCCATAAAGATAAGCAGGGCATAAAGCCCTGCTTGCATGACACTTTTTACTCTATTGAGTTTAGTTGTCATCACCTTCTTTCTTCTCACCGTCTTCGTCGGTTTTCAGCTCAGTTTTGATATCCTGCATGATATCGCGACGAGCACCCGTTGTCGTACGCTTAGACTTGTACGCTTCGATTCGTGAAGGAATGATTTGACGCGGATAGTGATTGTTTTCCACATCCACATCAGCTGTTTCCCAGCGCGGGTCAACAGTTACGCTTACCAGCTCTTTATCTTTGTCGGTCACCACCAGCTTGCTAACAGCCTTGGGGGTACGACGCCAGATTTCAGCCGGAATACGCATCATTTCCTTGGTACCGTCGGCAAAGGTCATTTCCAGAATAATTGGCATCACCAGACCGCCTACGTTAGAGAACTCCATCACGTAGTAGTTTTTGTCTTCTTCAATGGCACGTTCAAAGGCTTTACGTTCCCAAGGCTCAAGCTTTTTCAGCCAGCTCTGGTACTTGTTACGCTCTTTGTTAGTTACCGTGTACTGATCGTTTTCGTCGTAGAAGTCGGTGATATCAGGGAAGCGTTCTACCCACAGTTTACGACCTTCTTCTTTATTACGTTCAACGGTCAGCGACATTGGCTTGTCTTTTTCGAACTGACGCTCACGGGCATAATCGATATCCGGATCTTCAGTATCCAGACGCAGCTTGTACACTTTGTCCAGTGAGATATCCACGTGATCAGTAGTGTAGAACCAGCCACGCCAGAACCAGTCCAGATCAACGCCTGACGCTTCTTCCATGGTGCGGAAGAAATCAGATGGCGTAGGACGCTTAAACATCCAGCGCTGGGCGTATTCTTTAAAGGCAAAGTCAAACAGCTCACGACCCAGGATAGTTTCGCGCAGAATGTTCAGGGCAACCGCTGGCTTGGTGTAAGCATTCGGACCTAAACGCAGTACCGAATCAGACTGAGTCATGATGGGTACCTGAGTTTGTGACTTCATGTAACCTGTCACGTCGCGCGGCTCAACACCCCATGGAATGTCCGGATCCCATTCGCGACCGGCAACGCCGTCGAGGAAGCTGTTTAAGCCTTCGTCCATCCAGGTCCACTGACGTTCGTCAGAGTTTACGATCATTGGGAAGTAAGTGTGACCCACTTCGTGAATAACCACGCCGATCAGGAAGCGCTTCTCAGCCAGTGAGTAAGTGCGCGAGCCATCGTCCTGTAATTCAGTACGCGGGCCGTTAAAAGTGATCATGGGGTATTCCATGCCGCCCACCGGACCATTGACCGACTGTGCTGTTGGGTACGGGTAGTTAAAGGTAAAGCGGTTGTACACTTCCAGCGTATGCACGATGGACTCAGTAGAATATTTCTTCCACAGATCGCCACCTTCTTTCGGCCAGAACGACATCGCCATAACGTGCTTCTGCGGACCGCCCTGCTTAACGCCTTTGGCATCCCACATAAACTTACGTGAAGAGGCCCAGGCAAAGTCACGTACGTTGTCGGCTTTGAAGTGCCAGGTTTTGGTATCGCTGGTGCCTTTTTTTTCGTTTTCCAACGCTTCTTCTGGCGTAACGATAAAGATCGGACGGTCAGCATCTTCGGCTTCTTCCAGGCGCTCGCGCTGTTCACTGGTCAGCACGTCTCGTGGGTTTTGCAGTACACCGGTAGACGATACAATGTGGTCAGCTGGTACGGTCATCGAGACTTCGTAGTCACCGAACTCCAGGGTAAACTCACCGCGACCGATAAACTCTTTGTTGGTCCAGGCTTCGTAATCGGTGTAAGCCGCCAGACGCGGGAACCATTGAGCCAGCAGGAAAATATCGTTGCCGCCTTCACGTTCGTCGTCCGGGAAATGCTCGTAACCAGAACGCGCTGATACCGCATCTTCTTCAACAATGTTGTAGCCAAAGTCGATGTTCAGTTCGGTTTTCTTGCCAGGCTTTAATGGCTCGGCCAGATCAACACGCATCAGGGTACCAACAATCACGTAGTGCAGTGGCTTACCACGGCCATCGGTGACTTTCTTAATTTGATAGCCCAGCTCGTTATCTTCAACAAACTGCTGGCGACGAATGGCGCCCATGGATAATTTGGCTGGTGAGCTGCCTGAAGCGGCAGAAGTTGCCGGCCCACGGTTACCAATACCACCAAAGGTAGTGGTCAGTGCCGACAAAGAGTCGTTACGGAATTTGTTCTGATCCAGTTGGATCCACAGGTATTTCAGCGTATCCGGCGCATTGTTGTGATAAACAATTTCTTCACTGGCATCAATGCGACGCTTTTCTTCGTCCAGCGTTACATCAATATCGTAGTCAACTTGCTGTTGCCAGTACTGGTGGCCTGGTTCACCCGCCGCGTTACGATAAACGTTTGGCGTGGGTAACACTTCTTCCAGCTGGCGGAACTTATCCTCAAAATCACCTTTGGTTTGCTTGATTGCACCATCAGCAAAAGCTGGCGTGGCTGACATAATCGACAGCACTGGCATCAACCAAACTAACTTCGGCATACGCTTACTCATAGGTATTCCTTCGTCGTTAAATGGAAAATGGCTCAGATTGACGAGAAGGAATTCCTTAACGCATCGTCACCTATATTTATTGGAAGGCACATAGTTTAATTCTAATACGGTGAAATTTGCCAGCGATTGACCGTAAATAGCCAAAAACTGAACGCAAACAGAGCTTCACAGGGCAAGATATTCATGGTTTTTTTGTTTGTTTTGTGGGCGCGTTGTAATATTCTTAACACCCCGTTTATCTATCGATTTCTCCAGATGAGTACATTTTCCTGGCAACGCGCTGTTATCAAGATAGGAAGCGCTCTGATTGCGCCAGACGGACAGCGATGCAGTGGCCGGTACTTACTTCCCATAGCGCGATTTATCAATGCCAGCCGTGAGGCGGGAAAAGAAGTGATTTTGGTGTCTTCAGGCAGTGTTGCCGCCGGAAGAGCTAAAATTCCGGTCAATCACGTGGCATCCATCGCTGAAAAGCAGGCCATGGCGGCCATTGGCCAGATTGATATGATGGCTAACTGGCAGCGTTTTTTTGATTTTCCCTGTGCCCAGGTGCTGCTGACCTATGACGATCTGCACGACCGTACGCGCTACGTAAACATCAAAAATACCATTCGTGAATTACTCAATCACCAGGCACTGCCTATCGTTAATGAAAACGACACCGTGGCAGTCAATGAACTGAAAGTGGGTGATAACGACAATCTGGCGGCCTACACCGCACTGGTGGGCGGCGCCGATACGTTGATCATTTGTTCCGACATTGATGGCCTGTACAGCGCAGACCCGCGTAAAAATCCCGACGCGACGCTCATTCCCGAAGTGGAAAATATTACCCCGGATATTTATGCCATTGCCGGCGGCGCCGGTACGTCAGTAGGTACCGGCGGGATGCGAACCAAAATCGAAGCCGCCGATAAATGCACCCGCAGTGGTATTCAGACACTGATTGTTAACGGCCGCAATGGAACGGTTTTTGATGCCTTGCACGAAGGGCAACTACCGGGCACGCTGTTTAAAGCGCAGCAGTCGCAGAAAACCGCTCGCCGTTTATGGCTCGAACACACGTTAAAAACCCGTGGACGCATTGAGGTAGATGAAGGCGCCAAAAAAGCCCTGGTTGATAAAGGTGCATCATTACTGCCATCGGGTGTGGTGGAAGTAAGTGGTCACTTTAGTCCTGGCGACGCGATCGAAATTCACTGCGGAAAACAGGTGCTTGCTAAAGGTATTGCGCTGTATGGCGCGCAGGAATTGCGACAAATCAAAGGCGCTAAGAGCGCACAGATCAATACTATCCTGGGCTATGACAGTGGCGAAGTGATTGTCCATCGGGATGATTTAGTGCTATTTAAGCCCTGAGACATTGTGCAGCGTACCGCTAATGACTGCGCCCCAGCACTGCTACAATTAACTGATCTGTTAAGCAAAGGGAGTCGGTATGAGTTTTTCAATTCGCAAAGCCGCCAGTGAGGCAAAAGTGGCCGCCAGACAGGTTGCTCGTTTGAGTGGCGAGCAAAAACGCGCCGTGTTAATGGCAATCAGTCAGCACCTTATCGCTCAGGTTAGTAATATTTTAAGCGCTAACCAGCTGGATTTGGAACACGCTAAAAGTGTCGGCCTTGATGCCGCAATGGTTGACCGGTTAACCCTCACCGAAGAGCGGGTTATGGGTATTGCTAATGCGGTAGCCTCTATTGCAAATCAAACCGATCCGGTGGGCGAAGTCAAAGCGCTTAAAACCATGGCCAGTGGTATTCAGGTGGGCAAAATGCGCATCCCGCTGGGCGTCATTGCGATGATTTATGAATCACGGCCCAATGTTACCATCGATGCCGCGGCGCTTTGCTTCAAGGCGGGCAATGCGGTGATCCTGCGCGGCGGAAAGGAAGCGCTGCACTCTAACCTGGCGCTGGCAGCCTGTATTCACCATGTGCTGCGCGAATTTGATATCGATACGGCGGCGGTCACGGTGATCCCCGACCCGAATCGCGAGATCATGAATAAACTCATGACCTTAAAAGAGTATATCGACCTGATCATTCCCCGAGGTGGTGAAGGCTTAATTGAATACGTCAGCGAGCGCAGCCAAATACCGGTGATTCAGCACTATAAAGGGGTTTGCCATTTGTATGTCGACAAAGACGCCGACCTTGATCAGGCCCTGGGGCTGCTGGAAAACGGTAAAACCCAACGTACCGGCGTGTGTAACGCGCTGGAAACCTGTTTAGTCCATCGCGCAGTGGCCGATACCTTTTTGCCCCGGGCGGCAGCCATGCTCAAGCAACATAACACCATGATCCACGCCTGCGACTCGTCGATTGGCCATTTTGCCGAGGCGATTTCGGCTACCCATGCCGACTGGCAGGCTGAATACCTGGCCATGGAAATTGCCGTACGGGTGGTAGATAGTTACGAAGACGCCGTTGCTCATATTACCGAGTACGGCTCCGGTCATACTGAAGTCATTGCCACGCAAAACTACACCACGGCCAACGCGTTTATCCGGGATATTAATTCTGCCGTGGTGATGGTGAACGCGTCTTCGCGTTTTTCTGATGGCGGTGAACTGGGACTGGGGGCTGAAATTGGTATCTCGACCAGTAAATTGCATGCCTATGGTCCCATGGGCGCTGAATCGCTTACCACCGAAAAGTTTGTGGTACTCGGACAAGGGCAGACCCGGGCGTAAACGTGGTTTAATCTCAACCATAAATGGCGTAGTGTTATATTTTTCGCGGCAGACGTTGTGTCTTCGTTGCCAGTCAGTCAATAAAGGATGAAAGAGTATTATGACGGATATTACCCCGTCCCTCAGCGATTACCCTTACCAGGTGACATTGCCAACCCGTTGGCAGGATAATGATATCTACGGCAATGTGAATAACGTGGTGTTCTACAGCTTTTTTGATACCGCGGTAAACCGCTTTTTATGTGATGAAGCGGGGATGGATTTTCGTACCAGTCCGGTAGTGGCTCACGTGGTGAGTTCACAGTGTCAGTTTATTTCCCAGGTTGCCTATCCGGAAGACGTGGATGTGGGTGTTCGGGTTGCTAAAATCGGCCGTAGCTCGGTAACCTACGGGGTGTCTATTTACGCCGGTACCAATGAGCGTCGGGTGGCTCATGGTCAGTTTGTGCATGTCTTTGTCGACCGCACGACCGGCCGTGTTGTGCCTGTTCCGGCGCGAACCAAGTCGGCTCTGGAACGCATTATCGAGTCGTTATAATGCGGGCGGTTGTACTCGACAGTGATTCGCTGGGATCCGATCTCACCCTCAGCGAATTTGAATCATTACCCGTAACTCTAACCCGTTACCCGACCACCACTCCCGAACAGGTTATCGAGCGTATTCGCGATGCCGAAATTGTGCTGGTGAATAAAGTCGTTCTCAATGCTGACGCATTAGGTCAGGCTGAAAAACTGCGCTATGTGGGTGTGCTCGCCACAGGCACCAATAATGTGGATACCGAATACTGCCAGCAACACGGAATTACGGTTAACAATGTCGAAGGCTACGGCACCGATTCGGTTGCGCAGCACGCCATGATGCTGTTGCTGAATCTGGCCACCTCGTTTGTGCCTACCATGCAACAGGTTAAACAGGGAGACTGGTCGCGCTCACCGTTCTTCTGTTTGCTGGATAATCCGGTAATGGAACTGGCCGGTAAACATCTGATTATTGTTGGTTATGGGACGCTTGGGCAACGCTTTGCAGAGCTGGCCCGCGCGTTTGGTATGAAAGTCTCGGTAGCGGCAAGGCCGGGAACGACCTCTGCTGAGCGCAGAGCGCTGGATGATTTACTCCCGGAAGCGGACGTAGTGAGTTTACATTGCCAGTTAAGCGCCCAAACCGAGCAGTTAATTAACGCTGAGCGACTACGATTGATGAAGCCTACCGCGCTGCTTATAAACACCGCGCGCGGTGGATTGATTGACGAGTTGGCACTGGCTGATGCGCTGACGAACGGGCAAATTGGCGGCGCGGGACTCGATACGCTTAGTGTTGAGCCGCCTCCGGCTGATCATCCGTTGCTAAGCCTGTCTCTCCCCAACCTTATTATCACACCGCACTCAGCCTGGTCAGCTAAAGAGGCCAGACAGCGATTGCTCAAAATGGCAGTTGCAAAACTTGAGCAGTTTATTGAGGCGAGTTAAAAACGTTGAGGATTAAGCAAACCTCAATAATACTTGCATAATTTAGCCCCGTTGTTAGTGCTGGTGCATCGCCATTCTCGTTTTTGGTTAACTGCTGCTTCGAATTTTCGCTGGGCTTTAATTTCTTCAAGCTGTTTTTGCTGTGCCTGGGTTTCCCACTCCTGTCTTTGTGCATATACACCATTTGCCCAGCCATTGACTAAACCACATTCACGGCTTTGTTTCCCAAATCGGTGGCAGATTGTACTGGCATCTTCTACCTTTGGAAGACGTTTCCATTGATGCCAGTATGCAGTCAAATATTTCCCGCCAAGCTCCATGGCCGCTTTGTATACATCACCGCCGTAAGGAATATTATTAATGTTAGATTCTAATTCTATATCAGCCCAGGTACGTAAAGTTGATTCCGCTCTGGCGGCATATATGGCTTGCTTTTCTTCCCAAGGCAGTGCGTTCCATTGATTATTTTTAACAATACTTTCCCACTCTATGCGGGCTTTTTTAAGCAATATCGGGGCTGCAAGTGCCTCTGCGCTGTCCGGGTGTCTGGCAAACTCGGTGCGTTTACTCGCTACATGAACAAGCCACTCAGGCTTCATATCATAATAGGCATTGGTCCAGTCTGATAAACCATCTTCAGGGTTTTTATCATTGTTGAAAAAGCGCAGAGCAACCAGATAATTTTTCCGTGGTATCTCCTTGGGATCGGCGTCTTTGAATAAATCTGTGTAGTCCTTATCAGCCAAAGTGCCTATCCAAATGTCGGCAAAAAGCGGATAGTATTTTTCGACATTCTTAGTCAGGTATTCTGCTACGCTTTGAGGAAGTAGCTCTTCTGGTTTACGTCTTAATAACGTCCATTTGTGTGAGTTTCCGATTATTCGATAAGACCGTCCACTTTCGTTTTCGTAAACGGCGATCCCGGCGTTTTTCAAGGTAGTTGTCGCCTGAGCTGTTAAGCTGCTTCTTTTTTATTCTCCGGATTTAGCTCTACGCTTCCGATCTTATCCCAGTTTCTGGTTTCACCAGACCAACGACTTGGATTTCTCACTTTTGCCTCGGCATATAACTCAGTGCGCTTTGCCAGTATCTGTTGGTCTTCACCTTTGTGTCGCTGCTCTGGGGTAACGAATCTTATGCGGCTATGGCGATGTTCGGTGTTATACCAGCGGACAAAATCTCGCACCCAGGCTCGCGCTTCCTCCAGCGACTTAAAGCCTTCACTCGGCCATCTATGGCAGTATTTGACTGTGCGGAACAGAGATTCTGAGTAAGGGTTGTCATTACTGACACCGGGACGGCTACGTGAGCCGATAACGCCCATTTCAATCATCTTAGCTTGCATGGTCAGGCTCTTCATCGGACTGCCATTATCAGAATGTAAGATTATCTCGTCATTCACGCATTTCTCAGACCATAGCGTGCGTTCCAAGAGGTTAGCGGCATGATCACCAGACTCGCAATCATACACTTCCCATCCCACAACTTTACGGCTAAAAATATCCATTATCATGTACAGATAAAAGAACCGACCAATGACCGTAGAGGGGCAGTACGATATATCCCAGGTCCACACTTCACAGGGACCCGTAGCCGTAAATCCATCAGGTTTTGCCAGTGTACCTTTGGGTTTTGCTTTGCCTCTGTGGCTAAGCTGATTATTGGCTTTCAATATACGGTAAAAGCTGGATTCCGAACCCAGATAAACTCCCTCATCGGCCAACATGGGCACAATCTGACTGGGCGGCAGACTGGCAAACCGCTCTTCATTGCAGATATCCAAAATGGCTTGTTGTTCTATCTCAGTTAGCTTATTTGCAGGCGTCGGCCTGCTCGCCTCCGGGCGCTTATCTGCACAAATTCCATCCGCGTCCCGCCATCGTTGTAACGTGCGCAGGGATAAGCCGATGATGCCACAGGCTTTGTGCTTTCTGGCCCCCGCACTAACGGCTTCATCAATCAGTGAAATATAGTATTGCCTATCTGAGAACGTGGTTAGTTGTCCTCGTCTTCCCCCCAGTAGGCATTTAACTTTTTTCTAAGCACCAGAAGCGCAGCAGTTTCGGCTAACGCTGCGTCTTTGCGTTTTAACTCTCTTTCCAGCTCTTTAATGCGTTTCTTATCCGCTTTACGTTCCTGGGCCTGCTGTTTACGCTTATCCGCCTCGGATTGATTACCGGAGATACAGCTATGTTTCCATTGCTGGATTTGCTCCGGGAAAAGGCCCTTTTTCCGGCAGTATTCACTTACCTCAACTTCCGACATGGCAGCAGTCTCTATCACCGCAGAAAACTTCTGCTCTGCGGTCCAATTCTCTGGCGTATTACTTTTAATCAAACTGAAATCGGCCTCTGTATACTTGTCCCGCCAACCATACAACGTAGACAGGCTAATACCTTCTCTTTGCGCAAACTGGCGTAATGATAAACCGCTTTCAATCAACTTACTAACCACTGCCTTTTTATGTTCTTCTGGATAATGTCTCACTCATGCCTAACTTCCGCACCCTGTCTAATACTATGAAAAACTGAGGCGACAACTATCCTGACACAGGGGGAT
>NZ_PVNP01000140.1 GCF_002993365.1 Marisediminitalea alba
TAGCTAGAAGTAGACGAAGCGGGATGGGTAAACTCAATACCCATTGGCGTACAGGGTAACCGTGAAGAACATCTTCAACTAACAACTTGGCACTTTCTGCCATCCTTCTTGCACCGCAACTTGGGCAAAATCCCCTGCGTTTGCAGCTGAACGCCAGCAGTTTCTCATGCTTGCAGTCGTCACAAACTACACGCAAAAAACCATGCTCAAGCCGACCACACCTAAGAAACTCTTCAAACTCTTTTACCACATGAAGTGGTAACGACTTCCCTTTTTGTGAAAGCTGCTTCTGAAATTCTGGGTAGTGGCGTTCGACCAATTGATACAGTAACGTCTGCTCTGGACGATGTCGTTTATAGGTATGAGAGTGAGTTACTAGCAATGGCGCCTTTATCTTGAATTGGCATCACAGTGTGTATATGATTTTAATGTAAATCTACTGATCAATAGGGTGGGAAATTTATAGTCTCAAGGTCCGAAAAACGTACAATGCAGCCCCTCATACTTTAGCTTCCAACCAACTGAGCCTTTTCATTGCCTTGGCAGAAAAGCTGATTTCCAACCTTAGAATGCAAATAGCCAAATAAAGGCGCGGTTTTTATTGTCGCGGCTACCAATCGGCTGGATAAACTTGATGAAGCATTATTACGTTCAGGAAGGCTTGATCTTCATGTCCATGTTCCTTTCCTGGATAAAAATGCCCGGCGCTGGTTTATCGAAAAGTTCTTGCAGTGCGACGTTTACGAAGAGGCCATAGACCTTGATTTAATTGTTTCCCTTACGGCTGGTATGAGTGGGGCGGATTTAGAGAAGGTACATCGGGAGACAGTGCTACAGGCTTTAAGTAAAAATACCGACAAAATTTGTCAAAGTACGTTAGTGGAAGAAATTAATATTCTCAAATATGGCGCTAAACGGTCACTTGATAAGTGTGAAAAGATGCTGGCGGAAACCGCCTTTCATGAGGCCGGTCATGCCGTTGTCTCAACAGTTCTAATGCCAGAAAGAAGTATTGAGCAAATTAGTATTGTACCAAGAGAACAAGCTTTAGGTATGGTGGCTTATAGCAGGGAACAAGAAGTTGATCATACAAAAGCATTCTGGTTCTCGCAGACTTGTGTCGCCCTTGCGGGTCGAGCTGCTCAGGTAAAACAATTTGGCGATGAAGGTTTGGATACCGGGGCTAGCAGTGATTTGAAGCTGGCTATGTGGTCTGCCTGGAATCCTATTGCCAGGTATGGAATGCATCCCGATAGTTACAACTTAGACGCTACCGTTATACATGAATGGAGCGGCGAAGTTTACTTTAAATCTCAGACTGAGCAGTTAGTCAAAGAGTGGATGGATGAAGCAACCGTGAAAACAGATGAGTTAGTTGAGCAATACTGGGAGCAGATAAGCAAGGTTGCACAAGCCCTACTTGAAGAAGAGGTGTTATCACAAGAGCGGTTTAAATCGCTGATAAAGTAGAAAAATAAACGTCATAAAGCGTCATTTTTTCAGGCTTTGATAAACCGATATCCAGTCATCAACGCTCACTTTGCTGACCAGCTCACCAATCAAATTGTAAGGGATGTGTTTGGGATTTTTAAACCGAGTACAACTCTTACCCATATCCAGCTTGGTAGGCACCACCTCTGCGTAGCGAGCCCGAAACCAGCTTTCGAGCTCGGGCATGGCATAGATGCCCATATGATAAAAACCGTAATGACTCTTTTGTGCAGCGAGATTCATAAAGGGCAGAGGCAAAGTGGGATTGCAATGATAACCGGCCGGGAACCGTTGATGGGGCACCACATAGCCAATCATGTTGTAGTTGATGCATTCGCTGAATCCGGCTGGCAGGTTTTCCAGCACTGTCTGGCGTAACTGTGATATTACCCGCTGTTTTTCCTCGGGCAGGGCGGAAATGTACTGGTCTACCGATGTGTAGCTCTGTGCGTTGGGCATAATAGCTCCTGGCTAACTTAGGTTGCTTAACCACTATGCCTTATAGGTTGTCCTGATTGCCAGCAAGGTGCTGCAGAAATTGAAAAGCCTGTTGAGGGCTCATGGTTTCCGGCAGGAACTCAGTCTGGCCCATCTCTTTGAGTAATTTAGTAAACTCGGCACTGCCGCCGGCGTAGCCCATTTTCCACTGTTTGAAAATAGGGGCGGTGATTTCCTCATAGCTGATAATAGTGATTTCGTCATGGCGGGGGTCATCAGCAATATCCAGGTAAAGCTCGTTAACGGCGCTGCGTTCGCCTTCCAGCGCCTGCAAAAAATATTGTTGTTCGTAAGAAAGCATACCGCAAATGCCCTCGGCCTGATTGTTACGGCGGGCGGTGTCGAGAATGGATTTCAGATCGCTAAGTGACATTTCCCGCGAGGCATGGCTGTAGTACACCAATCTCACTAACTTCATTTTTACTTTCCTTTTTTCTAAACTGCGTAATTGTTTGCGTAACTGCAGGCAACGACTATCTTTCAAATATAGCAGAGTTTTCAGAAACGGTAGTGTTGGGTAAATGTATGGAAAATCCAGTGTTTTTGGTTGGTCAGAGTCCAGACTTAGCGGCATTTTTGCCGGATAACACAATGCACTGCGAAAAATTAACCAGCCTGAGAAACGCTAAAAAGACACTGCGCAGTTGTAAGCCCTCACTGGTTATACTCTGTGTAGGCTCCGATGATGATATTTCCCTCTGTCAGTCGGTAGCCCAGTATATTCGTCAGGGGCTGGTTAACCAGGATACCCGTATCATTCTTATGCATAACCCCACTCAGCAACTGGACGAAGTAGTCTGGCTGGAAGAGTACCAAATCAATGCCTGTTTAACGGCGTCTGAAGCGAAAGCCAAGTTTAATGCCAGTGTGCTCAAACGGGAGCTGGCCACTTTTGAGTATATTGAAAACACCTACCGTCAGCACGATGCAGAAACAGAATTGCTGGTGTGTATCACACGCTTTTCACGAGGCGACGAAAAGCTCACGGCGCTGCTTTCAACCTTCTCAAATGCGCTGGCGAGATTATGCCATGCCCACTGCAGTTTCGAAATTTACCTGGAAAACACATCGCGTTTTCGGGTGCGCGGTTCCGATACTGCCAGCAACGATCTGGCAAAAACTATGCAGGCATTGTTATCAGAGGGCGGGCTGCCGGCCAGCCTTGCTCAGGCCATTGAGGAACAGCACCCACAAATTCACCTGCTCGATGAAAGCGGCGGGCTGGAGCCGGTTACTCAGCTTATAACAACTCGTATTGGCAGTTATCTGGCTTTCCCTATCGTGGTGTATAAACGGGTAGTATGTTTATTGCTTTACCTGATCCCCGAACAGGAGATGGATAGGGTTTCCATGAAGCAGATTACGATTATCAATAAGGCCGCCGAGCAGCTTACGGTGTTGTTAGAGCGCAAACAGGCTGAGTCGAGCCTGAAGAAACAATATACCCGTCTGCGGGATACGCTGCTGGAGCTTAAATCCACTAAACAGGCATTGGCACACAACGAAAAGCTCGCCAGTATCGGGCGTATGGCAGCGGGCATCGCTCACGAAATTAATAATCCACTGTCATTTGTGATCAGCAACTTCTCCTCAATGGATAGCTATCTGGATAACATTATTCAGTTGCAGTCCATGCAGAGTGAGCTGTTAACTGCCATAGACATTCAGCAGGATCAAAAAGCGGCTCATCTCAAACAAAGTCTCAGTGAATTTGAGGAGCAGGCGGGTATACCGTTTATTTTGGAAGATATCAGAGCAATCGTCGCTGATTCTTTTAATGGTCTGCAACGGGTTAAAAATATCATTAGCGACTTACGCTCTTTTTCTCATAATCAGACCGGAGAAAAAGAGGTTTGTGATTTCTCTGTGCTGCTGGA
>NZ_PVNP01000141.1 GCF_002993365.1 Marisediminitalea alba
TAGCTAGAAGTAGACGAAGCGGGATGGGTAAACTCAATACCCATTGGCGTACAGGGTAACCGTGAAGAACATCTTCAACTAACAACTTGGCACTTTCTGCCATCCTTCTTGCACCGCAACTTGGGCAAAATCCCCTGCGTTTGCAGCTGAACGCCAGCAGTTTCTCATGCTTGCAGTCGTCACAAACTACACGCAAAAAACCATGCTCAAGCCGACCACACCTAAGAAACTCTTCAAACTCTTTTACCACATGAAGTGGTAACGACTTCCCTTTTTGTGAAAGCTGCTTCTGAAATTCTGGGTAGTGGCGTTCGACCAATTGATACAGTAACGTCTGCTCTGGACGATGTCGTTTATAGGTATGAGAGTGAGTTACTAGCAATGGCGCCTTTATCTTGAATTGGCATCACAGTGTGTATATGATTTTAATGTAAATCTACTGATCAATAGGGTGGGAAATTTATAGTCTCAAGGTCCGAAAAACGTACAGAGCAGCCCGAGAGGCCTCATACCAGGATGTCCGGTTTTGACCAATACATGTACCGACATAGCCGTTCCAGTTTCTCAGATTCGTGGCTGTCAGCAAACTCCCTAACAAGTAAGCTAAAACCGCCTATTTGAGCTAAATGACCATAGTTATCATCGTCTTTTTCGGGCAAGGTTTGCAAGGCAAGTACTATTTTGTCCTTATCTGGCCCTACAGCAATACGGCAACTGATTGAAGCTGATTGCAAGGGCAATAAACAATCTTCATCATCCATGGGTAAATCGAGAAACGTGTTATCCATATCACCTGTCCTCTCTTGTTTACCGAAAACTGAATTGCGGATTAACCAAATTGCCCAAGCTTAGCCCCGTATTCCTGTATATA
>NZ_PVNP01000142.1 GCF_002993365.1 Marisediminitalea alba
TTAGGTATGACGGAGATACCTCCTTTGGCTTCAATATATTCTCTTAATGCGTCACTATCGTAGCCTTTGTCACCTACGAAAATGTTTACTTCCCTTAAATGGTCAACCAGACTTTGAGCCCGAGCTATATCATTTCTCTGGCCTTCTGATAGTTCAAAATAAATTGGAAGCCCACCACTATCCACGGCTAAATGGATTTTTGTGGAGTTACCACCTCGGCTTTTTCCAATGCACTCATTATCCTTAGTACCTGCTCCGGCACTATGCTGATGAGCTTTGACAATCGAACCATCAGCAAAGACCCAGTCGTAATCAGATAGTTTGGCTAACTCATTGAATAACATGTTCAATAAACCTTTCTTCGACCATAAATTGAATCGGCGATAAACGGCGCTCCAACCGCCGAATTCTGTTGGTAAATCACGCCAAGGAATTCCTGTTCTCAGCCGGAAGAGTATCCCTTCAAACGTCATTCTATGTTCTGGTTTATTGTAAATGCGGCCTGTACTCTTCATTACTTGAAGTAGCTTTTGCCACCGCTTATCAGTTAGCATTAGTCTCGGCATGGTAGTGAGTTGTTCTTTTACTTTTGGCGAAGCAAATTATAACTCTTTACCATGCTGCTCAAAAACCAATCACGAAAGATCAACACGCCTTAGTATGTCTACCAACGGCTGGCTGCTCCGGTTGATAACCAGCAGGCTTGAGGAAGCATTGTTGGCCAGACGTTGCTTTAGCTTTTGTAATGTCTGCAAGTGGGTGATTGTTTCAAGATAATAATAGTTACTCAGCCGTAGGGGCCGACTGAGGCTACTTAACCACGGTCCTTCAAACTTTGCATTGGCGAGCAGATCTTCAAAGTTCATGGCGTCTGAAGTGGTATCCCGGTAAATCGCGAGGGCTTGCCTTGAATGCTGCCCCTGCGACAACGTATGGTGTACTTCTGCAAGTAAGTTGCTGATGTTTGCCTCAACCTGTTTTTTAACCTGACCTCGGAGCTGACGGGGGAACAACCCGTCGAATACCAGCGTCGTCACTCCAAGTCCGAGCACCACTTCAAAAAAACGGTGAATAGCCACATCAAAAATCGCATGGGGATTACCCAGTACCGGCAGGGTTATCATGGCTACCGTGTAGCCTCCAAGCACAAAGGTATAGCCACGAAAACCTTTGAACATAAGCGCTCCGGCAGCACAAAGGCCACTCCACAGAGCAATAGCCGTTATCAGGAACTGTGGCTGTTGTGGAAACATAGCCACCAGTGTGACCGAGGCGACCGTACCAATAACCGTTCCAAGGATCCGGTAGAAACTCTTCGCCATAACCATACCGGACTGACTATTCATAACGACTACCACGGTTAGCATGGACGTCATTGGTGATGGCAGCTCCAGTAGCATGGCCAGCCCGGTTGCCAGATATAACGACAACATAGCCTTAAGTACAAATAACCAGGGCTCACGGTTCGCTTTAACGCCCTGAAAAAGCGGAGTTACTATTTGTTGATAAAGTGCCTGGTTTTTCACTGTATTTCTTTACTCACACTTTGAAGCAACAACTTTAGCGAGGCCTCAAGATTTTCCCTTTGGGGCTGGTTAACACCGGCAAATATACTGCGTAATTGCGCGGAGATGTCTGGCAAAAGTTGCTTCAGAAGCGCTCTGCCCTCTTCATTCAGATTCAGCAGCCAAACTCGCCGATCGATTGGGCTGACACGTCTTTCAATCAACCCTTTGGCAAATAACTGATCCGTTACCCGGGTGATATTCGACGGCTTCTCACCGGTTAGGGCAATCACTTCTGACACCGTCAGGCCATCTTCAGATCCTTCCAGCATCGTCAGCGTATTGTACTCTGATAATGACAGGCCGTATTTTCGTAATTGCTGATGAGCATTGTCAGCCATGAGTTTATCCAACATACGAATAAGCCGGACAAGTAACGCCTCCGACAGAGAATATTCAGGGTGGCGCTGACTGAAGGCAGTTAACTGTTTTTCGATATCAGAAAATGGGGTCATTGGCGATTTCACTCTGTGGCACTGAATAAACGGACAAACAGTACTTTTTTGCATGGAATTTAGTTCATTAATGTAATATTAATTTATGAAGTTAATTGGTGTCCAACTTAAAGCTCCTATTTGAGATGAGCGTCATATTTTTGCGAATAACAACTCTGAAATTGCTACTTTAGGCCCTATTTTGTTAACCAACGCTGCGATAGCATGGCGCAAGTAAGCGTTAAACTAACCTGTGTTGCGACACGTAAATGTAGATCCCTGAACAAAGAGAGTAATCACTATGCGAGCAATAGTTACCGCTGATCCGGATAACGGACTTGATGGCCTGAAAGTAACGGATATCCCGGAGCCGGCAGCCCCGAAGGGCGATCAGATCCTGGTAAGGTTACTGGGCAGCTCACTGAACTTTCATGATCTCGGCGTAGCCATGGGCACACTGAATAAAGTCCAGGATCGCATTCTACTGGCCGACGGTGCCGGGATCGTAGAAGCGGTTGGCGACGCGGTAACTGATTTTACTCCTGGCGATGAAGTAGTCTCTTGTTTCTTCCCTGACTGGCAGGCTGGCGGTCCGCAAATTGGTGATTTTAGCCGCACACCGGGTGATGGTATCGACGGCTACGCCCGCGACAAGGTAGTGACGCCGCAGAGCTGGTTTACCAAAGCCCCTAAAGGATGGACCGCCACCGAATCCTCTACCATCACCACCGCAGGCCTGACCGCGTGGCGAGCTCTGGTCACGGAAGGAAATATCAAAGCTGGCGACAAGGTCTTACTGTTAGGCACTGGTGGGGTTTCTGTCTACGCGCTGCAACTGGCGAAAGGTATGGGCGCGAAAGTAGCAATCACGTCTTCCAGTAACGATAAACTCGAACAGGCCAAAGCGCTTGGTGCAGACTTTACCGTTAACTATAAAGAAGATGAGAATTGGGGAGAAACCGTTGCACAATGGTCTGCGGGCGGTGTGGATGTGGTAGTAGAAGTGGGCGGCCCTGGCACGCTAACCCAAAGCATTACTGCCTGTCGTGTAGGCGGTAAAATTGTACTCATCGGGGTGCTTACCGGCATGACCGGTGATATTCCCACGGCGCTTATGATGCTTAAACAAATTCGCTTGCAGGGAATTGTTGTGGGTAACCGTCAGGAACAACAGGACATGGTTAAAGCCCTGGAACAACTGGCTATTAAACCGGTGATCGATAAAACGTTTGCGCTGGAAGAGCTTGCGGATGCGTTCCGTTACGAACTATCGGCCGCGCATTTTGGCAAAATTGCTATCGACTATACGCGCTAAACCAACCTGTATTCCAGGAACAGTGTGCGTAGAGCGGAGAAAGCGCTCCGGGCACACTTTTCACAAAGCACATCGCTTAACACGCGAATTTGGTAAGGCCGATTAACCTCTCCGCCCCTGCAACGTCGCTGCAAGCAATACTTGATAATCTTTCTATCAGCCCTGAAGCTGCTCCAGCACGTGAATAGCCCCGCGTAGTTCAGCAAGCGCTTTCATCCTGCCGGCATAGGAGTAGCCCGGTTTAACCCCGGCCTTGTCCATTTCATCTTCGAGCAAATGGCCGTGATCAGGGCGCATAGGAATAACATCGCCACCGGCTCCGCGTTGCTTCTCTGCATCCAGCAATGCCTGAATCAGGCCTATCATATCGTTGTCGCCATCGAGATGATCCGATTCATAAAAGGAACCGTCGTCCTCCCGTTTCACATTTCGTAAATGAACAAAGAAAATACGAGGGCCGAATTCGCGTACCATTTCCACCAGATCATTATCAGCTCGCGCACCATATGAGCCGGCACACAATGTCAGGCCATTGCAGGCACTCGGTACTGCAGCAAGCAAAGCTTTGGCATCATCGGCCGTTGAAACAACCCTTGGCAAACCAAATAACGAGAACGGCGGGTCATCAGGATGGATACACAACTTAATTCCATAAGCTTCAGCTGTTGGCATGATGTCCTTAAGAAACAAAAACAAATTTTGTCGGTACCCTTCTGTACCGATTGCAGTAAATTGCTGAATAGCCTGTTTAATACCCTGCCTGTCATAACAACCTTCACCACCAGGCAAACCGGCAATAATGTTTTTTTCCAGTAATTCGCGCTCGGCTTCGTTCATTGCCCGAAAGCGTTCTTCTGCCCGTTCCAGTTGTAACGTCGTGTAGTCTGACTCAGCGCCAGGGCGCTCTAAAATAAACACGTCGTATGCAACAAAGTCAGTCATTTCAAAGCGCAGTGCCTGACTCGAATTGGGTAACGTGTAACTTAAGTTTGTACGCGTCCAGTCGACCACTGGCATAAAATTATAACAAACCGTGTATATGCCATTTTTACCAAGGTTAGCCAGTGAATCTTTATAGTTACTGATGAAGCGCTGATAATCACCGGAGCGGGTCTTAATATCGTTATGTAAGGGCACGCTCTCCACCACACTCCATTGAAGGCCAGCCGCCTTTATCATGTCGAGGCGGGCTTTGATAAGTGCTTCAGGCCAGATCTCACCGGTAGGTACTTCACTCAGAGCCGTTACAATACCCGACGCTCCCGCCTGTCGTATTTTGCTTAACGTTATTGCATCATCTGGTCCGAACCAGCGCCATGTTTCCAGCATAGAAAAATCCTCGGGGAGAGTTAAACAAGTAGTCGGTTTACAGTCGATCACCACAATGGCAAGGTGGCCTTACCAATATACTTGCATTTGCGGTTTTTGTAACGGCTTTAGTTGTGAGGCTACTACCCGTATACAACAATTACCCGTCAACGGCCCTTTTTGATTAAAAAAAGTGATAGAATCGGGAAAAACAATGAAAATTATGCATAGTTAAAAATGATAGAGCGATTCCATTTACAACTTCTCACCGCGGTAGATGAATATGGCACCCTGACACTGGCAGCAGAAAAATTGTTTCTTAGCCAGTCTGCACTGAGCCACAGCATCAAAAAGCTGGAGCAACAGTTGGGCACACCAGTATGGGAAAAAGACGGCCGTAAACTTCGCCTCACCCAGGCAGGACGACAAATTCTGATCCTGGCAAAACGTTTATTACCCCAGTTTGAACACACCGAACTATTACTGACTCAGATAGCCAAAGGTCAGCGCGGTTCATTGCGCATAGGCATGGAATGTCACCCTTGCTATCAGTGGCTTTTAAAGGTAGTCAGCCCTTTTCTGGATACCTGGCCAGGTGTTGAAGTCGATGTTAAGCAGGAGTTTCAGTTTGGCGGCATGCGGGCTTTGTATGATTATGATATCGATGTACTGGTAACCCCTGACCCTTTGTTTAAAAGCGGTGTTACTTTCGAGCCAGTATTTGACTTTGAGCAGCGACTGGTAGTGAGTCACAATCATCCTCTGGCGAAGCTTGAGCAGATTGAGCCACACGACCTGCAGAATGAAACCCTGATCACTTATCCTGTAGAACCACAACGGCTGGATATTTTCAGTCAGTTTCTGGCCCCGGCAGGCTGCACTGTTAAACGCCACAGACACATAGAGGCAACCGAAATCATGTTGCAAATGGTCAGTGCCGGTCGTGGCGTTGCAGCGCTGCCAGGCTGGTTGGTTGACACCTATGCTGAATCCTTGCAACTGGTGAGTTTGCAATTAGGTGATGAGGGGATCATGAAGCATATTTACCTGGGAATGCGCAATAATGACGTCAATATTGACTACATAGCTGATTTTGTGCGCCTGGCAAAACAAACTGTAAATCAGGCTGATAAAGCGTAGATTTACGTTTAACGCCACCTGGTAACCGGGTATTTTTGCTAAACTAAGCGCATTTCTCGTTTAAGCATAACTCTTTGAGCCACTTATCATTGCCATGAAGCCGTATCACCCTGCCCGTTTCGCTGGCTGGCTAGCGTGTTTTACATTAATCACTTATCTGCTTTCGGTAGCCGGGTTACTGTCATCCGATATAGCCACCGTGGCGGCGTGGATTACCCTGCTTACCATGTTACCAGCGGTTAAAACATCGGCCAGAAAGCAGTCCACGGTGCTATTTCTGCTGGGCGTCGGCGGGATAGCCACAGGCTATTGGCAAGGTGCAGATATCAGCTGGCACAGTGTGTTTGCTGCCAATGTACCGCTGTTAACCATGTTCGTGGCAATTACATTCTTATCCTTAACCAATGCCCCGGGCGGAGACGAACACCTCCCCACCGGCAGCAAGGCGGCAGCCATTACCGCCTTTGGCACCACATTACTCGGCGCCGTGATCAACATGTCGGTTATCTTTGTGTTTGGCGACCGACTAAAACGTAACGGCACGTTAACCGATGCCCAACAAATTCTGTTGGCCCGCTGTTTTACTGCCGCAGCCTGGTGGTCCCCGTTTTTTATTGCCACTGGCGTAGCACTTATGTATGCCCCCGGAATGGCCTGGAAAGCAACCGTTGCCCCTGGCGCCATCATGGCTTTGCTGGGCATTGGCTATACATTAGTGGATGTCAATCGCAAGTCCACAACTCGTTTTGAAGGCTATCCACTGAAAGCAGAAAGCCTTATGATCCCCTTATTAATGGCGGTTTCCGTATTGACTCTGCACCATTTTTTCCCGCAAATTCCCATCATGCTCCTGATAAGCCTGCTGTCGGTTCTGGGTACTTTGGTGTGTATGCGGCAATGCCCCCGCTTGCTCACTTTAAAAGACTTTGTTGATAACCGGTTGCACACTGCCGGCCCTCAATTTGCCCTATTTCTCGCTGCGGGTGTGTTTTCTGCTGGCATCAAAACTGTAATTGATCTGCATCCGAATCTCATTGACCTCCATCAGTTCAGTTTCGATGCCAACATGTTTGCTATCCTATTAGCGTTAATGATCACAGCCGGCCTGCTCGGGGTGCACCCGGTGATCAGTATCGCGGTAGTGAGCCCGGTACTGCTGCCACTAGCTCCTGACCCCACCAGCCTGGGCTTTTTGTTTCTCTCTACCTGGGCTATTTCCACAGGCTCGGGACCGCTATCGGGAATAGGTCTAGTCCTGACTGGCCGTTACGGGGCTTCCTCACGTCGAATTATCCGAAATAACTGGCATTACGTCATCACCATGTGGGTCCTTGCCAGCCTGTTAAACTGGGTGTTGCTGGCCTGAATTACAGGCAAAGCTTCACCACAATTTGACCCCGCCTTAAGTATCTTTGCCGCACATTTTGGTAAACACTTAAGGAAACCCCATGAAAAAACATACCTTCAAAACCGCTTTGATAGCTTTAGCTTCATTGATTAGCACCGTGGCAGTGGCCGATCCACTCGATTATGATTACCTGCAATTAGGTTATGCAGCGGGCGATTATGCCGACATCGAGCCATTTGATTTCAAAGGGCCAGAATTTGAAGGTAGCTATGAAATTGGCCGGAATATATTTATTACCGGTAAATACCGTAGCGCCGACGATAAGGTTGATCAGTATACCCTGGATGAAACCAACTGGCAGGCTGGCGCTGGCTACTATTACTACTTCCGTCAGAATACCGTTATTGATGCCAGGCTGTATTACGGCGAGATCGACTTTAAACTCTCAGACAACGAGGCATCAGCCAAAGACGGTACGCATTTTTACAGCGTTGCCGGCAACGTGCGTCATCAGCTAACCGATGCTGTAGAATTATTTGGCGGCCTGGAAGTGCAAAAATGGCACGAAGGTTCAAACCAGAAAGCCTACCGACTGGGTGCTCAGTATGCTTTCGGCGCAACAAAACAATTTGTGCTGGGCGCAGAGTACACTAAGTTTTCCGACTCCCAGTGGTGCAAGTTGTTTGCGCGCTATGTGTTTTAACGCCCCTGAGGTTGTCCGTCACGTAACGGATTACCCGATCACCTGACATTGCGGGCAAAAATAGATCCTGCGGCTGCTTCGTTCAGCGCGCAGGATTGTTTCATTACAGCGCCTGCACGGCTGCCCTTCCCGGTCAAAAACCATAAACCTTTGTGCTTCATATTCAGCTGCCGAATGCCGCGCACGGACGGATGCAGCGATCGACGTAGTATAGCCTGCCGTTTCATATGAACGGTATGTAACCTGTAATGTTTGTTCCGCCAGGTGATTGATTTGCTTATCACTCAGGTGAGCGACCTTCTTATCAGGGTGAATACCGGCAAAAAACAAGATTTCACTACGCAGGTAATTGCCCATCCCGGCCAGAAAACCCTGGTCGAGATAAAGTGCCGCCAGGCTTCGATTGCGAAACCGCTTACTGGTTAATCTTTGTTGTATCGCTTCCGGGGTAACCGCCTGGTTAAGAAGATCGGGCCCCAATTTACGCAAAAATGGATGTTCGCTTAGCTTCTCGCGAGGCCAGACACTGATATCTGAAGCACTGTAAAGCAGTGCACTGTGCGTGCGGGTATGTAAGCCAAGACGAAGTGAACGATTAGTCTCAGGCAGCTCATCACAGGGTACAATTACCCAGCGCCCATACAACTGATTATGAGAGTAAATACTCAGGTCGTTGTCGAAGTGCAGCAACATGGCCTTTCCCCGACAACTCACTTGCGTTACTCGCTGGCCACTCAGTACAGACTGAAAAGGCTTTAATGATTCTAGCCCTACGGTCACTTTGTTGATCTTCTGGTTTTGTAAAACGTTAGCTAGGGCATCGGCGCTTTGGCGGATCTCTGGGCCTTCTGGCACGGCATATTTCCCGAAACAGCTTTAAGATGTGCCTTATACGTGAAAGGGCAGGAATTTGGATGAAAGGTTCAGACCTGCCACTGCCAGTCTTCGTGGAGCAGCCCCAGCGCCTCCACAAAGTGAAGATAGTCGGTGCGCCCCATTGCCCGGGCAACCGTTTTAAACTGAGATTTTGCCTTAATGCCTTTCACCTGCAGCAGTTCAAGGCGTTTATCGGCATTGCCGTCAAACTGTGAGTCAAGGATTTTCGCGGCTTTGCTGTGGGCATCCCAGTATTCCAGAACATACCCTATCAGCCGTTTAAAGATCCCAGGTATTCGCTTATCTTCCAGCGGCCCGGCCAGACCAGCGTTAATCACCGCTTTTTGAAATGAAGACACGGTTTCTGACTGCACCGCCACCTCAAGTGCTTCCAGTACGCGCTGGATATCTTTTAATAATTTCACATGTACCAGACTGCCATACTCACTTCCATCGAGCATTTCTATATCAGTTAGCAGCATATCCAGATTAACCAGATGTCGTTGTGTTGTTCCCATGGTCCATAACGATGTGAAAAAGGCGACGCGCCAGCAAACCTGAAGAATACCACGAACTTAAACCAGGTTTCACCGGCTTTCCTTGATTCGTTATTAAAAGCAAGACATCTGAACACGTTTATGCCTGGAAAGTGACAGCCAAAAGAGTTTTAACTCCCGCCATCAATCCCCTGCGCGCTTGTAAAAAATGTTAAAATTTCGTGTCAGATTAAATTAAAAAGATAGCTTCGACTAACTTTTATAGTTTTTGGCGTTATTTAAAGTGGAGGGTATAACCATTTAAAAACATATAGTTATTCAACTTTTGTTTTTTCAATCAAGTGCATCTGATTTTTTAATTATGCAAATTCGCTTTCCTCGTTAACACTTATAAATGTTAACAAACACTGTATTTGTACATTGTTCACATTCGAAACGAGGAAGGACAAATGAAATTGAAGAAGACTTTATCTTTGGCGGCAGCCGTGGCCATTGCGATGTCACCAGTAGTGCTGACATCCCCCGCCTATGCTGATGCTGCAGAGCCAAAAGCCAACAGTTTTTGGTGGCCGGATCAGCTCGACCTGAGTCAGCTGCGCGCCCACGGGGTGGAATCAAACCCTTACGGTGAAGACTTTGATTACGCCAAAGAGTTTAACTCACTGGATCTGGAAGCGGTAAAAGCCGACTTGCGTAAGGTGCTAACTGACTCACAGGATTGGTGGCCGGCAGATTACGGGCATTATGGTCCCTTCTTCATTCGTATGGCCTGGCACGCTGCCGGTACCTACCGTATCCACGATGGCCGTGGTGGCGCAGGTGGCGGACAACAGCGCTTTGATCCGCTGAACAGCTGGCCGGATAACGTAAATCTCGACAAAGCCCGCCGTTTGATCTGGCCGGTGAAGCAAAAGTATGGCCGTAAGATCTCCTGGGCCGACCTGATGGCATTAACCGGTAACGTAGCGCTGGAAGACATGGGCTTTAAAACCTTTGGTTATGCCGGTGGTCGTGAGGATGACTGGGAGCCAGACTACGTTTACTGGGGACCGGAAGAGAAAATGCTGACCGACGAACGTCGCGATAAGTTTGGCAAACTGAAAGGTCCTTTAGCAGCCGTTGAGATGGGTCTGATTTACGTTAACCCGGAAGGCCCACATGGTAACCCCGATCCGCTGGCAGCCGCCAAAGACATTCGCATGTCATTTGGTCGTATGGCGATGAATGACGAAGAAATTGTTGCGCTGATTGCCGGTGGTCACACCTTCGGTAAAGCCCACGGCGCGAAGAAGCCAGCTGACTGTGTAGGCGCAGAACCTGCGGCGGCCGACATCGAAGAACAAGGCCTTGGCTGGAAAAACAAATGTGGCAAGGGCCATTCTGAAGACACCACAAGCAGCGGCCTGGAAGGCGCCTGGACAGTCACTCCAACCCAGTGGACAACAAACTACCTGGATAACCTGTTTAGCTTCAACTGGGTGAAAACCAAAAGCCCGGCGGGTGCTACTCAGTGGATCCCTGATGATCCGGCCGCAGCCAACATGGTTCCTGACGCTCATGTGAAAGGTAAGCGCCATGCACCTATCATGTTTACCACTGACATTGCGATCAAAAAAGATCCGGAGTTCCGCAAAATTGCTGAGCGTTTCCGCGCCGATCCGGCGGAATACGAACTGGCCTTCGCCAAAGCCTGGTTTAAGCTGAATCACCGTGACCTGGGTCCTCGCGCCCGTTATTTAGGTGATGAGGTGCCAGATGAGGTACTGGTATGGCAGGACCCAATCCCAGAGGTTAACCATGATCTGGTTACCGATGCTGATGTACGCAAACTGAAAGCGGATATCCTTGACACTGGTTTAAGCGTATCTGAGTTAGTAAGAGTAGCCTGGGCTTCAGCTGCCAGCTTCCGCGGCACCGACATGCGTGGTGGTGCAAACGGCGCCCGCGTTCGCTTAGCGCCACAGAATAGCTGGGCAGTAAATAACCCTGCAGAACTCGATAAAGTGCTGTTAGAACTTGAACAGGTAAAGCGTGACTTTAACCGTAAGGCTTCAGCCAACAAACGTATCTCTACCGCAGACATCATTGTTCTGGCCGGTGCTGCAGCCATCGAAAAAGCCGCGAAAGATGCAGGTCACACCATCACCGTACCTTTCGAGCCAGGCCGTATGGATGCGTCGCAAGAAATGACAGACGTACAGTCATTCGCTGTACTGGAGCCTACTGCTGATGCGTTCCGTAACTTTTACGACCCGGAAATGAACTACATGTCACCAACCGAAATGCTGGTTGAACGGGCTGACTATCTCAATCTGTCGGTACCAGAAATGACCGCTCTGCTTGGTGGTATGCGAGCGCTCGACGCCAACTATAAAGGTATGGAGCATGGTGTTCTTACCAACACTCCGGGTAAACTGAACAATGCGTTCTTCACCAACCTGCTGGACATGGGTACCAAGTGGAATAAAACCGATGAGGAAGGTGTGTATGAAGGCGTTGACCGTTCATCAGGTAAAGCCAAATGGACTGCCACACCGGTGGATCTGATTTTTGGCTCTAACTCTGAACTACGCGCTATCGCTGAAGTTTACGCAGCAGCCGATGCTGAGCAGAAATTTGTTGCTGACTTCGTTGATGCGTGGGTGAAAGTGATGCAAAACGACCGCTTCGATCTGAAATAATCCGTCATTAAGATGGAATAAACAGGTGGCTTTCAGCCACCTGTTTTTTATGCAACTTACTATGGCAGGTATCCGGCGACTTCCAGCACCTGTCGAACCTGCCCTTCTGTAATACCACTTGGACAAACACCGCGATTGATCAATTCTTCTCGGATCACCGATGGATCGCAGGGCGATACCACCTCGACTTCTTTTTTGATGTACTTAGCCAATTGCTGTTGTAGTTGTCGGGTTAAACAAGACATAAATACCTCTTATACGCTTTACCTGAGTCAGACACCATCCAGGATTGGCGAGCCAAAAGTCACTTAATTACTGCTAGGCGACATTATGCTTCACTGCAGCATAATCCGGGCCACAGTAATATTTATCATTCGAATCAGAGATTTGGAAAAATATAGCAATCAGGCGAATAGTCAGAGTGTCAAAATATTCGACAAATGTGTCCACCATGAAGAAAAACTGCCACGATTTTGTAGGTAAAACGCTATAATCGCCAGCCTCTGCATCCACTGACACTTGCTATGAGCCACTCTTCACAAAAAATCGGCCGCTGGCATGGCGCTGGCTTGTTAACCACCACTCTGCTCGGTACCAGTGTGTTTATCCTGCCCCAAATGACAATCGGGCTTGCCGGTCACTATGCATTATTAAGCTGGATACTGCTTATTCTGGCCATCCTCCCGGTGGCAATGGTATTTGCCAAACTGTCGTCACAGTATCCCCATGCCGGTGGTCCGGCTTTCTTTGTGGAAAAGGCTTTTGGCGTAACCGCTGGCAGAACCATTGGGATGTTGTTTTTGTTTGTAGTGCCCATCGGGGCACCTGCCGCCATCATCATGACCTACTGGTTTATTGAAACCCTGTTGCAACTTAACGCCGCCTGGTCGCTGCCGGTGCAGCTGGCGATTGTCGGACTGCTGCTGGTACTGAACTATCGGGGCGTTCAGTTTTCTGCCACCTTACAGCTGGGCCTGACACTTATTATCACACTGGTGGTTTGCGCCCTGGTTATTGGCGGCAGCCTTATGCCGGCTCCAGCGACTCTGACTTCTTCCGCTTTTCAGCTGGACAGCACTTTAGCGGCAATGGGCCTGGCGTTCTGGAGCTTTTTAGGCATTGAAGCTTTATCCCACCTGGCTAATGATTTTCGGGATCCGAAACGGGATCTGGTGCCGGCAATTATGCTTGGCACGCTGTTAGTTGGCGTTATCTATATTGGCTGCACTTATCTGCTGCTCGATGTCAGCACAGAAAATACCCTGGCCATGGTGGCCGTGTTCGACCAGATTGTTGGCGGTAATGGTGCTTACGTAATTGGTGTACTGGGCGTTGCCGGTGGCCTGGCCACGGTCAATGTTTATACGGCCAGTTTGTCCCGGCTAACCTGGAGCCTGAGTCAGGACGGCGTGTTGCCCGCATACTTTAATACCCTCAACCGGTATGGTGTGCCGCAGCGGGCTTTGCAGGCTATTTTACTGATCATGTCGATGACGCTGATCATCACCCACTTTTCAACGCACAACCTGGAAGATTTGATAGGCTGGGTAAATGGTGTGTTTGTGCTGATTTATCTGGCCAGCATGCTGGCCGCGCTGAAACTGCTGTCGCCGGCGCATCGTCCGCTGGTGTATTTTGGCTGCCTGTTCTGCAGCATCATCGCCCTGGGACTGGGCAGTAAAATGCTTTATGCTCTGGCTTTATTTACCCTGTTTGCACCCTTGTTGTGGTATCAACAGCGGCATTTCAGTTTGAAACGCCCTGGTTGTTAAAGGGCGCTGACGGTCGATGGCGATGCAAAGCCCATGGGCCGCGCATCACTTTTAGGCACTTTATTAAGCAAATTACCGCGCCAGTGGCCGCAAGCCTGCTCGGTACTGCTCGCTTCCTGAATAATACTTAACATTTTCACAATGGCGTCGGTCATAGCAAAATTGCTGTTAGTGGCGGCCAGTACCTGGCGTTTCATATCGGGTTGGGTGATTTTCAGCGACTTGATCACCTTGCTTTCTTCCAGATGGTACATCGCCGAAGATGGTAAAATCATCAGTCCTTCGCCCTGAATAACCTGACGCAGTCCTGTCATTAGTTGCCCTGAGTAGGCTTTATCGTGCTTGAGCGCTACGCCTGTGTCGTGTTCATATTTCTCTATCAGGCGTCCAAGGGCATCTTTAGGCCCCGGTGTTAGCAGTTCAAACTGACTTAGTTCCCAGAAACAAATCGTGTCGCGGTTTTGCAATAACTGATAATAGGCGGAGGCCTCGTTAACACCCACCACCAGATACATAAATTCTTCAATTAGCGGGTAGGCCGACATAAAACGTGGTTCAACTTCCTGCTCGTAGGTCAGCGCGATATCAACCTGATTGGTTTTCAGCCACTCTTTTACCGCGTAGGACGGGCCTGTGCTGATCTCAAGTTTTAGCTGGGGATGAAACTCATTAACCATGGCAATTAACGACATCGACAGTACATTGCCAATCGACGGCAACATACCAACACGAACAACACCATGCTGATTTGCGGCTAACTGATGTAATTCCATTTTAGCGGCATTGATGTCTTCGATCAGTTTCTTCGCGTGTTTTTCGAAAACCTCGCCGGCTGCCGTCAGACTCACTCCTTTAAAGCTTCTCTCAAACAGGGCACTACCCATTTCCCGTTCCAGATTGGCCAATTGCTGACTGATCGCAGGTTGTGCGATATCCAGTTCCCTCGCTGCAGCGGCAATACTTCCTTTTTGAACCGTAACAAGAAAATACTGAAGCTGTTTGGAATTCATTTATAGACTACTCAACTCGTCAACTTTTATGGCAAACTGCTGTAAATCATAGGTTTGTTACATTTCAACCAACCTACAGCGAATCGGTCACTTTCATTTTTAATTTCAGCAAGTTACATGCCACCAAATGGTCAGGTTCAGCCTTTAATTTGTTAAGTTTTTGTAGCCCTCTCATTTATTATAAAATATTTTATTTGCTATAGATGATACTAAACCTTTGTTTTTAATATAATTTTTTCACACCTCAATATTTTCTTTATAACCCTCAACATTCTTTTTTCTTCCTGAAACACTTGCTCTTTTTTTAGTCTCTGTATTGTCGTCAGCAACGTCTGACGCGCTCATTAAGTCCAAATAATGTTTAAATTTGGTGCTTTTACGAACCAATTTGGGGCAAATTTAGCCAGTGCCGTGATTTCACGCCTATTGTAATTGCACCTAAAAAGATCATAGCGATATGACAATTTAGGGAATACATGATGAAACTCAAGAAATTAAATGCAGCAATACTGGCAGGTCTTGCCGGTTATTCGCTTTCGATGACTGTCGCAACCTCTGCATTAGCAGAAGAAGAGGCAGCGGAAGAGAATGTTGAGAAAATCGCAGTTGTGGGTGCCCGTGGTGCACCTCGCTCCGTAACCAGCTCTCCAGTACCGGTAGATGTATTAACCGCTGAAGACATTACTGGTGTGGCGTCATCAGACATGAACGACATCATGATGACACTCGTTCCATCATATACCCTGACCCGTCAGCCAATATCTGATGGTGGTACTTTTATTCGTCCGGCGCAATTACGTGGCCTGCCAACCGACAAAACCCTGGTTCTGGTTAACGGTAAACGCCGCCACCGCGCAGCATTAGTTGAAATTGGTGGTTCTGGTACCCAGGGCCCGGATATTGCCACTATTCCTTCAGCTGCACTAGGCAGTGTTGAGGTGCTGCGAGACGGTGCGGCAGCACAGTATGGTTCTGACGCCATCGCTGGTGTTATCAACTTCCAGCTTAAAAACAATGCCGAAGGCGGTTCATTATCACTGGATGTTGGCCAGTATTACGAAGGTGACGGCGACCAGTACACCATCAGTGGTAACAAAGGTTTTTCTTTAGGTGACGACGGTTTCTTAAGCATCTCTGCAGAAGTGACAGATTCAGAAGCGACTTACCGCGGTGAGCAATATTGTGAAAGCTGGTTCTGTGTAGACGAGCAAAGTGATGAATACATCGCTGCAGCAGAAGCAATGGGCAATTCAGTACACGGTTCACCACAGGTACAACCCTGGGGTCAGCCAAACTACAGCGGCGCAAAAGTATTCGTAAACGCTGGCTATGCGCTGAACTCAGATATGGAAATTTATTCCTTCGCCAATTACTCAGAAAGTGAGGGCGATGGTTCATTCTTCTATCGTTACCCGGGCAACGGCACCATCGAAGATCTGCGCGAAATCGACGGTACAATTTACAGCCCGCTGGAAAAATTCCCGGGTGGTTTTACGCCTCGCTTCTTCGGTGACATCACTGATTACTCTTTTGCAGCAGGCTTAAAAGGCATGACCGGTTCATTAGGTTATGACATCAGTGGTCGTTATGGCTACAACGAAATTTCTTATACCCTGAAAAACACCATCAACCCGTCAATGGGCGATGCCTCCCCCACTTCCTTTAAGCCGGGGGATCTCAGCAATGACGAATTGCAATTCCAGGCAGATTTTACCTATGATATGGCTGAATACGTGCTGGCGTTTGGTGCAAGCTACATGGAAGAATCCTACGAAATATCGGCTGGTGATGCCGCATCAGTTGCAGTAGGCCCTCACTCTGTGCCTGACCCATTTGGATTCTGCTCACGCGAGGATATCGGTTATGGCTTAGCGTCTGAGGAAGCAGTGGCAGCCGCTCTCGCTGCTGGTATGAACTGCGCCAACACTACCAGCGCAACTGACGATGATGATAATCCGGTTGATGGCTTTGAGGGTATCGACCCTACTTTCCAGGCTGTTGGTGTAGGTTCAAACGGCTTCCCTGGTTACTCAGACGCTTCTACAGGTACCTATGAGCGTGATTCTTACGCTGTTTATGCTGATATCTCTGGTGACATCACTGATAAATTATTCGCCCAGGCGGCGATTCGTTACGAAGACTACTCTGACTTTGGTTCTGAGCTGGTATACAAAATTGCCGGTATTTTCCAGGTAACTGACGAAATCGCGATTCGTTCATCATTCGGTACCGGTTTCCGTGCTCCGACTCCAGGTCAGCAAGGTACCACCAACGTATCAACCCGTCTGCCTAACGGCTTCCCGGTTGCGACAGGTCTGTTCCCAGCTAACAGTGCAACAGCTCAGGCGCTGGGTGCTTCACCGCTGGATCCAGAAACTTCAACCAACTTTACTTTGGGTGCTACAGCTGATGTAGGTAACTTCACTTTAACAGTGGATTACTACCGCATCCTGCTTGAGGACCGCGTAAATGCGATCTCGACTCTGGATGTGTCAACATTTCAACCAACTGATCCTGAATCAGAAAGTTATACAGCTGATTTAGCCGCTTATGAACGCTACCTGGCACTTGATGCTGCAGGTGTAGAAGGTGCTAACACTATCGGTGGCGTATTCTACTTCCAGAACGCATTCGATACGGTAACTCAGGGTATTGATATCGTTGGTACCTATAACTTTGAATCTGAGTACGGTGATACCACTATCACAGCTTCAATGAACTTTGCCGACCAGAACTTTAACTCTGATCCGCAGGTTTACTTCAACAACGAAGCTATCTATGACTTCTTAAATGGCACGCCAGCCACGCGTGGTGTTTTATCTTTAAAACACGCTATGGATGATATGTCATTTACTGCTCGTATGAACTACTTCGGTGGTTACTCAAACTCTGATGGTGGCGGCCAGGTGTCTGCAATCCAGATCTTTGAGCCTGAAGTCATGTTCGACTTAGAAGGTACTTACTTCATCAGCGAGATGCTGTCTGTGTCAACCGGTGCCCGTAACCTGTTCGACAACTACCCGGATGCGGGTGAGATTGGCGAGACATGTTGTGGTCGTATCTACCGTTCTGACTCTATCGTTGACTGGCAGGGTGGTTACTACTACATGCGCCTCAACATGAGCTTCTAAGCAGCTTATCTCTGAAATTAAACCTGTTATCGACCAGCCTCTAGGCTGGTCGACTTTATCAGGTCACTCATCGCTATCAAGGCGACAAACCGCACAAAACGTTATAATTTCTACCGTATAAAAATAATAAAAAACCGAATAATTATTTAACTAGTGGAGCACTGTTGTTATGGAGATTGAACTCGTCTGGTTCGTCCTCACTTTGTGCGTTGCGGGCGCGGTCGCAGGCATAACTTCTGGCCTTTTTGGCAACGGAGGTGGTTTTGTTGTAGTCCCAGCCCTTCTCGCCGTATTTCCTTTCTTTACCCCCAATTCTGAAGAGTTAGTAAAAGTAGCTATTGGTACCTCATTGGCATCCATTGTTATTTCCAGTGCTCGTTCAGTCTTAGCACACAAGAAACGTGGGGCAGTCGATTTTGACATGCTTAAATCATGGTCAGTATGGATCATACTCGGCGTGCTTGGCGGTGTAGCCATCGCTAATCACACCAGCAGTAATGGCCTGACAATGGTTTTTGCCGGCGGCGTTTTACTCTATTCAGTTTACTTCCTGTTTCCTGAATTTGTAGTTCGTCCCGGGATGACTTTTTCGATGCCACAAGGCGTGGGCAAAAGTGTTCTTGCTTTTATCATTGGTGGCTTCTCTGCACTGCTTGGTATTGGTGGTGGCACGCCGACAGTTATCACCATGGTGATGTGTCGCCGTACCATTCAACAAGCGGTAGCGACGGCTGCTGGTGTTGGGTTCTTAATTGGTTTACCCGGTGCAATTGGTTTCCTGTTTATGGAAAACACCAATCCACAGGGCATGCCCGTTGGCACGGTTGGCTATATAAATCTGCCGGCTCTGCTAGCGATCAGTATTGGTTCAATTCTGACCGCACCGATTGGTGCATCAATGGCACACAGCTTTAGTGAAAAAATGCTTAAACGCCTGTTTGGTATTTACCTGGTGATTGTATCAGTCGCTATGTTTGCCAAAGCGTTATAAAGCTCACACATTAAAATAAGAGGAACAGTCTATGACTTATAATCCATCAAGACGATTATTCTTAGGAGGCTCACTGGCCGCTTCGGCCGCTGGTGCTACGGGTCTTATCACGCCTGCCGGCTTAGCCGCAGCGCAACCAATGCAATCGCCGAAAATTATGTATGGGCCAACACCGGGCGTGGCAAAACTGAACGCCAACGAAAATCCTTATGGCCCCAGCGATATGGCGCTGAAAGCCATAGCTGAAGCAAGTAGCACCGGTGGTGCTTATTACGCCTACCGTGCAGGTATGTATTTACGCGATATGCTGGCTGAATCAAACGGCCTGAAACCAGAAAACGTTTCAATCACCGCAGGTTCAAGCCTGATCCTGGCTTTTGCAGCTTTTGCTGCAACCAGTAAAGGCAAAATTCTGGGCCCCGACTTATTCTGGGACACCACGTCAATGGCGCCTGTTCGTCAGGGCGGTCCGGAACTTGTGCGGGTACCGAACAAAGCCGATCTGAGTATTGATCTGGATGCCATCTACAATGCCATCGATGATGACATTGCCATGGTACACATCTGTAACCCGAATAACCCTACCGGTAAACTATTGGATCCAAAGGCGCTTCGCGAGTTCTGTATCAAGGCATCGAAAAAGACGCTGGTATTGGTAGACGAAGCCTATAACGAACTGATTGACGATGGTCCAAAGCACTCAATGATCCCTCTGATCAACGAAGGTCATAATATCATTGTTGCCCGTACTTTCTCGAAAATCTATGGCTTAGCCGGTATGCGGGTTGGTTATATGCTCGGCAGCGAAGAGAACATGGAGTTCATCAACAAGTATGGTCTGGGTGGCTACTCAATTAACCAGGCTGGTCTGGCTGCTGCCATTGCCAGCTACAATGATGAAGCCTTTAAGGATTTCTCACGCCAGAAAGTCAAAGAAGGTCGCGACATCATCATGGATGCAGTAAAAGCTAACGGCTTAAGCGCGTTACCGTCTACCACTAACTTTGTGTTTGTGAATCTCGGTGACGACGGCGATGCCAACGCATTCCGCAAAGCGATGGAAGCGCAGGACGTCCTTATTCGTGGTCAGTACCGCACTTATCAGCAATGGTCACGGGTGAGTACCGGTCGCATTGAAGATGTTAAGAAATACGCGGCTGCGGTACCAAAAGCGCTGGATGAAATGTACAAAGCCATTAAGGCTTAAGCCGCTACCCGGTCCCTTGGACCGCATGTAACGACAGAAAACTCCGAAAACAAAAAGGCCGCTGCAGCGGCCTTTTTTACTGCTCATTCCCCGAGCATTAATCGTTATCGAGTTCGTTTTCCTCAAAATCTACATCAATACCCATTTCTTCCATAATACGGCGCGCTTCAGCCGGGATCCGGTGCGGATTCTCTTTACGCAAATCTTCATCATCAGGCAGTGGCTGACCAGTAAAAGCATGAACGAATGCTTCGCATAATAATTCAGAATTAGTGGCGTGGCGCAGGTTATTAATTTGACGACGGGTACGCTCATCGGTCAGTACTTTTAGTACGTTGATAGGAATCGACACCGTGACCTTTTTAACCTGCTCACTTTTTTTACCGTGCTCTGCGTAAGGGTAAATATATTTTCCGTCCCACTTTGCCATGCTCTTTCCCAGCTCTGCTATCATTATTGTAATAAGAAAATTTGTATATACCTGTACAGCAAATTCCTGATCGACTCGGTTACCCGGCATTGGTGCGGCCATCCAGTTCGTCATGCTGCTGCGTTCACCGTGCAATTTAACCAAAATATTCGCTATAAAGGTATTAAACCACAGAAAACATCAATTGAGCAGTGTAAACTGCTTGACGTCTAGACATATATTCTTTAGTTTAGACGTCTAAACGTCTAATTGAGAATATATCACCATGGTGTCATACGCGCAGGGGATCGATGCCCTAAATCAGTCTTTGTCAGAATTACGCGATATCGATGTGTCATTTGAGTTTTTTCCACCCGGCAACGAGAACATGGAAAAAACCCTGTGGAAGTCTGTTGAGCGTCTGGCGCCGTTGAAGCCTGCGTATATGTCGGTAACCTATGGCGCCAACAGTGGCGAGCGCGATCGTACCCATGATGTAGTAAAGCGTATTCAGCAACAAACAGGCGTTACCGCTGCACCGCACCTGACCTGCGTTGATGCCTCAGCAGAGGAATTAAAACAAATTGCCCGCGATTACTGGGATTCCGGTATTCGCCGTATTGTTGCGCTACGCGGCGATTTACCCAAAGGCGTTGAAAAAACAGATATGTACGCCTCTGATTTGGTTGCCCTGTTAAAAGACGTTCACGACTTTGATATTTCGGTGGCCGCCTACCCGGAAAAACACCCTGAAGCCCCGAATGCCCAGTTTGACCTGCTTAATCTCAAGCGTAAAGCTGAGGCCGGTGCCAGTGAAGCAATTACCCAGTTTTTCTTCGATACCGGCGTATTTCTGCGCTTCCGCGACAGAGCCGCCGCTGCAGGTATCGATTTAGACATCGTGCCGGGTATCCTGCCAGTCACCAACTACCAGACACTGGTGAAGTTCGCGGGTTTTACCAACGTTCACGTACCCGGCTGGTTACACAAACTGTATGAAGGCCTTGATGCTGACGATCAAACTACCCGTAATCTGCTGGGTGCTAACATCGCTATGGAACAGGTTAAGGTACTGGCGAAAGAAGGTGTTAAGCACTTCCACTTTTACACTCTTAACCGCAGTGAGCTGAGCTACGCTATCTGTCACATGCTGGGCGTAAAACCGCAAAACGGCGGCTAGTAGGCCAACTTATCCAGGGGCAGCTAAGAAAACGGTTGCTCCCTCACCCAGCGCAGGTAGACTATTGATCTAGTTGAACCTACAGGGAACAAGAGTGGCATTATCAGAATTACGCGCCCGTTGGGAGCAATACCAGCCCAATCTGGAGAAATTCGCTACAACGTTCATCACCCGCTGTAAAACGGATAATATTACTATATCCGCGGGCCACCTCGCCTACGTTACCCTGTTGTCGCTGGTGCCTTTCATCATGGTATTTTTTACCATATTGTCGGCCTTTCCGGCCTTTGCCACCGTACGCAATAAGCTCGAGCAGTTTATCTTCAGTAACTTTGTGCCCACTGCCAGTGATGTGGTGCATGAGTACATGAGCGATTTTGTGGGTAACGCTTCGCAAATGGGCGCAGTGGGGATTCTTTCGCTGCTATTTGTTGCCATCCTGCTTATTTCCAATGTGGATAAAACGCTTAATCGCATCTGGCGTACCCAGAGTGAACGGCCGATTATTTACACCTTTGCCATTTACTGGATGGTGATTACCCTCGGGCCACTGTTGATGGGAGCTAGCGTGGTGATGACGTCCTACCTGGTAGGCCTGGCCGAGTTTGCTGAAGAATATACGCCAGGACTGGGCACGTTTTTGCTCGAACTGGTGCCAAGCTTTACTGCCCTGGCAGCGTTTATCATTTTATATATGCTGGTGCCGAATCGCCGCGTCCCGGTACTTCACGCCTTAGGCGGAGCGGTGCTGGCCACCATGTTGTTTGAACTAAGCAAAAAAGGCTTTGCCTTTTACGTTACCAGCTTTCCGTCTTATCAGGTTATCTATGGCGCGTTGGCCGCACTGCCACTGCTGTTCCTGTGGATTTACCTGTCGTGGATTGTGGTGCTGGTAGGTGCCGAATTTACCTGCAGTCTGGACGAAGCCTTCCCCGAAGAGCGGGATGATAAGCCTGACAATGATGAGAGCGATATCCCGGAAGGTTAGTTTGCATCAACTGCCAGCTAATCTTCAGGGCGCACGGTTCCTGCTTTTAGCCCTAGGCAATTAAGCTTAGCCGGCTATCTCCGAGCAGCCATTGCCTGGCGGATGCTTCATCAATGAAGCAACGTACCTCAAACACCTCCATCACATGCCGGCACCATACCGCTGCCATCTTCTGTGAATACTGCCCTTCCACCAGCAACGCTATTTTTTCAAACTGTTGATACTGAGGCTCAATAGCTGCCAGTCGGGCACGGTCGATAAGATCAGACTCTCCCATCTGAAAAAAATCCGAATGCCTGAAATCAAATAATCCATAAGCAACGGGTTGCTCCCGCTCAGCCAGACAACGCCGGAAAGCGTCTGTAAAGCGCATGGCTTTATGAATATGCCCGTTGAGCTGTAAGTGCACCAGGTTAGGATGCTGGTTATCAAATTCCACCCTCACATCGCCCTGCTCCTGGTGTTCGCCAAATGACTCCGGACGCGAGAACAAAAAGCCCTGGCTATAGTCTATTCCAAGCGCCAACAAACACTGTTGAACTTCAATAGAGTGAACAAATTCAGCAATGCACTTTATTCCGCTGTTGCGACAAAAGAAGCTGAGCGCCTTGACGATCTCATAGCTCTTGGCGTCGGTGTGAATATTCTTAATGTATTTGGCGTCGATTTTGAGGTAATCGACCTCTAAGTCGAGGATCCGCTCGAAATTAGAATGTTCGGTACCGAAGTCATCAATAGCAAGCCTGAAGCCAGCATTTTTAAGGGCTTTAAGCTGTTTCAGATGACTGTTTTTGCCTGCACTGCTAATACCCTCAAGCACTTCAAGAATTACGCGCTGAGGTGCAATCTGATACTGCTGACACAACTCCACCAGGAAGCGCTGTAGATACTGAGCATTGAGATCAAACTCGGTAATATTCAGTGAAAAGGTATAATCATGATGACTCATGATCTTAAACGCCTGGCGGGCTATTTGGCGGGTAATCAGCGGCAGCATGCCTGCCACTTTGGCTGCATCGATAAAGCTGTAAGGGCTTAGCACCTGGTCGTTGTAGTGAATGCGTGCCAGCGCTTCATAGTGGGTAACAATGCCCAACTGATTATCATGGATCCCCTGAAAATACGGCACAATAAGCTGCTGATTAACCGCACTGTGAATAATATTGTTGGCTTCAACAAACAGTAAATGCTGCTGACTTTCCGCCGCAATGGCATCCTGTTCCAGTACAATACATTTTAAGTCACCTGATTCCCGGCTCTGACGCAGTGCAGTGACACCTAACCGCAGCAGATCGGTTTTTCCCCGGGCGCCACCAAAAGACAGCGATACAAAAACGCTGATATCCGCTGTGGAGACCTGATGATGGCGAAAATGCATTCGCAGCTGATCGGCGACGGCGTAAAGGTCCACCGGTCGTTTAAACAACAAGACAAACTTACCCGGGCCGCCACCCACGTAGCAGTCGGCGTGCACCTGCTCCTTAATAATTCTGGCGGTACTGCGAATCAATTCATCGCAAACATCAAAGCCGTATGCATCATTAAGGTATCTGAGCCCATCGATACCCACTATCAACAGGCTTTTACAGCCCGGCGATTTGAGTTCTTCGGCCAGAAAGGACTTACTCGACAAACCGCTGAGCGGATCGGTGTTGGCCAGGTATAAGTTTTCTGCCTGGGCTTTATTGAGCTCAGTTAAGTCGGTATAAATCGCAGTATAATGATGGATATGGCCGTTATCATCGCGAACCTGATTCACCGAAACCCATTGCTCTAATACAGAGCCGTCGGCATGACGGTTTTTTATCTCACCCTGCCACACGCCTTTTTTAAACACTTTAAACCAGAAGTTCCGATAGAAGGACTTATCATGTAAACCGGAGGAAAATAACTGCGGTTCAAGTCCCTGCACTTCTGCGCGGCTATAACCGAACATATCGCAAAAGGCCTGATTAACTTCAATGATTTTTAAATCGGCATCGGTTACCAGCATGGCTTCGGCTGAATTACTGAAAATCGACGACAGCATATTCAGTGATCGATCCTGCTCTACCCGCTCCAGCTCGGCAGCGATTCGATAGCCGATAATTTCAAATAAGGCGGTGATTTCGGCCACACTTTCTATAGCGGAAGTGTGCATTGCCACTAATATCCCCAGTACATTGCCCTGCGCACTGTACAGCGGCATACCGATATACGACTCAACGCGCATATCCTTGAGTAGCTGGTCTTCAGGGTAAAGCTCCGTCACCTTACTTTGATAGCAACACACACCGGAATTGGTGACCGCTTCGCAAGGCGTATTGCTTAACTCGTAGGTAAAGTTTTCCTTGATCCGGCCAAAGGCAGATACTGCCACCGTAGAACAACGCTTAGCCCGATTGTTGGGCTGTCCGATGAAAACGAAATCACATTCGATGATTTCTGACAACGCCAGAACTAACAGTTCGAAATATTCCTGTCCGCGGGTCTGCCCCACAAAATCAGACAGCTTCTTTAATTTTGCAACTAATGCATTCATCGCAGTTTATCACTACCACCTCTACTCTCACTGGTGGTAATCATGCATAAGATGTCTGGCAGGGATATTGATTGAGAACAATTCTTACTACTTATGTAGTAAGAATTGCGATGAAAGGTCGACTAAGTTGGGTTAAACGCCATTCATATCGGCGATAAAGCTATTGGACTGAGCAATAGCGCTTTGCATATCAGTTAGCAGGGTTTTAACGTCACGCTCGATATTATTAAGTTCCCCTTGCAGCGCACCAATGGCACTGGCATTCAGGTTATGTTTGAGAAACAGCACATTATCCTGCAGCGTACTTAATACCGGCTCCATACTGCTCTCGACTTTACGCATCGCGCGTACCATCTTGTTGTATTTGAGCCGGGTTTCAGACAGCGTTTGTTTACTGGTGCGTTTCAGACTGGCGTTGCTATACTCTTCGAGTTCAGCTTCCCATTCATCAAACAGCGCATCTGCCACACTTTCGATTTTATCAATGCGATTAGTTACGTCCTCTGCAGCAGCCTGACTGGCTTCGTACTGGTCGTTAAGAGACTGATACGCTTCTTCCAGATCGCCGCCATCAAACTGGATAAGAGCCGAAAACTCTTCAAGCGCAGAGGTAAATTGCTCTTCAGCCTCTTGCTGGGATTCACGGGCATCTTCTACCCGGTCGACCAGAATCTCACGCTTTTCTACCCCCACCTTCTCCCAGGCGGCATAATAGGCACTCTGGCAAGCCGTCAAAGAGCCTAGTAACAGCGCAACCAGGCTGGCTTTCAATAACCTGTTCATGTTTAATCAACACCTCTGAACCTGGCCGCGTCGATAATAGCCCACAAGTGAAAGATTGCGCCGACAAACCACATAAAGAATAAAATGACCGTGGCGCCCAGTGCATAACTTACTGCAGTCACCACAAAGAAGAATAAGGCCGCCATAATCCGGCCCTGAACCAGTTGCCCTAAACCAGGAATAAAGAAACTACAAATCGCGGCAATTACGTTGCCGCCAGAACCTTGTCCAGCCATGATAACTCCGGTTAAATACTCTTTTACTGTTTAAACTAAATGAATTAGGGTTGAGATACAATCATTTCACCTTTCTGATTTGTAAGAGAACTTGTCTATGTCCGGCGTATGCTATCAACATGGTTTACTTTCCGGCAGTGATGGCCATCGGGTTTACTATGAGCTAAGTGGCAATCCGAACGGCGAGCCTGTGCTGGTTATCCATGGCGGGCCCGGCGCCGGATTAGGCACTCGTTATACTCATTTTTTTGATCTCAGTGCCTATCATGTTATCGGCTTTGAGCAGCGCGGCTGCGGGCGTTCTCAACCCTACCTGTCGCTGAGTCATAACACCACCCAGGATTTACTTACCGACATAACCCGGCTACGCGAACATCTCAGTATCACCCGCTGGCTTATGTTCGGCGGTTCCTGGGGCACTACCCTGGCCTTGCTTGCGGCAGTCCGCGAGCCTGAAACAGTGAGCGGGCTTATTCTGCGTGGGATTTTTTTGGCGCGGGAAGAAGATTTTAAATGGTTTCTGGCCCCTGATGGCGGAGCAGCGCAAATTTACCCGGATGCTTATCAGCGCTTTATTGAAGAAATTGAAAACCCCACCAGTTTTACCGCTGTTCTGGCCCATTACAGCAAGGTGTTTTCAGGAGCGGATGAGCGCCGGCGTCACCAGGCGGCTATCCGCTGGTACCAATGGGAGGAAGCGATTGCCAGGGTGCATTCACCGGGCGAGCAGGTGCAACCTGAGTCTGCCCACCCATTGATGCTGAGCCTGGCAGTACTGGAATGGCACTACATCACCAACCGCTGCTTTATCAGCGAAAATGAAATTCTTCAGCAGGCGCATCGCCTGGCCGGCATTCCCGGCAGGATAATTCACGGCCGCTGTGATACGGTTTGCAAACCTCAGGGCGCCTATGCCTTGCATCAGCGATGGCCAGACAGTAAGTTACTGCTGATTGACGGCGCAGGCCACAGCAGTGCTGAACCAGCAATTGCTATGGCACTGCGCGAGGCAACCCATCAATTTATTTTAAAGCGCTAGCACATCTATGATTGGACTCATTCAACGCGTAAACGAAGCCTGCGTGACCGTAGCGGGCGAAACAGTGGGCGAGATTGGCCCGGGGATCCTCATCCTGTTGGGTGTGGAAAAAAATGACACCCAGGCTGAAGTGGAAAAGCTCGCCACGAAGTTAACAAATTACCGTATCTTCAGTGATGAAGATGGCAAGATGAATCTGAATATCAGGCAAACTGGCGGCGCCGTATTGGTCGTATCGCAGTTTACTCTGGTAGCCGACACCCGCAAAGGTAACCGGCCAGGCTTTTCTCGCGGTGCCACACCAGAGTTAGGCAACGCCTTGTATGAAGCGTTTATCCAGCGGTTACAAACCATGGATATTCCGGTTGCCAGTGGGCAGTTTGGCGCCGACATGCAGGTTCAGTTAATCAATAATGGTCCGGTCACCTTCCATCTACAGGTATAATTTTCCGGTTCGCCTCTTGCTGTTGGTAGAGCCTTAAGATTTAATGTGGGCCCTAATTTAATTTGAGGTAAGGCTGTGTTCAAAATAGTCACACCGCAAACCGATGATGCTTTGGCGGCTTATTATCATTTCCGCTGGCAGTATTTGCGCCAGCCATGGAATTTCCCTCCGGGCTCAGAAAGAGACGAGTACGAGCAAGTCAGCGAACACCGCATGGTGGTGAATAATGACGGCGATATTATTGCCTGTGGCCGGGTGCATTTAAACACCGCCGAAGAAGCGCAAATCCGTCATATCGCAGTACACAGCGATTACCAGCGCCGGGGGCTCGGCCAGTTTATGCTTAACGCACTGGAAGCAGTAGCCCGAGAACTAGGTGCCATTCGTGCTGTTACCAACAGCCGGGAGATATCCATTGATTTCTTTCAGGCCTGTGGCTTTAAAGTAGAGCGGGAGGCGCCTAATGAACTGGGCCTGCTGAAACGCCAGCAAATGGTGAAGAAGCTGGACGACTTTTCCTTACTGGTGTTACACCCCGAATGGTGCCAGGAACTGCAAAATACCTGGACCGAAACCATCCCGATTACTGAGCATATGGGCATCAAGCTGCATCAGTATACCGGCAAAACGCTGGAAACCCGGGCCTCGCTAAATAAAAATATCAACATCCACGGCACTATGTTTGCCGGCAGTATTTTCTCGCTGGCCACTTTAACCGGCTGGGGGATGATTTTTCTACAGCTCAAAAATAAAGGTCTGGATGGCGACATCGTGCTTGGCGATGGCAATATCCACTACCATAAACCCATCACTATGAAGCCCCGCGCAGTGTGTAATATTGAACGCCTTAAAGGCAAATTCACCCTGTTGGAAAAAGGTAAGAAATGCCGTCTGGAGCTGGAAGTTGAAGTGCTGGACGATACTCAGCCGGTGGCAGAGTTTCACGGTATTTACTGGGTATTGCCCAAAAAGGAGGACAAATGACAACACTAAGTACGCCTTTTACACCTCAGGCTAAAAAGGTGCTGCTACTGGGTAGTGGTGAGCTGGGTAAAGAAGTGGTGATAGAATGCCAGCGTCTGGGCTGCGAAGTGATTGCCTGTGACAGCTACGCCAACGCTCCGGCCATGCAGGTAGCCGATCGCAGCTATCAGTTTTCCATGTTGGATGCCAAAGCACTGCGTGAGGTAGTAGAGAAAGAAGCGCCGGATCTGATCGTGCCAGAGGTAGAGGCCATCGCTACCGCTGAGCTGGTTGAACTCGAAAAAGAAGGCTTTACTGTAGTGCCAAGCGCTAATGCGGTTAATCTCACTATGAACCGCGAGGGCATTCGCACCCTGGCCGCAGAAACATTAGCCCTGCCGACGTCGGCGTACCGCTTCGCCAGCGATAAGGCACAATTTGTCGCAGCAATAGAGGCCATCGGCTATCCCTGCTTTGTAAAGCCTATTATGAGCTCCTCAGGCAAAGGACAGAGTCGACTAACCGGCCCTGACGATATTGAACACGCCTGGCAGTATGCACAGGAAGGTGGCCGAGCCGGAGCGGGCAAAGTGATCGTTGAAGGACATGTGGATTTTGACTACGAAATTACCTTGCTGACCGTGCGCACGCGGCAAGGCGTAACATTCTGCCCGCCCATTGGCCATATACAAAAAGACGGCGATTACCAGTATTCCTGGCAACCCACCGCGATGAGTGACGCTGCTCTGTCTGGAGCCCAACAAATAGCGGATAAAATTACCGGGGCACTGGGTGGCTATGGCTTATTTGGCGTAGAACTGTTTGTCTGTGGTGAGGAGGTGATTTTCAGTGAGGTTTCCCCGCGCCCACACGATACCGGCATGGTCACACTGATTTCGCAGAATCTGTCAGAGTTTGCTTTACACAGCCGGGCGATTCTGGGCTTACCCATACCAAATGTCAGCTGTTATGGCCCGAGCGCTTCAGCGGTCATCCTGGGCTTTGGTGAGGGCAACCGCATTAGTTTTAGCAATCTGGATAAGGCTCTCAGTCAGCCGATGACTGATTTACGCCTGTTCGGCAAGCCCACCATCAACGGTAAGCGCCGTTTAGGTGTAGCACTGGCTCGTGGCGAGACCATTGAGTCTGCCGTTGCCACGGCCCGTGAAGCAGCTGATCTGGTGAATATCACCATCGCTAAAGACTAACCAACGCTGATAAGAAACCTGCACAAACAAAAAAGCGCCTACAAGGGCGCTTTTTTGTTTTTTAGAAGAGAGACTGTTAGCCTGCCATGGCAGCCTGCAGTTTCTTCATTGCATTCTTTTCAATCTGACGGACTCGCTCTGCTGATACCTGGTATTTATCTGCCAGATCCTGCAGGGTGGTTTTATCGTCCGCTAACCAGCGCGTTTCGATAATATCCTGACTTCTATCGTCCAGGGTTTTCATGGCTGAGTATAAACGCTTAGTCGCGTTGGCATCCCAGTCGTCATTGATTACGGTGGACTCGACGTCTTCTGATTTATCTTCCAGATACTGAACCGGGGCAAAGCTGCCGTTTTCATCGTCATCAGCACTCAAATCAAAAGCCTGATCCTGGGAGCTCATCCGCGCTTCCATTTGCAGCACTTCTTTCGTACTGACACCCAGTTCATTCGCCACGGTTTGCACTTCTTCGTGACTGAACCAGCCCAAACGCTTCTTCGCTTTGCGCAAATTAAAGAACAACTTACGCTGGGCTTTAGTGGTCGCCACTTTAACGATACGCCAGTTTTTCAGTACAAATTCGTGAATCTCGGCTTTAATCCAATGCACGGCAAAAGAAACCAGGCGCACACCCACTGACGGGTCGAAACGCTTTACCGCTTTCATTAAGCCAATATTGCCTTCCTGAATAAGGTCTGCCTGAGGCAATCCGTATCCTGAATAAGACTTAGCAATATGCACAACAAAACGAAGGTGAGACATTACCAGCTTACGTGCCGCATCGATATCTTCATCTTCACGCAGACGTAGCGCCAGTTCGCGCTCTTCGTCAGCGGATAGCATGTCAATCGTGCTGACAGCCTGAATGTAACCTTCAATACTTCCATTGTGTGGAACAGACAGGGCCATTGATTGTAAGTTTTTACTTGTACCCACGCTCATAGTCACCTCAAAAAAATCCTGTTTACTTCACTTAATCTGATAACAAAAATGCTCATTGGCGAAGCTTAGGTTGATAGCAATTTCGCGGCCCTCAGGCGGCGACGCACCAACCAATCAAAAACGAAATATAGGGGTTAATACCATACTTATCAAGACCCCGATATCATAAAAAAGTTCAAATTTTTACGTCTGCGATAGCTAACCGGATGAAGAGTGTAGAAAAACCACTTTTTCAGCGCAATAATTAACCGCCACCATCATGTAACTTTTTGTTACTGCCACACGCACAGCGGCTTCTATTAGCAGATGACCGCCTTCTGTGGGCAGCGCTTTCAGAGAAAAGCCTTAATTGACCACCTGCTACCGGTGAATAACACTATCAACTATGCAAAATTTGCATTGGGCAGGTGATAATGAATGCTATTCGACGTATATTACCTCTATTGGACAGAACAAGATCAATAAACGCAAATGAATTGCGCTGAACTGCATGATATGGGGATCGGATGTTTGCCTATGTAGCGCGCCAGCCAATTGTTGATACCTCTCAACAATTATACGCCTATGAATTGTTATTCCGGGACGGGGAGAAAAACTGTTTTCCCAATATATCGCCCGATGAAGCGACTTCACGGATACTCGCTGCCAGCCATTTGAATGTGGGGTTGGAAGCGGTAACCAACGGTGCGCTGGCATTTATCAACTTTCATACCGATACACTGCTTTACCGCTTTCCTACCAGCCTCGACCCCAATAATGTGGTCATCGAAATAACCGAAACCGTTGATGTCAGTGATGATCTGGTGGAAGCCTGTCAGCAAATTAACGCTCAGGGCTACCGGCTGGCACTGGATGATTACGATCTCGAGGAAAAATGGCAGGCTCTGTTACCGCTAATCAGTATTGTGAAGTTTGATATCACTACCGTCACGGACCAGCAAATTCGCGAAACGGTGCCCCTTCTGAAGGCGCATAACATTAAATTAGTGGCTGAGCGGGTGGAGACCAAAGAACAATTTCATTATTACCGCCAGCTGGGTTTTGACTATTTTCAGGGTTACTTCTTTGCTCGTCCTGAAGTTATCCGCCACCGTAAGATGAGCTCGTCGGCCGTCAATATGCTTGAATTATTAAAAGAAAGCACAGCGGCTGAACTTAACATTGAGAATATTAACACGATTCTCGAGCGGGATGTCTCTCTTTCCTATCTGTTACTCCGGTTTATTAATAACCCCACGGTGAACAAGCGTAACGAAATCACATCGTTGAAGCACGCCATGAACTTTATGGGTGAGCAGGAAGTGCGTAAGTTTATTGCCCTGCTGTCACTGGCTAATTTATCTGACGGCCAGCCTGGTGAAATCCTCAGCATGAGTCTGGTGCGAGCCCGTTTTTGTGAGCTTATCCTGGTTGCGATGAAAGACCACAGCAAACCAAACAGTGGCTTTCTTACCGGCATGTTGTCACTTATCGATACTCTGATGGAACAGGAGATGCGAGAACTAGTGAGCAAATTACCGCTTCCCGGTGATGTGAGTGGCGCTTTATGCGGTGAAAACAATCAACTTAAACAATGCTTACACCTGGCCACCGCCTTTGAACGCGGCCAATGGGGTATTGTAAGAGCGATTGGCACGCGTTTCGGCCTCACCCAAAAGCAGCTGCACGAAATTTATATCAGTGCGCTCAGCTGGGCAGCGGCTTTGCAAAATGAAGTACGCAACTAATTATCGCGCAGAACAATGCGCCGGATCAGCCGGTTTTGAATAACTAAAGATGGATCAAAGGTTAACCATCGGTTAAAGTTTGTCTAGGCCTGTTGTTGAGGCCAACGGTATAACAAGGATAATTATTTTAATGTTTGCATTTATCGCTCGCCAGCCAATTCTAGACCGGGAAAAGGACGTTTTCGGTTATGAACTGTTGTTCAGGGATGGTAAATCCGGTACCTACCCTACCCACGATAACGAAAAGAGCCGCTACATCGCGGAACATTTTCACACCCTGGGCCTGGATGATATCTGCGGCGATAAAACCTCGTTTATCAACTTTCATAGCGACACACTGATTGCCGGTCTGCCCGCAACTCTGAACCCTGATACGGTGGTCATTGAGCTATCTGAATATCCGGCACAACAAGCGGCGCTAGTGGATGCCTGCAAACATGTAAAACAGCTGGGCTTTAAACTGGCGATAGATGATCCGGCGATGATCAGCGGCCAACATTCTATCTTTCCGCTTATAGATATACTTAAAGTGGACGTGCACAAAGCCAATTACAGTGTGATTGAGCAGAACATTCCCCGTTTTCTGCAATCCAGCATTCAACTGGTTGCAGAGAATGTCTCAAATCACGATGACTTTGTTGTTTGTAGGGATTTGGGCTTTGATTTATTCCAGGGTTACTTCTTTGCAACGCCAGAAAAAACCGTGCAACGTCAGCTACCTGCGTCAAAAATGAACCTGGTTGACCTGATGGGCGAAAGCGCCAGCTCGCAGTTTAATCTGGAGCGCATTAACCAGATTGTAGAACGCGATGCCGCCCTGTCGTTTTTATTACTCAAGTTTATTAATAACCCCACTATTAATAAACGCTACAAGATCACCTCATTAAAGCATGCGCTCAACTACATGGGCGAGGTGGAAATTAAGAAATTCATCGCCTTGTTGTCGCTGGCTCATTTAGGCGACGACAAGCCGCTTGAATTGCTGCATATGTCTTTGGTACGGGCTAAGTTCTTCGATCTGCTCGCTCAGGAGCGTGGACTTAATTCCGATCCGCCAATTGGCTTTTTAATTGGCCTGTTTTCGTTACTCGATGCCCTGCTTGACCAGGAAATGCCGGATATTTTACGCCAGCTCCCGCTGACCGACGAAGTTAACGATGCGCTGCTATGCAAATCGGCTGAATTCAATCACTATTTGAAACTGGTTCGTGCCTTTGAAGGGGCGCTGTGGATGAATGTGATCCGTGAATCCAGAGAGCTCAACATCGACCAGAAATACCTGCACAGCTTGTACAATCAGGCCATTGTGTGGGGCAACGGGGTACGCAAAACCATTTCGTCTTACTTCCCGAAAAAGCAGGTCATCGACAAATAAGGTCGCTCAGTCTTCCACGCCGTGCTGGCGCACAGCGGCTAGCAATTGTGGAAAGAATGTCAGAAACGTTTGTTCAAACAGCGCATAATTTTGCTGTACGTCCTCAATACTGCCATGAAAATTGTGCTTAAAACGAATGCGACTGGCTGTTCGCTCCAGCGCCCGTTCAACGCCCTGCAAATGGCTATAGGTATCCAGCCAACGATGAGTCAGCATACTCCCGACCATTGCCTGCATATTCTCGGGCATTATGCTGACGCGCCGTCCCAGACAATCATAGGCGCGCTGGCTAAACACCGTGAAGCTTTCTTCGCTGTAAAGTGACCAGTGCTTGATTAAGAAATGATCAAATAACACGTCCAGCATAATGCCGGCAAACCGCCTGCGCCCGGCAGAGACTTCACCACGGGCATGACGCACGATGCTGTGCGAATCGGTAAATTTATCCACAAAGATATGGTTAGCAACGCCCGCTCTCACGGCATCAGAATAGCTGTTAAGATCAACACCACGGCGGAAATCACCCAGCAAATTACCGAAGCAGGAGTCGGCGGTGGGCCGGGCTAAAAATAAATGGGCCAGATAGTTCATAGCGAAAAAGGTTACTGCGGCTCAATTTCCCGCACATGCCGTTGCACCGAAATCAACGACCCCACCAGCCCCAGCATCACCGACAAAAACAACATGGTAAGCAACGCCGAACCGGTTAAGCCGGTAATGTGAAAAGACTTGTCGTATAAACTGGCAAACGCCTGAATGCTGCTGTCCATCCACCATAAAATAATGATAACCGCCATCCAGGCGATTACGCCTCCGAGCAAGCCATACCAGAATCCGGTATAAAGGAACGGCCGGTGAATAAAGCCGTCAGTGGCCCCCACCAGCTTCATCACCAGAATTTCGTCCCGCTTGTTGAGGATATTCAGCCGAATGGTATTACCGACAATCAGGATCACGGCAATAAATAACAATACGCCAATGATGGTAACCAGCTCGGTAGCGATTTGCAGAAAGCCGTAAAGCCGCTCCAGCCACTCGATGTCCAGCTTGCCAATATCAACCTCGCGCTGTCTTTGCAGTTTTTCGAGCAATAGTTGCGCTGCGGTTGGTGCGGTGTGCTTTTCGCCGGGAGTCACCAGCACCACATTCGGTAGCGGATTGGCTTCCAGATATTTCACCGCATCACCTAAACCGGACAGTTGTTTAAATTCTTCCAGCGCATCATCAGCGGGAACATAAACCACCTTGTCTATTTCCGGCCAGGTTTGCAGCCGGGTGATTAACTGCTGCGCCTCTGCAGCGCTGGTCTGCTCCTTCAGAAACAATGATATTTCGGCAGCCTGCTCCCAGCCTGCGCTGATTTTTTCGGTATTTTTTACCAGAATATACAGCGTGCTAGGCAAAGTAATACTAAGTCCCAATACGCCAATGGTCATTAGAGATGCCGCAGGTTGGCGCCACAGCTCGCCAAGACTTCCCAGTGCCTGACGAATGTGATTAACGAAGAACATGACAAAGCGCTGAGCAATATTGATTTTACGTTCACTGGCGCCCTGACTACGGCCTTTAAACAAAATACTCATAGTCCGTCCTCGCCGTCGGTTAAGCCGTCGGTGATCATTTTGCCGTTCTTAAGCGTCAGCGTGCGATAACGCATACGTGCAATCAGGCCCAAATCGTGGGTAGCTATGAGTACCGAAACACCGGCCTGATTGAAATCTTCAAACAGGCGGACAATTTCCATGGACAATTTGGGATCGAGGTTACCGGTCGGTTCATCGGCCAGCAGCAGAGGCGGTTTATTGACTACCGCCCGGGCAATCCCAACCCGCTGTTGCTCACCGCCAGACAAGGTTATGGGTAAATTACGTGCTTTACTGCGCAGCCCTACCATTTCCAGCGCGGCATCCACCCGCTTGGCAATTTCTTTGTGACTGTACCCTTCGATAACCAGGGGCAATGCCACGTTATCGAAAACGGTTTTATCCATCAGCAGTTGATGGCTCTGAAATATCATGCCGATATCACGGCGAATATAAGCAATCTGGCGCCGTTTAATGACGTTGAGATCGTGACCATTAATAAGCACCCGGCCAACCGTAGGACGCTCCATAATACTGATCAGTTTAAGCAGGGTACTTTTACCGGCCCCGGAATGGCCGGTTAAAAACGCCATTTCGCCCTGGGCTATGTGAAAGTCGACTTTAGACAGCGCTCGCTGGCCGCCGGGATACGTTTTGCTTACCTGCTCAAATCTGATCATCAAGGATCCTGACTATTCTGTCTGTTGTTTTTATTAAGATTAACCAATACCAGATTAACTTTTCTCACCCTCGCTGAACAGCGCATCAATAAATTCGTCGCCGTTAAATCCACGCAGGTCATCAATGCCTTCACCCACTCCGATATAACGGATAGGAATACCAAATTTATCTGCAATGGCAAAAATCACCCCGCCCTTGGCTGTTCCATCAAGCTTGGTCAGGGTAATACCGGTGAGGCCTACGGCTTCCCTGAACAGTTTCGCCTGGCTAATTGCATTCTGGCCGGTAGCGGCATCAACGGTGAGCATCACTTCATGGGGCGCATCCGGGTTGAGTTTTTTCATTACCCGCACCACTTTTTTCAACTCTTCCATCAGGTTGTCTTTGTTCTGTAAGCGACCGGCGGTATCGGCGATAAGAATATCAGTCCCTTTGGCTTTAGCAGACTGCAAGGCATCGTACAACACCGAAGCGCTGTCTGAACCGGTAGGCTGGGCGATAACCGGAATATTGTTACGCTCCCCCCACACTTGCAACTGTTCCACCGCCGCAGCCCGGAAAGTATCACCGGCTGCCAGCATGACTTTTTTGCCCTGCTGCTGAAACTGCTTGGCCAGTTTACCAATGGTGGTAGTTTTACCTACCCCATTAACGCCAACCATCAGAATAACAAAAGGCCCCTGGGCTTTATCGTGATTGGCAATCACCTCCGGTAGTGGTTGCTGTACGGCAGTGAGCATGGTTCTGAGTTGCTGTTTAAGCAATTCGTAAAGCGCATCGCCGTCTTTCAGTTGTGAATGTTTAGCGCCTTCCACCAAACGGTCGATTATTTTCTGGGTCGTATCCATGCCCACATCGGCCACCAGCAACTGCGTTTCGAGCTCCTCGTACAGTTCATCATCGATAGCCTTGCCACGGAACAGACTAACGATACCGCTGCCGAGGTTGGCTTTAGTGCGCGATAAACTGGCTTTCAGGCGCCCAAAAAACGATTTCTTTTCAGCTGCAACAGCCTGCGTTACCGACGGTTGCTCAACCTCAGGTTCTGGTTCAGGTGTTACCTGTTCCTGCGGTGCAGCTTCTACCGCATCAACCACCTGCTCTTCCGAAGTTTTCGGTTCATCGGTTGATACTTCCTCGGCTGCGGATCCAACCGGGTTGCGGGGTTGGTCGGCTTCATCTGCTACGTCCGGCTGCGCTTCTTCAACCGGCTCTGGCTCAGGCAGTTCTTTTTCAACAGCTATGACTTCATTGCTGTCTGACGTTTCTTCTTGTGGGGGATTAGTTGCTGGTTCCGGGGTTTTATTTTCATTTTTGTTTTTGTTAAACCAGCCAAAGAGTTTAGACATTGTGTTGACAATTCCTTACTGAGAAACCGCTTTGTGCGGTAAACTACTGAATATTAATTTAAGCGTGCTGCTTGCATCAGCACATAATACCATCGACTGGCATAATGAATCGAGTAGCAAAACCAACCTCACGCCATAACAAGAAAAGTGGCAGCGTACGCATTATTAGTGGCCAGTGGCGCGGTCGCCGGTTACCCGTGTTGGATGCTGAAGGGTTACGCCCCAGTACCGACCGTACCCGCGAAACACTGTTTAACTGGCTTATGGCCCATGTCCAGGGTAGCCGGGTACTCGATGTTTTTGCCGGCTCCGGTGTCCTGGGATTAGAGGCGTTATCCCGCTATGCCAGAGAAACCGTGTTTATTGAGAAACATGCCCCCACAGCCAAACAGTTAAAAGCTAATCTCAATACGCTGCAAGCCGGTGCTGAGGTTCACTGTAACGATGCAATGGCGGTATTACCAACGCTAAGCGCTCCCTTCGATATAATTTTTGTCGACCCGCCCTTTGGCCATGATTTAGTCAATCCTTGTCTGGCTGCGCTCTATAAGCATCAGTTGCTTGCCGAAAACGCGCTGATTTATGTTGAGCAGGAAATCAATGGGCCGGCACTCGCCCTGCCTCCGGGCTGTGAGGTAATCAAGCAAAAGCAAACAGGCCAGCTGGCTTATTGTCTGCTTGAGTATACCAACGCAACGGTTTAAGGGTTTATTTCGAGGCCAATATTGCTGATCCCTTCACTGGCGGCAATGATTTTAAGCTTTGCTACTTTCTGTGTCATTGGCGCTTTGGTGGTTACGGCGTCGAGCAATTCCTGTTGTATAGCTATTTCAAACTGCATCAGTGGATGGGTTTTAACATCGTCTTCCGTGGCTTCGCCGCTGGCCAGCAGATAGGCTTCAACGCTGCCCTGGGACAGTTTACTGACAACCACGGCGCCATGGGGATCCACTTTCATAATCAGGTTGATGGCCGACGACATGGCAATAGCAGCGTCCAGCGCAGGATAAACGCCAAAAGAGTCGTAATCGCTGACATCCGGCGTTGCCTCTTCCACCTTTTCCAGTTGCGTGGCGAAGTTAATCTTGCTCTTCGGGCTGCACAGGGATTCCCAGATAAGATCGAGGCCCTTTGACAGGGTATCAGGCTCAGCAAACTCCGTAAGCTCACAGAAAAGCTGATAATTGGGTACCATACGCTGCAGCAGCGCTGCACTGAACGCTATTGCATCAGCGCCTTCCAAAGCCCGCACCTGGGCGAATGTTGAGAGTTTAGTTGTCAAGATAACGCCTGTTGTTCAATCTGAAGCCATACAATATTGGGGCACATATTAACCTACCTGAGAAAAATAAGTACCCACACCGTCTAAAAACATTTGGATGGCAATCATTACCAGAATCATCCCCATCAGGCGCTCCATGGCAGTTAAACCACGTTCACCCAGCACCCGGTGAAATGCACCGGAGAACAGGAGAATAGTGGCACTCACCAGCCACGAGGCGCCAAGGGCCAGCGACCAGTCACCCATACGATCGGGACTCTGGTTAGAAAGCAGGATCAGAGCTGCCAGCGTTGACGGTCCGGCAATCAGTGGGATAGCCAGCGGTACAATATAAGGCTCCTCGCCTGCAGCAAGCCCTAGCGGACTGCCGCCGGCTTTAGGAAAGATCATCTTGAGAGCAATCAGAAATAAGATAATCCCGCCGGCAATACTAACGGTTTCCTGCTTCACGTTCAGAAAGTCCAGCACCGCCTGACCGCTAAACAGAAACACATACAAAATAATCAGGGCAAATAATAATTCACGTATCAGTACGATGCGTCGGCGCTTCGGCTCGATCATCTTCAGCACAGACATGAATATGGGCAGGTTGCCGAGCGGATCCATAATTAAGAACAGCATGACGGCTGCCGACCAGGTATCCATAATGGTTTGTCTCCCATCAAAACACAGGCAATATTTACCTATATTTAAAGTTTATTTCACAAATTACGCTTTTTGCGCTTTACTCTTTGTACCGCTTTCACTATGCAGGTTGCATTTATGAGTTTAATGACAGTCCAGGAGGTTGCGGATTTTCTTGATGTTCAGGAAATTCGCGTTGAGCGTCTACAACGTGAGAGTTTGCTCGTTGCAAAAGAGACAGACGGTAACGGCAATCCCTTGTTCGACTCTGTTGAAGTAGAAAAATACAAAACCTTAGCAGAACGACTCGGCGGCCTGTGACCACCGAGTAACCACTTTTCACTTACTGGCCGATAAATGCCGCCAGGGTTCTGATGCCGGCCGCTGTGGCGCCTGCCGGCATTTCGCTATTGGCACTGCCGTGATAGGCAGCGGCCAGGTCCAGATGCAACCAGCTGTCTGTTGGGCTGACAAAGCGTGATAAAAAGCCCGCCGCGTTCGACGCACCACCTGCACCACCGCCTTTCTGCGGACGACTATTAGCCGTATCAGCAAAGGCAGACGGGCACTTTTCCTGATGCCACGATTGTAGTGGTAATGGCCAGAACAGTTCCTGCTGGGTCTGTGCTTCACTTAAAAACGACTGGCTGAGCACCGGATTGAGGCTGAATACCGCATGATAGTCATATCCTAGCGCTACCGTAGCTGCGCCGGTCAGTGTCGCCGCATCAATGATACAGCCAGCTGCTGATTCTGAAGCCGCAATCAGGCCATCGGCGAGTACCAGGCGGCCTTCGGCATCGGTATTAACAATCTCCACACTCACGCCGTTTTTGTAGGTCAGTACGTCACCCAGTTTATAAGCATGGCCGCTGACCAGATTTTCAGCGCAGCATAAAAACAGCTTCACCCGTTTATTAAGCCCCTGCATTATAGCCAGCCCCAGCGCGCCGGTAACGGTTGCCGCACCGCCCATGTCGCATTTCATGTCCAGCATCCCTTCGCTGGATTTCAGGCTGTAGCCACCACTGTCGAAGGTAATTCCTTTACCAACCAGTGCAAACGCCACCGGCGCCTCAGGATCGCCACCTGGATTATAATCCAGTTCCAGCATAGCCGGAGGACGTTCACTACCGCGTCCGACATTGTATATCCCGGTCCAGCCTTCAGCAGCGAGCTGTTCACCGCTCACTACCCGGTAGGTTACCGCATCCCCGTTTAGTGATTGCAGCCAGTCAGCACTTTCCTGCGCCAGGCCAACCGGCGAAAGCTGTTCAGGCGTGTCGTTGGTCAGCTTGCGGGTAAACATCATCGCCGTCACCTGGCGCTCAGCTTCAGCTCGCTCAGCGTTATCGCACAAGGTAACTTCACCAGGGTTACGCGCCTTTGAAAAACTCATGACAAAGGTGACCTGTTCAATAACCGACCATTCGCCGCTGAGCGTGACTGACGGGATCCCGAGATTGTCTATCTGTCTTGCCGCTTTACGAATGCTGCGCAGACGGTCCGCGTCATCCCTGATGTGGAGAGTGATGTCGTTGCCGGAAAGACTTACCAACGCCTTGTCTCCCCAATGCGCAGGGGCCGGGTTGCTCGTGATCTTCACTTTCATGTCAGTCATAATGCTCCTTACTATTATTGTCAGGTTTATCTATGCAGTTTACTTCACCTTTGTTGCGCGGCACACTCCTTAAGCGCTATAAACGATTTTTTGCCGATATATTGCTCGACTCCGGTGAGCAGATTACAGCTCACTGCCCGAATACCGGGGCTATGACCGGCTGTGCCAAACCCGGGTTTACCGCCTGGGTCAGTCCCTCAGATAACCCAAAGCGTAAACTAAAGTTCACATGGGAACTGGCGGTCACACCTCAGGGTGATTGGATAAGCGTTAATACGCACCGCGCTAACAAATTGGTTCAGAGTGCGCTGGAAGCCCACACGCTGCCGGGAATAACAGACTATACCGAGGTTAAGCGGGAAGTCAGCCCGCCGGATTTCCACTCCCGTTTCGATTTTTGTGTTACCCGCAGCGATCATACGCCGCTCTACATCGAAGTAAAATCGGTCACTCTGGCCGAGGGTAATGAAGGCTTCTTTCCCGATGCGGTGACCAGTCGAGGCACAAAACACGCCGAAGAACTGGCCATGCTGGCTCGTCAGGGCGTCGCCACCGCTTTATTGTTCTGTGTTCAGCACAGCGGCATTCAAAATGTCCGTCTCGCCGAGCATATCGACCCGAAATACGCCCTCGCAGTGCGTCAGGCTGCGGCAGACGGAGTCAGGGTTTTCGCCGTAGGCTGCCAAATCAGCCAAGAAAAAATCAATATAAATCAGTCACTACCTGTTATTTTGTAAAAAAAGAGTTGATTTTTAGGAAATGGACGTCATATTTGCGCCTTGCTGAAATAAGCAGGTACCCTCGGGTACAACCATGGGGTAAACAATCCAGCACTATGTTTACCTCGTCAGACATAGACACTTTACGTTGCCTGTACAATACTATTCTGTTATAGATATTTGTTTTATTTCGGTACATTTAGGGTGTCGTAGTGTAGGAGAAGTGACACATGCCAGCTGAGAAAGAAACCAAATCCCTTGGTCTTTTGGCACTAGCCGGGCTCACCCCGTATCAGCCAAAAGATGACGAAGAGTATATGAACGATGCTCAGATGGAGCATTTTCGTCAAATACTGAAAGCCTGGCGTAACCAGTTGCGTGAAGAAGTAGACCGCACGGTTACTCATATGAAGGATGAAGCAGCGAATTTCCCTGATCCGGTAGACCGCGCCGCGCAAGAAGAAGAGTTCAGCTTAGAACTGCGCACCCGCGACCGTGAGCGTAAACTGATCAAGAAAATCGAAAAGACCCTGAAACGCATCGAAGAAGATGATTTCGGATTTTGTGACCAGTGTGGCATTGAAATCGGTATTCGTCGTCTTGAGGCGCGTCCAACAGCCGATCTGTGTATCGACTGTAAAACCATGGCTGAAATTAAAGAAAAGCAGCTCCAGGGTTAATGACAATTGCCGGGCAGTGTTGTAGTAACTGGCCGGTATTTTACTTCGTCTTTTATATCAAGTCCGTTTTAGCAGGGCTATTGGCCTGCGTCTTTTATTACCACAGTGTTTAACCACGTGAATCACTGCAGCAAACCCTCATATACCGGCCGCTTTGCGCCCTCACCTACCGGGCCATTACATTTTGGTTCGTTAATTGCCGCATTAGCCAGTTTTCTTGATGCCAGAGCCAATCAGGGCCGATGGCTGGTCAGAATGGAGGATATTGACCGCCCCCGGTGTATTGCTGGGATGGATATCAGTATTCTGGACTGCTTAGCTGCCCACGAGCTTACCTGGGATGGCGATGTACGCTATCAGTCTGCACAGTTACGCAACTACGATGAAGTACTACAAACCTTATCAGCGCAACAGGCGCTGTATGCCTGCCAGTGTACCCGCAAACAAATCAAAGCGTCCGGCGGCGTTTATCAGGGCACATGCCGTGATCTAAAGTTACCGCCAGAGGGCAATGCGCTCAGACTCAAGTGCGACCAACCGGTGACGACCTTTACCGATCAGTTACTCGGCCCGGTAGAGATAAACGATCCCCATGCACTGGAAGATACCGTGCTGCGTAGGCGCGATGGGCTGCACAGCTATAATCTGGTGGTCGTGGTGGACGATATTGCCCAGGGCGTTAATCACATTGTACGGGGCAGCGATTTGTTAACCACCACCGCCGCGCACCTGACCCTGTACCGTCAACTTGGCGCTCAACCGCCGCTTTATGCACACATTCCGGTTGCAGCGACCTCGTCAGGGCGTAAACTAAGCAAACAAAATCATGCCCGGCCACTCGATAACAATCGTGCCCTGCAAAACCTGCAACATGCACTGAGCTTTCTTGGATTCAGCAATATTGCAGAAAATCACAGCACGATATCGGCATTACTTAATGCAGCGATAGCGGCCTGGCAGTATAATAAAATACCGAAAAGACATGAAATTATTGTCGACGGGGCAGAATCTACTTATCATAACGCCCCTGAGAGTTAAGGAGTAGTTACCATCATTACCCGCGTTCTGGACAAGGTGAAACGCGCATTGAGTCGCGACAGTGAACAAGCCCCGCTGATTGAAGGTGTGGTGATCCCTCGCGCTGAACATGCAATATCCCGGGAAGACATTAGTGATAATGCCCTTAAGGTGATGTACCGCCTGAATAACGCCGGGTTTTCTGCTTACCTGGTAGGCGGTTGTGTGCGCGACCTGATGCTGGGCCATAAACCCAAAGATTTCGATGTCGTCACCAATGCCACCCCCGAGCAGATCAAAGGGTTATTTCGCAACTGTCGCCTTATTGGTCGCCGTTTTCGCCTGGCGCACATTGTCTTTGGTCGTGAAATCATTGAAGTTGCAACCTTTCGTGGCCACCACAATGAAGACCAGTCGCTGGCCAAACAGGATGAGCAGGGACAACTGGTAAGAGACAATGTGTTTGGCACCATTGAAGAAGATGCCGAACGCCGTGACTTCACCTTTAATGCCATGTATTACGATGTGGCGACTTTCTCTGTCACGGATTTTGCCAATGGCATCAATGCCATTAAGCGACGCGAAGTTGATTTAATTGGCGACCCTGAGGTCCGCTATCGGGAAGATCCGGTCAGAATGCTGCGTGCTGTGCGTTTTGCTGCCAAACTGGATATGACCATCAACCCGCGTACGGCAGAGCCCATCCGTGAACTGGCGCATTTGTTATCCAATATCCCTCCGGCCCGCCTGTTTGAAGAAATGCTCAAACTGTTTTTGTCTGGTCAGGGTCTGAAAACATTCCGCATGCTGCGCGAATACCACCTTCTGGAGCCACTGTTCCCGATGCTTGGTAAGGTGTTTGCCGCGGCTGACAGCAAGGAAATAGCACTAATAGAACGGGTATTGGTCAATACCGACGAACGTATTAACACCGGGCAGCGGGTCACACCGGCTTTCCTGATTGCCACTTTATTGTGGTACCCAGTAGAAGAGCATGCCACCAAACTCCAGTCAGAGGCAGGCTTGAACGCCCACGATGCATTCAATATTGCCATGGGTGATGTATTACATCGCCAATCCCAGCGCATTATGATCCCCAAACGATTCAGCACTGTGGTGCGTGATATCTGGCACCTGCAGCAGCGGTTACCAAGGCGCTTTGGCCGCCGGGCTTTCCAACTGTTGTCACATCCGAAATTCCGTGCAGCGTACGACTTTTTGCTCGCCCGCGGCCAGACTGAAGGCGGCGCCCTGCTTGAACTGGCCGATTGGTGGACCCAGTTTCAGGATGCCGTGCCCAATCAGCAGAAGAAAATGCTTAACACGCTGCGTCAGGAAGAAGGTGGAGCCCAGCGTAAACGCCGCCGTCCCAGAAAGCCGAAATCCGAAAATCATGTCCAGTAAGCATAGTGTTTATATTGGCCTGGGCAGTAATCTGGGCGAGTCACTGAGCCAGTTGATATCGGCTATTTGTGCGATCAGTGAATTGCCGGATACCCAGGTACAAAAAGCCTCCTCTTTTTATCAGAGTAAGCCTATGGGCCCGCAGGATCAGCCGGTTTATGTTAACGCTATTGCACGCATTACAACCGCTTTAGATCCCCATGAGTTATTATCCAGTCTGCAAAAAATCGAACATCATCACGGCCGGGTCCGCGATGGTGAGCGCTGGGGGCCGCGCACCCTCGATTTGGATATTCTGCTGTATGATACCGAGACCATCAAAACCGATGATCTGATCATTCCACATATTGGTATGGCCGAGCGCGAGTTTGTGTTGGTTCCGCTGTTTGAAATTGCGCCGGATATGATTATGCCGGACGGACTGCCGCTGTCAGTGTGGGTGTCACGCTGCTCGTTGGACGGTCTTAAGCGCCTCGCCTCAATCAACGAGACATCCACTCTGTAACGGCCCTGTCGCCTTTATTGCATTGGGAGAATGCCCATGAAAAAAGTCACTATTTCGACGCTGATTAAACAAAAACAACAGGGTGAGAAAATCACCGCCCTGACAGCCTATGATGCCAGCTTCGCCAAGCTATTTGATGAACAGGGTATTGATGTGCTGTTAATCGGTGACTCGCTGGGCATGGTATTACAAGGCCAGGACAGCACGCTGCCGGTGACGACGGCAGACGTTGCCTACCACACCCGCTCGGTTGCCGCGGGTGTGAACGCAGCCTTTGTTATTGCCGATATGCCGTTTATGTCCTATGCCACGCCCGCCCAGGCTTTTGAAAACGCTGCGGCCTTAATGGCCGCAGGTGCCAGCATGGTAAAACTGGAAGGCGGCGCCTGGTTATGCGAGACCATCACCGGTCTTAAGCAACGCGGTGTGCCGGTTTGCGGTCATCTGGGTCTTACCCCGCAATCGGTGAATGTCTTTGGTGGCTTTAAAGTACAAGGTCGTGAAGAAGACAAAGCACAACAGCTGATAGATGACGCGCTGGCGCTAGAAGCCGCTGGTGCGCAGATGCTGGTGCTAGAGTGTGTGCCCACACCGCTGGGTAAAACGGTCAGCGAACAGCTGAACATTCCGGTGATTGGCATTGGCGCCGGCGTGCACACCGACGGCCAGATCCTGGTGATGCACGACATGTTTGGCGTAAGCGCTAACTATATGCCAAAGTTTTCAAAAAACTACCTTGCCGAAACCGGTGATCTGCGCAAGGCCGTTGCCCTGTATATTGAACAAGTAAAAAACGGCCTGTTCCCCGGCCCCGAACATAGCTTTGACAAATAATGCAATTTATTGAATCACTAAACACCTTACGAGAACTGCGTCAAAGCTGGCGCAACGCCGATCATACCGTTGCTTTTGTACCCACTATGGGTAATCTGCACGATGGCCACCTGGATTTAGTTAAGCAGGCCAAAAACCTGGCTGATAAAGTGGTGGTGTCGATTTTCGTTAACCCCATGCAATTTGGTGCCAATGAAGATCTGGACGCCTATCCACGAACGCTCGACGCCGATCGCAGCAAGCTTGAGGCGCACGACGTTGACGCGCTGTTTTTCCCGGCGGTTGATGACGTTTATCCACGCGGCTTAAGCGAACAAACCTTTGTGGAAGTACCCGGTATTTCTGATTTGCTGTGCGGCGCGAGTCGTCCCGGTCATTTCCGCGGTGTGGCGACCATCGTCTGCAAGCTGTTTAACATGGTACAGCCAGATGTAGCTTGTTTTGGTGAGAAAGACTTCCAGCAGTTACAGGTGATCCGCACCATGGTGGAAGATTTATCCATGCCGATTAATATTGTTGGCGTGCCCACAAGACGTCAGGAAGATGGACTGGCAATGAGTTCCCGTAATGGTTACCTCAGCGCTGAACAACGGACTACCGCTACGCAGATATACGCCGCCATGGAGCAAATGCGTAAAGCTATTTGTGCGCGGCAGGACAGCTATGCTGACATTGAACGCATAGCATCGCAATCGCTCATGGCTGCCGGCCTTAAGCCGGAGTATGTCACCATTCGCAATGCCAGAAACCTGCAACCTGCCGAGCCGGGTGACTATCAGCTCGTCATTCTGATGGCAGCTTTTATGGGCACTACGCGTTTAATCGATAATATGCAGATTACACTGGATCAGGCTTGATCCAGTGTTGCAGGCGTACTCACCGCCAGTAATTCCTGCCATACGCGGTTGCGACTGGCAATGGCGTGTTGCTCTTCCAGAATCGCTCTGAGATCGCGGGTGGTGGTCATTGGATTGGCCAGTACCACACGGAAAACCGTAATGGGATATGCACCATACACCGGGCATTCTAAACGGGTTCGTGACACAAATGATTTACCGGCCTCACGCTGCAATTTCTGCACGTTAACTACCAGTCGGTCTACTTTGCTGTTCAGCCGTTGAGCCTGCACCTGCGGTAGCATTTTCAGTTGTTCCTGAATAGCCGCCGGACAAACCCTATAGGTCATAATAGACAATGTCGGTGAAGTAATCAGCTCAAAATCAGGGTGAGCCTCAATCATAGCGGCAAATTTTTTGGCTTTCTCGATACTCTGGTTAATCAGCAGCTCATAGCCGCGGCGGCCCAGGATGTGCAATGACGAATACACCATCATGGCCATACCGTTACGGGAACCTTCCAGAGTAGTAGCGCCCAGATCCTTTGACCCTTCACGCAGAATATATTGCGCATGGTGGCGCACCGCGTTGGCATCTGCCGGGTTCTTAAACAGCGCCATGCCGGCGCCCATGGGCACGTACATTTGTTTGTGCGCGTCAATGGTAACCGAGTCGGCTTTTTCGATGCCTTTTAAGATGCCCCGATAATGCTTGGAAAACAGCGTCGCACCGCCCCAGGCTGCATCTACGTGGAACCAGCATCCCAGTTCCTCTGCCACATCGGCCAGTTCGTCGAGCGGATCAACATGACCAGTTTCAGTGGTGCCGCCAATACCAACGATGGCCAGCAGTTTATTGCCCTGTTCCTGATATTCGCGGCCTTTTCTGAGCGCCTCAGCGGGATCCAGGACCTGCTCAGGACATGGCAATGTAATTAGGTTTTCGCGCCCAATCCCCAGAACATCCACTGCTTTTGAGAGGCTGTAGTGACCGCGCCGCGAGCACAACACGCCGAGGTTATCGATATCATAGTGGCGGTAAGCACTGGCCAGTCCGGCTCTGGCTACCCCAGGGAAACGGCCCTGTGGACCTAGGATTTTATTGCGTGCTACCCACAGTGCGGTAATGTTGGCAACGGTACCACCTGAGCAAAATGCGCCCAGCGCGTGCCGGGCACTGTGCAGGTATTGTTCGTAAAAGCTTTCGTCCTGCTCGTACACCAGATTGTGCATCATCCCTAATACCTGGCGTTCAAGTGGGGTAAATGCTTTTGATGTCTCGATTTTAACCAGGTTCTGATTCAAACCCACCAGCAGCTTGGCCAGCGATAAATGAAAATACGGCAGCGCCGATGTCATATGGCCTATAAAGGTGGGAGAGTAGGTATTCACTGAATGGGCAACCAGCTTTTCCAACAGGTTTTCAGCGTGTGTAGACACAAACTCAGGCGACTCAGGCATCATTGCATCGGCAAAGTCCTGTTCGACTTCTTCCAGCGAGGTTTTCTTGGTAACGACGTGTTGCGACAAGAAATCCAGGATATTGTCTGAAAGGTGTTCTTCAATTTGTGCCAGCTTAGAGTCTTTGTGCTCTGGCTTGGTAAAAACCCGAAACAGGTGCTTCAAGCTTACTTGTGCTTCACCCACACTGTACACCTCTCGAATTGAAAATGATAACTGCGCTGATGCTTTGCCACACTGACTGTTAAACGCTCGCGCAACATCGCTATCCGGCCCAATCTGAAACTCATGCCGGATACTTAGCAATGACCTTTCACAGCCCCTGACTGTAGCGCAGATTACCCGCCACGCCAAGGCCAGCCAGTGTTTCTTACGCTAAACAGCCAGTAAAAAGCTCTTCCGGGGCTGCCCCAAAAAGAATGCGATTATAAGGATTTTCTAACAAAAACCCATGAAAATCTGTCATATTAGTGACACAAATCCGCATTTTAACCGCTTTAGTGTAAGGCTCTATTGCACCATTGCCCCGAGTAAATGCCAGCATTGCTGTCCGCTGTCCTGATACTTTTGCTCAAAAGGCGTTAGCGCCGGTTGCTGCGAATTAACCTCAGCAATCTCGCACTGCATGCCGTATTTAGCTGCGGCAACAGCGAACTCTTCAATGTAAATCAACCAATTACTTCGCACTTCAATACGAGGAGACAAAGCCATGAGATCGGGCATAGCCTGACTCGCATGCCATCGCTTTTGTACCTGAGAGGATTTAGGATACGGATTGGGATACAACAGATAATGGGCGCTGATACGCCATGGGCTCTGCTGACACGCAACCCGCATGAGCCGCCAGAAGTCGACGACGTCAGCCCGCACGACCCGGTAGTTGTCCTGCTCGTTCTGATAGTGCTGGTGCTTATTAACGCGCAGCGCCGATTTGTCGATGCCGACAATCCGCGCCTGCGGATAGCGTTCAGCCAAGCCGGCCGTGCTTTTACCCACGCCACAGCAGGAGTCGAGGATCACCTCGCCCTGCCAGTCACTCAGCCAGTCTGCCACGTCATCAAAAGCCTGCTGGGTATGGGCGTGGATGGGGCGACGGTTTTCAGTACGCTGGTACTTTTCAACTATCGCCTCAAGCTTTTCGTGAACGCCATCTTGCTGACTTTCTACGGTTCGTGAATTTCCCCGCATGATTAAGAACGGATCCCGGTACCGCGTTTCAGCAGTGTGTAGGCAAGAGTAAATAATGCCAGGTTAAACAACACCAGCAGGCCCATGGCCAGACCGATATTGACATCAGATACCCCTAAAAAGCCGTAACGGAAACCGTTAACCATATATACGATAGGGTTTGCCTTACTGACCCACTGCCAGAACTCAGGTAACAGTGTCAGCGAGTAAAATACGCCGCCCAGGTAAGTAAGTGGAGTTAGCACGAAAGTAGGGATCAGGCTGATATCGTCAAAAGTTTTGGCAAAAATACCGTTAACCAGACCCGCCGTAGCAAACAGTGTTGCGGTGAGCAGTAAGGTCAGCACAATGATCGCAAGATTGTGGATATGAACATCCACAAATAACATCGAAACCACTGTTACAATCAGGCCAATTAACATAGCCCGGGCAACACCGCCGCCTACATAGCCCAGAATAATGACCGACGTAGGTACCGGCGCCACCAGCATTTCTTCCAGGTTACGCTGGAACTTAGCACTGAAAAATGACGACGAAACATTGGCATAAGAGTTAGTGATCACCGACATCATGATAAGGCCTGGGACGATGAACTCCATATAAGTAAAGCCGCCCATCTGACCGATACGCTCACCGATGAGGTTACCAAAAATAACAAAGTACAAACTCATGGTAATGGCTGGCGGCACCAGAGTCTGTACCCAAATGCGCAGAAAGCGCGTGCACTCTTTTATCCAGATGGTGGTTAAAGCTATCCAGTTGTTTCCGGCAGACATTACACCGACTCCTTACGTCCGGCTTCAACCAGACTAACAAATAATTCTTCCAGGCGATTGGCTTTGTTACGCATACTCATTACCTGTATGCCCTGCTCCGTCAGTTGACTGAACACCGGATTCAGGCCATCGGATTTGGCCACGTCTACTTCCAGCGTACTGCTATCGAGTAAGCGGTATTCGAAGCCCTCAAGGCTAACATCGGCCGTTTCGCCCTGTAAATCCAGCACAAAGGTTTCGATATTGAGCTTGGATAACAGTGCCTTCATAGAGGTATTTTCAACAATCAGTCCTTTGTCGATGATGGCAATATTACGACACAGCATTTCCGCTTCTTCCAGGTAATGCGTAGTCAGAATGATAGTAATTCCCTGGCTATTTATTTCCTGCAGGAACTGCCACATTGAGCGTCTGATCTCAATATCCACGCCGGCTGTGGGTTCATCGAGAATGAGCATTTTTGGCTCATGCATTAAGGCTCTGGCAATCATCAGACGACGCTTCATACCGCCAGATAATTCGCGCGCGCGGGCATTGCGCTTTTCCCATAAATCGAGTTGCGATAAGTATTTTTCGGCCCGCTCGTGAGCTACGTTGCGAGGCACGCCATAATAGCCGGCCTGATTAAGCACGATCTGCAATACCGTTTCGAACTGGTTGAAGTTAAACTCCTGCGGCACCAGACCAATGCAGGACTTGGCCAGTTCTTTTTGCTTATCCAAATCATAACCAAACACTTTTACGTCGCCTGAGGTTTGGTTTACCAACGAACTGATGATGCCAATGGTTGTTGATTTACCCGCCCCGTTTGGGCCGAGCAGGGCGAAAAAGTCACCCTCTTGCACACTCAGCTCAACGCCCTTTAAGGCATGAACTGAGCCACGGTAGGTTTTTGTTAACCCCGAGATTGTTAACGCTTGCATGCTGATTTCCGTGTTTATTGTTGTGTTACCCTGGGGGGCAGGAATTGGCAAATGGTATGGCTATACACCATACTCGCCTGACCATCCAACCCAACGTCTGTTATTGGTATTTCGTTTTTGTGGCGGGAGGCCTGAGCACAACGGGTTCAGATAGAATTAGATTTCCCATCTATTATGGTAACAAATTTACAGAATTAAAGTGTCTACTTTGCCGGACAAACCATTTCAAAAAACCAATAAAGTATTAAAAAATATACTATAAAGCAATTATACATACCAAAGTTATACCTATTGCCCGCGTTTAAGGTTTGTTTTCCTTCTATCCCGTGCTATTTTTACATGTTAGCAACAACGCATCTATTTAATGGTGGCTCGAAAGTTCCTCTCATGTCCATTCAATCCACGAAAAACATCGAGTCCTGCCTGGTTTTAATCGTAGATGATGATCACCTCAGTAGTACGCTGGTTGCTAATATCCTGAATAACCTTTGCCGCTCTTTCACTGCTTCCTCTGCTGCCGACGCCATAGAATTTTGTGAAAACAAACTACCTGACTTACTGGTGGTTGACGTAAACATGCCTGATATCAATGGCCTGGAGCTCTGCCGCCAACTAAAAGCCCGTAATGATACCGCTGATATCCCGGTTATCTTTATTACCGCGGATTTAGGTAAAGACGCCCAGGTCGACTGCTGGGAAGCCGGTGGCAATGATTTTGTGACCAAACCGGTGGTGGCCCAGACCATTGTTCACCGCGTCCGTAATCAGTTACTGAGTAAGCTGCGCCTCGACGCCTTAAGAAAGCTCAGTTATGAAGACAGTCTGACCGGCCTCTACAATCGCAATTATCTGAATGAGGAATATCCCCGCTTATCGCGCCAACTGATGCGCAACCACCAGCCACTAGGGCTGATTATCTTCGATGTGGATTACTTCAAACAGTACAATGATATTTATGGCCATCTGAAAGGTGATATTTGTCTGGAAAAAGTGTCGGCAGTACTGAAACGTTATACGCGCCGGGCCCGTGATGCCGTGGTCAGATACGGGGGAGAGGAATTTATTATGCTGCTACCGAATACCGGACTCTCCGGTACCAGGGAGATAGCTAATCAGATTTTAACCGATATCTATCAGTTGGAAATAGCGCACAAGCACTCACCTTTTGAACGGGTTACCCTGAGTGCTGGTGCAGTGAGTATTCAGAATATAGAACGCTATCCCCTCAATGATGTCATCGAACAGGCTGATATCAACCTGTACGATGCAAAGCTGAAAGGGAAGAACAAGGTGGTTACCGGCTAACCGCTATCGCTGTGCGGTTAACGTTGGATCTTCCTCACCAAGCTCAATGACCACCTTACGGTCAAAGAAAGTGCCTTCATACTCTTTATGTTTACTGCGTTCCTCGCCTAACGCCAGGGTTAGTACCTGCTTTTCGTCTACACCCTGATTAAGCAGGTATTGCTTTACGCTAATTGCCCGTTGCATAGACAGCGCCTGATTGTACTGAGCATCGCCCCGCTGATCGGCATGGCCGGTAAGGCGAGCCTGCAACGATGGGTAGCCGCGTAACGCTTTGGCAATCAGATCCAATTGCTGCTGGTAATCCGGCGCAATGTCATAGGCACCGGTTTGAAACTGCACCACACTCTGCAAGGTGATGGCCGGCGTATCCTGAGTGCGCGTATCACTTACCTGGGTAGTCATGCTCGCCTGCTGTAACTGTTGAATCTGGCTTTTCATTGCCAGCAAAGAGCGGTCGCGTTGCGACAACAACTCAGCCTGAGCGGTTAACCTTGCCTGATTGGCCTGTAGTTCTTTGTCCTGTTGAATATCATTGCCTACAAAGGCTCCCACTAAGCCAGCGACTGCAGCGCCTACCGGCCCCGCTACCATGGCGCCAATCACCACCCCGGATCCCATACCGATGCCCGCGGCGTGTTCATAAGTTTTCTCTTTGTCACTAGCCATGGCTGGCGCCACTGAAGTTAAGCAAGACATTGCTAGTGCGGCTGAAATGATAGTTTTACGCATAATAGTTTCCTCTGGGTAATCAATTTGTGTTTCGCTGTGAACGATATGAATTACACCAGTCGGATATGGCGCGGTTGGTGTCAGCTTGTGGCAATGTGCTGAGCAAAAAAGGAAAAACATGGCAACTTGTGGCGACATTAACCACCAAACACGTTGCCCGTTGCGAAAACCCGCCTACCGCGGAACAAAAGTGGCAGAAAAATGGCAAGCTCGGGGAATTTATGCCGAACTTCCGCCTAACCCTGTTAACTAAGTTATAGTAGGGGCCGGTATTAGACAGGATGAATGATGTATGCCAAAAACCATTGCCATTGTTGAAGATGATATTGCTATCCGTGATAACTACACCGCCGTGCTGAGCGGACAAGGCTACACGGTTCAGGCTTATGCTGACCGCCCGTCGGCCAGCCTGGCATTCAGCCAGTCTCTCCCCGATCTTGCTATTATCGACATCGGCCTGAATGACGAGATGGAAGGCGGCTTTATGCTGTGTCAGCAGTTACGTCAGCTTTCTCAATCGCTACCAATCATTTTTTTTACTGCCAGGGATAATGACGTGGATACCATCAGCGGGCTGCGTATGGGTGCCGATGACTACCTGACTAAAGATATCAGCATGGCCCACCTGTTGGCGCGCATTGCCGCCCTGTTCCGACGCACAGACTTACTTGCCACGCCCAAACAGGACTCAGATACCATTCGCCTTGGCCATCTTAACGTGGATGTCAGCCGTATGACGGTGAGCTGGAAGGATATTCCGGTGGCCCTGACCGTTACCGAATTCTGGATGTTACACGCTCTGATCAAACGCCCGGGGCATGTGAAAAGCCGCCAGCAACTGATGGACGAGTCGCGCATGGTCGTCGATGACTCCACCATTACGTCACATATTAAGCGTATGCGAAAAAAGTTTGTCCAGCTCGACGAAAGCTTTGACCATATTGATACGGTCTACGGCATGGGATATCGCTGGCAGCAATAGCTGACCGGTATAAAAGGATCAGACTGGTGAAGTTACGTTTTTCAATTCGTCTGCAGTTATTGGTACTGTCGCTTTTCTTGTTTGCGATTCCGTGGCTCGGCTATAAATATGTCTGGGAGCTGGAACAATACCTGCGCATCGGCCAGGAACAAACCATGATTGGTACGGCCAGAGCAGTTGCCACTGCGTTGCACGAGCGCCCTGCCTTGTTTGACAGCCAGTCCGCATATTTACAAAACGTCCGCCCGGGTACTGATTTATACGCCCCACCTATTGATGTCCCCATTCAGCTCGATGGCCGGTTACAGGAATGGCAGGCAGTATCACCGCTCATCCAGTCTTATAACGAAGAGAACGTGGTTACCTGGTTTGCTGAACAGAATGTGCCGGTTACCCTGTCGGTAGAGCACATGGTGGGACGTTACGATCAGTACTTTTATGCCATGTTCGCGGTCACCGATGACAAAGTAGTTTTTCGAGCGCCTAATAGCCTTAGCGTTGATCGCTCCGATCATCTGCTGATCGGTATGCTGGATGCGCAGGATACCCTGCACCGCTATATTATTTCTCCTTACGACTCCGGCTGGGTGAATGCTTACCAGCTTGATGACAACCCCGGTCGCTTTCGTGCCGTCGATAACGCGCTGGAAATTCAGGGCCGCTGGGAGCTGACCAGTACCGGATATAATGTTGAGCTGCGCTTTCCGATTACCATGACCTCCGGCGCCCTGGCCTTCGCCATTGTCGATGTTGACGACCCGGCTAACCGCGCCAAACAGTATGCCGTGGGCACCGCCAATCCCAACCAGAGCGATGACCTTGGAACCGTGGTAACCCCATCACCGGAAATCGAGCGGATACTTTCCGGGTTGCGCTACGCCGACTCCCGTGTATGGGTTATCGATAAACACAAACGGGTACTGGCCCGCTCGGGCTCTATCCACTCTTCTCTCGGGCTTAATGCAGGCAGCCAGAAAAGCAGCAGTCAGGGATGGTGGCACTATATTGAACAGCAATGGTTGTTGCCGCTCTATTACCAGATACTCACCCGTCCGCCCGGCGATTTTGTGGACGAACTGGCAGACGCCTACGCGCTGGCAGGCAAAGATATCAATCACGCGCTGAGTGGCCAGCCAGATTCCCTGTGGCGCCTGACCCCGGACAACAAGGCGGTGATACTGTCGGCCGCTTATCCCATTTACATTGGCGACTCCGTCATGGGTGCGGTTGTCGTTGAACAAACCACCCACGGGATCCGCACATTGCGTAACCGGGCGCTGGAACAGCTTTTTCACGTTATTCTTGCGGTAATGCTACTAGGTACACTCGGTTTGCTGATGTTTGCGCACCGTATCTCCAGCCGAATTCGCAACTTACGTGACGATACCGAAGCGGTCATCGACCCCAACGGCAAAATTATTGGCAGTCTGCCGCCATCCCGCCACGGTGATGAAATAGGCGACTTATCCCGCTCATTCAGCGCTGTGTTGAGCCGCCTGCAACAGTACAATTCCTATCTTGAGAACATGGCGTCCCGACTTTCCCACGAACTGCGCACGCCCATAGCGGTGGTACGTTCCTCTCTGGATACCCTCGATGAGGTACAAGATCCTGCCCGGCAGCAGGTATTCCTCAGCCGCGCACAATCGGGCATCAGCCGCCTGAGCAGCATTCTTAACAGTATGAGCGAAGCTACGCGATTAGAGCAGATGATCAGTCAGGAAGACACCGAACGCTTCGATATCGTTAAAGTGGTGGGTGGTTGCGTAGAAGGCTATCAGCACGCATACCCCCACCGCCAGTTTGCGCTCAGGCTCAGTTGCGAGAAAGTGCAACTCAATGGCTCACCGGATTTGGTTGCCCAGATGCTGGACAAAATCATCGCCAATGCAGTGGAATTCAGCCAGCCAGAGAGTACTATTGCCCTGCATATGTGGCAGGAACAGCGCACTGTTAAACTGAGTATTACCAATACCGGTCCATTGCTGCCCAAAGGCATGCATGAGCAGCTGACCCAGTCCATGGTGTCGGTGCGCGCAGAAGGCAATAATGCCGACGGCCCGCCGCATTTAGGCCTGGGGCTGTATATTGCCAATATGATTGTGGCCTTTCACAAAGGTAACATTGTGCTGCAGGATTTACCGGACAAGACCGGGGTCTGCGTGGTAATTTCATTACCCGTTCCCCAGAACTAACCAGAAAAGGCGAAATCATGAGCGAAGCTGATCCGCGGATCGTGGCACTGGAAAAGCAGTTCAACCAGATACACGTGCAATTGTTTGATACTTTCAGTCACGCCCAGTCGGCAGTGATGACGGTGATGCAAACCGGCCGGGATATTGACGAAAACCAGGATGACTTTACTCAGCTTAAACGAGACTTTGAGGTCGCGGTGGCAATGTACCCGGGCAACGACCAGACTATGCAGCAGAAAATCACAGCCACCAATGAGCTGGCGGCGAGTCAGCAGACCTCAAATGTACATTTAACTCAGGTATGGGCGGCGGCGGTATCAGCACTATCCTGCGACCGCATGCTGGCGATGATCCCAACGGATTTGCAGGACGATCCCGAAGTGGCTGGTGAATTACAGCACAAACGCCGGGAACATCTGGCAATGTGGCAGGAGCGATTGGAAAACCCTTAACGCTATCGGCGCCGGGCTACTTTTTACCCGGCGCCGATGTCATACTGCTATCCGGCACATTTTTTAGCATCATCAGCTGCTTACGGCGATGCATAACGTAAGCCAGGCGGCGCATGCTGACATTGGTATCCTTTTCATCCTCAATATCCACTCCAAGTAATCTTTCCAGCAGATCCTCCAGGGTCAGAATGCCTTCCAGGCCACCGTACTCATCAACAACCAGCACGATATGCACATGATTTTTAATAAACTGATCAAAGGTGGATGACAGCGGCATGGAGCCCAGTACCGTGACCATGCTCATGCGGTATTGTGACAACGGATTGTCGCCATGGCCTTTAGCCTGGGCAACCAGCAGGTCAGAACGCATCACAAAGCCGGTGACTTGCTCTGAATCGCCCTCTTCATAAATAGGGATGCGTGAATATTTTATGCTGCCATGTTTATGGAAAAACTCAGTGATAGTGAGTGTTTCCGGTACCGAGAAAACCTGGGTACGGTGGGTGATGGCATCTTTTACCGCGAGCTCATTGAGGGTAAGCAGACTCTTCATTACCGAAGCTTCATGCTCATTGAGCTGGCCTTCTTCGCCACTCAGCTCGGCCATAGCATGCAGCTCAGCCCGATTAAGGCCACGCAAGGGACTCTCTTCTTTAAAGCCTTTAGTCAACCATTCCGACATCTTTACAAAAGGATAAAGGAGAATAACCAGGTACTTAAGGAAATAGGCGGTGATGGGCGCCAGAGCGCGCCAGAATGTTGCACCCAGTGTTTTGGGAATAATCTCCGAAAAGACCAGGATCAGCAGGGTAAGGATTGCCGAAATAAGGCCCAGATAAGCATCGCCGAAGACGATTGCCGCCTGAGCACCAGCGCCTGCGGCGCCCATGGTATGGGCAATAGTGTTGAGGGTTAAAATGGCTGATAAGGGGCGATTGATATCCTCGGTAAGATGGCGCAGTACCGCACCACTGGGTTTCTGCTCTTTTTCCAGAACAGAAATATAGGCTGAAGAAACGCTCAGGATCACCGCCTCGGCGATGGAACACAAGAATGAAAATCCCAGTGCGATAATCACGTAAACGAGCAATAAAATCATGTAAAGCAGTCCATTGAGTCAAGTGTACAAGGGTTATTATGAGGCCTTATCCGGTGGATACAAGCACAGTCGATGGTAACAAACTATCTAATACCAAAGAATAATTAACAAAAACAAACCAATTTGTTACATTTAGCTTACATTCGATGAAAAAGAGGCTCGAATTATGACTAAAGCTAAATTGTCAGATCAAGTTTCACTGGTGTTATATTCTGTTTCGTTAATGATCATTACTGCGGGTGTTTTTAACGCATATCTCTAAACGCAAAAGCTCTTCAGGAGTATGCGTTGCTAGCACATAAAGTAAAAAGCCGTCAGTTGTACTGACGGCTTTTTTTCATCAGGCTGATTGCCTTTTGAACTTACGGATCACCGACCAGGATTCGAGCATTACCAGCACACTAACAATCAACACCACCGCATCTAAAAAGACCAGCAGATAGTTGCCATCAAGGTAGTACTCTTTTAACTTAATAGTTCCCGCTAGGAAAGCCATTACGATAACAAAAGTCATAGGCACCAGGGTATAAATCGCCGGGCGCTTCATTTTAATCAGCATCACTGAAATCACCAGCAGGGTCATACTTGCCAGGATCTGGTTGGTAGAACCAAACAATGGCCAGATAATCATACCGCCGCTGCCAGAAGAGCCTCCGGCACCAAAGGCCAGTAACAAACAGCAGGCAACCGCAACCAGGGTAGCTATCACGCCATTTTTGAGTACCGGTAGCTGATAGATTTCACCCCATTCCTGAATGATGTAGCGCTGTAAACGAACACCCGAGTCCATGGTGGTACCGGCAAACAGCACAACCATGGTGGCCAGAATAGTCGATGAGAACTCTACCGGTAAGCCCCAGCCCTGTTGAATAAGATTAGCGCCACCGGTAATGAATGCTGCCACCGAACCATCACCCAGATGGCTGTATACTTCATGCCACTCTTCTGGTGACGCAGCTAATGCCACACCACTCACCGCAACAATAGTCACCAGGGCAAGACAGCCCTCACCTACCGCACCGAGGTACCCCACAAAGCGGGCATCTGTTTCTTTATCCAGCTGCTTGGAGCTGGTACCCGAGGAAACAATCCCGTGAAAACCCGACACCGCGCCACAGGCAATCGTTACGAATAACAATGGTATTATGCTGGGCGTATCCACAGCAGTCTGAGTGTTAAACGCAGGGGCAGTAATATCCGGTAACGACACAAACACCGCACCATAGAGTAAAAACAAGCCAACCAGCAACTGCATGCCATTAATGAAGTCTCTGGGCTGCAGCAGCATCCACACCGGCAGTAGTGAAGCAATGGCAGCATAGACAAACAGAATAATGATCCAGTTAGCATTAGCAGATAAGCCAAACAGGGTGTCGGGTAATTCGATAGGAATGTAACTACCAGCAAACACCGAGGCGTAAAGCACAATGATCCCCACCAGACACATCGGGATAAGGCTAAAGTTTCGTTTCAGCAACTGACCAATAACCAGTGCTACGGCAATTGCCATCCAGGCAGGAAATACCGCGTCTGGCTGGGATACAAAGGATTTAGCAATGACAACGCCGAACACGGCATTGACCATCAGCAGTACCAGGAATACCACCACCATGAACAGTGAGCGGGTACGCTTACCGATAACATCTTCCGCCAGCGCGCCCATGGATTTACCTTTGTGCCGGCTACTGGCCCACAAAGCCCCCATGTCGTGTACACCGGCAAAAAACATGGTCCCAAATACTACCCAGAGAACGGCAGGAACCCAGCCCCAGTACACCGCGATAGCCGGGCCGACAATTGGCGCAGCGCCCGCTACAGAGGTAAAATGGTGTCCCCACAGAACCACTTTATTGGTAGGGACATAATCCAGCCCATCGCGCAGCTCATGAGCGGGTGTTCTGAAATTAGGGTCGAGCTGGAAAATCCGTTCCGCGATAAATTTTGAATAAACAAACCAGCCCAGCAGCATTCCTGCAATACCGAGCAAAACAATTAACACCGAGGCCATTTGTCCACCTTTTATTGTTAACCTACCGGAGCGATAACTGCCCCCGATAATGATTGCGGCTTAAAAATACGGGTCTGGCTGACCCTGCTGCGCGATTCTAGCGCTTTTTTTTCGTCGCATTGATGTTTTCTTTATAACTATAGACCAATCAACGGCTGAGCAGGATAAATGCAGACACATCGCAAGCTAATACGAAGCCGCCCCCCGTAACAGTCCATATTATTCAAGTGCTGCCTTTTCTGAAATGATAGTAGGGACGATGTTCGTGTTTGCAAACAATACCCGCTCAGGAGGAATTCCCCCTATCAGGTAATAAGGTAATTTGCTCGTCCCTGCATGCTTTTAAGCGGGGACCTCCATGCATGATATCGTGGATTCAATACTTCCTTGGCGAAAAGGCTATATTAGATTAGTTAGCCTTTTATTGGGTTCCCGGATATTCGCTGCGCGAATTCCGGGACGATAATTACCGTCCAAAAACATCGAGTAGGGTGAGGCGTCTCCGCCTCATCCCTCTTATATGGACTCCCTGAAGTAATCAACATCTTTTGAAAAATTAGTAGTAGATGCGCTCTTATATACGGGCTTTAAATGGAGAGCTACTCCTGCCCTTCGATGTATACGCACCAACAGTTCAATTCTCACACACAGTGTTTAGTCACTTGAGAGGACTGGCTGAATTCTGCTGGTTGGTCTTACCATTTATTTTCGCAATTTGTTGATTTACTAACTCTTAGGCTGCTAACAGTATCGGATTGTAATCGTCATTATTCTTTATTAGAGCAACAGCGGTTCTCACCGTTTTATTTGCTAACGCGATGGCAGCAACCTTCTTTCCCCTTCGGTCAACTAACGCCTTCAGCCACTGCTCTTTCACAGTCTTAGGCTCTCTGGATACTGCTTTATTCACTACCGACATTGCTCCCTGATAGAGCAAACTTCGCAATCTTTTATCTGCACAGTTTTTAGAAATATGTCCCAATCGCTCTTTACCGCCGGTCGAATGCTGCTTCGGTGTCAAACCTATGCATGCTGATGCATCCCGGCCTGTATTGAACTCTGTCGCATTTCCCAATCGAACGGTTAACCCCAAAGCAATCAAAGGGCCTACGCCTTCGAGTTTACTTAATTTCTGGCAAACAGGATTATGCCGCGTGTGTTCTGCTATGAGCCTGTCATAACTTTCTATTTGAGTCGTATAGAGTTGTAACATTTGTGACTGCGCAGCCAAAGCCTGACGATAATTCATCGGCAAGCCGTTTTCTGCATCTTCTAAAATGTCAGGCAGCGCAGTGACTAAATGATTTAACCCCTTTGCTATCACAATCCCGAATTCCGTCAACAGTCCTCGTATCTGGTTTGCCAACGCCGTCCTTTGCTCCAACTGCAGCATTCGCACCCGCTCCAGGGCCTGAAGACCCTGTTCATCTTCCTCCATGATGCCACAAGAGTTTATATGAGGTAATTGAGCCGCAATACCGATAGCGTAGGCGTCATTTTTATCTGTTTTTTGCTTTAATTGCAGCCCTTTTACTGCGCGAGGCTGAATGATTTTTACTTGATGACCATGCCGCCTCGCTAAACGCGCCCAGTAATTCGAGCCACCACAGGCTTCCATTGCCACTAACGCTGACACATGGTTTCCCAGAAGTGCTATCAATGCTTTACGACTCATTGCTTTGTTATAATCAATTTTTCCGTCACTGTTGAACTTGCAAACCTGAAAGGAATGCTTTGCAAGGTCAATTGCAATAATTGTATTCTTAATCATGTATGGACCCCTTTGGCTAATTTGACAATTAAGACCGTACCCCTTTCAGGGAAGGGAGTCCATACATCTCACA
>NZ_PVNP01000143.1 GCF_002993365.1 Marisediminitalea alba
TTAGGTATGACGGAGATACCTCCTTTGGCTTCAATATATTCTCTTAATGCGTCACTATCGTAGCCTTTGTCACCTACGAAAATGTTTACTTCCCTTAAATGGTCAACCAGACTTTGAGCCCGAGCTATATCATTTCTCTGGCCTTCTGATAGTTCAAAATAAATTGGAAGCCCACCACTATCCACGGCTAAATGGATTTTTGTGGAGTTACCACCTCGGCTTTTTCCAATGCACTCATTATCCTTAGTACCTGCTCCGGCACTATGCTGATGAGCTTTGACAATCGAACCATCAGCAAAGACCCAGTCGTAATCAGATAGTTTGGCTAACTCATTGAATAACATGTTCAATAAACCTTTCTTCGACCATAAATTGAATCGGCGATAAACGGCGCTCCAACCGCCGAATTCTGTTGGTAAATCACGCCAAGGAATTCCTGTTCTCAGCCGGAAGAGTATCCCTTCAAACGTCATTCTATGTTCTGGTTTATTGTAAATGCGGCCTGTACTCTTCATTACTTGAAGTAGCTTTTGCCACCGCTTATCAGTTAGCATTAGTCTCGGCATGGTAGTGAGTTGTTCTTTTACTTTTGGCGAAGCAAATTATAACTCTTTACCATGCTGCTCAAAAACCAATCACGAAAGATCAACACGCCTTAGTAAAAGGCATTCAAGGAGTTCGCTTCTAATCGAAAAAAAAGTTTTCCTAAGTATTTCACCCTTGAATCTGGAATTGTTAAACCTCCATTCGTCAGCATAAATAACTAATAGATCGAAACACATATTTATGACTTGTGACGCCCATAGTATAGATTCTGGAATTGTACTACCTGTATATTTTTTTCTAGTTCCATCATTGAGAAAGTTGAGGAACGAAATTCTTTTTAACTCTATTTCTTGAGGGTGAGCAGGTAAAGGGCCCAACTTGAGTATTTGCTTTGAAATAGTTTTGATATATTCACCTAATCCGTCATTATCAATAAGAACTATGGACGTATCAAAGCTAACAGCAAAAAATGGAGCTGAACGTGCACGAGAGAAGTGAAGAGCATCTAAAGCTTCACTGCTGCTCATAACAATTAGCTGTATTAAATGATTTTTATACCTAACTTGTACTTTTCGTGATTTTACACATTTATCGTCAAGTACAATAGCATCTATGTCAGAGTCTAGTGACGCAGTTCCCGAAGCATGAGAGCCATGTAGAAAGAGTGTAGATATATTAATGTCTTGCTCTGAACATAAACTTACCAATATTTCTTTTAACGCCTGAATGTTTTCATTTTCCATATGTGAGCATTAAAACTAAAGCCTTTATTCTTTTTTTTTCGAGTCTTTTGCAATGAAGACTCCAAACAATGCCATAAGTGGTGTTAATAATATTATTAAGAGATCACGCCCCCTGTCTGCAACTCTAAAATCCGAATAATAAATGGCAAGACACATAGCTAAAAAGGTTAGCATGACAAGGACTGTTCTTGTGACCGAAAAATTAACTTTTATCATAATAACTCCCAGTAAGTGCGTGGTCCTTCCAACACTTTGGAAGGACACCCGTTGAAAATATATCAGCTATTAAACCAGTCGTAAATTTCACCGCCTAGCCACGAACCGAAATCATCTGCACCAATCCAGTTGCCAAACTCATAGCCTGCATATCCAGATCCAACAATTAACCCTCCAGCAAGCGCAGCGCTTCCAACAACTGCTAACTCAGCTCCTGCAGCTGCAGCACCGGCACCACCAGCAAATGACCCCATACCAACAGCATCGCCGAAAGAAATATTATCCTCACCACCGCTTACTGTCTTTAACTCGTCTAAAGTTAAGTCTCTCATTGCAAATTTCCTTGTTAATTGTAACCAATGTGAGAACTAAGTATGTCAAGGATATCTTAAATGTATACTGTACCTGGGTACAGTTTTAATGGTCGATATTAGTTATTTCGTAAACGTGACATTGTTTTTTTTTGCGCAGAACACTTTATGTATCCAAACAATTACCAGATGGTCTAATTTAAAAAAATTATTTGTTATAGGTAACGTTAATGCTTATTAACGTCACTTATTCTACAACACGTACAGAGCCTATCATGGGTACTGTGAAGAGAGCATTAACATTACCTCTAAAAAGCGGTTCTATCGCCATTACGGACGTTCTATCAGCTCGTCTAGTTCAATAGAACTAAAGCTCCGGTCCGATATCAGAATCACCTTCAGCTAGCGAGTGCCTATCTAAATTCAAGCGCAAATAACTGTTTAAGTACGAAACAAAAGTATTCGAGTCCCTGTCGGCATAGATATCGCTCTCGTCAGTGAAACCAGAGGCTTCCTCTAAGGCTTGAGCAAAATCTTCAACTGATTCTTGGATGCTACTCAATATATCGTCAGGTGTATCAGCTCGTAACAATGCAAAAAGAGCAAAGTTATAACTCTCTTCTTCCGTCATCGGTGTAACGCGAATGTATATTGCTCTGAGATAGCTTGCTGTCATTTCAGTTGGAACAATTGCGTTAGCCTGCAAGCGATGCAAGTTTTCATCCAGTATTGGAAACAGGCGGGCATTGAAATTATCTGGTAAAGCGGTTCTGGTATATCTGTTTGCACGCCACAATGGCGCTATTTGGAGTAATTGCTCAGAAGGAGCCAGAATATCTACGTTATGTGTATGTAGAGTTGCGTAAAGCTCTTCTTTATTTACCGAAAGGATAAGATCTACGTTAGCTTCGTACCAATCATCCCCAATTGAGAATTGAAGTTTCCGGGCGCTACCAACAAACATGTTTCCAGCATGCTTTTCCTTTTCTTTTATCTTTTTGCATACACATACCTCCACATGAGAATCTAACTTGTCATTTCTGCATGCAATATCACAATTCTGGGAAAGTATGAGGAATATAGATGTGTCCTTTAGCTTCTTTACATCTTCACGAAACTCAATCTTTGGAAGAGAGTTAGCCCAGTTAAGTCTCGTATCCATAGGGACTGATGCACAAAAAAAAGATGCGCATTGCTCCACGCCTAATTCATGTAGTAGTTTTTGACCAAACGAATGCACCGAGCTTCCCTAAACGGTTCTAGTTAAGTCGAAGAGCGTCTCATTATTGTTCGGTTGGTCTGAACTCGCAGTACTTGATAGTTTTTTTCCGAGTTCGCGAGATATAGTTTGAATTTTATTTACCTCAAGATTTTGTGCTGAAAGCAAATCCAGCAGGCTGGAGTTATCAATAGTGTAATTCTTCGCCATCGCTCCAGGACTTTTTTCAAAATTGTCTTTTATAGATTCGAGCACTTCCAAAACGTGTAGAGCTCTATTTTTGGTCTGATTGTTAACTGTATGAGACGTGTCACTACCTTTGAGGTATGTCTGTATAGTCTGACGGCTAACAAGAAAAATATTTGCTATGTCTTTGTTAGGCAAACCAAGTTGAACTTTAGCTCTTTTTACTATCTCAGAGATACTTACCACATCTGCTTTCGGCTTTGCATGTGAAGAAAGTTCTTGGGCAATCAGACGGTACTGCCAAGCAGTACCAGATCTGTCAGATTGTACAATTTTATTTTCAGGAATATTCTGCGGAACCTCAGCATAGGTACTAAAGCATAAACTACTTAATACTACAGATGTTGCCGTTTTACCGACAGAGCTAGTGCTACTCCACATTTTATATCTCCTTATAACCCCAAATATCCAAAGCCGGCTGTTTAATCAAAGACCAAAATACATCTTTGGATTGGTTGTACAAACCATTAGTTGCCTCACGAATACTATCAATTGAGAATGCTGGGCTAGCTTCAAAATTAAAAGTATGGTCTATATCTAAAATTCCGTATGTCGGGCTACTGGTATTTGCCCAAGCAGCCTGCCCCTTTATTACTAGTCCGCAATTCTGGTCTGGCTCAACAAGCTCGTCAGGTAATATTTTTCTGATAGAACGATTTTCAACTGGTAGTTCCTCTAATGCTACTCGCAACATCTTATTCTGATTAACTTCTACAACTTTAGAAGTTAAACCATGAATGTGTTTGCAACCGTCAATTGGCTCATTAAGCTTCGGTGCCAACAATCCATCTGAGATAAAGTCCTCAAGAGTATTACCTGAATCTGGAACAATTACGTCTATGTAACGCAAACCAACCCGCTTAAGTAAAGATTTATTCAGAGTTGGAACAAGCTCAATAAGAGATGATAAAACTTCATCAAATTTTTTATAGAAGTCCTCGAATGTGCCGTATTCCGTCGATTTATAAATTAATGAGCTTTTACTCAATTCAATAATGGAACGTTCACCTGCGGCTCTGAAGAGGTATCTGTTAACCGGAGTTATCTCTTGAGTTGCCTGTTGTGTAGCTTGATCAAACCTAATTGATACCGACTGACCTTTGCTCTCAATTTTTTCCGCAAAGCCAACGCCTATCATGGCTTCATGGATTTTATTTATCACATCTGCAGGTATCGAAGATAAACTAGGGATTTCAGAAAATCTCAAATCTATCAGAGCCTGAACAAGTGGGGCATCTGTTAAAACTTTCTTCATCCTTCTCCCTCGCTTTTCTTACAAGCTTCAATCTGAAGCGCAGATTTTACACTTTTTTTGACATTTTAAAACTAAGATAGTTCAGAAGCTTACTCTTTTACAATGCTACTTGTCGAAAAGCATCGCAAGCATGTATCGGTTAATATGAGTAAATTATATTAATCAATATGTTATGGTTGTTTTTTAAATGCAGCCGCGTCTTTTGTACTCTGCGGCCCACTCTTTAAAACGTTTCTCATCTCGCTTTGAGACATTTGCTTGATATTGCGAAGCTTTTTTTGATATTGGTTTTGGTTTTTCATTGTTGAAGGTGACACCAGATAAGGCATCTGCAAACATTTCGGGCTTTACGTGGCTGTAGTGCTGTTCAATCATTGCTACGCTTGTACCGCATTGCTTGGCTATAACGTCCATGCTTGTGCCTGCCAGCAGTTGCCATGTAATGTATGTGTGGCGTAACGAGTATAGTGTCCTTGGTACATCTGAATGCGTTTTAAGGTTGTTATTCTGAAGAACCTTTTCAAATGCCTTGCCTAACTGTGGTGTTGTTTCACCGTTAGCCAATCGGAATAATTTTTGACTTGGTGTTCTATGTGGAAACCGTTCGCGGAGTCGGGATATCGCGCCAATGACATCTTTTTTGCAGACGATTTTTCGTGTGCCAGTGTGTTTAGTTGTTTTACCTTTGCGTACGTTGATAAAGAACTGTGCTTTACTTCCTTGGGCTTTTAGTTCTATATCACCCCAGGTGATGCTTTCCATCTCTGTGCCCGGACGGATGCCGGTATTTACTGCAATCTCACAGTAATCATAAAGTAGCTCTCTGATTTGCCTTGTCTTCTCGGTGTGAGCGTAACGTTCACTTTCGTAAATACCATCAATTACAGCGTCATACTCTTCTTCTGAGAATGCGGCTCGGCGTGTTCCAGATTTACCTTTCGACGACAATACTGGCACTTGTATCGGTATCATCCACTTGTGTTCAATAGCTTCTTTAAACACTAAGTTAAGCGCAGCATTATGGGTCTTTAACGTTGATGAAGCCGGTGTTCTGCCGAATTGTTTAATACGCCACTCATCAAATTTTTTAATGGCGTCTTGGTCTATCGATGTAACGTATGTTCTGTCAAAGTAGGGGATGTGATATTTGCGGAGAGCTAGGGAGTAGTCATGACGAAATTTCTTTTCGGTATTTTTGTTCCCTTCCTGGCTCTCTATAAAGTCAATCAAGGTCTCAGGGATTCGTTCCTTGGGTTTTTCAGGAGAGGTGACATTAAGCTCTCGTTCAAGTTTTTCAATAACTCTTTCCGCTACATACCGGAATCTTTTGCTTTGAACTAGCGTATTGGTTTCGATTCGGATTTCGTGGTCGAGAAATATTCGATGTGCCATAGCGATGGCTTCGTCTTTATCTTTCTTTTTAGTTGATTTGCAGTACCACGTATTGAACAGTACAAATCGCGCATACCAACGTTCGCTGTTATCTTGTTTGAAGATGTACAGCGTGTCGTTTATGTCATGTCTAGCAATCTGTTTAGCCATGCTGCTAGTAGAACAGGTTATATGTTGATTTGCAAAGAATTTGCAAAGCTATTTTATGTTTTAATTAGGTTTTTGATTTATATCATTTTTATGGCTAAGCTGTCTATTGAAAATCCGCGTGTCCCTGGTTCGATCCCGGGTCGAGGCACCATCACAGAAGCCCTTGCAGAAATGCGAGGGCTTTTTTGATCCCGGCGTTAGAAATTTCTCAGTAAACGGGACACGCGCGTGTCGCCTGCCGGTAACCGTGAGTCGCGATCCCGGGTCGAGGCACCATCACAGAAGTCCTTGCAGAAATGCGAGGGTTTTTTGATCCCGGCGTTAGAAATTTCTCAGCAAACGGTACACGCGAGCGCGCTACTTGATAAGCCCACAGGTACCCGTGAGTCTCAATCTCAGGCCGATGACCAACTTTAATTAGCCAATGGGCTCGCTTTTACTGAGCAAAAATGCAGAAAAATGGATTGCACTTTATTATCAGTCCGTCATGATCCCCGACGATAATGAGCATGTGCAAGCTCGAATTCTCGATAGAGCAAAACGTTAATCTCAGAAATACAGGCAAAGCATGGCGGCAATAGGTATTGATTACGGTACGTCCAATTCAGAAGTGGCATTTTTTGACGGTAATCATCACTCTCACGTAAAACTCGATCCTCAGGTAAAAGACGGGAATAAAATTCGCTCGTCGATTTTTATTTATTACCCGGACGAATTGCCCACGCCGCCCGATGAGATTGTCGAAGCCAAAGTGGCGCAGCTACAGCGCGCTATCGGTGAGCAAATCGAAAAAGAAAAGCAGCGTTTTTATGAAGCTAAGGATCCTAACGAGCAACAGGTCTATAGCGACAGAATAGAAAGCCTGCGCGGTCAGTTTCACGACCGCCCTGGGTTACAAAAGCGCGCAATTCAATTACTGCTGAAAGATCTCACCGTTCAGAATTTGTCGCTTAAGCAGTTAGTGGAAACCGGTACTTTTGCCTTTGGTGAAGAAGGCTTCAGACGTTTTCTGGCCACACCTCAGAAGGGCCGGTTAATCTATTCACCAAAGAACTTTCTGGGCGCGAGCTTAGACGCCCAACAGCAGGAAGCGTTTGTTGGAATGATTGCCAAACAGCTTGGTTATTTTCGCCAGTGTGCAGAAGCACAACTTCAGCAAGCAGTCGATACGGCGGTAATTGGCAGGCCGGTTAAATTCCACGGAACACGCGGAGAGACCGGCAATGTGCAAGCGATAAATATCATGCAACAAGCTGCAGCGTTGGCCGGGTTTAACAACGTTAGTTTCCTTGAAGAGCCCATCGCCGCGGCCTACAAAATTGAGCGTACGTTAGCAAAAGAAACCACTACGCTGGTGGTGGATGTGGGTGGCGGGACAACGGATATTTGCTGTATCCGATTAGGCTCAGAGTCAGCGCAGCCAGAACAACACAACAAGCCGGTACTAGGTGTAACAGGCAAGCGTTTGGGCGGAATGGAGTGTGATAAAAATCTGGTGCTAAAAGCCATTGCGCCGCATTTGGGGCAAGACCTGTCGATGCAGAACGGGCTGCCTGTGCCGCCCACTTATTTTTCTGATATGTGCGCCGTAGATGATATTCCCAAGCTCACCCGGTTCTTTTCAGACGAATACGGGCTGGAAATCATGCAAACCATGTCGATTGTTAAAGAGCCTAAACTGCTTGAGCGACTGCTGATTATTCAGGAAGAGAAGCTTTCGGCCAGAGTAGTGAACTCAGCGCGAATGGCGAAGGAGTTATTGTCGTCGAAAGCACAAATTACTTTGCCTTTGTCGTACATAGAGCCAGACTTCAGCATTAGTATCGACAATCAGATGTTAGCTCAGTCAATGCAATCCTGGCTAAGTAAGGTGATTCGTCTAATAAAAGAGTGTCTGGCTCAAACCGATATTGAGCCAGAGGTGGTTATGATCACCGGTGGCATGAGTTTGTCTCCTGTTCTGCGCGACACACTGTCCACTGGGCTACTGGCAGGGTTACCACTGCTCGAAAATGACGCTTTTAACTCTGTATGTGAAGGTCTGGCGATTCAGGCATACAGAGTAAGTGGTACTCAAACGCCCCGTTAAAAGCTTATGGGCGGATTAGTTACGCTACAGGTTAACGATTTCCTTTTCACTTAATGGTTTGGTGCACAGAATGTAACAGTTGTAAAAGTAATGTCCTTTGTTGGATAGGAAGATGAGAATGCTTCTTATTTCTAAGTCGTAGAGTCAGAAGGACATTCCCTTGAAAAATTTAGTATTAGCTGGTGCTGTGTGTTCACTGGCGTCAGGTGTTGTTGCCGCAGGTCTGGATGACAACGAAATTAGCCTGAATGCCGGCTTATCCTATCAGTTATCTGATGCCTGGACGCTTGGCCTTGGGTTTGCTCAGGCCGCCAGAGGCAAAGAAATTGGCGATGGTTTTACTATCGATGAGTACCTTTACGATGGCGAAGATATTCCAGTGGTGGCGGGCGATCTTAAACCTGAAAAAGTGACCAATATCGAAGCCTCTGCTGCTTACAGCGCGAATAACCTGGAAGCCCGGTTTAGTGTATACCAGTCGGTAATCGCCGCACTAATAGCGCCCATGCCGGAAGCAAACAGTTTGCATGCTTCGCCCCGCTCAAGGGCAGCAAGTTTCTTTTCCACACTGGTCATTGTTGGATTTCGCCCACGTGTATAAACCGGTGTGCTGTATTCATTGACCAGCGCGGCGCAGAGGTTTTCAAACTTGCTGTAGGAGAACAGCGAAGTCTGGTGAATGGGTTGTGTTACGGGTTGGATATCCGTTTGCGAGACAAAGGCTTCAGGCCCACAACAAATATCGAGATCCTGCTGTGAAATTCTCATGTTGTTGTATTTTGAATATTTTATACCACCTTGCCCGCAATTGTTGGTGGCGTACAAGCTCGTGGTCTTAATATTCTGCTAATTAAGCGACATCATCAAAAAAGCCGGCGAATATGCCGGCTTTGTTACGGTGGTGATGAACTAAGCGGCTTTTTCCTCAGCAATCCAGTTATCTACCATGCGTTCTAAAATGGTCAGAGGCACCGCGCCACTGCCGAGGATCACATCGTGGAAGGCGCGGATATCAAACTTATCGCCCAGCTCGGTCTCGGCTTTCTCTCGTAGTTCAAGAATTTTCAGCATGCCGATTTTGTAGGAAGTCGCCTGACCCGGCCACACAAAATAGCGCTGCACTTCGGTTTTTATCGCACCATCAGAAATGGGCGAGTTATCTCTGAAGAACTGATTAGCCTGTTCTTCTGTCCAGCCTTTGGCATGAATGCCGGTGTCTACCACCAAACGGATAGCGCGCCACATTTCAGAGACTAAGCGGCCAAAATCAGACATAGGATTCTGGTAGCCGCCCATTTCCTTAGCCACCAGCTCTGCATACAACGCCCAGCCTTCAACATAACTGTTAAAGAACGACGTGGTTCTGAATTTAGGAACACCTTCCAGTTCCTGAGCAATGGAAATTTGCATATGATGGCCGGGGTTGCCTTCGTGGTAGGCGATTGCCTCCATTTCGTTCTTAGGCATGGTGGTCATGTCTATCAGGTGAGCATAGTACACACCCGGTGTGCTGCCATCCGGCGAGCCGGCAAAGTGTAAGCGATCAATTTAGACCGTCTTTTCCTCATTGAACTACCCCGTAAAATAGTCCCCGTAGATTTTACTAACGGAGACTTTATTGATGGCAACAAAAAGACGTACACGCGAGCAATGGCAGGTATTGGTTGATAAGCAAGCAGCAAGCGAACTGTCGGTCAGTGAATTTTGTGCACAGCATGCGTTAACAGTATCAAACTTCTATCTGTGGCGTAAAAAA
>NZ_PVNP01000144.1 GCF_002993365.1 Marisediminitalea alba
TTAGGTATGACGGAGATACCTCCTTTGGCTTCAATATATTCTCTTAATGCGTCACTATCGTAGCCTTTGTCACCTACGAAAATGTTTACTTCCCTTAAATGGTCAACCAGACTTTGAGCCCGAGCTATATCATTTCTCTGGCCTTCTGATAGTTCAAAATAAATTGGAAGCCCACCACTATCCACGGCTAAATGGATTTTTGTGGAGTTACCACCTCGGCTTTTTCCAATGCACTCATTATCCTTAGTACCTGCTCCGGCACTATGCTGATGAGCTTTGACAATCGAACCATCAGCAAAGACCCAGTCGTAATCAGATAGTTTGGCTAACTCATTGAATAACATGTTCAATAAACCTTTCTTCGACCATAAATTGAATCGGCGATAAACGGCGCTCCAACCGCCGAATTCTGTTGGTAAATCACGCCAAGGAATTCCTGTTCTCAGCCGGAAGAGTATCCCTTCAAACGTCATTCTATGTTCTGGTTTATTGTAAATGCGGCCTGTACTCTTCATTACTTGAAGTAGCTTTTGCCACCGCTTATCAGTTAGCATTAGTCTCGGCATGGTAGTGAGTTGTTCTTTTACTTTTGGCGAAGCAAATTATAACTCTTTACCATGCTGCTCAAAAACCAATCACGAAAGATCAACACGCCTTAAAGAGTAATTAGGGTAATTAGATTCGTACACGAACTGGCAGTAACGGATTTTGAGTTAAATCAGATTTGGCTGTCAGTCACTGGCAAATGGCCGAAATGAGCGAGAAGCAGACATTAGCAATACCATGAAGGACTGGTAAGCAAAGGTAAATTTCAGAGATCTGAGTTTTGTTCGAAAATATATTGTGAATAAAGCAAGTCGGCAAAATCTGACTCATCGATTTTTCCAATAACTAAGTCTCTGATAGCATCTGCGAAGAGATCATTATCAGCGGTTAACTCAAAATCGTTGAGCGACAAATACTCTAGCGCAACAGCCAGACCTGTTCGCTTATTAGCATCGGGAAGTGAATGAGAAAGCGCAATTGAAGAGGCATATTTTGCAGCTATTTCGAAAACGTCATCTAAGCCTGAATAGGCAATGGCATTATCAATTCTGCCTAGGGCACCCTGAAGTTTGTTGATATCAGCAGCGCCTTTCATGCCTGGTTCGTTTTCGAGAATGAACACGTTAATTTCTATCACGCGTTCAAAGGGGAAGAAAATGAGATCCATTACATATCAGCGAGTTTTTCAAAAGTGCGCTTATGTGTTCTTAAAACCAGCTTAGTTTCAGACTTAACAATTTGCTGGCCAGACTCACCGGACAAGTCAAGTTTCTTGCTGGCGGCGATTTTAGGGCGCTTTACAGCTTTCACGCCGTATATTTCAATCTTTGTATTCATAATCACCTCTAACGATATAGCAGCTAGTATACCTCTGATTCAAAGATAAGAGAATCAGGCAAACCAAGTACTAAATACTGAGGGATCCCCACGAATTTAGCATGTAATCTTGCTCATGCAAGCTTCAGCGGTGAGTTCATCAAGCCAGCGGATCGTCTTTTTCCACTGATGCAGGGTAAATCGCATTGAGGTGTTAAAAGCTCTCAAGCCAAGAAAGTGAAAGGATAGTACGGATTTTGTTTCGGTATTTGCCTGAAAGCGTCGATGCTTGTTACTGACAACTAATAGCATGCCCAACAGTACAGCCACTAACGAAGCCAGTGTGGTAAGCAAGACCAGAACAGTAATGCGTGTCTTGGTTGTGCTGCGATTATTTTCATACCCCAGACCAAAGCGCGTGCTTTTCATATCCCGAAAGCCTTCTTCTATTTGCATGCGCTGGCGATAA
>NZ_PVNP01000145.1 GCF_002993365.1 Marisediminitalea alba
TAAGGCGTGTTGATCTTTCGTGATTGGTTTTTGAGCAGCATGGTAAAGAGTTATAATTTGCTTCGCCAAAAGTAAAAGAACAACTCACTACCATGCCGAGACTAATGCTAACTGATAAGCGGTGGCAAAAGCTACTTCAAGTAATGAAGAGTACAGGCCGCATTTACAATAAACCAGAACATAGAATGACGTTTGAAGGGATACTCTTCCGGCTGAGAACAGGAATTCCTTGGCGTGATTTACCAACAGAATTCGGCGGTTGGAGCGCCGTTTATCGCCGATTCAATTTATGGTCGAAGAAAGGTTTATTGAACATGTTATTCAATGAGTTAGCCAAACTATCTGATTACGACTGGGTCTTTGCTGATGGTTCGATTGTCAAAGCTCATCAGCATAGTGCCGGAGCAGGTACTAAGGATAATGAGTGCATTGGAAAAAGCCGAGGTGGTAACTCCACAAAAATCCATTTAGCCGTGGATAGTGGTGGGCTTCCAATTTATTTTGAACTATCAGAAGGCCAGAGAAATGATATAGCTCGGGCTCAAAGTCTGGTTGACCATTTAAGGGAAGTAAACATTTTCGTAGGTGACAAAGGCTACGATAGTGACGCATTAAGAGAATATATTGAAGCCAAAGGAGGTATCTCCGTCATACCTAAACGGAACTATGGCCAAGATATAGACAAAGACAGCGTTGATTGGTGCCTCTATAAATATCGCCACCTAGTTGAAAACGCCTTTGCTCGAATAAAGCATTATCGTTCAATATCAACGAGGTATGAAAAGTTAGCAAGGAATTATGCCAGCATGGTATCACTGGCATTTTCGATGATGTGGCTACCCATGTACTGCTGAGTGAAATATATGCAGCAAAGATCAACAGGCCCTAG
>NZ_PVNP01000146.1 GCF_002993365.1 Marisediminitalea alba
CGGCGTTTTTCAAGGTAGTTGTCGCCTGAGCTGTTAAGCTGCTTCTTTTTTATTCTCCGGATTTAGCTCTACGCTTCCGATCTTATCCCAGTTTCTGGTTTCACCAGACCAACGACTTGGATTTCTCACTTTTGCCTCGGCATATAACTCAGTGCGCTTTGCCAGTATCTGTTGGTCTTCACCTTTGTGTCGCTGCTCTGGGGTAACGAATCTTATGCGGCTATGGCGATGTTCGGTGTTATACCAGCGGACAAAATCTCGCACCCAGGCTCGCGCTTCCTCCAGCGACTTAAAGCCTTCACTCGGCCATCTATGGCAGTATTTGACTGTGCGGAACAGAGATTCTGAGTAAGGGTTGTCATTACTGACACCGGGACGGCTACGTGAGCCGATAACGCCCATTTCAATCATCTTAGCTTGCATGGTCAGGCTCTTCATCGGACTGCCATTATCAGAATGTAAGATTATCTCGTCATTCACGCATTTCTCAGACCATAGCGTGCGTTCCAAGAGGTTAGCGGCATGATCACCAGACTCGCAATCATACACTTCCCATCCCACAACTTTACGGCTAAAAATATCCATTATCATGTACAGATAAAAGAACCGACCAATGACCGTAGAGGGGCAGTACGATATATCCCAGGTCCACACTTCACAGGGACCCGTAGCCGTAAATCCATCAGGTTTTGCCAGTGTACCTTTGGGTTTTGCTTTGCCTCTGTGGCTAAGCTGATTATTGGCTTTCAATATACGGTAAAAGCTGGATTCCGAACCCAGATAAACTCCCTCATCGGCCAACATGGGCACAATCTGACTGGGCGGCAGACTGGCAAACCGCTCTTCATTGCAGATATCCAAAATGGCTTGTTGTTCTATCTCAGTTAGCTTATTTGCAGGCGTCGGCCTGCTCGCCTCCGGGCGCTTATCTGCACAAATTCCATCCGCGTCCCGCCATCGTTGTAACGTGCGCAGGGATAAGCCGATGATGCCACAGGCTTTGTGCTTTCTGGCCCCCGCACTAACGGCTTCATCAATCAGTGAAATATAGTATTGCCTATCTGAGAACGTGGTTAGTTGTCCTCGTCTTCCCCCCAGTAGGCATTTAACTTTTTTCTAAGCACCAGAAGCGCAGCAGTTTCGGCTAACGCTGCGTCTTTGCGTTTTAACTCTCTTTCCAGCTCTTTAATGCGTTTCTTATCCGCTTTACGTTCCTGGGCCTGCTGTTTACGCTTATCCGCCTCGGATTGATTACCGGAGATACAGCTATGTTTCCATTGCTGGATTTGCTCCGGGAAAAGGCCCTTTTTCCGGCAGTATTCACTTACCTCAACTTCCGACATGGCAGCAGTCTCTATCACCGCAGAAAACTTCTGCTCTGCGGTCCAATTCTCTGGCGTATTACTTTTAATCAAACTGAAATCGGCCTCTGTATACTTGTCCCGCCAACCATACAACGTAGACAGGCTAATACCTTCTCTTTGCGCAAACTGGCGTAATGATAAACCGCTTTCAATCAACTTACTAACCACTGCCTTTTTATGTTCTTCTGGATAATGTCTCACTCATGCCTAACTTCCGCACCCTGTCTAATACTATGAAAAACTGAGGCGACAACTATCCTGACACAGGGGGATCCAACCTCTCACTTTTTCAATTTCAGGTAAAAAGATCGGTGCCAGGCCTAGCAGTCCATCTACATTTAATGGTGCAAGCGAACCGTCTTCTTCACTTATTGGCTGATATATTGTCTGTCCTGACATCAGGCCATGCCCTGACCCAAGTGTTCCCACTTTTTGCATTGAGATGTCTTTACCATGGTTAAAATTATTATCTTTCCAATAATCTGCCAAAGCATATCCGATATTCAGTGTATCGAATGCGGGCCCGACTCCGAACGTTTGAAGTGTCTGTGTGTCGACAGTGACCGAAAAGGTAACGCCATCTGCATTTTTAACAGGGAAAGCAATGGTGCCATTGTTATATTCATGGAAAGCCATTGTACCATTGCCATTTGATGTAACGTTCTCTATCGTGAAAGCTGCACCCCCCAATTTATCCAGCACTACATAAGTGTCGCCAAGCTGGTTTTCTTCTGCTTTCAGTTTAAAAACTACTGTAACCGGTTTTGAATTACTGCCACCATAAATCATATACCAGTTAGTGTAGGAGTATGGGATTTCAGTAAGTTTTGGAGAGTCATCATTGAACATCACCAAATATTTTTTTTGATTAAACGCCGTCACAATGGCCGCTTTATCACTTAAAGGTAAAACCGAACGATATATGGCGGGTAATATTACAGTTTTACCGTCTTCAGCTATCAGCCCCTGGAAAACAGTGCCGTTCGCCACATCTCCAAAATCATCACTCTCATAGAACTTTTCATACTGGTAAGCATATTTAAGATAGTTTTCTCTTGTGATGTTGAACTCTGCGAGCTTCCTGTCAAATTCAGATTCTGAGGTGCCAAATTTTGACCAAAGCCGAATTCCAATATTACGATCCGTACCACGAAAGTATTTAACCTCTTTAGAAATGCATTGGTTCGCAAATTGTCCATCATTATCAAGGCATATTTTTCGGCTATAGTAGTTTTCTACTACCTGTTTTCGCGAGTATTCGCGCCAGGCCATAGCCTCGGTACTAATGCACAGAAGTAAGGTGATTAAAGCTGTATTACGCAATATCAGAATCATCTTTATTTACCGCAGATATTTTATAATGTTGAGTTGAATCGGTACATGCTCAGAGCCAGGATTCTCCACATCGAAGCGGTGAGTAATCCTGTACGAGGTATTTTATATTGCGGGGCATTACCGCTTAATTCCGACACACACTGGCGCTGGCATTACTGCCGGCCATTGCACAATGTGCATAGCGGTATTTTTCGCGTGTTTGGGCAGATATTTGGGCGGCACTGGGTACAGCAATCGTACTTGGTGAAGACGATGATAAGGAGGGTGAAGGTAATGTACTGCCATAAGCCTCCTGCCATCTGGCGCTGGCAGCGCCCGCTGTGTTAGTGCCTTCCCCAAAGGTACCTTCCAGTCCGGTTCCCCGCGCAGACATTTCGGCATTGGCGGCGCCGCGAACCGGGCCCGAAGAAAACCATGAAGCAATAACGTATAAATCATTGGTGGCAACCTGCCCCATTGCACTGGCGCGACTAGCGGCCATGACGGCCTGCTCAAGATGCGCTTGTGAGCGTAACTGATGAATGGCTGCCGATACAGCATTCCCATACTGACCTTGCGAAAGTGCGTTGTTAATTACCGCATCATTGCGGGCTTTTTGTTCTTCGAAGGCCACTTTTTCGTCGTAGTATTTGCGCCATTTTTTTGCATACTCACAGGCGCTTTCGTGACCCAGTTCACAAGCTTTCTTTAGGTAATGGGTGGTTAATTTATCTTCTTCTATCTGCCAGTAAATACTCCCCACATTATAGCAGCTGGCTTTAGACGAATAGCTATCACAGCTAAGCTTGGAGTAAATTAACGCTTTTTCGGCATCAAAGCCGGGTGACTCGGGATTGGCGTAGTAAAGCTCTGCGGCATGACAACCGAGAGCATCATTGTATTTTCGGCAGGTAAACTCGCCAAACCAGGCGGCTTTTTCCTTATCAATTAACTCGGGATGTTTACCCTGGCTGCCATCGTATGCGCGGTATAGCCCCCAAAAGCAGGCTTTTTCATTGCCAATGACACAGGCATTTTTAACCACCAGCATGCCCTTAGCCGGGTTGTAAACGGGTGATTTTTCATTGCTACGGTAATAAAACGCATTGTCGCAGCCCTGTTTTACACCTAAGGCACAAGCATTTTCAAAATTGACGGTCGCCAGTTCAATATTTGCGGGCAGGTTACCACCGCCACCTTTTGCGATCATGGCTGCATTCATACAGCTATTGGATAAGCCCATTTCGCACGCCTTGCTAAAAAAGGAAACGGCTTTCTTAATATCCTGAGGGATACCGGCACCGTCGTAGTAATCGAGCGCGGTATTAAAGCAGGCGTCAGGGCTGCCTTTCATACAGGCTTGTTCTGAGGTGGACGTTTGAGACAGCGCGCAAAAGTGGGTAAATAGAGAGAACAGAACAACGAATTTCAGTCCTTTAAAATATTTCATAACGATACTCCATGTTAATTTTTTGAATATTAAGTGCCGTTTAGTATTTGATCAATAAGTTTGTGTGATTTTTAAACAAGTTAAACTTGAATATGCTGGTAACCTATCGTAAAACTATCGCTTAGCAGCGCTGATGGGTATAAAAAATCCTGACCGGATACACAGCTCAGTTTATGGATGAATGACTCTTGCCGAATACCTACGATGTAAAGCCTTTATCAGACAAAGACCGTCAGCAACTACAAAAACAATATTGGTTAATAGCCGGGTTTACCCTGTTTGCCGGCGGCATTTTTTTTGTAATTTTCTCCAACGTACTATCCGGCCCTCAAATGAGTCAGGCCCCGCTATACCTATTCGGTGTGTTTGCCGCCATTTTTGCAACTGTGATAGTTGTGGTGTTGCGCCAGAATTACCTCGAACTTAAAAACGGGGTAAAACATTGCTATACCGGCGTCGTGACCAATAAACGGGTAAACCGGCACACGTCAACAACCGGCAGTCATTCAACTAACGTCAGGGCTGGCCATGGCTCAAGACGAACAACAACTCGCACAACTTACTATGTCAGCCTTGATGACAAGGAATTTAGTGTCGATTTGAGTGTTTATAATCAGGCGATTACAGGCGACAAAGCTTATCTTGAAATTAGCCCGCAAAAGAAACAAGTACTGCGGTTTCGGGTGTTAGCAGCGCAACCGCAACAGCACTCACCCAGATACTCTGCCAGCTCGACCGTAAATGAACGGATGCGGGATAAAGAGTGCGCGATATCTGCTAAAGAGCGATTAATTGTGCGGCGTATTTTCTTTAGAGCGTGGCGAAAAAAGCTCTTTTTCTTTTTGGCGATCGCGCTATTTTTTATATCCGTTTTTACCTCGGGATTTATTTTATTTACCGTGCCGCTGGCGGTCGTGTTGATTATCAACGCATACAAACTGTTTGTGCCGCTGTTACGATACCGTCAGTTTTTACACGCTGCGCGGCCTAAAATCATCTCATCAGTCCGGGTAAAAGATAAAATAACTTTTACCTCAAACCGGTCTAGAACCCGCTATCGGTTGGTCACTGACGATGGAACGCTAGATGTGCCTGAAGCTGTGTATCAGAGCGTGACAAAATCTGATGTGCTATCGGTTCATCGGGCGGTATGTATCGATATTGTTTTTGGGGTAGAGCAAAAGCAAAGTAATGCGCTATTTTATTTAGATTAAGTTCCGTTTTGTGAAATAGAGAGCCTTAAGGCATACTTACCAGATGCTATCCGGGTTATTCATATACGATCGAAAGCGCTTGCCGAACTTGCGTCCGTCGCTAAAGTCTGCAAAATCTGACTCGCGGATAATGCCTAAACGCTGATAGGGAAACTTGGTATTTTGCGGCTGCATAAATGACAGTTTGTATGCTTGTCCTGAAAAAGACAACACACCGCCGCCGCTGAACATGTACCAGGGAGATTCGAACCGGGCATCCTGGCGAGATATATCAAACACTTTCACTGCTTCGCCATTGGCTATGCATTCAAAGGCTTCGTTGTTGTTCAGTAATCCGTTGAGTTTATTCTTGCCAAACGTCCCGGTGTCAATCAGCGTAAATGAAACCTGGTCGCCATCTATTTCAATGTAGCCTGGCGCACTGTGAAAAATGCCCTGCAGTAACCATGTTTTAAATAATACCAACTTCAATTCCTTTTAAGGCTGCAGGCTGACATTCAGTATGAAAGCGCCCCGGTGTTAGTCGTGATATCTCATTAGATTACATTTTGAGCGATTTGTGAACGGGTGTGATTGTTAAGCCGGTAGAATTGGAAGGACTATTCACACCAGCCGAGCCTCAATAAGCGCTCGACGGGTGTATTGAATAGAAAAATGCTCATCGCCTAGTTCCGTAATTTGTTTAATTCCAGATTAAGCTCATAAGCCGGTTCGGTAACGATTTTCTCCAGCACTGCGATACGCTCTTTTAAGGCCGCAATTTCAGCGTCTTTTTGGGCGGAGGTTTGCGAGTTTGCCTGCTCTGTTTTCTTAAACGGATTTACTGGCTTGCCGTAAAACCAGGCGCTTAGCTGCCATTGATATTTGGCATCCAGGTAATGACAAAATAAACCCAGGCCAAGCATGGCTGTTACCAATAAAATTATCTCTGTATGTGTCATGGTGATTTCCTCTGTAAGTACTAACCAAATGGCGTTGTTACCGGTATAGTCATGAGCCATTAAAAAAAATTACACAACAGTGTTATTTTTTTTGCCTAGGGCAGACTAAAAGAAGTAAGCAAAGTCATTTAACCTTTCATACCAGGATTTTTGTGCACAAGGACTTTAAGCAAATACTCGCTGAACATCAGGCCCTGTTGAGTCGCGTAGCGTCGAGCTACGAGGCCAATGAGTCCGTGCGTCAGGAGCTGTTGCAGGAAATAGCGCTGGCAGTATGGCAAGGGTTAGAGCGCTTTAATGGCGACGCCAGTCTGAAAACTTACATCCTGAAAATTGCCCATAACCGGGCAGTGACTCACGTGAGTAAAGAAGTTAAGAATCGCGATCTGAGTCAGCCGGATGACGACGATATCGTTGGTACAGCAGGGGCGATTGATGAAGAACCTGAATATGTGGCGGCTCGCAGTCGGCAGGTGACCTCTCTGTTGGAAGCCATTCGTACCCTGCCGGTTACCATGCGTCAGGTAATGACACTCACCCTGGAAGGCCTCAGCTATCAGGAAATTGCCGAAGTGTGTGGCTTAACTAAGAATCACGTTGGTGTATTACTGCAGCGGGCGAAAACCACGCTGCAGCAGAGGATGAACCATGAATAACGAAAAACCAGAGCAGGATTTAACCGCACTCTGGCAACAGCAGCCAGTGAGTGAAATCGATCTGAGCGATGTAACCCGGCGCCTCAAGCATCAGCAACGCCTCCAGCGCTGGTACATTGTTTCAGATTTCACGGGCTTTTTAATTGGCCTTGGGATGCTTATTTACAGCTGGGAAAAGCTGCCGTTATATATGGCCCTGGTATTGTGCTCCGTTATGGTATGTGGCGGTATATATACTGGCTTTGTTATCTGGTTGCGTCGGCATGCCGTACTGGCCTCGTTTGAAGATACCAGTCATTACCGCGAAACGTTAAAAAAGCAATATATCAGTAATCAGAGAATTGCGCGGATCACCCTGCATTCTGCCTGGAGCAGTGAATTAATATTATTGGTTATATGGGGAATTGCTGCCGTGGTTGGCGATCTCAGCTGGGAGTCGTTTGTGGATAAAGGCGGTGTGGCCACCTTTATTATAATCAGTGTGCTGATGGCCGGATTTGGCTACTGGGCGTACAAGCGGGAGCAGAAATTTAAACAGGAATATGCGCGACTGGTCAGTCAGGAGCAAAACGACTTGTTCCCTTAGGCGTGCAGGCCTACACTGCCCGCTCTTTTCCCGTTTAAACAGGCCACCGGCTGCATGGATGATATTAAAAAATTACTCGATAACAACGCCCACTGGGCTGCCCGAACTCATCAGGCCGACCCCACTTTTTTCGATACGCTGTCTAAGCAGCAGGCGCCTGATTATCTTTGGATAGGCTGCTCAGACAGCCGGGTGCCGGCTAATCAGATTGTCGATTTACTGCCCGGCGATATTTTTGTGCATCGCAATGTGGCCAATATGGTTATCCACACCGACTTTAACTGTTTATCGGTGCTGCAATACGCGGTGGACGTGTTAAAGGTTAAGCACATTATTGTTTGCGGGCACTATGGTTGCGGTGGTGTGGAAGCGGCAATGAGTGACAAGCAGTTTGGCCTGATTGATAACTGGCTTGGCCATATTAAGGATATCTATCAGCAACACTACAGCGAAGTGCGGGCATTGCCAGAGAATAAACGTTCTGCGCGCTTGTGTGAGCTCAATGTGCTGGCCCAGACCGAGAATGTAAAGCGCACTACCATCGTAAAAGATGCCCTGGCCCGAAATCAGGCTTTAACCATCCATAGCTGGATTTACAGCCTTAATAATGGCCGGATCACCGACCTGGGCCTGAATGTGTCATCCGCCGACTAGTCTTTGTTGCCTTTTTCAGCGGTGTCTTTGGGCTTGTTATCTCCCAGTGTGAACTGGTAGTAAAGATCGACCGTGGTATACAGGCTGCGCACAATCTCCAGGTACAGGTTAGACAGGATTTGATAGCGTAATGCAACTTCCTGACCGCCACTATCTTCGTCAGAAAACATACCCACGCCGTAGCGAACGGTAAGGTTTGAGGCGATCTTGCCAGAAATAGCTACCTTGGTATCACTGCCCTGGCCAGTGGTACTGAGCGATAAATCCTCAATGCCCAGTGCGTTACCCACATTACTGGTGAGTGATTCGGAGCTGGATAAACCAAAACCTATCAGCATGGCAGCATAGGAGTTTTCATCCATCTGGCCGCCGCCGAGCCCGCCGCTGCCGTTTAACAGATAGGCCAGGTTTCGGGCCTGATCCATACCGGGCTCAGAAAATAACGACACGCTGGGTTGATTGACCGGACCTTCAACCCGTACACCTGCAATCACATCGTCTTCAGTCAGATCGGGATCGCGAATGGCTTCTACCAGCAGAATGGGCTGGTCTAACGGGCCGTTAAACTGCACTTCTCCGGTGCGGATGATTAGGTTTTGACCATAGGCCGCGTAGCGCCCGTTAATGATACGCAGGTCGCCATACCCGGTAAGTGCTGGCTGGGTTTGCACATTCACGCCGCCACTCAGTGTCGCCTTTAAGCCAAAGGCATCGAGTCGCACTTCCTCGCGCTCGTCTTCATCGATGGTCACCATGATGTTGGCATTAATATTATCTACCAGTGCTTCGCTTGGCGGCTCACCACGCAAGTGAACATCCCGCGACGGAGACACCGCACTGGGCGGGAGTTCGTTAATTTTCACCCGGGCATAGGGAATATCAATGTCTCCTGAAATATCCACGTTTTGTGGGCTCAGGTTAATCTGTAGGTCCGGCGAGACTTTAACCCGGCTGTCGTCGTAATTCACGGTAAAGGCATCGCCTTTCACCGCCAGATCGACCAGCAGGCTGTCCTGCCAGTCTACCGAACCGTTCAGGGTACCCGGGCCGTCACCAAGCAGAAACTCCCCTTCAAAGTCGGCACTGGCACCATTGAGATTAATGGTTTGCTGCCACTGACTCACCGCTACCGGCAGGTCTTCACTGTTTATCTCACCCTGTTTAAGCGTTAACTGACCATTCACCTGGGGCAGGCTTAACGGCCCGTCCAGCTTAAGCTCACCATTGATATTGCCGTTAAGTTCATTCATGCGTGCAATCAGTGGCTTAAATGGCGCGAGCTGCCAGTCGGCAATGGTAATGTGAGCTTCGATGGAGGGCTGTTCGGTAAACGGAAATACCGTGGCCTGAGAAGTAATTGCACCAATTTGCGGACTGGTAATAGTGCCAGTCAGGGCCACCTGCTGCTCATCAAACTGGCCGTCAAAGCTTATCTCATCAAGGTCAATGGTGACTGGCTCATTACCCGCTAACTGCCATTTATCCGGGCTTACGCCTATTTGCAACTGACCGGCGACTTTTTCACTGGCCGGGTCGAATTTACCTTTGGTTGTGATCTTAAGTGTTGCACTGTTGCGCTCCACCAGTAATTCAGGCATCAGCTCATCAATCCACAGACCGATAGGCAACGCATTGGCCTGAACATCCCAGATGACCTGCGCTGGTGTATAATCCACCGCATTAATACACAGGTTGCCTTTTTCTCTGGCTTCCCAGCAATGCTGACTCACCGTGAAATGTTGCGGGCTGGCTTCATAACGTAACGCCACATCCGATTGTAATTCCCAGACCGTATTGAGCAATGCCAACTGCGTGTCTGATAACTGCCCCTGCCATTGCTGATTTTGCCACTGACCGTTCAGGTTCAGGGTGGTGGTGTGCTCAGGCAACTGCAGATTGGCATTAAGGGCATGCTCGGCTAATGAGCCAGTAATGGTGATTTCGCCATTCAGCGGGCCCTGATTAGCGGCAGCCTGACTCAGGCGGGTAGTGGCAAGGATATCGGTCAGTAATAGTTTTGTATCGATCACCGGTGCGTCCCAGGGACCTTTTACTGCCACTGTTCCAGCCAACTGGCCGGATATTTCGGGGTACAGAGCCGTCAGTTTCTGCAGATCGATGGCTACCAGAGCATCCAGATATTGTTGATTAAACACCTGTCCGACGGCTGAAAAATGGTTCGCAGCCAAGGCGCCGTTGAGGTTGGCGACCATAATATCACTGTTCGCCGAATACACCGCATCGCCGGTAAGGGTAAACATCTCCTGGAGGTGCTCACCGCTTAAGCGAATATCCGATACCAGTACGTTAGGGCCTTTATCACTCAGGCTCACCTGCGCTTTTACCACCCCGTTAACATTGGTTGGGGCGAATTCAGAGAAGCCTTGCAAATCAACCCGCGTTAAGCGCGATATGCCCTCCCAGCTCAGTGAATCGCTAAAATAAAGCACGCCACTGTTGGTCAATTCGCCTTCAAGTAACTCGCTGTTAAGGGCCGAAACGGCCAGCGAACGTTCGCTTAACAGGGCTGTCAGACTGACTTTTACCGGTGAAACATCGGGGATGGTGGCACCACCGTCGAGCTGTATGACGTATTCTCCCATCTGGCCCTGCACCGACAAAACGCCGCTATCGAGTTCAATATCAGCCAGCGGGTTAAGGGCCTGTGCAGGCCATCGGCTATGTAATGATACCGGCAGGCTGTCACTCAGCAGGTTGGCTTTGCCGGTGAACTCTGCACTGACCAGTCCGCTGCTATTGATAGTAAGCCCAAGGTCGCTCAAATCCCCTTCGGCGATAAGCTCTATGTGCTGGGTAGTCTGCTCAACAGGAAGGTCTGCAATGAGAGTTAAGTTGAGCGGGTACTGACCGCTCAGGGTGACTTCACCGTCTAGACTCGCATTAACCTGCTCCATGTTCACACTGAGTGCCTGTAAGGCTATCCGGCTGTCCTGTATTTGGGTTTGTTGCACGGCTACATCCAGTGCGGCGATTGCCTGTTCACCCTGCACAACCCGGATATTTGAAATCTGTACGTCATTGGCCTGCAGGGTGAGCGGAATGTGCACTTCCGGCAAGGCTGGCGCCTGATAAGTGATTGCCACTGGCGACGGCGGCTGTGGCTCGCTCTCAGGCAACATCAGGGTGAGGCCGTTGAGTGTCAGATGGTTGATTTGTAGCGAGTCTATCCACTGAGCAGAGCTGGTTAACTGGTCGGCCTGCACAGTAATAGCCGGGCTCTCAAAGCGCGCGTCACTGATTTTCAGTTCATTCAGCGCGATGACCAGCGGCAGAGTAATTTCGCCGCTCGGTTCAGATGGCTCCTCATCGGTGCTTTCTGCACTAGCCAGTTGTTTTACATGCGGTGAGCTAACCTGAAGCGACGTAATACAGGCTTTGCTGTTTAGCAGGCAGGTCCATTCGTGGGCCAGAATGACTTTGCTTACGGTCACCTGCCACTGTTCGTTCTGCCAGTTGACTTTCTCCAGTGTCAGCTCACTTAACGGGCTTCCTGATACCGAATCAACCGCCAGACCGGGCACATATTTGTTAGCGGCGTAGTTAATCAGCGGTGCGCCCAGCGGCGATAGCACAACCGCGATAATAAGCAGCAGAGTGAGCAGCAGTATTAAGAAGCCTTTTGCCAGGCGATTAATACTCATAGCTCAGGCCCCAGCGAGAAGTGGAAGCGCCATTGTGTTTCGAAGTCATTTTTACCCTGGGCAATGTAAAACCGTACCGGGCCAATCAGCGTTAACCAATGGGCACCAATGCCCAACCCCCGGGACAAGCCATCAGAGAAGTCATTGGTGGCGGTACCTACATCGGCAAACACCGCTGCCCGCCAGTTGTCGGCTACCGGATAAGCATACTCAACGCTGGCAGTTGCCAGATAGCGCCCCCCGGTCAGTACCGAATTGCCCTCTTCATTGAGCACCTGTGGGGAAATTTCCTGATAACGGAAACCCCGAATACTCTGATCGCCACCGGTAAAGAAACGCAGTGTCGAAGGTACCCGATCAAAGTCATCGGTACGAATGGCGCCGGCATCGGCGCGCAGGTAAATTCGGTGGGTATCATTGATAGTGGTAATTACCTTGGCGTTGGCGGTAATTTTAAACAGTGAGATATCACTGCCTGCACTTTCATGACCGCCCTGCACTGCCACAATATATTGTTGGCCCTGATTGATCGTGAGTTCCTGATCAGATTTGGTATATCCAATGGAATAACCGGGCATCAGCAAATTAATGGTTTGCGGGTCGCTGATACCCTGAGTAAACATTTCCCGTTCAAAGGTTAACGACACGCTGCGTTGCCAGGGCGAACCGGCCTCTTTCCAGAAACGATGCCCGGAGATACTTAAGGTTTCACTTTTAGTATCGCTTATGGAGTTGTCTTCAAACTCATAACTGGTTTGAACACTGGCGTAGTCGTTATTAACGTCTTCCAGTGGAATGCGGTAATCGAGGCTGGCTGCCTGTTCGAGCTTGGAGACAAACACCTGGCCGGTTACCGAGTGCCCGCGGCTATTGACCCATGGACGCTCCCAACGCGCTCGAACTCTGGGACCCTTATCGGAGTTGGCGCCGCCACCGACATTAAAAATATCCCGCGGCAGGTGGGTCAGTGTCACTTCGATGGGCACCCGGGCTCCTTCGGCGCGACTCACAATGGGGCGGGCAATGGCGCGGGCAAAATAGCCCGTTTCATTCAGGCGGCGGTTAAATTCAGTCAGTTTGGCGGAGCTGTACTTCTCACCGGCAGTGAAATTCCTCAGGCGGCCAATAATGGCTGCAGCCCGGTCGTCACCCACCAGTTCGACTTCGCCAAATTCATACTGACGACCACTTTGTGCAATAAGCAGAATATTGGCTTCGTTCTCTTCGCGTACCAGGTCAAGCCGGGTGGCCTGCCAGTAAAAGTCAAAATAGCCGTTTGATAGTGCATAGTTAAACATCTCTGACTTAAACTTTTCGTAGGTGGGTTGATGTAACACGTCGCCCTGTTTGAGCGGGAAGGCATTATACCGTTGCCGAAAAGCATCATCATTGCGCCCGTCACCAATGATTTCGCGGGTAACGTTACTTACCTTAAGCGGTGTACCAGGAGTAACGTCGATAACAAGCTCTTCGTCCTCAAAATAGAGAGTGACTTCAGCATTGTAAAAACCGAAAGGCTGCAGGGCAGTTTTTACAGAGCGGATAATGCGTTCTTCGGTGGGTTCATCAAGCGTGTTGTTGGCCAGTTTCACCTGCGCCAGGTGCAGTTCTATGTTGTCTTCCAGTTCACTGCGCTCCACGCCTTTTAGTTCATAGTCCAGAGCCCACGTAGGATAGCAGGTGAAGAGCAACAGCGAGGTCAGCGCCAGCAAAGCGCGACGAAAAGAGAAAAAGATACCAACAGACATTAACGGACTGCGTGCTCCTTGCACTATATTGCAAACAAAAGGGGTGAACTCCTAAAGCAGAATCCACGCCAAAAGTGTAACGCCTTAAGCGGTTTGGCTACAGCGTTTTTAGCTAATTTCCTGTTTGTTGCGACAGGTATCGCCTTTCGTTTATATTAAGCGCAAAATTTTATTATAAATAAACAAGGAACGTTGGATGTCTTGCCTGAAAAAACCACTGGCAGTGCTGCTGTTCAGTTGGGTTGTACTGCTGCCTGCTGCTCAGGCCGCAGAACCGCAACCTGTCGAAGTTTTTAGCCGTCTGCCGCAGTTTTATGGCGTATCGATGTCACCAGACGGACAGCGTTTCGCTATGGAGCGAAATTCTGCCGACGGCGATCTGGCTGTATTGATGACGCTGGACCTTTCAACCGGAGATGCGTTCTACCTGCTTAAAGCTGATAACAAGAAAGTTAAAATTAACTGGTATCGCTGGGCAAATAATGAAGATCTGTTAGTAAGCGCACGGTACGAAGTAAGCCGGGCAGGCAAAAAGTTTTTCCGCACCCGTTTGTATCTGATGAAATATAATCAGCAAGGGGGCGACCCTGAAATGGTTATCGACTGGCGGCATATTCAACGTTATCAGAACGATGTAGGTTATGTGCCGCAGTTTCAGGATGATGTCATCGATTATCTGCCTGATGACCCGGACCATATCCTGATGGCTATTGATATTTCCCGGCCTTTCGAAAAATCGGTTTTTAAGGTCAATCTAAAGAACCGTTCGATCAATCGGTTAATTAAAGGCAAAAAACGTATTCGCGACTGGGTAACCGACCGTCAGGGGAATGTGCGAATTGGTATTTCACTGAATTATGAAACCGGCGACCGCGAGATCTTCCTCCGCGATGAAGACGATAACTACGAAGAGCTGTATGCCTACAATGTATCTAACGATAAACCGGTTTACATTTCGGGCTTTGCCGCCGATCCGAATATTCTGTATATCAATAAATATCTCGGTGAATATAAGGCGCTATATAAACTCGATTTAACCACACGCGAAGAAACCCTGGTATTCTCTGATAATAACTATGATGTGGATGGCGGCCTCATCTACTCCCCGGCTACGAATGATGCCATTGGTGTTTATCACCCACAGGCGCCAGGCGGCCGCTTCTATTGGAACGATCGTTATACGCCGCTGCAGAAAGGACTCGATAAATTATTCAAGGATAGTCATAACTCGTTGAGGGCGTTTAGCCAGGACGAACAAATCTACCTGCTTTATTCCGAGAGCGATACGCAACCTGGCCGCTACTACATTGGTAATCGCAAAGAGGTGACGATTGACCTTCTGTTTGCTCAATACCCGGATATCAATACCGAAGCGCTGAGTGACCACGAGCGGATTACGTTCACGGCCCGTGATAAAACAGAGATTGAAGGCTATCTAACGTTACCAAAAATCGGCGAAGCGCCCTATCCAACGGTAATCTTTCCTCATGGTGGGCCGGGTGTTCGTGAATACAGCGGTTTTGATTACTGGACAGCTTACTTTACCACTCGTGGTTATGCAGTGCTGCGACCCAACTTCCGTGGTTCTTCCGGCTATGGTTATTCGTTTAGTGAATCACAAATGCAAAACTGGGGCATGGCCATGCAGGATGATGTGGTGGACGGTACCCAATGGATGATTGACCAGGGTCATGCGGATAAAAACAAAATTTGTATCGTAGGCGCCAGTTATGGTGGGTTTGCCGCGTTAGCTGCAACCGTAAAGAGTCCTGAAGTGTATAAATGTGCGGTGAGCTTTGCCGGGGTGAGTGATTTGGATCGCATCGTTCGGCGCGCACGGGGCTTTTTAGGTTCGAAGTTAGTTAAAAAGCAGATCGGTGAAGACGGTGATGATCGTGACAGACGCTCACCCATTAACTATGTGGAAAATATCAAAACGCCTATTTTGCTGGTCCACGGTGAAGAAGACCGGGTGGTCCATGTAGAGCAGAGTCGTCTGATGGCCGATGAGCTTGATGATGAGGACAAGGAATACCGCTATGTTGAGCTGCCTCTGGGTAACCATCACCTGGAAATCCAGTCGAACAGGATTAAGCTCTTCAAAGAAATGGATAAATTCCTCGCCGAATACCTATAACCAACAGTTTGTAATACCCTGTCCGGGTGAGCTGCTCTAAACGCGCCCGGACAGGTGCTGAATTAACCGGTTGATCCAGATCAGCCGAGCTTCGATTAAGCGGTGATTAGCCCCCTTGTTGTGGCTAATCGGCGTACAATAACTCCGTAACGAAGGAGAATTGAACGTGACCGATAGCCAAAAACTTACCGCTGTACCTACACCAGAAGACGCTCACGAGCATCCGCATTCACTGTCGGAAATGCGCCATGACGAGCAGTATATTGCTGAGTCTTTCCGCTCTGGCGAATACCCTTACAAGCGCAAGGTAACGCGCCAGTTCTACGAACAGCATAAGCATCAGCTGCAGGTGGAGCTGCTCAAGGTCCAGAAGTGGGTTAAAGAGAGCGGTGAACGGGTGGTCATGCTGTTTGAAGGGCGCGATGCGGCAGGTAAAGGCGGCACCATTAAGCGCTTTATGGAACATCTCAACCCTCGTGGTGCCAGAGTGGTGGCACTGGAAAAACCGTCGGAAGAAGAAAAAGGCCAATGGTATTTTCAGCGCTACATTAAGCACCTGCCCACCGCGGGCGAAATTGTCTTATTCGACCGCTCCTGGTACAACCGCGCCGGCGTAGAGCGGGTGATGGGTTTTTGTGAGCCCAATGAGTACCTGGAGTTTATGCGCCAGACCCCGGAGCTGGAGCGCATGCTGGTAAACAGCGGCATTCGGGTTTTCAAGTTCTGGTTTTCGGTTACTCAGGAAGAGCAAACCCGCCGCTTCCAGAAACGGGAAACCGATCCGCTCAAGCAATGGAAGTTAAGCCCCATTGATAAGCTGGCGCAACAGAAATGGGATGACTACACCGAGGCAAAAGAGGCGATGTTCTTCTACACCGATACCAACGATGCGCCCTGGGTAGTGATTAAGTCGGACGATAAAAAGCGCGCCAGGCTTAATTGTATGCAGTATTTTCTGCATGCCATGCCTTACCCGAATAAAGACCGCCGTATTGCCAAAGCGCCGGATCCTCTGATTGTGGGCAGGGCCTCAACCGTAATCGACCGAGACAACCATATTCTGGGTAAATCCCTGCACCCCGACCAACAAAAAGCCTGATCCTCCAGGCTCTGAAAACTGTGTAAAGGTGTCTGTTTGAGCAGACACTTTTACCAGGCTAACCCTCTGCGCTCTTACCCATTCAACACTAAGTTGTTGTTAAATATAGCTATTTAAAAACTGGCAAGGTATTCGCTATACCATGTTGTTAAGCCGCACAAGCGGTGCAGTATTTTAAAAAGGAATGGCTAATGTTTATTGTCATCTTACTGGGTCTTACCCTACTGGCAACGGTTATCAAATTTCAGGGCGCATCGCGCCTTATGAATCGTTTGGGTAAATTCATCATGATTGCCGGTATTTATGTGGTATTTTTAAACAAAGTCGTTAAAGCATTATTGTTCAGACATCATTAAAAAAGGGCGCTCAACATGAAAACAACCAAACACATTCTGACTCTGGTTTTTATTGGCTTATTTTCGCTGGTATTAACCGCTTGTAGCGAAGAAAAGCAAGAACAGGCTGAAGACTCTTTGAGTGACTTTAAAAATGCTGCCAGCCAGGCTATGGACGATGCTAAGGATGCCGCCTCTGATGCAGCTGACAAAGCCAAGGACATGGCCGAAGATGCCGCCGATAAGGCTGAAGAAATGGCCGACGACGCAGGTAATGCACTTGAGGATGCCTGCGAAGACGCAAAAGAGAAAATGGATCTGGAAGACAAAGACTGTTAAGCAGGTTTTGCCTGTCGTCGACTCTGGTTTATCTGCTACCAGATGACTGCGTTATGCCGGTTAGCCGTTTGTGCGCTATCCGGTGTGCAAATCAATGAAGTTTCCAGTGCTTCATCATCTCTGACAGCTACCCGGCTAAATTTTCCACAGCATTTTACCGTTAATTCATCCTTATCCGAGCACCGTTGTCACAATCTTCCGGTATACTCACCGGCTGAATTCGTTTTCTTCTTTGAGGCTGGTTTATCCCGCCTGTAATACCTTTTAACCGGAACATCCTTTTTTATGACGCAGAAAAGTACTCATGTGAAACCCGCTCTTGGCTTGCCGGAGTTTATTGCGCTGATGGCGTTAATGACGTCGTTGGTGGCGCTGAGTATTGATGCCATGCTACCCGCGCTGGATGCTATCGGCACGGCGATGGGCGCGAAGGATATTCACGAAAGTCACCTGATTGTGTCTTTGTTTTTCGGTGGCATGGCTGTCGGCCAGTTATTTTTTGGCCCCTATTGCGACACCCGTGGACGCCGCGAGGCTATTATTCTGGGGCTGGTTATCTTTGCCCTTGGCACTGTGGTGTGTATGCTGGCCGATGATATGCAAACTATGCTGATAGGCCGGGTGATTCAGGCCTTTGGGGTATCAGGCCCGCGCATAGCCTCCACCGCCGTGATCCGCGACCAGTTTGCCGGTGAGGCTATGGCGAGGGTTATGTCGTTTATTATGATGGTGTTTATCCTGGTTCCCATGCTGGCTCCCATGGTGGGTCAGTGGGTGCTGAATATTGCTTCCTGGTTGCATATTTTTACCCTGTTTCTGCTGGTGGCCGTGCTTACCGGCACCTGGTTCTGGATTAGACAACCTGAAACGCTGCCTGCTGACCGGCGCAAGCCTTTTTCGTGGGCACAGTTTTTGCGCTCATCGCGGTTTATACTTACCCATAAGCCAGTGATTGGCCCGACGCTTGCGATGGGCTGTGTTTTTGGCGGCTTTCTGGCTTATTTAAGCGCGTCGCAGACCATCTTCCAGGGCTTCTATGGTGTGGGCGAAATGTTCTCTTATATCTTCGCTACCCTGGCGTTCTCGATTGGCCTGGCGTCTTTTATCAACAGTAAAATTGTGATGCGGCTGGGGATGTACCGGGTTACTCAGGTGGCGCTGATTGGGTCAGTAGTGTTTGCGGTTATTTTTCTTGGCATCATCGAACTGTTTGATGGCCTACCGCCACTGGTGGTGACCATTGGTTCGTTGTTTATCGGCTTTTTCTTTGTGGGTTTGTTGTTTGGTAACCTCAATGCCATGGCTATGCACCCGTTAGGCGATATGGCCGGGCTGGGCGCAGCCATTATTGGCTCACTATCGAGTATTATAGCCGTGCTGGTTGCTACCACGGTGGATTCTTATCTCACGGTAGACCTGTTCCCCATTGGCGCAGGCTTTGTGGTGTTCTTTAGCCTGGCTTTTATTATTATCCGAATGAGCCTGCAAAGGCCGGATAAACCGGCAGAATCGCTTTCTTAGCGAAAGCGATTGCCGTTTACCAGTTGAACCACTGCCCGAGGGCGCTGGTTTTCAACGATTTCTACATTGCGTGAATGGCGTTCACCGTTACGTAATTTGTCGTATTGCAGCTGTTTCATTTCCAGCTGTTTGGCAAATTCGTAAAATGCCATACAGTCTTCCCGACTTAACTCATTGTGCTGGCGGGTGAGCTGCGTATCGATATACATGCTTTCCCCGTTAGCGGTCAGTGTCGCCACTGCATCATAGGGTTCACCGTAATTTTCGACTCGCAGAGCCCTGACCATTTTAACTTCGAAGATCCAGTCGCCAATTTGCGTAAATCTGGAAATGCCTGACTGCATGAAATTCTCCCCTCAGGATAACATTAATTATTATGGTTACTCTTTTCAGATAACCAGTAGCTACTACAAGCATTGTGCCAACTATTATGTTATGGATTATCAATAGCATAGCGATCGCGTTGCCAGTTGGTGTAAAGCGATCTGTATGCAGTTGGTAACACATTCTCAAAAGCCAGCCCTGAGCAGTAAAACCTGTAAAGCTGAGGGACTATCTATATGCTTTCTTACGGGCATAAAAAAGCCCGACCAAACTGGTCGGGCAAAAGGGCTTGGTTAAGCACCTAACGACAGAAACTGTCTACGCTTCGATGATGGCTTTCATATCCGTCATGTAACCGCGTAATTCTTTACCAATGGCTTCAACGCCAGTGTTGCGAATCGCTTCGTTAACCTCGGTAAGACGCTTGTTGTCTACCTGGTTAGACGTTACGTTCAGACCTTTACCGATTACTGACGTATCGATGTTAGGCATGAACTTTTCGCGCAGTAATGGTACTGCTGCGTTCGCAAATAAATAGTTACCGTATTCTGCTGTGTCAGAAATAACCACGTTCATTTCGTACAGACGCTTACGCGAAATAGTGTTCGAAATCAGTGGCGTTTCGTGCAGTGATTCGTAGTAAGCCGACTCTGGCAGGATGCCCGCTTCAACCATTACGTCGAAGGCCATCTCTACACCGGCTTTAATCATTGCTACCAGCAAGATACCGTTGTCGAAGAATTCCTGCTCTGAGATGTTGCCGTCGTAAACCGGGGCATTTTCAAAACCGCTTTGGCCGGTTTCTTCACGCCATTTCAGCAGGTTTGCGTCGTTGTTTGCCCAGTCAGCCATCATGGTGCGGGAGAATTCGCCGCTGATGATGTCGTCCTGGTGTTTTTCAAACAGTGGGCGCATCAAAGAAGTCAGTTCTTCTGACAAATCATAAGCTTTTAATTTCGCTGGGTTAGACAGGCGATCCATCATGTTGGTTACGCCGCCGATTTTCAGCGCTTCAGTAATGGCTTCTAAACCATACTGGATTAAGGCTGCCGCATAGCCGGCATCGATGCCGTCAGCAGTCATTTTTTCGTATGCCAGAATCGCCGCAGTTTGTTGCATACCACACAGGATTGTTTGCTCACCCATGAGATCTGACTTCACTTCTGCAACAAAAGACGACTCCAGAACACCAGCACGGTCACCACCAGTGGCGCTTGCCAGTGCTTTAGCGATTGGCCAGCCTTCACCTTTCGGATCGTTCTCCGGGTGAACAGCAATCAGTGTTGGAACACCAAAGCCACGCTTGTATTCTTCACGTACTTCTGTACCCGGGCACTTAGGCGCACACATAACAACAGTGATGTCGCTACGAATTTGCTGACCTTCTTCAACAATGTTGAAGCCGTGTGAGTAACCTAAGGTTGCACCTTCTTTCATTAAAGGCATAACCGCTTCTACTACACTGGCGTGCTGCTTATCAGGAGTCAGGTTGTAAACCACATCCGCAGTTGGGATCAGATCCTGATAGGTACCTACTTTAAAACCGTTGTCAGAGGCGCGTTGGAATGAGTCACGTTTCTCATCAATCGCAGCCTGACGCAGTGCATAAGCAACGTCCAGCCCTGAATCACGCATGTTGAGTCCCTGGTTCAGGCCTTGTGCACCGCAGCCAACGATGACAATCTTTTTACCTTTAAGAAACTCACAACCATCAGCAAATTCGTCGCGATTCATAAAGCGACAGCGACCTAACTGGTCCAGCTGCTGGCGTAGAGACAGAGTGTTGAAATAATTAGCCATAAAAAAAATAATTCCGAACTTCTTTTGTCGTTATCCCTTTGCTTTACTCAGCTGGGATGACCTCGTCATTGACGACTTGTAGCAAAGATACGCTACCCCTTTCGTTTTGAAAAATGATATATTTGCAAAACAGTGTTGCAAAAAGTGAAATCACCATGGATTTTCGCAGTCTACAGCTATTTAATCATCTCGCAAAAAGCTTACATTTTGGTGACACGGCCGATGCTATGTTTGTGTCGCCGTCCACCTTAAGCCGGGTGATCCAGCGCCTCGAAGAAGAGTGTGGATGCGTGTTATTTAAACGGGATAATCGCTCTGTAGCGCTCACCCATGGTGGTCATAAGTTGTTGAATTTTAGTGAACAAGTGCTTGGTGAATGGCAGCAGGTCCGGCAAGAGCTACGCGACGATGGCAAGGCCCTGCAGGGTGAGTTGAGCCTGTATTGTTCTGTAACAGCCAGCCAGAGCCACCTGCCATCTGTACTGTCTCGTTTCCGCCAGCGTTATCCCGGCGTAGATATCCGTTTGGTGACCGGCGATCCGGGGCTGGCAATTGAACATGTAAAGCATAAAAAATCGGATGTGGCTATTGCTATTCACTCCCCGGAGTTTCCAACCGACCTGTGTTTTTCCGGATTAGACTTTGTTCCGCTGGTTCTAATTGCCCCCCGCGAACGGCGTTTAACCCAGTTGGCGCAGGTGGACTGGCGGGTTAATCAGGTGATACTGCCCGAACAGGGGCCAAGCCGCCGAATTGTTTATCATTGGTTTGCCGAACACGGCATCCGGCCTAATGTGTATGCCTCGGTAGGGGGGAACGAAGCCATTGTGTCTATGGTGGCGTTAGGCTGTGGGATTGGCTTTGTGCCGCAGGTAGTGCTCGACCATTCCAGCATGTCATCCAGCGTTACCCGCATCCAGGTAGATGATATCGGCTCCTATGAGTTAGGCCTGGCCTGTTTACAGGAACGCCGTCACGAGCCATTAATCAACGCGCTGTTTCAGCTTGAGTTAAACTGACGAATTAGATTATCCAGTGCCCGGTAACCTAATGCCTCGCCAATATGGTCGATGTTAATTTGCGACTGGTTCTCAAGGTCTGCGATAGTTCGGGCGACCTTAATAGTGCGATGAAACACCCGCATAGACAGCTTTAATTTGGTGGCAGCACGCTGCAGAAAGTCCTCAGTTTCTGCCGGCATGGCGCAATAGGTACTGAGCTCTGCCACGCTTAGTGCAGCATTGCTCTTGCCCTGACGCTGCTGCTGAATTTGGTGGGCCGCCATCACCTGTTGCCTGGCCGTTACCGCAGAATCTTCACCCGACACTGGCGGTGCAAACGCGTAGGAGCCCGGCCGACGCACTTCTATTTGAATATCAATACGGTCGAGTAGCGGCCCGGAAAGCTTACTTAAATAGCGCTGGATCTGTTGAGTGGTGCTGCGGCCGTCATCTATATCGCCGGTCGGGCTCGGGTTCATTGCCGCCAATAATTGAAATCGGGCTGGATACTTTGCCTGACCTGAAGCGCGGGAAAGGCAAATATCGCCAGTCTCCAGTGGTTCACGCAGTACATCGAGCGCCTGGCGACCAAACTCAGGCAGCTCATCTAAAAACAATACCCCATTATGGGCCAGAGACACTTCGCCTGGTTGCGGGTGCGCACCACCGCCCGTCAGGGCAATGGCTGAGGAGGTATGATGAGGAGACCGAAACGGCGGTGTTAACCAGTCTTCGGTGTCACGCTGTTCACCCTTAACCGAATAGAGCGCGGCAGTAGCCAGCGCCTGCTGATGATCAAGTTGCGGTAACAAACTCACCAGGCGGCTGGCGAGCAGGCTTTTTCCGGTCCCTGCAGGTCCTACCATTAATAGATTATGCGATCCCGCTGCGGCAATACACAGGGCTCGTTTCGCCTGTTGCTGACCGATGATGTCATCCCAACGCGGACTCGGTGGCGCCAGACACACCTCGTTGCTGGTGTGCTTTAGTTGAAGAGGTTGTTGCCGCGTAAAGTGCAGAAAAGTATTCAGCAGTGTGGCTGGCAGCAGATATTCCAGGTTATCCACCAACTGAATTTCTGCTTCGTTACCTGCCGGAAGTACCAGGGTATGGTTATCTTCTGCACAGCGCATAGCCACCGGCAGCAAGCCGGGTACCGGGCGAATATCGCCATTTAAGCTCAGCTCTCCGGCCACTTCGGTACTATTAACCGGTGATTGTTCAATTAACCCCATGGCTATCAGGATCCCCAGCGCGATGGCTAAGTCGTAGCGTCCACCGCTTTTGGGGATATCAGCCGGTGCCAGGTTTACCGTGATGCGCCGGGCCGGATATTCAAACCCGCTGTTTATTAAAGCGCTGCGTACGCGCTCTTTGGCTTCCTGCACGGCGGTTTCGGCCAGGCCGACTAACTTAAAGGAAGGCAGACCGTTGGATAAGTGCACTTCCACCTTTACTTTTGGTGCGCTGATCCCGGCGGCACCGCGGGTATATACAATTCCCATTCCCATGATGTTCTGCACTGTTGGGGCGTTTTAAAGAGCAGTTTAGTGAGGATGGGTACTCAAGAACACTGAGCCTTGGTGCAGATTCGTCGAAAGAATGGCGGGTTTGGTCGGTCAAAAGGTTAATTTTTATGCCCTGCCCTTGATCAGGCCCCGGGATCCGTGGTATTTCTACGCCCCTGAAAGGTCAACGTTATAGCCAGGCGTTAATTTTCCTTTCAAAAGCCAACCAAAAACTTCCGAATCTGTGTCTGTATCTCGTTATTGTCTGCCAATAAACTATCGGCGATAACGGTGTTTATTATTCCGTGCAAATTGCACCGCGAGTGCCGAAGCGCTTTACGCGCACCTTAATTGCACGAGTTTACACTGTTTATCTGCGAAAAATGCCGCTGTGCATTGGGTCGCAAGCCCGCGTCATGTATCATTTGACGCGGTATTAATTATGGTGGTCAGTTAGCAACTGGCTACTCTTTAGGGTTATCTGAAACCCGCTTGTTCTTAAGGAAACGTCATGGCTAAGCAACTTGCTGATTATATCTGGTTTAACGGTAACATTATCCCCTGGAAAGAGGCTACCGTTCATGTAATGACTCACGCTATTCACTACGGTTCATCGGTCTTTGAAGGTGTGCGTGCTTACAACACACCGGATCAGGGTACCTGTGTCTTCCGTTTACAGGAACACACCCGTCGCTTGTTCGACTCAGCCAAAATCTATCGCATGAACATTCCATACACGATGGATGAATTAAATCAGGCGCTAATCGATATCATCGTTAAAAATGAGCTTAAATCCGCTTACATCCGTCCGATTGCTTTCTTTGGTGATATTGGTATGGGCATTAAAGTACCTTTGGATGCGGAAGCTGAGGTATCGATTGCGGCCTTTGAATGGGGCGCTTATTTAGGAGAAGAAGCGCTGAAAAACGGTGTTGATGCCGGTATTTCTTCATGGAACCGTCTGGCGGCTAACACTATGCCGACTGGCGCGAAAGCGGGTGGTAACTACCTGTCTTCACAGCTTATCTCAATGGAAGCCCGTCGCCACGGCTACGGTGAAGGAATTGCGCTGGACCGTAACGGTTACATCAGTGAAGGCGCTGGCGAAAACATCTTCGTGATCCGCGATGGCGTTATCAGCACTACGCCTAAAACCGCGGCAATCCTGCCGGGTATTACCCGCGACACGGTCATGACGCTGGCCAAAGAACTGGGTTATGAAATCCGCGAAGAGAACATTCCGCGCGAAGCCATGTATCTGGCCGACGAGATCCTGATGTGCGGCACCGCTGCCGAAGTAACGCCGGTAAACAGCGTTGACGGCATTACCGTTGGTAAAGGCGGTCGTGGCCCGATCACCAAAGAAATTCAAGACATGTTCTTCGGCTTGTTTAACGGTAAAACCGAAGATAAATGGAACTGGTTAACCCCGGTTTATAAATAAGATATACCCCCACGGGACGAGAGTTTTTTATGCCTAAGTTAAGATCTGCAACCACAACACAGGGACGCAACATGGCCGGAGCGCGCGCTTTATGGCGGGCCACCGGTATGAAAGACGGTGATTTTGGTAAGCCTATTATTGCCATTGCCAACTCCTTTACCCAGTTCGTGCCAGGCCACGTTCATTTAAAAGACATGGGCCAGCTGGTGGCTCGAAGTGTTGAGGCTTCAGGTGGTGTGGCAAAAGAATTCAATACTATCGCGGTAGACGACGGTATTGCTATGGGGCACAGCGGCATGCTGTACAGCCTGCCGTCCCGTGAGATTATCGCCGACTCAGTTGAGTATATGGTTAACGCGCACTGCGCCGATGCCATAGTGTGTATCTCTAACTGTGACAAGATCACCCCGGGAATGCTGATGGCGTCAATGCGTCTTAATATTCCGGTAGTGTTTGTTTCTGGCGGACCGATGGAAGCGGGTAAAACCAAGCTGTCTGATCAAATCATCAAGCTCGATTTGGTGGATGCCATGGTGGCTGCTGCAGACGATAAAGTCTCCGACGATGATACTAATGAGATTGAACGTTCAGCGTGCCCGACCTGCGGTTCCTGCTCTGGTATGTTTACCGCTAACTCCATGAACTGCTTAACCGAAGCGCTGGGTTTATCACTACCGGGTAATGGCTCTATGCTGGCTACTCACGCCGATCGTGAAGGCTTGTTTAAGCGCGCCGGTGAACTGGTGGTTGAGTTGTGTGAGCGTTGGTATAAAAACGATGATGCCTCAGCGCTACCACGTAATATTGCCAATTTTAACGCTTTTGAAAATGCCATGAGTCTGGATATCGCCATGGGCGGTTCTACCAATACTATTCTGCATTTACTGGCCGCGGCAATGGAAGGCGAAGTGCCATTTACCATGGCTGATATCGACCGCTTGTCGCGCAAAGTGCCGCATCTTTGTAAAGTGGCACCCTCTACGCCGCAATACCATATGGAAGATGTGCACCGCGCCGGTGGTGTATTAGGCATTCTCAACGAATTAAACAAAGGCGGTTTGCTGCATGGTGATTGTGCTCATGTGCTGGGTAAGCCTATCGAAGAGGTCATTGCCGAGTGGGATATCACCAATCCGGATAATGCCGATGCCACAACTTTTTATCGGGCAGGCCCGGCGGGTATTCGCACCACTAAAGCGTTTAGTCAGGACTGTCGTTGGGACGAAGCCGATGCCGACCGTGAAAAAGGCTGTATCCGTGACTTAGAGCATGCTTACAGTCAGGAAGGTGGTTTGGCCGTACTGTTTGGTAACCTGGCAGAGAACGGTTGTATTGTAAAAACCGCCGGGGTGGATGAATCCATCCTGACATTTACCGGCCGCGCGCGTATTTATGAAAGCCAGGACGAAGCCGTTGCCGCTATACTGAACGATCAGGTGGTTGCCGGAGATGCCGTCATTATCCGCTATGAAGGCCCGAAAGGCGGCCCGGGTATGCAGGAAATGCTCTATCCTACTTCCTATCTGAAGTCTAAAGGTTTAGGTAAAGATTGTGCGTTGATCACCGATGGCCGCTTCTCAGGTGGTACATCGGGCTTATCGATTGGTCACTGTTCGCCAGAAGCTGCCAGTGGCGGTGGTATTGGTTTAGTGCAGGAAGGCGATACCATTGAGATCGATATTCCCAACCGGTCGATTAATATTGCCATTACCGATGCAGAATTACAGGCCCGTCGCGCCGCGATGGAGGCCAGCGAGCGCCCATGGCGCCCGGTTAGCCGCCAGCGTGAAGTGTCGCTGTCACTGAAAACCTTTGCCATGCTGGCCACCAGCGCCGATAAAGGCGCAGTAAGAGACCCATCCAAACTGGAAGATCTATGACCGTTACCGATCACGAATACCTGAAAAAAATCCTGTTAGCGCCGGTTTATGACGTGGCGGTTAACAGCGATTTGGTATTGTTATCGCGCTTAACCGCCGAGCTGGGCAACGACGTTTTCTTAAAGCGTGAAGACCAGCAACCGGTTAAGTCGTTTAAACTGCGCGGTGCCTATAATCGCATCGCCAGCCTGTCGCCTGAGCAATTAGATGCCGGGGTTATTGCTGCCTCGGCGGGTAACCATGCTCAGGGCGTGGCTTACAGTGCCAATATGAAAGGCATTAACGCCACTATCGTGATGCCGGAAACCACGCCGGACATTAAAATTGAAGCGGTACGCCGTTTTGGCGGCCAGCACGCTAACGTTGTGCTGCACGGCACCAACTTTGATACGGCCAGTGCCCATGCCCGGGCGTTAAGCGCTGAACATGGCTACACGCTGATCCCACCTTTTGACGATCCGGATGTGATTGCCGGTCAGGGCACTATTGCCCGCGAATTGCTGGAACAAAACCCAAACCTCGACATGCTGTTTATTGCTGTGGGCGGCGGTGGTTTAGCGGCGGGTATCTCGGTATACCTTAAGCAGTTAAAACCTGAGATCAAAATTATTGCCGTAGAGTCGGAAGAATCCGCCTGTTTTAAGGCAGCTAAAGACGCCGGTGAACCAACCAGCTTGAGCTCAGTGGGCATCTTTGCTGATGGCGTGGCCGTTAAACTGATGGGCAGTGAGACCTTCCGCCTGTGTAATCAGTACGTCGATGAGATCATGACGGTCACCAACGATGAGATCTGCGGTGCCATTAAAGACATCTTCGACGATACCCGCGTGATTGCTGAACCGGCTGGTGCGATGTCGGTAGCAGCGATTCGCAAGTATGTGAAGCAAAACGACATTCAGGGCAAAAAGCTGGGTGGCATATTGTGTGGCTCAAACACCAATTTCCATACTCTGCGATATGTGTCTGAACGTTGTGAGTTAGGTGAGCAAAAAGAGGCGGTATTCGCGGTTAAGATCCCTGAGCGCCAGGGTGCCTTTAAGCAGTTTTGTGAATGTTTGGGTGGCCGCACCATCACCGAGTTTAATTACCGCTATGCGTCGCAGACCGAAGCGCATATTTTTGTTGGCATTAAACTGCGGGGCGGCAAGGCCGAATTTGAAGCCCTCACTGCTGAACTGGGTGACAAAGGCTACGATTGCTTTGATCTCTCTGATAACGAATTAGCCAAACTGCACGTGCGCCATATGGTGGGTGGTCGTCCGCCAACTATTCTTAACGAAGTGGTATTCAGCTTTGAGTTTCCTGAATACCCGGGCGCTTTGCTTAACTTCCTCAACACCCTGGGTGAACGCTGGAACATTACCTTGTTCCATTATCGTAACCACGGGGCGGCAGAAGGCCTGGTGCTGGCCGGGTTTGATATTCCGCCAGAAAGCCGCAAAGCCTTTGATGAGCACGTTACTGCGCTCAACTATACCTGTCAGGATGTCACAGATAACCCGGCTTACCGGTTCTTTTTATCAGAGCCCAAGTAATTCCGAGATAATCTTAAGTACCCGGCATCAGCCGGGTATTTTTTTGCCTGATGAAATCAGGCTGGTTGAAAATTGGCCAATTTAGACTCGCCACTCTATACTAATATCAATCAGTGTTCATAAGGAGTGTGACATGTTTAACCCTTTTTCCTTTCCGCCCTTTGCCTGGAATATGCCGTTAAGCGGTGATGTAAAAGATATTTCGCCGGTGACAAGTTGGTTTTCCCCTCAGTATGAATTCAATATCGCTGGTAATGCGGCCCTTGAGAAGCAGGTGATCACGAAAGTGGCCAGCTATGGTAAGCAACTGGGCAAACTCACCAATGCTGTACTGGAACTTGCCGATGGCGAGCCCGGAGCAGCGGTGGAATCGCTAAGAGCCATGGCTAAGGAAATCGAAGATTTAAAAAATAAAACGCTGGTTGATAGCATAGAGGCCGATCTGGCTAAACTGAAAAGTCAGGATACAGCGGCATATCAGGAATTATTGAAGCGTCTTTCCAGGTAATCACAAAAACAAATTAAACTAATCAGTTTTAATTGTTTTAAATCTTTCTGGTCGGCAGCCATACTTTGCTCTCAGAACAAATGTTGAGGAAAGTCTGATGCAGCAAATTATTAATCACCTTCTAAACCGCAAGCCCACCACCCATGCTGAGCAATCCCAACGGGACTGTAATTTTCGCGATAACTATTATGGCGATCAGCTATGCAAAAACGTGGAAACAGAACAGTCTCCTGAGGCTTAACAGGAGGCGGCGATGTTACTTTTATTACTCACTGCCACGTTATGTTGTATTCCACTGTGCTTATCGGTGGTTATGACCAGTAAAACCCGCTCGCAACTGTATCAGGATGCGGCCAGGCAGGGTGACGTTGCCATGCTCCGATACTTTCGCTACACCGGTAATGATATGGCGCTGAAGGCGCACGAAAGAAAGGCCGCATTATCGGCCGCCCAACAGCACAACCATCAACAGGTGCTGGCGTTTCTTAATCAGTCTGACTGATAGTTGTTATCCGATTTAATTGTGTTATCCCAATCCTTGCTTGCCCTTTAAGCTATGGCGGGAAGTTTCCCCCGCCATTTTTTATAGTCTCTCGACGATCTCCTTTACATGCATAATCTTATGTGGGATAAAAAGTATACAGAATAATATTCAGGCGTAGTAACTACCGTTATCGCGGCGTTATGGCAGCACAGCCACGGGATCTTCATGCACAAAACGCGATTGCCCTCACTGACCGAAATTCTCATTCTCACCCTTCTGCTGCTGGCCATTATCTTTGTGGCGGTACATCAACTTGGCCTACCCATTCAACTGGCCTTTATTGGCTGCTGGTTTGTGGTGATGGGCTTTGGGAAATACCTTGGTTATCACTATCATCATTTGCAAAAAGGGGTGATTGCAGGCGTTACTCAGGGCATGGATGCGATTATGATTTTGATCGCTGTGGGTGCACTTATCGGTAGCTGGATGGCTGGCGGAATTGTGCCCAATATTATTTATCTGGGTCTGTCGGTAATGGATCCGGCGCTGTTTCTGCCTGCTGCGTTTATTATTTGTGCCATCACCTCACTGGCAACCGGTACGTCGTTCGGTACGGCTGGCACGGCGGGGATTGCCATGATGGGCATAGGTGCTGGCTTTGATTTACCTCCGGCGCTGGTGGCCGGTGCTGCCATTTCGGGGGCTTACGTTGGCGATAAGCTTTCGCCGCTTTCTGATACCACGGTCATGACCGCCTCCATGTGTCAGGTAAACCTTATTGCGCACATTAAATCCATGCTGTATGTCAGTGTGCCTGCCTGCATCATTGCCTGTATTGCATTTTTGTTGGTCGGCCTGGGGTTTGATCATGATGGTGGTACCGGTACCGCCCAGCAGGTAATGGATGCCATTGCCGTTCATTACACTATTGGCTGGTATATGTTGTTACCGGCGCTGATTGTCATTGGTTTACTGATGATGCGCCTGCCCTCGTTTCCGGTTATCTGGCTAGGGGCATTGCTAGGTGTGCTCTGGGCAATGCTGTTTGAACAGGCCTCTTTGGTGAGCGCTTTCGACAGTCTGTATAACGGCAATTTTATTGATACCGACGTTGAGTTCCTGCAAATCCTGCTCAATCGGGGCGGTATTACGTCGATGTTGTCGGTGATCCTGCTGGTTATTCTGGCGCTGGGACTGGGCGGACTGATGGAGTCTATTGGTGTGCTTACGGCGGTATGTAATGTCCTGCAACACTGGGCCACCACTACCGGCCGCCTAGGGCTTTCCACTATGCTTAGCGGTATCTTAGGTAATGCGCTCGGCGGCGCGGCCTATGTATCGATAATGACCGCCAGCACCATAACATCCCGTAACTATGAACAGATGGGCATTGATAAACGGGTACTTTCCCGCAACGTTGAATCCGGCGGAACGGTAACTACTCCAATGATCCCCTGGACCGACGGCGGTATCTTTATGGCGACTACGCTGGGGGTAAGCACGCTGAATTACCTGCCGTTTTTGTGGTACCACTGGCTGGTACTCGGCATTGCCCTGCTATATAGCTACGCAGGCTGGTATCACTTTGCCCCCGTTGAGTATGATGCAGAGGGCACGCCGCAACCGCAGTCGGCAAGCTAGGTCATACTCATTACAAAATTACAACGGCTTCAGAACGCTATATACTGCCTGACGATTACATTTTGCCTGAGGAATTATTGTGTTCACTGCTAACCTGGTTATTGAGAAAGCGTATCAGTTTTCCCGGTTCGATAGTGCAAACCCACTTTCTACGTGTTCGGCACATCCCATTTTTCTGGATGAGCAGAACTGGCTGACCTGCGAACATTATGTTCAGGCCAAAACCTTACGCAGCGCCCGGCATGCCAGTAAAGTGGTTGCGCTGCCGAGCGGTGAGAAAGCCAATGCCTATGGTCAGGCCTGGTTTCGTGGCAAAATCGCGGACTTTAAAGTCACTGCGCCGATCCTGATGAAACGCGCTTTGTACACCAAAGTACAAATGTATGACGAAGTCCGCGAAGCACTGTTTGCAACCGAAGACAGATTGATTATTGAAACCTCACAATATGATTATTTCTGGGGCATTGGTCGCGATCAGCGCGGCCTGAATCATATTGGTAAAGCGTGGATGGACATTCGTCAGAAACTACTCGGCGATTGATCTAACCAAAGCCAGGCTAACAGCGCACTGGAAGGCTGCCGGGATTTGTAAATATGCCCGTCGGCTGTGATGGCCGCTTGTTAGCACCATTGGGCAATTCCTTCGCTATCACTACGCTAAATTCTTCACTTTCACCGGCGGGTACAATCGCTTCCTTTCAATGAGTTTCACATGTGAAACAAACCTGCGGTATTTGGCGCTTTCGCCATGGATTACTTGCTTCAATTCAGGCCTGCCAACCACACTATAGGCTCATTTGCGAACGTTAGCTGACAGGAGAACGGGTATATGACCTCCCCTGATTTTGGATTAACCAACAAGGTTGCTTTAGTAACCGGTGCCAGTCGTGGCATTGGTCAGGCGCTGGCTACAGGGTTTGCGGGTGCCGGTGCGAAAGTCATTTGTGCCAGTAGTCGTGAAGGCGGTTGTGCAGACACCGTCAGCAAAATTACCGATGCAGGTGGTGAGGCCACAGAACTGTTTGCTGATTTGTCAGACGTTACGGCCGTGCAGGCGCTGGCTGAAAAAGCCAAAGGCGTATACGGCGAGGTGAATGTGCTGGTGAACAATGGCGGCACTATTTATCGCAGTCCGGCGGTAGAGTTTCCACTGGAACAGTGGCAGCACTCGTTGCAGGTAAACCTCGATGCCACTTTTATTTTGTGTCAGCAAATCGGAAAAGACATGGTGGCACGTCAGCAGGGCAAAATTATTAATATTGCGTCTATGCTCAGCTACAGCGGTGGCATCACGGTGCCAGCGTATACCGCCAGTAAGCATGCGGTAGCGGGTTTAACCAAGGCTCTTGCCAACGAGTGTGGGCAGCACAATGTGCAGGTCAATGCTATCGCGCCGGGTTATATCCGCACCGACAACACTCAAGCATTGCAGGACGATCCTGAGCGCAGCAGTGAAATTCTCAAACGTATCCCAGCCGCGCGCTGGGGCGAAACCTCAGACTTACAGGGTGCGGCCGTCTTTTTGGCCAGCGCCGCCAGTAACTACATTAATGGGCTTGTACTCGCCGTCGATGGCGGGTTCCTGGCCCGATAGCAACGAATTGATTTAAGGACTTATATGTCTAACAAAACTGAATATGAAGTCAGGTATGCAGTAGGGCAGCGCGAGGTAAAAGGTTACGACACTACCGAGCTGCGCGACACATTTCTGGTCTACAAACTGATGACACCCGGCAAGGTATACTGGGTATACAGTCATTACGAGCGATATATGCTGGGCAGCGCAGTACCCACTGACTCGCCGTTGGTGCTGGAAACGCTGGATGCCCTGAAGGCTGAGCATTTTCTTGATCGCCGTGAGCTGGGCACATTAACATTGGCGGTGGCGTTGCCATTTTGCTAAACAGTATTGACATGGTGCGAGCATCGATGGCCTGCATATCAATCAGCCGCAACGCTTTTACCATGTGTAACGTGGCCTTTTTATACTTTAAAAAATGGCCAGTTTGAAGGTGTGACTCATAAGCCTGCTGACTGGCGTATATCTCCAGGATCCGCACGGCGGTGGGGTTTTGTTCCTGTACCATAGGAAATATAGCGATGACGCCGGGTTCAAGCCGTACCGAAGCCTCGGCTTCTTCGGTTAACAGGGCCAGGTATTCATCCAGGTGCTGCGGGTCAATGTCCAGTTCAGCGATGCGAATGATGCCAGGATAATCGGCCGCGCTGGCCTGAACCGGTGATATGGCTATCATTAGCCCGAGCAGTATTACGCTGATCCAGGATTGCATTGCCTTCTCCTTCAACTGATTAACCTCAGCTCAAGACGTTCCCCGGCCGCAGTATTTTCATACTGGCCAGAAAAGCCGCAACAGCGTCGTCGCCCTCGGCCGGCGCCCAGTCGGCAAAGTCTTTATCGTCAGTCACTTCGTAGGGGCCTTGTTTTACCTCAACAAAAGTAACCGGCTGATTACACACGGTGGCATGCCAGGTGTTAGGCGGGATTTCCACTCCCAGGCAATCACTGCCAGGGCCCAGAGCAACGCGCTCGGTGAGCACGCCGTGATCGTCAAAAAACAGCAGCTCCAGACAGCCGTCTACCACCATAAAAAACTCCCATTTATGTGGTTGGCTATGGCGATGAGGCCTGACATAAGAGTCTGGCAGCATACACACAAACAGGCGCTGTACCGGCTGCTGGTAGTCGTCATGCACATTATGGTGAGCGCGACGGCGCGGGCTGGCTTCTGCCCGGGTTCTTAGTTCACTGAGTAATTCAAGATCAAACTTTTTCATCGGTGCCTGCTTCCCTGTCGGCCTGAAGAATATCCTGTTGTAAATGCTGCACTATCTCCGGCCAGACTAACGCCATGATATCTTTACGCAGGGCCGAGGCTTCCTCGGAATACTTCAGGCTGCCGTCTTCGTCTGCATCCAGCCAGTGATTATCCCGTAAGGCGCTGATAAAGCTCGACAGCACATTTTTATCGTAAAACTCCGGCGAGTGCATGCCGTAAAGTTTGGATAAACGCTCGGCCACGGTTTTGCTTTCCCGCTCCAGGGCATTACGGCTAATCGATTTGTCGCGTTTAAGAATGGTCAGCACTACTGCGTAACGCTGCAGGGTTTCCTGCATGCAGCGACTCAGCAACCAGCTTGAATGGAATTGTTCGCTGTCGGCTTCCGGCAACGCCAGATAACGCCCTTTTTGCTGCAACATGCCGGTTTGTTTGAAAGCATCAATCAGCTGCGCGGTGTAGGCCAGCGCTTCATCCTGCGAAAGGTGCAGGAATAATTCACGCTGCAGCAGCGGGTAGAGCGCCGCAATTAGCTGCAGAATGGTGTTTTTCTCCAGTTTGCCATGGGCAAAAATGGCCGTCATAACAATGCCCGGCAGGGCGAACAGGTGAATAATATTATTCCGGTAGTAGGTTAAAAACACCGCATTATCCGGCATCGGGCTAATCAGTGTGCCGTAATTATCTTCGCTTACCTGCAACCGTTTTAACGATAAAGTGTGATCGAGCAGGGCGTCGGCATCATCTTTGGGCAAAGTGGCATTAGCGCTGTACGGGGCCAGCTCAAACAGGGCGAGATAATCGCGCATCGCCTGGGCCAGCTCCGTTTTACTCATGGTCTGGGTTTTTGACGCCAGCAGGCACAACGCGGTAAGCGCCATACCATTAATCGCAGCCGCACTATTTACCCGGGTCATTAACTCATTGGCCAGGCCATTAACCGTGGGGGTTAACCAGGCGGGTTTTTTCTCGGGGTTTAAGGTCTGACTTTGACGCCAATCAGGGGCTTTATTGTCGAGAAATTGATTAAGCGGCAGTGGCTCGCCGAAATTCACAAAGCCATGACCGTAATTCTTGAGTTTTTTAATGGCTGAAAATACCTGCCAGTTGGACTCTTTCTTTTTCGCGCCGCCCTTCAGCTCGCTCAGGTAGCTCTTCACTTCCATGACGTTTTCATAGCCAATGTACACAGGTACCAGACTGATTGGACGGTTGACGCCTTTAACCGCGGCCTGAATGGTCATGGCCAGCATGCCGGTTTTCGGTGGGATCAGGCGTCCGGTGCGGCTGCGGCCGCCTTCCGGGTAATACTTAACCGCGTAGCCTTTTTTAAACAGTAATTCCAGATACTCGCGGAATACGGCGGTGTAGAGCTTGTTACCGGCAAAGCTGCGGCGCAGGAAAAACGCCCCGCCGCGCCGGAAAATACCGCCTACCGGCCAGAAGTTAAGGTTAATACCTGCCGCGATATGCGGTGTGACCAGGCCTTCATGGTATATCACGTAGGTCAGCAACAGGTAGTCCATATGACTACGATGGCAGGGCACGTAGATGATTTCGTGGCCATTATTGGCCAGTTCACGAATACGGTTGGCGTGACCAACACTGATACCGTTATAAATTTTGTTCCAGATACGGGTTAACAGGCGATCACCAAAGCGGATCAGCCCTTCCCGATAATCTGCGGCAATTTCAGTCAGGTAGCCTGCAGCGACCTGGCGTGCCTCGTCGGCACTGAGCTTTTTAGCGCGCATCTCTTCGCCAATGGCATTGCGAACCATTTCGGAGCCGAGCACTGCATTGTTCAGCTCCTGACGTTCCAGCAGGGTTGGGCCTGTCATGGCCTGGCGTTTACGATGAAAGTGAGTGCTTGCTACACGTGAAAGCTTATGGGCCAGCTTTTCATCGGTACTGTGCTGATCGGCCATTGCCCGTGATGACACCGCCTGACTGTAACTGATAAAGGTGTCGCGACCCAAAAACAACACGATAAAGAATTTGCGTAACCAACTTGGCGCGGCTGACAGGGTGAGTAAATCCGCCAGCCCCGGTTTGCCTTTGCCTGGTGCTCTGCCCCAGGTGATAAATACCGGCACCACCTGAACGTCGAGGTCGCTGTGATCGCGGTGCAAATGAAACAAGTCGGTAAAAACCGGCTCAAAATCAGTGTTTTGATTGCGTTTGCGCAGCAGTGCTTCAGTACGACGCAGGAACAGGCTGCCCGGATAGCTTTTATTTGCCAGCGTCACCGGTTCAACGGGGTCAGGCAGACCCATCTTCTGCGCGGACATTTGCAGTGCCAGCTGATCGGTGACCGAATCGGATGGCAGCAAATAAATAATGGGGCGTGATTTATCGATGCCGAGTTCACTCTCAACATCAGAAGGAATACTGTTGGTTTTCACCAGCCACTTAACCGGTAGACGAAACACGTTAAGCAAAGCCTGACGCATCCAAGTCATGAATTGGGTGTCCTGTTTAATGAAATACCTGCGTAGTGTATCACGATTTCAGGCAGTTATAGCGTGACAGACCCTGCTTGCGGCTAATCCTTAAGTTTTATAGCCAGTGCGCCGCTGGTGCTGACTAAGGCGGTAGCGACAGTGCCCCAGGTCCAGTCTATCAGGGTGATGGGTAACGGCCAGTCGGCGACGATGGAATAATTGGTAAGGTTATAGGCACCATAAGCCGTGGCACCCACTACAGCACCATTGAGAAACGCTTTGGCCAGGTTTTGTCTGGCCGGGAGCACCGCCAGATATAAACCCGCCGCGCAATAGCCAATATAAAACACCAGCCAGGGCCAGGTGATAAAAGGGTCGCGCAACAAGCCGGAAAGACTGCCGAAATACCATTGATTTGCCACCACGCCCAGCCACACACCATCGAGCACGCCAAACACCAGCAGCATCGTGACATAAGCCAGTAACAGCTGACTAACACTGGTTTTAGAAGCGTAAGGGGATGTCATGGTGTTTCCTTAATATGGTGGAGTTCCGTTACAAATTGATATGACAGTAAGCCTGAAACAGATCGCTTTGTGCAGATTGATCTTTTTGTAAATGTAAATTATTCTTATTTGCGTTTTAGGGTCAGGCCTCTGCCTGACAAAATCAAACGGTGTAATAGCGGTTAATCAGGCACTAACGTGCTAAACGCTGCATCAGCTGAAAATAATAAGTAAGGTTTATGATTTTAGAAAGTTTTCTGGCTTTGGTTGGGTCAACCGTGGCGGCCGGTGGTATCTACCTTAGCTGGCGTAACAGTTCAGCGGTGTATGCCTGGTTGGGCTGGTTAGCCGCGGCTGGCAGTGTGTATTGTTGGTATTTGGTCCTCGGCGTGGAATATGGCCTGACCATTGGCTTGTGCTTGCCTGCGCTGACCGTGTGGGCCGCTATCGCGGTTGAAGCCAACCCCCAACGTCAATCTACAGCGCGTATTAAGCCGGCGCATCAATGGCGACTTGCCCCGCGCCAGATTGCCCTGCAAACCGGGCATATTCTGTACGTCTTACCCGGGCAGCTGTTTATCTGTGCGCTCATTATGATCGCCGTGGTGTATCAGCTGCCTGTCTCGGAGCCCAAGCAAATGGCTATTGGTGTGCTGGTGATGCCAGTGTTGTGGGGCCTGTTGGCTTACTGGTATGGGCTGTCATCGCGTAAGTGGCTGCATATTGCTATATCTTCAGGCGCAGCGGTTGTGGCTGGCTTGTGGTTATTTGGAGGTGCTCATGGCTAAACCGGTTTCTGCAGGCAGTCTGGCAAAACGCTCGCTGCAGTCTCACACCTGGCTGGGGCTCGTTGTTAGCGCGGTGATGTTCCTGATTTGTTTATCCGGCACCATTGCCGTATTGCATAAAGAGTTTGAGCGCTGGGAGCAACCTAACATCCCGGAAACAACAAGCTACACTATCGAACAGGTGGAGCGCGCCTATACCAGCTTTACAGAGCAATACAATGATGACACCCATCACTACTATTTTGTGTTCCCTGGTACCGGCATCCCGCGGCTGGTGATGGAGGATGATCACCGGGCTCACTTTGTGGATGATCAGGGCACACTTATTGAGCAGGAAAATGTTACCTGGTCGCGGATGCTGGTGGATTTGCATTTGTACCTGCACCTGCCTCATTCGTTTGGCATGATCCTGGTGAGTGCCTGTGGCGCCTTATTGTGCGCGTTGATTGTATCGGGCTTAATGGCGCATCCCCGAATTATCAAAGACGCCTTTAAGTTTCGTTATGGGGGCGACGGGCTGAAGGAAAACATCGATCTGCACAATCGCCTGAGTGTATGGGGCACGCCGTTTGATCTTATGATAGCAATCACCGGTGCCTATTTTGGCCTGGCCGGGGTGTTTGTAACCCTCATTGCCCAGGCGTTCTACGATGGTGATACCCAGGCAGTGTACGACCGCGCTTTTACGCCGGAGCCTGAGCTGGTGCAAGAGATTGCCCCGCCTGACATCGGCACCGCCATGCGCGATCTGCAGGGCCGGGTAAATACCGAAGGCAATTTGCTGTTCTTTACGGTGCACGAACCCCATACACCGCAGCAGTTTCTGGAGTTTTTTGTGAAAACCCCTGAGCGCCTGATTTACTCAGAAAACTACCGCTATGATTCGGCCGGCAACTATTTAGGTAAAGCCGGGTACTCTGATGGTGACGGCGGCATGCAAACCCTGTATTCCGTTTTCCGCATCCATTTTGGTGACTTTATCGGCATGCCCGTAAAGATACTCTACATTATACTGGGCATGATGCTGACTGTGGTGTCTGCCACCGGCATGAATATCTGGCTCAAGAAGCGCCAGACCCGCGACGCACTTAATCTGCTCTGGCCAGCATTTGTGTGGGGTACACCCGTAGCGTTGGTGGCTAGTGCGGTGAGCTATTTTGCGGTGGCACTCTCACCTACCCTGCTATTCTGGGTGGCAATGGCTGTGCTTGCCGGTGTGGCGTTACGCCTTAATGACGAAGCGCGAATTGTGCCCTTGTATAAGCAACTGCTGGCAGTAGTGATTGCTTTGTTCTGGCTGGTGTATCTGGTGCGCTTTGGCACTGCCGCATTTTCTGTGGCAGCATTACAAATTAATTTGCCGTTGCTCGCCGTTGCCGTGTGGGCTATGTGGTCTGCACGTCGCAATAAACGAAAGGTGATGCAGGTCGCAGCACTAAGCGCTGGTTAAACAGGAGAAGCCATGTTTATTGTTATGTTTGAGTTCGTTCCCAAAACCGGTAAGGAAGCAGTTTTTCTGCGCGCCTGGCCGAAAGTAACTCAGGGCATTTACCTGTTTCATGGCAGCCTTGGCTCACGCTTGCATAAGGATGAAGAAGGGCGCTGGATTGCCTATGCTCAGTGGCCCGATAAGGCTACCTGGGAACAGGCCGCAGCCAACAGCATGAGTGAAGACTACGAACAGCAACGTATGCAGATGCATGATGCGCTAAATCTTGAGGCCACCCGTATTCTGTATAAAATGGACGTTGCCTGCGATTATTTGCAGCGCCGCCCTTTTGCGCTGGATAGCTAACAGCCGTTAGCGTCTTGTGCAGTTAGCAGTTTGGTTGTGGTTAATGAGGAGTGGCCATGGAACATACGTTCTGGCATGACAAGTGGGAAAAAGGTGAGATAGGCTTTCATCAGAGCGATATCCACCCAATGCTGGCAGGCTTTGCCGATAAATTCGGCATAGGCGATGGATGCCGGGTGTTTGTCCCGCTTTGCGGTAAATCCAACGATATGACGTTTTTGCTCGAACGTGGTTGCGAAGTGGTGGGCGTTGAGCTAAGCCAACTGGCCGTAAGCCAGTATTTCGAGAGCCTTGGCGTTACACCGGTGATTGAAGAATGTGGCAAATTAATGCGATATACGGCACCGGATATCACTCTTTACTGTGGCGACTTTTTTGCGCTTACTCCTGAACAACTGGGCACCATTGATGTGGTTTACGATCGCGCCGCGTTGGTGGCCCTGCCCCAGGATATGCGTAAGCAATACAGTCAGCGCTTGTGTTCACTTACTCCCGGCGCAAAACAGCTGTTGGTGACTTTCGAGTACGATCAATCATTAATAGGCGGCCCGCCTTTTGCCATTCCCAGTGAAGAAATCCAGCAAAACTATGGTAAGTACTGCGCAATAACGCTACTGCACAGTGAAGCGCTGAAAGGCGGCTTAAAAGGTAAAGTCCCAGCCGTTGAAAATCTATGGTCGCTTACCAGTAAAGGATAACGGGTTACCGTTAAAAAAGGTCGGCAAAGTGCCAGAAATTTGCACTTTACCAACCTTGCACCAGTGAATTTTGAAAGCAATCAGTAAGGCCCGTCAACCACGGCATCTGGTTGCCATAGCGCGTGATAAACCAGGTTACCGCGAAGATAATAAATATGGCCATTGTGCAACACGCTGCGATCCTCATAGCTGCCAATGTAATAGTCGTCCTCTGTTGTCGGAGTTATCGAATCAATAAGGCTCAGCGTCCGATCTGCTTCATTGACCTCCAGCGTCTGCAAGGCATTATGGGTAAACCAGTAACCGGAGTCGTCGAACCCCCAGGTTTGTGAGGGTAGTGCAAACTGGTAGCCGGACTCCGTTTTCAGCACCGACAGTGAGCGGTGGTCGTATTCCACCGGGGTATAGGCTTGCGGCCAGACAAATTCACCCAGTACCACCGGATTGGCCGGGTCGAGTACATCAAATAAACTGACTTTCATGCCTTCCTCAATGGGGGTTTCCAGCGGGGTGCTGCCGCTTACGGGGATCGCATCATTCCTGACCTGTTGGCCTACGCCCAGTAACAGCCCGTTTTCCATGGGATGCAGGTAGCTGGAAAAGCCTGGTATCTCCAGTTCGCCGGCAACCATTGGCGCGTAAAGGTCCGTTAAGTCAATCACGTACAAGGGGTCAATCTGTTCAAAGGTAACGATAAAGGCTCTGTCTTCAAAAAAGCGCACCGCATAAATGGCTTCACCTGGCTTACCAATGGGCGCGGGTTGAGATTCGTTGGGCAGGGTGGCAATTTCTACCAGCTCACTGCCCTGTTGCTCAAGGATATGCAGCATATGCTCGGGATCCTGTGACCAGGCGCCCACTGTAGTCACAGCCAGTAATTTGCCGTCGCGCTCAGCCAGTCGGAATTGCGCTGAACTTTGCCGACCCAGAGTGCCTACCACACTGGCAGTTGCCTGATAGCGGATCTCATTGCCCAGAGCGACTTTATGCACAACCGTTTTTTCTTCGCTACTGGCATGTAAATACAGGTGATCGGCCGAGGCGAACAGGCCATGGGCTTCGGTCAGCATGCACAGCGAGGAATAATCCATAGGGTTATCCAAATTAATTTTAACCACGCTAACCATTTGCGTATGACCATTCTGTTTAGTGGCACGCTGGGGTAACAAGCAATCAGTTAACTGATAAAGATCACTGGTTTGGCCGTTAATGGTGATTTTGGGAACCAGCTCACTGCTGTCTTTTGCCTGGATTGCGTTGTACAGATCAACCAGGCTGCGGTTGCTGGTGCCGGCATGAGGCAAGTCTTCCAGATTAGGCACAAACTGCGTGGCGATAAACAAATGGTTGTCGATACGTCGAGAGTTAATCAGACCGCCATCAATACGAATGTTACTCACAGAACTGGGATTGGCAGGGTCGGCGACGCCGTAAATATCAATATATGTATCGTTCTCTGGTTGTTGCCAGGGGCTTGAGTCGACCAGAATATCGGCCATGGCGTAATACTGGAAAGAGTGACTAACCACGCCGAGGGTATCTTCATACAGGTACATGCCCGCTACGTTAAGGTTGTCCTGCAATGATATTGTCGCGGCTTCGGTTAAAGAATAATCGTTCTGGCGCGCCAGAATGTGCACTTTTTTGACTTCTCCGTGGTCCGCGGTCCACACCGGTAAATCGGCCACAAACAGATAGTCACCGTTGTATTCAATACGGTCCGCCTCATCGACACCGGCAATCTGGGTGTTGGTGGTCGAAAAGCTGGCCGGCGCCGCAGTATCATCGGCGGCTCTCTCCACCGCCGTTGCCTGCGATTTTTTCATCAGATAGATGCCATTTTTAACATAGCGTTCGGCACTGACCTGTTGCGCAGTGGTTAAGGCTGAGTCCGTCGCTGTCATGTAGCTGAGCGTCGGCGGACTCTCGTTACCGTCGTTGCTGCAGGCGGTAATTGTACAGGTTGAAAATATCGCTACAGCCAGGCACTTCCACATCAGGTCGGTTTTTTGCTTCAGGTTCATATCCATGTCCTTTTAAGCGGTGAGGTTGATTACTACCCTAGTGCTTGTTTAAGGAATAATCCGATCCAAACTATGTAGAAATGTGACAATTTGTAATCGGGTGCTGTGCAGGCTCTCAGGGTTTGATAATCTTAAAAATCTGAATAACCTGCCGGAGCTATGGTGTGCGGATCCCTTTGCTGTGCTGTTTATTGCTGTGGCTGTCAGGCCACGGCATTGCGTGGGCCTGTGAGAGTGACGATGCCTGCATAGCACCCAACTCCTGGAAATTAGGCATCGCGGTGGGCATTGGCGCCAGAACCAATCCACTGGTCGATGGCGATCCTATCCCGCTGGTGGTTTTACCCGATGTAGCCTGGTATGGCGAAAATGCTTATTTCGACAACGGTGAGGTTGGCTATCAGTGGCTATTGCGCAGTGATGTAACCACCGAATTGTTCGTGAGAGCGAACCGAGAGCGTTCCTACTTTGCGTTCTGGCACCCGGCAAATATCGTTTTGTCTGTTAATACCAGCGCGGCGGATGTTATTGGCAGCCCGTTGCAACCCGGCGATAGTGACGGTGAATCCCCCGCCCCCCGGGATTCAATATCTATCAACGACATCAGCAGCCGAAAGTGGACCGCTGATGCTGGTTTCAGAGTCAACTGGAATGGCTCCGACAGCCTGTTATCTGCTGCGGTAGCCGGCGACCCGCTCGGCGTACATCAGGGGTATTATGCACAACTAAAATACCAGTACCGCTGGCAGTGGGACGACTGGCGCTTTGCCGCTAATGCTTCAGTGACCTACAAGAGCGAGAAGCTGATAGATTATTATTACGGTATAGATGGTGAGGATACGGCTAATAGCAGCCTGTGGTACGCCGCAGACCATGCCCTGCAAACCAGTGTCGGGCTGCTACTCAATAAATCTTTAAGCAAGCACTGGCGCTGGGTGGGCCGGGTGCAGTTATCCACCCTGGGCAGCGGCATGACCGACAGCCCGCTGGTGTCTAAAGACTACGTTGCCAGTGGTTTCATTGGCTTCGGCTATCAGTTTTAAGGGGTTTGGGTGCGTTTATTCTGCTTACTTCTGCTGCTCTCAGGGGCATTGTTAATGCCGGCAGAAGCTGAGGACGACGCCTTTTCAGCCACGCCCAGTGAGTGTATCGCTGCAGAACAAGGCGATGAATGTGTTATGTCAGTCACGCTGCACTATCCACCGCTTCCTGACGACAGATATTGCCTGACGCTGAACACCGAGCCGCTGGGGTGCTGGCCTCATAGTGGCATGCCAGGTGCTGTGAAGGTTAGGTTAAAAGAAGAGTCAGAGCTTAGCCTGGTGAGAGAAAGCAATACGTACCAGGCTTCGGTAATACTCACACTGCGTTATCGCAGCGCTTCGATGCTCAGACGCCGCGTTAAAAATCCCTGGAGTTTATTCTGATGAAGTCGCTTATCCTGGTTGAAGACGATGAAAGACTGGCTGAGCTGGTTAGTCAGTACCTGACGGCCAATGATTTTAGCGTGGACCGGTTTGCCGATGGTGAAGGGCTCGTAGAGCGAGTGAAGGATGCACCACCGGATGCCATTATTCTGGACGTCATGCTACCGGGGGATGATGGCTTTAACTTATGCAATCGATTACGTCAATTTTATACCGGGCCGCTGCTGTTTATGACGGCGAAAAGTGAGAGCTTTGATCAGGTGCTGGGACTGGAAATAGGCGCTGACGATTATGTGGTTAAGCCGGTGGAACCGCGGGTGCTACTGGCCAGGCTGAATGCCCTGATGCGTCGCGCCGCCTCGGCTGAAGCGCCGGTTCAAAGTGGCTCGGTAGTGACTTTTGGCAAGTTGAGCATTGACAAGCTGTCGCGCAGAGTCAATCTGGGCGGCGAGGATATCACTTTAACCAGCCACGAATTCGACCTGCTGTGTTTACTGGCTGATAACGCCTCTCAGCTGGTAGAGCGAACTAACCTGTATAAGGAGCTAATTGGGCGTGAATACGATGGTCTCGACCGTTCGGCTGACGTCAGGGTGTCGCGCTTGCGTAAAAAACTCAAAGACAATCCGCAAAACCCTTACCGCATCAAAACTATCTGGGGCAAGGGATTCTTTTTTGTGGCGGATGCATGGAGTGACGAATGACCCGCCTGTTCGTGAGCTTTTACCTGTTTATGGCGGTCTCTCTGGTACTTATCAGCAGCACGCTCGAACTGATTTGGCCTGACGAAGATTACCGCGAGCCGGCCGACATGGTGTTGGCAAAGGCCTTATTGCCGTTGACATTAAAAGATCAAAAGCAACTGCTGGCAACACTCCGCCAGGCGGGTATCGATTACAAGCTGAAAGACAGTGCGGCGATTAACTGGTCTGCTGCGGAGCAAGCCGACCTGGAGGCCGGCTTGCCCGTAACCTTGTATACCGACACTGCAAGGTTCATTTATATACCGGCCAGTGAACGCCGTTTGATTGTGCTTTCGTTGCCGTTTACCGAAGTGTCCAGGCCCTATTTACTGATCTATCTTTCGGCGTTCCTGCTGTTGCTGGGTGTGATGCTGGCAATCTGGTTATGGCCGCTGTGGCGCGATCTGGCCTATCTCACCCGCAGGGTGGATCACCTGGGGCAGGACAGCGAAAACGTATCGATTACGCTGAAGAAGCGTTCTGTCATCCAGCCTATTTCGAATAAACTCAATATGCTTAGCGAGCGGGTGCACGGCTTGCTGCGCGATCAGCGGGAACTGACCGGCGCTGTGGCGCATGAATTCAGAACGCCTATTGCCAGATTAAAATTTGCCCTGGAAATGAAACCCGAGCCAGACAGCCAGGCCTGGCGAGGTATACAAGCCGATCTGGACGAACTTGAGGGGTTAGTGCAGGAAATGCTGGATTATACCCAGTACGATGCCATGACCCCTGAACTGAATATTGCCGATATTCCAATTACAACATTGTGTAGTGATGTGGTGGCCAGGTTAGCACTAACCACCAGTAAGACCTTGTTGGTGAGTGGTAACGAATTTACCGTGCGTGGGGATGGTCACTTTATAGAGCGGGCTGTTATTAACCTGCTGAATAATGCTATCCGCCATGCTAAGTCGCAGATTATTATTGAAGTTTATCAAACCGATACTGCGATAAACATTGCCGTAAACGACGACGGTACCGGCGTAGAACCCGCCCAGGCCGCGCGTATTTTTGAACCGTTTTTCAGGCCTGACAACAGCCGCGTACGTTATGCTGGCGGCGCCGGTTTAGGGCTGGCCATTGTAAAACGAATTCAGCTCTGGCACGCAGGGACGGTATCGGTGATTTCCAGCAACTCGCTGGGGGGTGCCTGTTTTATTCTTTCTTACCCCCTGTAGGTGACTGGCGAACTGCGGGTATAAGCATTGCTATGCTGCAATTTCCCTTAAGGTTTGCTTAAGATTTAACTGCTATACTGGGGTTAACTTAAATTTCACGTTATCAATAACATGCGAATACTTCTTGTTGAAGATGACCAGCCGCTCTCGGCCGCGCTGAGTAAATCGCTGCGGGACGCCAGTTATGTGGTGGACTGTGTTTATCGCGGCAGTGAGGCGCTGGCAATGCTGGCGGCAGAGCAAACCGATATTGTAATCCTCGATCTTGGCCTGCCGGATATGGATGGGCTGGAAGTGCTGCGCCAGATTCGCCACAAAGTGAAAGACATGCCGGTGATCATTCTGACCGCCCGGGATAAAGTGACCGATAAAATACTGGGTTTAGACGCTGGTGCTGATGATTATTTACCCAAGCCTTTTGATATGGACGAACTGTTTGCCCGCTTGCGTGTCCTTGAGCGTCGTTTAGGTACGGCCAGTACTGCCATAGTAAAAATTGGTGAGGTGGCCTTAAATACACAAACGCTGGAGCTGAGCGTGGCTGGAGAAGCTGTTTCGCTGCCTCGACGGGAGCTGATGTTATTAAAGGTGTTAATGGAGAACGGCGGGCGTATTCAGCCCAAACAAAAACTGGAGTCACGGTTATATGAATGGGGCGACGAAGTCTCAAGCAATACTATCGAAGTGCACATCCACCATTTGCGTAAAAAGCTGCCGGAGAACTTTATCAAAACCATTCGTGGTGTAGGCTACAGTATCCCTGTTAACGGAGCCTGACGATTGCACTCAATACGGCGCACGATAACGCTGGTGCTTATCAGCTCGCTGATCCTGGTGATTTTCAGTGCTGCGATCCATGGTTATCGCGCAGCGCTCTCGATGTCGTCGCGGTTTATGGATCAGGAGCTAACCACTCTGTTGTATTCGGTAGCACTGAGCAATGGTCAGCAAATGGATGGCTTCGGTAGCAGTGAACTGGTGTATCAGATCTGGCGCGACGGTACACTAATCACCGACTCGCCCAATCAGCCAGATGAGCCGCTCACCATTGGCGCGGATGGTTTTTCTGAGCAAAACTTCGATGGTCGGCGCTGGCGGGTTTATAAACAGACTCTGACAGACGGTACTACAGTTATCGTTGGGCAGCCGTTACAAAGCCGCGTGGGGTTAACCGATGCTTTAACGGTATCGGTCATTATGCCGTTTATTTATGCGGTACCGATATTGGCGCTTATCGTCTTCATATCGGTGAGTCTGGGGTTAAAGCCCCTTAAGTTACTGTCATCAAAACTGTCTAACCGCCAGGGCAAGGATTTGTCGCCGGTGTCTTTGCCCCAGGTGCCGACTGAAATGCAGCCGGTGATGGACACCCTTAACACCATGTTCCTGCGCCTTAATGAAGCCTTTGAGCGCGAACAGCAGTTTGCTTCCAATGCCGCCCACGAGCTGCGCACACCACTGAGCGTAATGAAAATTAACCTGCATAATCTGGCCAAAGAGCGCCATGACGATGCGGGTAAACTGCAAGCCATACAGCAGGACACCGATCGAATGATCCACGTAGTGAATCAAATTTTACTGCTGAGTCGCACCAGCCCGGAGATGTTTCACTTGCAATTAAGTAAGGTGGACGCTTTTGTTGTGGCGCAAAATGTGATTGCCGACCTCTATAGCAAAATAGAAAGCAAACAGCAGGAAATCAGTCTTGAGGGCGACAGTGCATTTTTGATGAGCACCGAATTTACCCTGTACACCATGTTACAAAACCTGATTGCTAACGCCAGTGCCTATTCGCCTCAGAGCGCAGCCATTCAGGTAACGGTGTTGAGTCAGGATAATCAGGTGTGTTTTATGGTGGAAGACTCAGGCCCTGGTATAGCACCACATGAGCGCACCCAGGTGCTTAAACGCTTTTACCGCGACCAGAAAGATGAAAAGTACAAGTCAACGGGGAGTGGTCTGGGTCTGGCCATCGTTGGGCAAATTGTCACCTTGCATCATGGCAAAATTGCTCTCGATGATTCTGTGCTGGGGGGCTTAAAAGTGACGGTGAGTTTACCTTTTGAGGTAACTGAGTCATGAAGCTGATTCTGCAAACCATAACGCTAACCCTGTTAACACTGGCGCCATTGCATGCGTTGGCAGCGCTGCCAGAAGTGGTGATTGAAATTCGTGACCATCTGTTTATTCCGCAAACCGTGCGCATTCCGGAAGGTAAGAAAGTGCGTCTGGTATTTATTAACCATGATCCCTCGCCAGAGGAAATTGATAGTTTTGATCTTAACCGCGAGAAGGTGATTTTTGGCCACAGCAAAGGCACTATTTTCGTTGGCCCATTGCCAAATGGCCGCTATAAGTTTTTTGGTGAATTGCACCCGAATTCCGCATTGGGCTATGTCATTGTAGGCGACAAGGAGGCAACGGATGCTGATTAACACCGTGATCCTGTTTATTCGTGACACCTTGCCCGTATTTCTGTTGTTCAGCTTTTTACTGGCTCAGCAGGGGGGAAATGCGCGTTATCTGCTTGGCGGCACACTGGCGGGTTTTCTGATGGCTGTGGGATTGTATTTCAATTTATCCGTCGTTTCTGAATGGTTTGAGGGGGGCGGTCTGGAGCTCATTAAAACGCTGGTGCTGGTTGTTATGCTAAGCGGGTTGGGAGAGTTTGTCCGCCGGCAATATCAGGGCAATACCTCTTCAACGCAGTGGTTAAGTGCCTTGCTGATGGTTGGCATTACGTTTATTAACGTGATCCATTTTATTATTTATTTACTTGCCTATTGGTCGGCATCCGATGCCGGTACGTCACTCATTCTGGGCAATGTCATTGGGCTTGGGATCAGCCTGAGCGTGGGGGTACTGCTCTATGTCGCAGTCGCTGCCATTCGTATTCAATTAATTAAGCTGGCAGTCCTGACGGTATTTTTTGCCGGTCAGATAGCTGGTATCGCCATGTTACTGGAGCAAATTAATTTACTGCCAAATCAAAACCGTTTATGGGATACGTCTGGCTGGGTGGCAGACGACAGCGAGTACGGCCACTTCTTAAATGTATTAAATGGCTACGAAGCCACGCCTACCGGTGCTTACATGTTGATTTATCTGGCTGCAGTGCTGTTTCCTGTGATGTATTGCTATCTGTATTCGTTGCTTATTGGCAAGCGTCAGCTAACCGGGGATTTGAAATGAGATTATATCTGGCTATCGCCCTCTTACTGCTTTTGCCGGGCAAAGTACTGGCCGACAGTTTTACCGTGGATCGGGTTTATCACCCTTACGTTTTGCCCTTCGAACGGGAAGTGGAATGGCGCCTGACCTCCAGGCAAAGTGAGGAAGATGGCAATATCCTCATGCAACGAATTTCTTTTGGGCATGCTTTATCGGAGTACACCATTCTGGAAGCCTATATTGTTGGCTCCCGCGATGAGTCGGGGGATTTTGGCGTGGCCGGTTACGAGCTGGAACTGCGCTCTATGCTTACCGAGCAGGGTCAGTACTGGGCTGACTGGGGTCTGTTATTCGAACTGGAAAAGCAAAACGCTAGCAATGACTGGGAGTTCAAAGGCGGCGTGCTTACCGAAAAGGAACTGGGCCGCTTCAGCTTAACTACCAACGTGCTGTTGGTGTACGAATGGGGAGACACCATCGAGTCTGAGTTTGAAAGCGAGTTTAAAATGAAATTTCGCTATCGCTGGATCCCTGAAATTCAGCCTGCGGTAGAATTTTACGCGGCCGAGGATTTTATTGGCGTGGGCCCGGCCTTTATGGGTATCAAACGCTTTGATAAACAAAAGCAGCTTAAATGGGAGCTGGCGTTTATTGCCGGACTCAACGGTGACAGTAAAGACCATACGCTGCGTATGGCCATGGAATACGAGTTTTAGTAAATCGCTACACCCTTGATGTATATCGTCGCTACGCTACTGGCAATGGTGTTTGGCTGGCTGTCTTGGGCGGCCAGGCTCCCGCCAGATGCGTGGCAATGCCTGAAAATAGCCGCTTGAGTTAGCAAGACTGTAGTGCGCAAAATATAAATTGTACCGCCATCCATACCGGTAAACCCCAATTGCAATGCCAACATCTCTTGTGGCGTGCTGCACTGATGGTTGCTCCTGACCATTACTGTATACGCAGCCTGACTTAGTTTATGGATTAAGAGGTGTTCACCTGAGTAGGCCAGAAATTGCTTGAGGCGCTAAACGATCAGTGAAATTCAACTCTTTGTCATTATTAACGAGTATCAACTTGCCACTATAAATAGCTAAATACCATAGGTACTGCATCATGGGGAAACAGTCCGCACATTATATTGGTGTTAGCGTGCAGAGAGGCCCTGAGGTATACTCTGAGATGGTTTTCAGGCAGCATAAGGTTGCTTTGGCAGATGAGGCAGAAAAATTAGCACAATGCGGTTAATTTCCTATTGCATACTCTTACTTCTAAGCAGTGTATTCTCTGCCGGTCGTGCAGTGGCCTTACCGCCGACGCAAGAGATCATCTTTGCGATTAATTCGCCCGGCTCACCGCCCTATCTGTATTTTGATACGCAAAGTCAGTCCTATCAGGGTGTGGTTGTGGACTTTTTTAACAGTTTTGCCGACAAGGCAAACCTGCGGGTCACTTACCTTGATTCCAGCCGCGCCCGCAACGAGTTATTCCTGCGCCAGGGTAAGGCCGATATGTTTCTTTCTGGCGAGGAATGGCTGGACGACCCCAAGGGATTTATCTTCAGCAATCCGCTGCTACAGCATGATAGCTATCTGTACGCAACAACCGCTTTTGACGGGCCATTTGAGTTGGCTGAGAGTAGCGGAGAGTTGGTTTGTACCCGCCTTGGGTTTAAATATCCGGTGTTACAGACGGCTTTTGAAAGTGAACAGCACCCACTGATTCGTGTAAACTCGGCCAGCCAGACACTGATGGCGCTTATGCTCACCAAAGGCCGTTGTGATTATGCCATTATGAGCGAACAAAACGCGTTGTCGGTGCTCAATAAACGACAATTCTGCGACAATGAGTTTTATCAGTCTCCCAATGTGATCAGTAGTGTTGATCTGGTGCTTGTCCTCCGGCCCGGAAGGCAAGATCTGCTGCCAGTCATCAATCAGTACATGGCCAGTTATATCAACACGGGTCAACTCGCCCATTCCATTGAACGCCATTCCGGCGTCCACACATTTCCCAAGTTGCTCTGTGATTAAAAGTCCGGCATTGCGGATTGAGTTTGTCGCTTAATTTGCGCGGAACGGCAGATCTCGTCAGCAGTTTTAGCCGGATTCGGATGGCTAACCCGTTGGTGTTATATAAAAAGAGCCAAGGCAAACCCGCTGATTTTTATTGGTGAGACAAGCTTTTAAGGAGATCCGGATAACGTAGACGTTTCCGGAGTGCCCAAAAATCTGTAGATTTTTGGGCACTTAAGGTTCGCTTAATATTGACAGTTCATAATTTCGCTCAACAGTCACCCAATGAGACGAAGTTATGTTGAGTACCATCCAACCTGTTTCAGAACAATTATCACGCCTGCGTGTTCCGCGTAAAGGCTCGACTGTGGTGCCTGCTGCCAGCTTACCAACGTTACAGGTAGTCAATCAGCAAAGCACAAAGAGAAAAACCATTGAAAACCATATTGCTAAAGGCTTTAACCAGGCCTATCAGGCAGACATTACCGAATTTATGCCCGTGCTGGTTGCCCTCGGAGGTAACAACATCGAAGCCGCACTGGGCATTCGTACCGGCAATGAAAAAATGTTTGTGGAAACCTATTTCCCTGACTCTTTGGAGCAGGCACTAAGCGATAATGGCATCCATTGTCCGCGCCATCGACTGGCCGAAATCGGTAATCTCTACAGCAAATCTTCCCGCTATACCATGCCGTTGTTATTGCTCACCGCCATGGGATTATTTCAGCAGCATATTTCAGTATTGGTGTTTACTGCCACTACCCGACTACAAAGAATGATGGAACATGGCGGCCTGGCTCTGCATTACCTTACAGACGCCGATGAAACCCGGTTAGGTGAGCCAAAACAAAATTGGGGTACCTATTACCAAACAGGACCTAAAGTCGTGGCAGCCAAGGTCGCCGATATTATTCAGTTAACCCTGGACAACCCGAAATTACGCACCGGCTATGAGCAGTTTGCGCCTCTGGCTCCGGCGTTCTCGGCACAATTGGGAGCACAGTTATGATTTTGCAAAACTGGCAACAATGGCCAGCCAGGCAAGCGCTTAGCTGGCGAAGCGGCAGTCTGACTTATGCAGAGTTGAATGACCGGGTGAGTCAGGTGGCTGACTGGTTGGCTTCGCACTTTGCAGAACGCATAGCATTGCTGGCCGATAACAGTGCCGAATGGATTACTTGCGATTTGGCCTGTCAGCGGGCAAATAAATTACTGGTTCCGGTACCACCTTATTTTTCAGCGACCCAGCGGCAACACCTGCTTGCCGAAGCCGGTATTGAACTCATTATCACCGATCAACCCAGATTGTTTTCCGGTGGTCAGCCGACGTCTTCGCCGTTTAATCAATTGTACGCAACATTGTGGGATAACCCGATGTTGCCAGAAGTCCCCGTCGGCACTGGGAAAGTTACCTTTACTTCCGGCTCTACCGGTAATCCTAAAGGCGTCTGCCTGAGCAATGTCTCGCAAGCCAGGGTTGCTGCCAGTTTGGATGCAGCGCTGAAGATGCCGCATGTGCGCCATCAATGCCTGTTACCTTTGGCAACCCTGCTGGAGAATATCGCTGGTGTGTACGCTCCTTTAATCTGTGGTGGCACAGTGGTGATCTGCGGTAGTGACGAGCTGGGTTTTTCCGGCGCCAGGTTAACCGACCCGGCGGCGATGCTAAGTGCTATCAGCAAAGCTCAGCCTCAATCGTTGATTCTGGTGCCAGAGCTCTTATTGATGCTGGTTACCGCCTGCAGTAATGGCTGGCAGCCACCACGGTCATTAACGTTTATTGCGGTGGGCGGCGCTCATGTGCCCGCTGGTTTGATAACCACAGCCCGAGAAGTCGGTTTGCCGGTTTATCAGGGCTATGGCCTGTCTGAATGTGTCTCGGTAAATACTCTCAATCTGCCTGGTGCAGAAAGTGCCGATAGCGTAGGGCGCTCGCTTGGTCACAATACCCTAACGGTTGAAAACGGTGAGCTGGTGGCCAGTGGGACGATTTTTCTTGGCTACCTGAATCAGCCTGAGTCGTTTTATCCATCAAAAGTGAAAACCGGCGATTTGGTGAGTAAAAAGGATGGTTATTACTACGTGGCTGGTCGCAAAAAAAATCTCATCATCACCTCTTTAGGGCGCAACATCTCGCCAGAGTGGATCGAGAGTCAACTGATGGCTGGTGGCTTGTTCAGCCAGGTATTGGTGGTAGGCGAAGCGCGCCCGCACTGCGCTGCACTACTGGTACCACGCCATAAATCGGTCACCGCGCAAATGATTGAACAATACCTTGCGGCAGTGAATAAACAACTGCCCGACTATGCCCGCTTACAGGCGTGGCAAACCCTGCCTGAAATTGCTGCCGATACCGGCTTATTTACCGCTAATGGCAAATTAAAACGGGATAGAGCCGTTTCGCATTTTCAGTCTGTTATCGAAACTATGTACGCGCCAGAAATTGTATAGGCGAGGAGTAATCAGCATGAATTTATATACCCGTTTAGAGCAGGAAACCCAGGCAGAAAGAGCTTATTTAACCAGTTCGCCTATCATTCAGCAGGTGTTTAAAGGTGATATTTCCCTGCACGATTACACCGCCTTCCTACGCGAAGCTTATCACCACGTAAAACACACAGTGCCTTTACTGATGGCCACCGGCGCGGCATTACCAGAGAGTAAAGAATGGTTGCGCGAAGCGGTTGGCGAGTATATCGAGGAAGAAATGGGCCACCAGGAATGGATCCTCAACGACCTGGCTACCTGCGGTGTGGATAAAGAGGAGGTTCGTCACAGTCAGCCTGCTGCGGCCACTGAATTAATGGTGGCTTACGCTTACGACGCAATACGTCGTAAAAATCCTTTGTGCTTCTTTGGCATGGTGTTCGTGCTGGAAGGTACCAGCATCGCGCTGGCGGATAACGCTGCCGCCATAATCAGGAAAACCCTGGATTTACCCGGTGGCGCGTTTAGCTATCTGCGTTCTCATGGGTCGCTGGATCAGGAGCATATCGTGTTCTTCCGTGACCTGATGAATAAAATTGACGATAAAGCTGAGCAGGATTTAATCATTCACTCTGCCAAAATGTTCTTTCAGTTGTACGCCAATATCTTCCGTACGCTGGAATGTAAAACAATGCTGGTGGAGGCCGCGTAATGGCTATTCAATGGCAACATCAGGTGTGCCTGATCACCGGCGCCTCCGGCGGTATTGGTGAAGCCATTGCCCGCAAACTGGCTGGCCTGGGTGCCTCGCTGATCCTGACTGGCCGCAATAGCGCTAAACTCAGCGAACTGCTTGAATCATTGCCAGGGCGTCACACGGTTGCCTGCGCTGATATCACCACGGCAGATGGTCTGGATAAGGTTGTGGCGGTGTGTCATGAGCACCCGCCCACGATGCTGGTCAACAGCGCCGGTATTAATGAAATTGGCGATTTCAGTGCTATTCCAATGGCCCGTATTGAAGCGCTATTGACCACTAACTTAACGGCGCCTATCGCCCTGACCCAGCGCTTACTTCCTGTATTGCAACGTGCAGGCAAGAGTTACGTGGTCAATGTTGGCTCTACCTTTGGCAGTATTGGCTTCCCTTGTCATGCAGCCTATTGCGCGTCTAAGTTCGGTTTACGCGGATTTACCGAATCACTTATTCGCGAGTATGCGCACAGTTCAGTTAACTTTTTTTATCTGGCGCCGCGGGCCACTCAAACGGCCATTAATTCCGATGCAGTGGTATCGATGAATAAGGCTCTGGGTAATCAGATGGACCCGCCTGAACGGGTTGCTGATGCCCTGGTTGCACAACTGGAAGGTAATAAATCCCGTTGGTTTATTGGTTTCCCGGAAAAACTGTTTGCCCGCATTAATGGTGCATTTCCTGGCATTGTCGACCGTGCGCTTATTAAAAAACTACCCGTTATTCAACGCTTTTTGACATCTGTCACAAAGGAGAAACTGTCATGAAAACTGTTCGTTATCTGTTAACTTTGCTGGCGGCTGTGTGTCTGCCACTGACTGCCGCTGAGAGTACACCTGGTTTGGCTGACATTCAGTCGGCCTGGGCTAAAATTAACTACGCTGATATCGATAGCGATAAAAAAGCCGATGAATTTAAATCACTGATCAAACAAGCCGAGGCGTTGGTGGAAGCCCAGCCTAAGCAGCCGGAATATTTAATCTGGCTGGGTATTGTGCAGTCGAGCACTGCCGGTGCACAAGGCGGTATAGGCGCGCTTAAATACGCTAAATCCGCCAAGAAGAGCTTTGAGGATGCCTTGTCTATCGACTCGCATGCCCTGCAAGGTTCAGCGATGACCAGCCTTGGTGTGTTGTACCATAAAGTCCCCGGCTGGCCGATTGGCTTTGGCAGCGATAAAAAAGCCGAGCAGCTGTTAAAGAGCGCACTGCAGGTCAATCCGGATGGCATCGACAGTAACTATTTTTACGCCGAATATCTCTACGATGATGGCGAATATGAACAGGCGCTGGCTTATCTGGATAAAGCGCTAAATGCCGCACCACGACCCGCACGACCATTAGCTGACGAAGGTCGTCACAAAGATATCGCGGCTCTGCGCGCCAAAGTAGAGAAAAAGATCCACTAAAAGTTATAGCTGTTTGTTCGAAACGCCCTGGTGGCAGGTTACGTCAATACCATAGTTTGCTTATTAATGGCGCTGGCCTACCACTGTTTTGTAAGGCGTCAGCGCTGAAGGTAGGTTTGCATACCCGCCGTTTTCTCCAGCTTGCGTAACACCAGTACGGCCAGCAGAATACCTACTGCATCGGCGCTTAGATCGGCAAAGTCAAAGGTACGGGAGGGGATAAAGGCCTGGCTGATTTCCTCTCCGATCACGAACAGCGTAACCGCGATGGCACCGAAATACAGCCTGGTGTTATTTAGCGTCCAGCCGGTAAACTTAGATGCCAGCACAGTTAAAAAGGTTAAGGTGCCGAATAAACCTACGTGGCCAAGTTTGTCGCCGTAGGGAATGGCTGCAACAAAGTCAAAAAATACACTGTTGTGCCCGGCGTTGGCCATATAAATAACCCACACAATAAACAGTAAAAAAGCAAGGGCTGCTAAGCGGGTTAAATTAGTCATTGAATGTGTACCAAACGCTGATTGACTTCGTCCTGCAGACCGCCGTCAGTAACTTCCCGGGTAGCCGCAAATAATCCCGGCTTGTAGGCGAGGGTTTTGGTAAAAATTCTGACTTCCATGTGTTGCCTTTCAAAATAGCCAGTACAGTGTGACTATAATCCACCGGATGCGTCGATAAAGCTACCTGTTACAAAGGATGATTTATTAGTTGCCAGCCAGACGATGGCTTCAGCAACTTCTTGTACAGTGCCCGGTCGCTGTAGAGGGATCTTTGTCTGTAAGCGTTTGACTCTATCCGGCTCGCCACCTGAGGCATGCATCTCAGTATCTATCAGGGCCGGTCGCACAGCATTTACCCGAATCCCTTCGTCAGCCAGTTCCAGTGCTGCGCCGCGGGTAAAGCTATCCATAGCACCCTTTGATGCGGCGTAATCTGTGTATTCATTGGGGGCTCCGGATTTGGCCGCCGTGGAGGAAACATTTACGATAGTGCCGCCGCAGCCGCCCTCTTTTGTCGACATTCTTGTTGCCGCTGCCTTGGTACACAAGAAGCAGGACAGTACGTTTACATTCAGGATATGACGAAACCGCTCCGCCGAAATGCCGCGCAGGCCGGTTTGTTGCGCCAGGATGCCGGCGTTGTTAACCAGCACTGCAAGGGGGCCCAAAGCGTCGGCCTGTGAAAACAAGGCTTCAACCTGATCTTCCTCAGACACATCTGCCTGTACCGCGATGCACGGCACACCCATAGCGCTAATTTCTTGCTTTAATGCTTCAGCCGGTCCGGCAGAGTTCTGATAATTAAGCACTATCGAATAGCCTTTTGCTGCCATCAGCCGCGCTGTTGCTGCGCCTATTCCTCTGCTGCTGCCGGTAATGACTGCGACCTGATTTAGCATGGGATGTGCCTCTTATTGTTCAGTTTACGAAAGCGTTTAGCGACGAACGAAAGTAATGCATTTCTTTGTTATTGTCGACATTAATATTCATAAAAACCGTAATAAATATATATTTCTAAAGTTTTACATTAATATTGTCGACAATGTTGGCGTGAAAAGGATTGCGATTTTGACTTTATATAATTTACTCGGCGCCATTAATACCCTGTTTATCATGATAAGCGTACTGGGTGTTTACTCTCAACTGGGTACCATCTGGCGCCGTAAACACATGGCGAGTGAGGTAGCGCGCCCGACCGCTTTACTTTCTCTGAATCAGTTTACCGTAAGCTTTTTTGCCTACCTGTCATTTTTTATTTATGGCTACTCCATTGAGCCATTTAATCACTATATTGTCTGGCCGCGGTTACTCGCGGCAATGCTGGTGATGGGGATTTTGTTAGAAATCTGGCTGGACCGCAAATCCAGGGCGGCCCGGTTGAGTGTTGTGCTGGCAGCGGCGAGCCTTGTATTAGCGGGGGCGGGGTTGTTGTCAGGTGAAACTATCGCCGATCAGGGCCGGCACATTGCGACATTGCTGATTGTACTGGTGTCGGTGTTTATTGCTCAGGGCTACTATCATCAAATCCGCTTGATCCTGACCGCGGGTCAGACCGGTGCGGTGGATCTTAAAATGAGTCAGTTTATTTTGCTGATGGATATTTCCACTATTGCCTTTGCGCTGAGTATGGGGGTAAAGGAAGGCTGGCCACTGCTTACTTTAGCGATAACCAGTGCGATAACAAAGTTGATAATTATGTATTTATTCCGCTGGGTGAATGTGAGCAATGTGGCGGCCCGGCGTCGGCAACAATATACCTCAGCCTGAGTGGGGGATAGTACCCCCGCAAGCGCGGCATGTACTGACGCAAACGGGAGTACCAGGGAGCTGTGTTTTATTTGGCTTTGGCTACGTTGATTTTTTCAATATCTGGATTGTTTGCCGCATTTTCATCGTCGTCGGTTGCCAGTTTAAAGTCCAGTTGCACTAAAATGCCGGTTTGTCTTTGTGCCTTACCGCTTTGAACTCGTGGCTTATACTGCCACTGCTCCATTGCTTTCACTGCACTTGAGTCAAATACCCCAGCCGGTGACGACTTCACTACTTTAATGTTGTCGGTAGCGCCGGTTTCAGTGATATCAAACTGGAGAGTGACAAATCCCTCCTGATTTGCCAGGGCTGCGCTGTCTGGATAAACCGGCGGCACACGTTTTACCGGCGTAGCCAGATTGACTTTGTCGGCCTGAATATCATTGGCAGGCAGGTTTGCCAGTGCTGTGTGAGTGGTAAGAATAGCGGCGATAGCCAGTGCCGTTACGCCAGCCACTGTACTTGCCGAATTTGGCTTATTGATCAGATTGAGTCGTTTTAACATGGTGCTTTTTTCTCCAAAGGTCGGGTAGGTTGTAAGGTAGGAGGAGTTTTGTTCTGCGCAGGCCACGAGGGCTTTTGCATAGAGCAATTTTTCCTGTGGGCTTTTCTGGCGCAATACCTGGTTATCGCACGCCAGCTCCTGATTAATTCTGAATGAGCGCAGGGCCAGCCAGACCAGAGGGTTAAACCAGAAGACAGTGACTATTATCAGCGCCAACGCATTCCATACGTGATCGCCGTGCCGAAGGTGTGTGTTCTCGTGTTCCATCACTAATCGCTGCTGCACGGGGCAAAACAGCCTGGTAAAGCTTGCCGGAAGTAATATTCTGGGAGCAAACAGGCCAAACAGCATTGGCGTGGTGGCCCGCCGGGCAAACCAGGTGTTCTTAATGCCAGTCATAGGTTTATCTATGGAGCGGGCAAGCTGTGAATACTGCGTTATCAGGTAAAGCGCGATGCAAGAGGCACCCGCTGCCCATAAGCCCAGCCATACTGTGTTTTGTGAAACGTTTACCGCTACCGAGCCGCTTACTACATAGCGGGTAAAACTATTGGCAGGCAATGAAATGCCTGGGATGGGCAGATTAGCCATCAACAGCACAACCGGTACCATCCACCACAGTTTATACATCAGCCGGATGCCAATTCTGGCGGTGAAAAAGTGCTCCATAACCATCAGGGTGACAAGCACTAAACATAATGGGCCTTGTTGTTGAATAAGCTGCTGAATGAGCCACTCAGTCATTGTTTTGCTCCCACTGTTTAATCAGCGCCTTAAGCTCATCCACGTCCTGTTGAGACAGGGAATTCTGGTTGGCAAACCCGGCTACCAGAGGCGCTACCTTGCCTTTAAATATTCGGCTCACAAAGCTGGTGGCTTCTTTTTTGGTGTAGTCTTCTCTGGCAATCAGCGGGCGGTATAGGTACTGACGCTGGGCCTTGTCAAAGTCCACTACGCCCTTCTTAACTAATCGGCTGAGCAGGGTTTTCACGGTTTTATCGTGCCACGGCTTTTTTTGATTTAAGCGCTTTACAATATCGCTGGATGTGGCGGGATAGTCATCCCACAGTACATCAAGCACTTCAAATTCGGCGTTGGAGATATCCGCTTTTGGATTGTCGTTACTCATCGATCACCTCCTCTCAATTTCAATGAAATGATTACATTTGTAGTCGATCTATTTTTAAGATTACACGTGTAATCTGATCTGGCAAGTGATTTTTTGAAAAGGCTATGTTCTGCTAAATTGTTGCTATACTGTATATGAATACAGTTATTGAGGGTTGATCATGATCCCAGCACAATTTACAAAGCTTATAGCCGAGTTAGAACACTTAACAGATAGTCAAACCCGTTATGTTGAGAAGCTGCTGAAAGGCACTGATAGCGTCTCACAGTTGATAACAGAG
>NZ_PVNP01000147.1 GCF_002993365.1 Marisediminitalea alba
AAGAAGGGTCGGAAACCTGGGCGGTGTTTGCGGAGTTCTAAACGATAAAGCGGCGACACGATGAACGAAACAGACTCAGGTATTGACTATGGTCAATACAGACAGGAACCGCCGTGGTACGGAACCGTATGCCCGGTGGTGTGAGAGGACGGGAGTTGCGAAACTCCCTCCTACTCGATCGGTGCACTCAGTGAGTGTTGATGCGATGGGGTGGCGTTTCGGTTTTGACTACCGTCAGTCCATTGAGCAACAAGGTGCCCCGGTAGCAGTCATCGCCGGTGGATGAAAACTCAAATAAAAACTCGCTGCGCCAATCGAGCTTGCCCCGGAATAACATCGGTCGAGTAGTTTTTCTGGCCACACTGACTAACTGCAAACGCTGCTGTTCGCAGTAGCGGTGCAGGTATTGGTTTGCGCACTCAGAAATAGTTCGGATCCGCCAGAAAAACGCGGCGCCAGCGCACAGTAACACCAATAGCAATACATCAAATAAATTCACCGGGTCTTATCCTGCCTTGTTGAAAAGGGTATTTAGCGGCGCCTGCATCAGTGGATTATTCTGATGTGCCCGGGCCAGGGTTAGCATGGTTCTGCGCAGCGCAGGAATTTGCACCAAATCGCTGAACAGGCCAATAAACAGCTCATGTTTATAGGCACCTTCGGCATCCGCCTTTGCCGCCGCTTCCAGAAAGCGCTGCGCCGTTAAGGTATCTAACTGCGCATCATGTCGCCCGGCGATCACACTCAGTAAATGCATATCAGGCTGCGATATGTTCTCTAACAGCTCATTCACCGCCTGGTTGATTTGCGGGTGATAGTCTGGTGTGCTTAATGCTCTGAGCAGGCCTAGCATGACGTGCTTTTGCGCTTCATCTTTGGCAACCATATTAAGCTGCTCAATAAAAAAGGTTTGCAGGTTGTCAGGCAACGCAACGCTTTCGAGGCTGCTGAACAATGTTTCTAAAAACGGTTCGCTGAAGTGTCCGAAATTTTCGATAATGTGAGCAGCTTGTTTATCATCAATTGCTACCGCGAGGTCGGCAATGGCCTGAACCGGTAATTGTTGCCAGTCGATAATGGCAGGTGCCTGCAGATATTGCCGGGCTTGTTCCAGTGCCTCGCTTTTCTTGTCGTTCAGCGCCAGACGGGCAATGGCCGAAAACTGCGCCATAAGCTGCTGACTGGGCACAAAGGTATAAGGGTTATCGTGCAATTCATTACTGCTTTGTTCACCGGCAATCTGGTTGCCTAGTGCATCGACGATGATTTGTAAAAAATGGTTGCGCGCTGCCTGTATTAGTAAACCCTGTTCATCCAGCGGAAACTTAACAAACCAGATATAACGCTGGGCTTGAGGATTGGTTTGCCAGAACACTACGGCATACCAGGCGTGTTGCTGACGAGGGCGGGGAGGGCATACTTTACCGTTCTCGATATCTAAAAATGTTTGCGACGCAACAGGATAAACTCCACGACCTAAATCAAAAATGCGATAATCCGTGCCCGCATGTAATAAGAACTCGCTCAGCGAGTGAATACTTTTTGAATTCATGCTGATTTTTACTATGACAAAATTTGCCGATAGTGTAACAGGCATTGGAGTAAGCGCGTAATGATTCATGATCCCAAATCCATTGAACAGGGCTCAGATTTGTTGTTTGAGCTGGAAGAAATATTAAAAGCTGCGGGTTTGTGGTCGGCGGTCACGCCTTCACAGGAAGCGCTGGCCAGCCAGCAGCCATTCGCCTGTGACACGCTTGCTTTTGAGCAGTGGCTACAGTTTATCTTTATTCCGCGTCTACAGGCTTTGCTGAAAACTAATACCTTACCCCCACCCATGCAAATTCAGCCTATGGCTGAAGTTATCTGGCAAGGTAAACATCTTCTTGTACAACGGGTTCTGGCGCGTTTCGACAGTTGGAGTCAGTGCCAACATGGGTAACAATGAATTACATGTGGTGTATCAGGATGAGCACATTGTAGCCATTTATAAACCGGCCGGATTGCTGGTCCATCGTAGCCCGATAGATAAACATGAAACCCGCTTTGCAGTGCAGTTGCTGCGCGACCAGCTTGGGCGGCATGTGTTTCCGCTACACCGGCTGGACCGGCCAACTGCTGGTTTACTGTTATTTGCGCTGGATAGCGAAACGGCTTCGGCAATGAATGCACAAATGATGAGTAATGGCATGCAAAAGTCTTATCGGGCGCTGGTCAGGGGTTATGTTAACGCAGCCGGGATGATCGACTATGCGCTCAAATATCGCTGGGATAAGTATGCCGATGCCGACCGCACTAAACAGGTTGCACCGCAAACCGCTCATTCAGATTACTGGCCACTGGCCCATTATGAGCTGCCGTTTGCGGTCGGCCGCTATGCCACGGCACGCTATTCCTGGCTGGGCTTAACACCTCACACCGGGCGTAAGCATCAGTTAAGACGGCACATGTTGCATTTACGTCATCCTATTGTGGGCGATACCACCCATGGTGATGGCAAACACAATGGCTTTTTACGCGACCAGTTCGGTTGCCACCGGTTGATGCTGGTGTGCGTGTCGATGGGCTTTTACCACCCGATTAGCGGTGAATGGCTGACTATTCAGACGCAAGTCGATAGCGAAATAGAACAGTTATTGGTAAGCTGGCAGCCGTTTTTAACCTGGAGTCAATAAAAGTAAGGTAGGTCCATGGCAACGCTGAATATCATCGTCGGTTCGGTTTACGGTAATGCAGAAAATGTAGCAGAAGAAGTACAGTCTTATTGTGAAGATCAAGGCTTTGACGCGGAAGTCTTTAAAGATCCGGATGTCAGTGACTTCACCGATCCGCAGGCCTTGTTAGTGATCACATCCACTACCGGCGCAGGCGACTTGCCGCCTAATCTGGAGTTTCCCATCGATGAGCTACGCACTCAGTTTCCGCTGCTTGAACAGAAGCCCTTTGCGGTAGCTGCGTTAGGGGATAGCAGCTACGGTGATTCCTACTGTGGCGGTGGCAGAATTTGCCAGGAGCTGTTAACTGAATTACAGGGCTTTCCGGTAGCAGACATGCTGGAAGTCGATGCCATGGAAACACTGGAACCGGAGCAGGATGTACTTAACTGGTTCAAAGGCATTCAGGATAAACTGATCGCTTAAATTTTTCGGGGTAGGCGCTGGCCAGCGCCCTTCGTTTGCCCAGTTAGCAGCGCTTATAACAGCGCGCCTGAGGACTCGTTTTTTATGAATGATGTGATGAGCCGTTTTACCGACTGGGCAACATTTTACATGTCCAATCTGATTGTAACCGTACTGGTACTGATCCTTTTTATGGGGGTGAACCGGTTATTGTTGCCGCAAATCGAGAAGCTGGCCACCAGTAGTAAGCTGAGTGAAGAAGCTCGCAAGAAAACCTATCACACGGCCAGATTAATCACTGGCGTTATTACCATTGCAGTGTTGTTGTTGGTGTGGGGCGTAGATTTTAGCGGCCTGATTGTTCTTTCCACGTCTATCATTGCGCTCACGGGGGTTGCCTTGTTTGCCAGTTGGTCGCTGCTGAGTAATATCACTTCTTACTTTGTGCTGCTGTTTCAGAACTCTTATACTAAGGGCAACTTTATTCGCATTATCGATGGCGATAACTATATGGAAGGCTATATTGCCGACATCAATTTATTCACCACGCGTTTGATCACCAAAGATGATGAAGAGATTGCTTACCCCAATAACCTGGTGCTCACCCGGCCTGTGATTATTAACCCTAAACAACACTGGCAGGGGATTGGTAAATCAACCGACAAACAAATGCCTGTTCAACCGGAACAGCCCCGGGAAACTCAGAAAGATTAAGGTAGCAGACGAAAACGCGAAAGGCGCCAGATGGCGCCTTTTCTTTGAATGCAGCTTAAAAGTATCTCTGGCTAAGATTACTTATCCACCTGTTACCGCCAGCGTTTTCGTCCGCTAATTAATTCCCATATCGTGCTGGCTGCAGGGTCATCGCCGGGTTTTATACTGCCGCATTTGAAAGATTCATTGCAGCTTACCCCACGAATCCGGCTGCCAATTGAGTTTTGATCGTACTTTCCGCTGCTTACCAGCGTATCCACCAGGCCATCGAGTACCAGTGACACTTCAAAGGCTTCGCCAGTAACTTCGATAACTTCAATGTTTTTATCCAATTCCAGCTTAGCGAGGATGGCGGAATCCTGCTTAGCATTAGCTGAGCGTTCGGCCAGGTCTTTCAGGTATGCCATGGCTTCTGGATGCCGCGCCCTGGCTAAACGCTGAAATAAATCCACTGCGCCTTCTACATCTTTGGCAGCCCCTGTGCCGGTTTCTTTCATGCGGGCCAGCAAAAACATCGCCCGCATATTGTTTTGTTCAGCAGCGCTCTCGAGTAAAGCCACCGCTTGATCCGTTTTATCGCTGTCGCTGGATTTCAGAATCTGCAGTGCTTTTTCATACATGGCCGGCGCATAACCATATTTAATCGAGAGGTCGAGCATTTCATCGGCTTTGGCAATGTCCTGATCGAGTACAAATCCATTTCGCAACCAATCCGCCATTAGATAGGCGGCAACCGGATCGCGGGAGCGTGCGCCAAGAATTATATAGTGTTCAGCTTTTTCGAAGTTTTTCTCAAAGCCATCGCCGGAGGCATAGGCCATGGCAACAATGGCTGCTGCCCGACCACTACCATTTCTGGCCAGTTGTACCAGGTTACGCAGTTGTGCTTTGCAGTCTTCGTCAACACAGTATTTTTTGGTTTCCGTAGTACCAGAAAAGGCGCTAGCGTCCTGACTGAATGCCAGTAACAGCGCTAATGATGTGGCACTGACGATTTGTGGTAATCGCATCATATCTTCCTTAATTTTGGCTTTGGACTGATGTTACGCATTACTCCTTGTTCCGCTAAACTTCTCAAAAATGCGCTAACACCTTGTTCACGATTTTACTCTAGCAGTATCACGGAAAAATTGCTAATGCCGGCTAATTATCACCAGAGTGCGATACATGAGCAAAATGGCTCGGGGTTTATCCCAAAGTAAAAAGGCGCCATCAGGCGCCTTTTCAAAGTAACCGCTGAATGCTTATTCAGCGCCACGCAACAGGGCGTTGATCCCTACTTTAGCGCGGGTTTTTGCATCAACCTTTTTCACGATGATGGCAGCATACAGGCTGTATTTACCGTCCTTACTTGGCAGGTTACCCGGTACAACTACCGCACCAGCAGGTACGCGGCCGTAGTGTACTTCGCCGGTTTCGCGGTCATAAATACGGGTAGACTGGCCGATGTATACGCCCATCGAGATAACTGCGCCTTCCTCAACGATAACGCCCTCAACAATTTCAGAGCGCGCGCCGATAAAGCAGTTGTCTTCGATGATGGTTGGGTTAGCCTGCAATGGCTCCAAAACACCGCCAATGCCAACGCCACCCGATAAGTGAACGTTTTTACCAATTTGTGCACATGAGCCAACGGTAGCCCAGGTATCAACCATGGTGCCTTCGTCGACAAACGCGCCGATATTAACGTATGAAGGCATCACCACAACGTTTTTGCCCACGAAAGAGCCGGTGCGTACAGCCGCCGGTGGCACGATGCGAACGCCGTCAGCAGCAAACTGCTCGGCAGTGTAATCGGCATATTTCAATGGTACTTTATCGTAGAAGCGGCTCTCTGCGCCTTCCATTACGTCATTATTGTGCAGGCGGAAAAATAGCAATACTGCTTTTTTCAGCCACTGGTGAACAACCCATTCACCGGCAATTTTTTCGGCCACACGTGCTTCGCCGCTGTTGAGTAAGGCAATGGCATCGCTCACTGCTTGTTTAACTTCAGCAGGGGCAGCGGAAGGTGTAATACTTGCGCGGTCTTCAAAGGCCGCTTCAATAATGGCTTTTAATTCAGTCATGGTATGTTGATATCTTCAAGTTGATCGAGTTTAAACAATATCCGCTTTTTAAGCGTCGTCTGTTCTTCCGGCGTCAGGGCTTTGCCATGCTCATTCGATACGATAAATACGTCTTCTGCGCGTTCACCGATTGTGGCAATTTTGGCTAATTTTAATGTGAGATTGCAGTCTACGAAAGCGTGACCGACTTTAGCAAGAATTCCCGGCGCGTCCAATGCTTCCAGCTCAATTAATGTGGCATCATCCTGTGAAGAATAAAAACGCACTTTAACCGGCACATCCAATTGCTTGTGCTGGCGGGAAAGCTTGCGGGTATTGTTGTGACTGCGTCCGGGTTTAGATAATTGTTCGGCTATGGCCTGTTCAATGGAGCGCAGTCGTGATTCGCCTTCAATACGGGAACCGTCGTTTTCTAATATTAAGATGCTGTCAAACACATGGCCGTCGCGAGTAACGGCGATATGCGCATCATGAATGGAACAGTTACGACTATCGAGAACCGAGGCAATCTGGGCAAACAGGGCAGGGCGATCTTCGCCGTACAGCAGTAACTCGGTACCGCCTTTGGCCAGTTCATTGTTGGTTTTGATTAGCATTTCGCCAGCTTCATGGTCGAGCTCAAAGGCCAGGATGGCCTGGCTGTGCCAGCTGATTTGCTCTGGCTTAAACCGCGCAAAATAGTCGTCTTCGAAGCGTGACCATAAGGCGTCTAAACGACTAGCGTCTGCTTTCGCTGCGGTCAGCAGTTTGAGCGCTTTGGCTTTGTGTGAATCCACCCGTTCGCGCATGGTTACGCCGCATTGCAGGCCATTATCCAGGGCTTTTTGGGTCATACTGTAAAGCTCTCTTAAAAGCGATGCTTTCCAGTCGTTCCAAAGGTTGTCGTTGGTTGCACGAATATCCGCCAGGGTCAGCACATAAAGCAGGTTCAGATGCGTGTGACTACGTACGGCTGTAGCAAAGTCATTTACGACATCCGGATCGTAGATGTCCCGGCGCTGCGCTACTACCGACATTAGCAGGTGATTTTCTACTAACCAGGCAATCAGATCGGCGTCGGATTTTTCAATACCGTGAGCTTCGCAGAAAATCGCCACATCCTTCGCACCCAGCGTAGAATGATCACCATTGCGGCCTTTGGCAATATCATGAAAGATTGCCGCAATATAAATCAGCTCCGGCTTGTCGAAATTCCGCACTATACGGCCACAACGAGGAAACTCGCTATTGTGAGGCTGAAAGTAATGGTTAACATGTTTCACCAGGCGATGTGTATGCTCATCTACCGTGTAGGCGTGGAACAAGTCAAACTGCATCATGCCCACAATGTGATCCCACTCCGGCAGGTAAGCCTGCAGAATGCCGTACTGATGCATGATATCCCACGCGAAATCAAAAAAATGTGGGTGTTTAAACAGCTCAATAATTAACTGACGACATTCCGCTCGCTCAACATAATAGGCCGACTGAAAACGACGGCGGGCATTGCGCAACTGGCGGATACAGTTGGTATCCAGGCCCTGAATATCAGGGTTATCCGCAATGGTTTGAAGAAACTTGAGGATATCTTCAGGCGATTCAAAAACGTTGTTGTGCGTAGGAGAAATATTACCGTCAAGCAAACAAAAATCGTCGTTGATGGTTTTGCGACTCTGGATAGTCTGGTTCAGCATGTCGTAGCGGAAGCGCTGCAGCAGCATCTGGTTGAGTTCGCTGATACGGCGTACAATGCGGAAAAAAGCCCGCATCATCTTTTCAACCGCGGTTTTACTGTCATCACCATAGCCCATCATGGCGGCCACATCTGGCTGATAATCGAACAATAAGCGGTTTTCGCTGCGTCCGGCGACCAGGTGCAGAGCAAAGCGCATACGCCACAACGACATACGGCATTCGACTAACTCATCGAGTTCATCCTTGGTGAAATAGCCATGACCAACCAGCCCTTTACCATCGTATTCTTTAAAGTGTTTTTTAGCGACCCAGCCGATTGACTGAATGTCGCGTAAACAGCCCGGGTTTTCCTTGATATTCGGTTCAAGGTTGTAAGACGTGCCATTAAACTTAGCATGGCGGGCTTTTTGTTCTTCGTACTTGGCGGCGAAGAAAGCTTTGCTGGTCCAACAGGTATCTTTTTCGTTGACCGCGTGCCACATGTCCACAAAGGTTTGGTCGCAGCCACTCAGCATACGGCTTTCTACCAGATTGGTGGCAATGGAAATATCATCCTTGGCAAGTTTTACCGTTTCTTTGATGGTGCGTACCGACTGACCGACATCAAGCTTAATGTCCCACAGCATAGTAATAAACTGGCCGACTTTATCCTGCACGTCACGCTTAAGCGGTTTTTTGCTGACAATCAGCAGGTCGATGTCGGAGTAGGGTTGCAAATGGCCGCGACCGTAACCACCCACGGCACAAAGCGCCAGGCCTCTTTCATTTGCCAGACCGTAAAGGCTCCACAAGCGTTGCAACAACGTATCAATAAATATTGCGCGCCCCGTAACCAGTTCGTCGATGGGGTGCAGAGTAAAGGCTGCCTCTAACCACTCATAGCTTTGAGATACCAGTTGTTTAATTGATTTGATGTCGTCGACAGAGTCAATGCTAGCGATTTCTTCACATAACGATTTTAATTTCACAACTCACCCAATGAATACTTCAGAACACTCTCTGTGAACTAACCCGTTAGGATTAACCCGGCATTTTTCGCTGCCTAAGCAAGCGAATGCCGCCCGGAGGCGGCATTATTTATTAACTGTGGTGATAAATTCGTTCGAGATCTTCGTCATCCCGAAGCGTCAGTACTTCAACGCCATCCTCGGTCACTAACAGTGTATGTTCCCACTGTGCACTGAGGCTGCGGTCTTTGGTTACCACGGTCCACTGGTCTGGTAAGATTTTTGAATAACGTTTACCGGCATTCACCATGGGTTCAATAGTGAAGCACATGCCGGGAACCAGTTCGTCACCGGTACCGGGACGGCCGTAGTGAACGATCTGCGGTTCTTCGTGGAAGCCTGCGCCAATGCCGTGTCCGCAGTACTCGCGGACAATTGAATAATTGTGCGCTTCAGCGTGAGTCTGACAAATATGGCCGATATCGCCCAGGCGCATACCCGGTTTGACTTCCTTGATAGCCTTATAAAGGCATTCCTGAGTCACTCTCACCAAACGGTCAGCCAGAATGCTGGGCTTGCCCACCATAAACATTTTTGAGGTATCGCCATGGTAGCCGTCTTTTATTACGGTCACGTCAACATTAACAATGTCGCCATCCTTGAGCTTCTTATCAGCCGGTATGCCGTGGCAGATCACATGGTTTACCGACGTACAAATGGATTTGGGGAAGGGCGGGTGACCGTAATTAAGAGGTGCTGGAATCGCTTGTTGCTCATTAACAATATAGTCATGGCAAATAGTGTTAAGCTCATCGGTGGTCACGCCTTTTTTAACGTGTTCACCTAACATCATTAATACGTCTGCAGCCAGTTTACCGGCAACGCGCATTTTTTCGATTTCTTCAGCGGTTTTAATTATTGCAGCCACCTGAGTCCTCTTTAAATTAGACAGTAGAATAAATAACAGCAACGGGCCGTGCCGTAGTTCTATTATTTTCAAAAGGCTGTATGTTAGCGAATACCACTGCGCGTGTATAGCGCCTGTGGGTTTTGTACTGGCAAAAAGCGTCAGTTTACCGGCCTGAAACCTAACTTTAACTTGAGATGGCGGGCGCTACATGGTATAAAGCGCGCGCTTTTTGAATTAACCCGAATATTGCTGTGGATTTTAATTCACCGCAAGTTACTTTGGCTACTTCAAAGAAGTACATTACTTAAATTAAAACACACATACACTGTGACTGCGTATCGGGGTGTCTGCGATGGTAACGTCAGCGGATCGATACAAAGGGTGTATGGAGGCCTAACCCCAATTGAGGAATTAAACATGGCAAACGTTTCTATGCGTGACATGCTGAAAGCCGGCGTGCATTTCGGTCACCAAACCCGTTACTGGAACCCTAAGATGAAACCTTACATCTTTGGCGCTCGTAACAAAGTTCATATCATCAACCTGGAAAAAACTGTTCCTTTATTCAACGAAGCTCTTAACTTCCTGTCTGGCGTTTCTGCCAAGAAAGGTAAAGTTCTGTTCGTTGGTACTAAGCGCGCAGCCGGTGATGCAGTTAAAGAAGCAGCACAGAAATGTGACCAATTCTATGTGAACAAGCGTTGGTTGGGCGGTATGCTGACTAACTGGAAAACGGTTCGTCAGTCAATCAAGCGTCTTAAAGACCTTGAGCAACAAAGCCAGGACGGTACTTTCGAAAAGCTGACCAAAAAAGAAGCGCTGATGCTTCAGCGTGAAATGGACAAGCTGGAAAGCAGCCTGGGTGGTATCAAAGACATGGGCGGTCTGCCTGACGTACTGTTCGTCATCGACGCCGATCACGAGCACATCGCGGTAACTGAAGCCCGCAACCTGGGTATCCCGGTTGTATCAGTTGTTGATACTAACTCAAACCCAGATGGTGTTGATTACATCATCCCTGGTAACGACGATGCAATTCGTGCCGTTCAACTGTACTTAAACGCTGCTGCTGACGCAGTAAGCGCAGGTCGCAACAGCAACCTGGAAGTACAAGCTGAAGACGAGTTTGTTGAAGCAGCTGAGTAATCCGCTTGCTTAATCTGAGGCTCAACTGAGCCTCAGATTAGTTGTACCGATCAACTCTGATCGAAGATTAAGAATTAATTAAGAGGGGCGTTCGCCCCTTTTACACTGAATTTAAATATTGCTGAGGAATTGAAAATGGCAGTGACTGCAGCACTCGTAAAAGAATTGCGTGAGCGTACTGGCGCCGGCATGCTGGATTGCAAAAAAGCGTTAGTTGAAACTGATGGTGACATCGAACTGGCCATCGAAAACATGCGTAAGTCTGGTCAGGCTAAAGCCGCTAAAAAAGCCGGCCGTATCGCCGCTGAAGGTGTTATCCTGACTAAAGTTGAAGCAGGCAAAGCGACCATGCTTGAAGTTAACTGTGAAACTGACTTCGTAGCACGTGATGAAGGTTTCCTGGCGTTTGGTAACAAACTGCTGGACGTTGCTTTTGAAAAAGGTCTGAACGACATCGAAGCACTGAATGCGTCTGAAATCGAAGGTGGTGTAGCCAGCGACGTACGTGACGCACTGGTTGCTAAAATCGGTGAAAACATTTCTCCACGTCGTGTACTGACTGTTGAAGGTGACAACTTAGGTGCCTACGTGCACGGTGGCCGTATCGGTGTAGTTGCTATCTTAACTGGTGGTGAAGAAGAGCTGGCAAAAGACGTTGCTATGCACGTTGCCGCTTCAAGCCCGCAGTTTGTTAAGCCAGAGCAAGTACCAGCTGAAGTTGTAGAGAAAGAAAAAGCTATCCAAATCGAAATCGCGATGCAGTCTGGCAAGCCTGCCGAAATCGCTGAGAAAATGGTTGTTGGCCGCATGAAGAAATTCACCGGCGAAATCAGCCTGACTGGTCAGCCTTTCGTTAAAGATCCTTCTGTATCAGTAGGCGAATTACTGAAGTCTAACGGCGCAGACGTTGTTAACTTTGTTCGCTTTGAAGTAGGTGAAGGTATCGAGAAGAAGTCTGAAGACTTCGCTGCCGAAGTTGCCGCGCAAATGGCAGCTGCTAAGAAATAATTAGCGGTTTGACTTTTGCATCCGGCCAATGTCGGATACACTACGAGCACCTCTTCGGAGGTGCTTTTTTATAGCTGTAAGTTAAGCGCCGGCTATACCGGAAGATGACGACCGATTAAGTCGGTTTGGCTCATAGTTTGTGTACAAAATATGACCCAAGCCGAATCAAGAGGAAAAAACAACAATGAGCATCGCACCAAAATCCGCCTACCGACGCATCCTGCTTAAACTCAGCGGCGAAGCGCTAATGGGGAATGAAGGCTTTGGTATTGATCCCAAAGTGCTGGACCGCATGGCCCAGGAAATCAAAGAACTGGTAGAATTGGGTGTTCAGGTTGGACTGGTTATCGGCGGTGGTAACTTGTTTCGTGGTGAAGGACTCGCCAAAGCGGGTATGAATCGGGTGGTAGGCGACCACATGGGCATGCTGGCCACGGTAATGAATGGCCTGGCAATGCGTGACGCACTGCACCGTGCCTTTGTAAATGCCCGCTTGATGTCAGCTATTCCCCTTAATGGCGTCTGTGATGCCTACAACTGGGCTGAAGCCATTAGCCTGCTGAAATCAGGTCGTGTGGTTATTTTTTCTGCCGGCACCGGCAATCCATTTTTTACCACCGATTCTGCTGCGTGTTTACGCGGTATCGAAATTGAAGCCGACGCTGTTCTGAAAGGGACCAAGGTTGATGGTGTGTTTAGCGATGATCCGGTGAAAAACCCTGAAGCGAAACTGTATTCGCAGCTGTCATACCAGGACGTACTGGAAAAAGAATTAAAAGTAATGGACCTGTCGGCCTTTACGCTGGCACGTGATCATAGCTTACCTATCCGAGTATACAATATGAACAAGCCCGGTTGTCTCAAGCGGGTCGTGATGGGCGAACCTGAAGGCACGTTAATCGACCATGTCGAGAGTGTTACTGAATAATAATACAGGAATGAAATCGTGATTGATGAAATAGAATTAGATGCGCAAGAGCGTATGGAAAAGAGTATTACGGCGTTAAAAGGCCAGCTAAGTAAAATTCGCACTGGTCGCGCGCACCCAAGCTTACTTGACGGGATTCAAGTGTCGTATTACGGCGCCGACACACCTCTGCGTCAACTCGCCAATGTTATCACCGAAGATAGCCGCACGCTGGCGTTAACGGTATTTGATAAGAGCTCAATTCAGGCAGTAGAAAAGGCCATCATGCAGGCCGATCTGGGTTTAAACCCCATGAGCGCCGGTACGACCATTCGTATACCATTACCACCGCTGACCGAAGAGCGTCGGAAAGACCTGATCCGGGTGGTACGTAACGAAGCCGAACAAGGCCGGGTGGCGATTCGTAATATTCGTCGCGATGCCAACAGCGATATCAAAGAATTACTCAAAGAAAAAGAAATCAGCGAAGACGAATGTCGCGCGGGTGAAGAAAATATCCAGACACTAACCAATGAATTTATCAAAAAAGTTGATAACATGCTGTCTGATAAAGAAACTGAGTTAATGGAAGTATAAATAAGAGCATGTCGCGATCGCAGACTGACGAAGCAACGCTGGACGAGAGACTGACGTTGCTGAATATGCCTAAGCACGTGGCCATTATTATGGATGGCAACGGACGCTGGGCCAAAAAGAAAGGGAAGATTCGTACTTTCGGGCATCGCGCTGGTGTTGAGTCAGTGCGCGCTGCAGTGCGTTTTGCACGCAAAAATGCCATCCAGTCACTCACCTTGTTTGCGTTTAGCAGTGAGAACTGGAAGCGGCCGGAAGAAGAAGTCAGTGTTTTAATGGACTTGTTTAATCTGGTATTGAACAGCGAAGCTAAGCGTTTAAATAAAAACGGTGTGCGATTAAAGGTGTTGGGTGATACCTCGCGTTTTGACCGCAAACTGGTTGATAAAATCAATAAAGCTGAAGCGATGACCGCGGACAATAAGGAGTTGGTGCTTAACATTGCAGCCAACTATGGCGGCCGTTGGGATATCGTTAATGCCGCCAGACAGCTCGCTGATAAAGTAAGCGATGGCAGCCTCAATGCTAAGCAGATTGATGAAGCCGTTTTTGATCAGCATATGTCCACCCAGGGCCTGCCTGAACTCGACTTACTGATCCGAACCGGTGGCGAACATCGCATCAGTAACTTCCTGCTTTGGCAGTGCGCCTATACTGAATTGTATTTCACCGATGTGTTGTGGCCTGATTTTGACGAAGAAGCCTTCTATCTGGCTGTGAAAGATTACAGTGAGCGTCAGCGCCGCTTTGGCCTTATTGGCGAGCAGGTGGAGACCACAGAGGTTGCAAACTCCTAATGACTGCCTGTTGCCGGCAACTAGCCTATAAAAGACCCATCGCATGTTAAAGCAACGCATTATTACGGCGCTTATCCTGGCGCCACTGGCTATTATGGCCATCTTGTTTTTACCCATTCACATATTTCAGTATGTAATAGCTGGTGTGGTCGCCCTGGGCGGTTACGAATGGGCAAATATGTCAGGGATTACTGGTCGCCCCTATAAGATAGCTTTCGGGCTTATTTTGCTGGCGGGCTGCCTTAGCCTGATTGGCATTGTGGATGTGGATTTGATTTGGTCTCAGGGAGCACTCAATGAGTTCTACCATTGGATCCTGTCAGTGGCCGCCGTGTGGTGGCTGGCTTCATTCTTTATGATCCTCGCGTATCCGCGCTATTCGGCGTTCTGGCGTCAAAGCTGGATAATTCGCTGTTTATTTGGCGTGTTAACCCTTATTCCAACCTGGGTTGCTGTTGTGGCCCTGCGCTCCAGTCTTTACGAAGTAGACACTTTTTATGGTGCGTCGTTGATTTTTTATGTGCTCGGGATTGTCTGGGCTGCCGATATTGGTGCTTTCTTTGTAGGCGTGAAATTCGGCCGTCATAAGCTACGTCCTAATGTGTCGCCGGGTAAAACCTTTGAAGGGCTCTTCGGAGGCATCATGGCGTCTTTTGCGATCATTGCCTTTGCAGCGCTGCATTATCAGGTGGAGACGTCACGAATCTGGTTGCATTTGCTTATTGGCGGTTTAACCGTGGCTGTTTCTGCACTGGGCGACCTCAATGAAAGTATGTTCAAACGTTGCGCCGGTATTAAAGACAGTGGCCGGATTTTACCTGGTCATGGTGGTCTGATGGACCGTATCGATAGCCTGACCGCAGCTTTCCCTGTATTTGCCTACTGCTACGTCACCTGGATGGCCTGATGCAAACGGTTACGATTCTTGGTGCGACCGGCTCCATCGGTCAAAGTACGCTTGATGTTATTGCCCGCCACCCGGACTTATACCGGGTTTTTGCGATCACCGGCCACCGTCAGGTGGAAAGACTGGTACAGCAGGCGAAAGCCTGTCACGCGCGGTATCTGGTCGTGGCCAGTGATGCGGATTACGAACAGGCAATCAGCCTGGCTAGAGACTATGAACTGTCCTCGGAAGTGCTAAGTGGCAAAAGGGCACTGGAAGAAGTCTCGTCAGCGCCGGAAGTCGATTCGGTTATGGCGGCTATTGTTGGTGCCGCGGGTCTTGAGCCTACGCTGGCAGCGGTGAAAGCAGGCAAGCGGGTCCTGTTGGCGAATAAAGAATCGCTGGTGATGTCCGGTGCGTTGTTTTTAGAGGCCGCCAGACAGTCCCATGCCGAGATATTGCCCATCGACAGCGAGCACAACGCCATTTTTCAGTGCTTACCGGCAGATTTCAACTACGGCGAATTAAGCGCCTCCGGTATCAGTAAAATATTGCTTACAGGCTCTGGTGGTCCGTTCCGGGAGCGGGCGCTGTCGACTTTTGCTGAAATTACACCCGAACAGGCCTGTGCCCACCCCAACTGGGATATGGGGCGCAAAATCTCGGTAGACTCAGCCACCATGATGAACAAAGGATTGGAGTTTATTGAAGCCTGTTGGTTGTTTGGTTTGCAGCCAGACGATATTCAGGTGGTGCTGCATCCACAAAGCACCATTCATTCCATGGTTCAGTATGTTGATGGGTCTGTGATTGCACAAATGGGCAATCCTGATATGCGAACACCTATTGCCTATGGGTTAGGGTATCCCAACCGAATTGATGCCGGTGTGGCACCACTCGATTTTGCTACGCTCAGTGAATTGAGCTTTTCGACCCCGGATACTCATCGCTTTCCTAATTTATATCTTGCTATTGAAGCCTGCCGCAGTGGCCAGGCCGCTACTACGCGACTGAACGCAGCCAATGAAATTGCAGTGCAGGCATTTTTGGACAATCGCATAAGCTTTAACCAAATAGCACAAATAAACGAGGAAATTCTGAATCGTTTTGAACCAACCGCCGTTTCGTCCATCCAACAGGTGCTTGAGTTAGACAAACAGGCAAGACTGGCTGCAATAGCAATGGTAGAGGAAAGTTAAAGCGTGTTTGAATTTTTGCGTAATGCCGGTGCATTTATTATTGCCCTGGGTATTTTAGTTGCTGTTCACGAATGGGGGCACTACTACATTGCGCGCCTGTGTGGCGTGTACGTAAAACGGTTTTCCATTGGCTTTGGTAAGCCTATCTGGAGCAAAGTAGATAAGCACGGTACCGAGTTTGCCCTGGCAGCTATTCCGTTAGGTGGTTACGTGCGTATGCTCGATGAACGGGTGGATGAAGTGCCACCTGAAATGGCTTCTCAGGCGTTTAACAACAAGTCTGTAGGCAAGCGAATGGCCATTATTGCTGCTGGCCCGGGCGTTAACTTTATCTTTGCTGCTATTGCCTTGTACGTGATGTTTTTAATTGGTATCAGCACCATTAAGCCGGTGATTGGCGAGGTGAGTCCTGATAGCATCGCTGCGCAAGCGGGCCTGACCGGCAATATGGAAATTATCGCCGTCGGCTCAAGGGAAACGCCTGACTGGGAAGCCGTGAATCTGGAACTGATGTCATACATTGGCCAGGAAAGCATGCCGGTAACGGTGGTATCAGAGAGCGATAGCGCCCGCCAACGCGTTTTAGATATTGCCGGATGGAACTTTGATCCGGATTCGGAGTCTCCTTTACGCAGTCTGGGAATTTCGCCATACAGGCCCGGGGCAACATTAACCGTTGCATACGTGGCTGAACAGACAGCGGCAAGTGAAGCCGGCCTTCAGCAAAACGACGAGATTGTGGCGCTGGATGGACAATCGGTGACTGCCTGGGAAGATTTGGTTGCCCAAATTAAGAACCGCCCGGGTGAACAGGTAGAGATTCAGGTAAACAGGGCTGGTCAAACCTATGACCTTTCTGCCACAATTGGGCGCCGTGATACGCCAGAGGGGCAGGACGGTTACCTTGGAGTCAGTCCTTTTGCTGAGCCATGGCCTGAAGGTTATGTGTTTACCCACCAGTACGGACTACTGGAAGCAGTGGGCAAAGCGGTCGATAAGACCTGGCGCTTAATGACCTTAAGCGTCGAAATGATAGGGAAACTGATTACTGGCGATGTATCAGTGAAAAACCTGAGCGGCCCGATTGCTATCGCGCAGGGCGCAGGTAACAGTGCAGGATATGGCCTTGTTTACTTTTTAAGTTTTCTGGCCCTGATCAGTGTGAACCTGGGGATAGTGAATTTACTGCCCCTGCCAATGCTAGACGGCGGTCACCTGATGTACTTTACCATCGAGTGGATTACCGGCCGCCCGGTACCCGAGGAAGTTCAGGAATGGGGATTTAGAATTGGTGCCATGCTGTTATTTACTATAATGAGCATTGCCATATTTAATGATATTACACGTTTGTCGTAAGAATGCAGACGTCAGCAAGAATAAGCGAACGCAGCAGGAAGAAAAAGAATAGATGAAGTTTAATCAGTTAGTAGTAGCCGGATTGTTATGCTCCAGTGCTAGCTTAGCCAACGCTGCTTCAGGCAACAGTGAGTTTGTCGTAGAAGATATCCGGGTTGAAGGCCTGCAGCGAGTTGCTTTGGGCGCCGCGCTAACCTACATTCCGGTGCAAAAAGGTGACGAAGTCAATTCATTTCGAATTACACAGTTGATTCGCTCGCTGTATTCGTCAACACACTTTGAAAATATTCAGGTATTGCGTGATGGCAATACACTGGTGATAAAAGTTGCCGAACGTCCGACCATCAGTAACATTATTTTTGACGGCAACGATGACATTAAAGATGAGCAGCTTCAGGAAAGTCTGGACGGCAGTAATATTCGGGTGGGTGAGCCGCTGGATAAAACCGTTCTGACTTCTATTGAAAATGGCCTGAAGGACTTCTTTTACAGTATTGGTAAATATAACGCCGACGTCACCGCAATTATTACGCCCCTACCGCGTAACCGTGTGGATCTGAAGCTATTGTTTGAAGAGGGCGATGCCGCCGATATCAAACAAATCAATATCGTTGGTAACGAGCTGTTCTCCGATCAGGAACTGCTGGAAGACTTTGAGTTGCAGTTTAATACTGCCTGGTATGATTTCCTGTCAGAAACCCGTTATCAGCAGCAAACGCTGCAGGGTGACATGGAAACCCTGACCAATTTCTACATGGACCGCGGTTACCTGCGTTTCAATGTCGACTCCACTCAGGTGGCCATGACTCCTGAAAAAGACGGTATCTATATTTCACTGAACGTCACCGAGGGCGAGCAGTACACCATCTCAGAAGTTGAGTTGGTGGGTGAAATGCTGGGTCACGAGAACTACATTGAGCGAGTCTTACCACTTACGCCGGGTGAGTTATACAACCAGGCAGAAGTGACTTACACCGAAGAGTTTATCAGTAAATACCTGGGCCGTTTTGGTTATGCATATCCAACGGTAACCACCGTGCCGGAAATTAACGACGAAGATAAAACCGTTAAGCTGACCCTGCGGGTGGATCCAGGTAAACGAATTTATGTGCGCCGGATTAACTTTAACGGTAACACCATTACGGCCGACGAAGTGTTACGTCAGAACGTAGTGCAAATGGAAGGTACGTGGTTATCCAACGATCTGCTGGAAAGCTCGAAGAACGCCATGTCCCGTTTGACCTACATGGAAGAAGTAGAATTTGAAACCGTCCGTATTCCGGGTAAAGATGACCAGGTCGACGTGCAGTTTAAAGTGAAAGAGCAACCTTCTGGTTCATTTAACGCGGGTATCAGCTATGGGGATCAGACTAAGTTAGGTCTGCAAGCGGGTATTCAGCAGGATAACTTCCTGGGTACCGGTAAGCGTATCGGTGTTAACGTGAGTACAGTGTCGTACCAAAAGTCGGCGCAGCTGTCTTACACGGACCCATTCTTTACCATCGACGGTATCAGTCTGGGTGGAACTGTAGCGTTCAGTGAGTTCGATGGTTCCAGCTTTAACGTTATTCAGTACAACTCCAAGCGTTGGTCGGTCGGCGCCAATATGGGTTACCCGATTGACGAGTTTAACCGGATTAACTTTGGTTTAACCTACTCTGATGTAGAGCTGTCTAACCGGGGGTATTACGAGCAAACTAACCGTTTCTACAGTCAGTTTACTGACGATCAGAATCCGGACGCGCCGATTTCCTATACCAGCCTGCAAAGCTCAGTATCCTGGAGTCGTAGCACCTTAAACCGTGGTTTGTTCCCAACGGCTGGTTCATCACAGCGTGCGTCATTTAGCATTACCACGCCGAACTCAGATGTGAACTTCTTTAAAACCATTTACGACGGCCGCTTTTACTTCCCGCTTAGCCGTGATCAGCGCTGGTCGGTTCTGACCAAGGTGAGACTGGGGTATGGTAACGGTTATGGTGATATTAACGGTAACGATCAGATCCTGCCGTTTACCGAGAACTTTACAGCTGGTGGTGCCGATACACTACGTGGTTTTGAGAACAACACTGTAGGCCCCAGAGGTATACAGCGTGTAACGGGTTCAAACTCAGTTACATTACCGGATGGTACCGTCATTCCTGGCAGTCCTTCGGGCGATACTTACGTGCTTTCCCGTCGTAGTTTGGGTGGTAATGCCATGGCCCTTGGTAGCCTTGAGCTGATTACCCCGACACCGTTCGTGGAAGAAGATGCGTCTAACTCGGTTCGTACCAGTGTATTCGTTGATGTGGGTAACGTATGGGATACAGAGTTTGACTATAACGAGTATCTGCAGTTAGATAACAGAGGTCGAGACGAACTGCTGGATTATTCCGATTGGTCTTTATTTCGCAGTTCAGCCGGTATTTCTGTACAATGGATTTCACCCATGGGCCCAATGGTCTTCAGCTTCTCGCGAGCTATTAAGGAACGCGAAGGCGATGATGCGAAATTCTTTACATTTAATATCGGTCAAACATTTTAATATTAGCTGGCACAGACCAGAAAATAAAAGGAGCACCTTTTGAAACAGTTGGCAAAATACGCAATTGCATCGGCAATGTTAGGTAGTGCGATGTTTAGTTCTGCAGCAATGGCAGAGCAAAAAATCGGCGTGGTAAACGTACAGGGCATTTTTCAGGCGCTGCCACAAGCGGCTGAGATCCAGAATGCCATCTCTATGGAATTCAAGGAGCAAGTTGACGAAGTCAACATGCTGCAGCGTGATGGCCAGTTATACGCCGAGAAATTACAGCGTGATGCGGCAACCATGAGTGCCGCTGAAAAGAAAGAGCTGGAAGAGAAAATCCTGACTGTTCGTGAGCAACTTTCTCAGAAAGTTCAGCCACTTCAGCAAAATATTCAGCGTCGTCAGAATGAAGAGCGCAACAAAATCTTAGCGCTTATCAAGCAAGCGATTGATTCAGTTGCCGCAGACAACGACTACGATCTGGTTCTGGATGCACCGGCTGTAGTTTATGCAGACGAAAGCAACGACCTGTCACAAAAAGTACTGGATCAGCTGAGCAAATTAAACTAATCAGCGGCTGGTAAATACAGAGCAGACGTTGAATACTGCTCTGTAAGTCAGCAGGTACTTACAGCAACAACTAGTATCTAATCGTAATCAATCAGGCCAGCGCAGTGTGTTGGTCTGATTTGTTTTTAAGTGATTAACGCGTAAGGTTGCGGCCCATATGAAGTTATAGCGACAAAGTCACCATAAAGGGAGTTGTCTGCTTGTACCGTGTCGAAGGAGATAATTTTTGGCCAACCCACTTAATACTATCGAAATCCGTGAAATCATGGATTTGCTGCCTCATCGATATCCGTTTCTGCTTATTGACAGAGTTACGGATTACGAACTGGGTGTTAGCATCAAAGCGTATAAAAACATTACCCTGAACGAACCTTGTTTTACCGGACATTTTCCTGATTACCCTATTTTCCCGGGGGTATTGATCCTCGAAGCAATGGCGCAGGCCGCTGGAGTGCTTGGATTTAAGACGATAGGTAAAAACGATAAGCTATACTTATACGCTGGAATAGACAACGCGCGTTTTAAGCGCCCGGTAACGCCAGGCGACAGACTCGACTTTGATGTCTGCATTGTTAAAGAACGCCGCGGGATATGGAAATTTAAAGGCGTAGCAAGCGTCGACGGTGAAGAAGCCTGCTGCGCGGAATTTATGTGTGCAATGAGAGAGAAAGATTAACGTGATTCATGAAACTGCAGTGATTTCCCCCAATGCCAAACTCGGTAACAACGTGGCCGTTGGCCCGTTTTCAGTGATTGGAGACGACGTGGTACTTGGCGATGATTGCCGGGTGGAGTCGCATGTGGTGATTAAAGGGCCATCGCGTATCGGACGAGGTAATCATTTTTACCAGTTCACATCTATTGGTGAAGACTGCCAGGATAAAAAATACGCCGGCGAACGCACAGAGTTAATTATTGGTGATAACAACGTTTTTCGTGAAGGCGTTACGGTACACCGCGGTACGGTTCAGGATCAGAGCGTAACCCGTATTGGAAACGATAATCTGGTGATGGTGAATGCTCACATCGCACACGACTGTGTGATTGGTAATGGCACCATCCTGGCCAATAATGTGGCGGTTGCCGGTCATGTGGAAATTGGTGATTACGCTATTCTTGGCGGCACCACGGCTGTTCACCAGTTCTGTAAAATTGGCAAGCATGCTTTTACCGGTGGCGGTGCTATCGTGCTGCGCGACATCCCTCCTTTTGTGATGATTAGCGGTACCAAGCACGTCCCTCAGGGGATCAATTCTGAAGGTCTTCGTCGTCGCGGATTTGGCAAAGAAACCATCATGGCCATTAAGCGTGCTTATAAAGTAATTTACCGCGATAACAACACGGTTGAAGAAGCAATTAAGAAACTGACCGAAATGGCAGAAGGCCATCCCGAAGTTGGCATGTTAATTACGTTTCTGGCGGAGTCAGAACGCGGCATCGTACGTTAATCGATGACAACCAAAGCGCTACGCATTGCCGTGGTTGCCGGTGAAGCGTCCGGCGACGTGCTCGCCGCCGGACTCATCAAAGCACTGAAAAAGCGCTATCCGGACGCAATATTCGAAGGCATTGCCGGGCCGCACATGCAGGCGGCGGGTTGCACCAGTCTGTTTGATATCGAGACGCTCTCTGTGATGGGGTTGGTGGAAGTGTTATCCAGCATCCGGCCCATTCTGAAACTCAAAAATGAACTCATCGCTCATTTTATAAAGCACCCTCCCGACGTGTATATTGGCGTAGATGCTCCCGATTTTAACCTGCGTGTAGAAACTGCCTTGAAGCAGCATGGCATTAAAACCGTGCACTATGTCAGCCCAACTGTCTGGGCATGGCGGGAAAAGCGGATCGTTAAAATTGCCCGGGCCACTAACCGGGTACTGGGCATTTTTCCTTTCGAGCAGGACGTCTACGATAAGTATCAGGTATCTTATAGCTTTGTCGGCCACACCATGGCCGACATTATTCCGCTGCATCCGGATCAGGCCGAAGCCAGAGCAACGTTAGGCCTGAGCAACGACAACCAGTGCCTGGCATTGTTGCCCGGTAGCCGGGGCGGAGAGGTGGCAAAATTGCTGCCAGTATTTACCGATACAGTAGAGCAAATATGGCAGCAGAAGCCTGATTGTCAGATTGTTATCCCGGCCGCCAATGACCGACGCTTGCAACAAATAGAGCAATATCTGCAAACCACTAAACCGGACTGGCTTAAAGATAGTCGCGTGACAGTGTTAGCGGGGCAGTCCCGTGAAGCCATGATTGCCAGCGATGTTATTCTGCTTGCTTCCGGCACGGCTACACTGGAAGCCATGCTGTGCAAGCGGCCCATGGTATCGGCCTACCTGCTATCCTGGTTAACCCACAAAATGATGATGCGGTTATACAAACCGGCGTATTTTTCATTACCGAATATTCTGGCTAACGAAGCACTGGTGCCGGAGCTGTTGCAGGAGGATGTCAATCCCGATCGGCTGTGCAGTGAACTGCTCAACTTGTTTGATGCCGATACCACGTCGTTAACAGAGCGGTTTGTTGAATTGCACCAGTCGTTAAAGCAAAACGCCGATGAGCGTGCGGCAGAAGCCGTTCTGGAAGTAATCAATGAGTAGTAAGTATATTGCCGGCGTAGATGAAGTTGGCCGGGGCCCTTTAGTAGGCGATGTGGTCACCGCTGCGGTGATCCTCGATCCGAACAATCCCATAGAGGGACTAACGGACTCTAAAAAACTCAGCGAGAAAAAGCGCAATGCGTTATCCGCTGAAATCAAACAAAAAGCGCTGGCGTGGGCAATTGGCCGGGCAACGCCGGCCGAAATCGACAAACTTAATATTCTGCACGCCACCATGCTGGCCATGACCCGCGCCGTAGATAATCTGTTACTAACGCCAGACTTCGTATTGGTGGACGGTAACCGTTTACCGCCCTGGTCTTATGCTGCGGAAGCGGTGGTAAAAGGCGATAGCCTGCATCCCGAAATTTCGGCCGCATCGATTCTGGCCAAAGTGGAGCGGGATAACGATATGCTGGAGCTGGATAAGCAATATCCTGCCTATGGATTTGCCGCGCACAAAGGCTATCCCACCAAAGCGCACTTTGCAGCGCTGGCCGACAACGGTGTATTATCGTGTTATCGCAAAAGTTTTAAACCGGTGCAGGCATTACTTACTGCTGCAGAATCCTCGGTGACAACTAAAGGTTAATAAAAAATGTCAGCGAACTTTGTTCATTTACGGGTACACAGTGACTTTTCCATGATGGATGGTCTGAATAAGGTCAAACCTATTCTGGCCAAAGTGGAAGAGCTGGGCATGCCGGCGGTGGCTATCACCGATCAGATGAATATGTGTGGTCTGGTAAAATATTACTCAGAAGCGCACTCCCGCGGGATAAAACCCATCATTGGCACCGATTTCTGGGTGCAAAGCGAAGACTTTCCCGACGAGCCGTTCCGCCTCACCTTACTGGCCATGAACAACGAGGGATATAAAAATATCACCTTGTTAATTTCGAAAGCGTACCTGCGAGGCCATGTCCATCATCGGGCGATGATTGATAAACAATGGCTGGCGGAACATGCCGATGGCGTGATTGTGCTCTCTGGTGGAACCAAAGGCGATGTTGGCCAGTTACTGACTAAAAACAACCCTAAAATGCTGGAAGATAACCTGGCATTTTACACCAGCCATTTTACCGATCGTTTCTATCTGGAAATGGTTCGTACCGGGCGGCGCGGTGAAGAAGACTACAACCATGCCGCCTTTGCGTTAGCCGAAGAACGCGGACTGCCGGTAGTCGCTACTAACGAAGTATGCTTTATCGATCGGGATAAATTTGACGCCCATGAAATCCGCGTAAGTATCCATGATGGTTACACGCTGGATGATAAGCGTCGCCCGAAACTGTACAGTGAACAGCAGTATCTACGTAGTAGCGAAGAAATGGTCGCGCTGTTCGAGGACATTCCCGAGGCTATTGAAAATACGGTAGAAATTGCTAAGCGCTGTAATGTAACCGTGCGTCTGGGCGAGTACTTCCTGCCACAGTTTCCAACTGGCGGCATGACTACTGAGGACTTTCTGGTAAAGGTTTCAGAAGAAGGTCTTGAAGAACGTCTTGAGTTTTTGTTCCCGGATGAAAAAGAGCGCCAGGAAAAGCGCACGGCCTACGACGAACGGCTTGAAATTGAGCTGGGCGTAATCAATCAGATGGGCTTCCCAGGTTACTTCCTGATCGTCATGGAATTTATCCAGTGGAGTAAAGACAACGACATTCCGGTTGGGCCAGGCCGTGGTTCTGGTGCTGGGTCACTGGTGGCTTATGCCCTGAAGATCACCGATCTTGATCCGCTGGAATTTGACCTGCTATTCGAACGGTTCCTTAACCCTGAGCGGGTATCGATGCCCGACTTTGACGTTGACTTTTGTATGGACCGGCGTGACGAGGTTATCGACCACGTTGCTGAGCTGTATGGCCGGGATGCGGTATCACAGATCATTACTTTTGGTACCATGGCAGCCAAAGCGGTGGTCCGCGACGTGGGCCGTGTACTGGGTCATCCCTATGGTTTTGTTGATCGCATTTCAAAGTTAATTCCGCCGGATCCGGGCATGACTCTGAGCAAAGCCTTCGAAGCGGAGCCGCGTTTACCCGAACTGTATGATCAGGATGAAGAAGTCCGCGATCTTATCGATATGGCGCGCATCCTTGAAGGGGTAACCCGAAACGCCGGTAAGCACGCCGGTGGCGTGGTGATTGCGCCGACTAAAATTACCGATTTCTCACCGCTCTACTGTGATGATGAGGGCAAAAACCCGGTTACCCAGTTCGATAAAAACGATGTGGAAACCGCCGGTCTGGTTAAGTTTGACTTCCTCGGGTTACGCACCCTGACCATCATCCAGTGGGCGCTGGATATGATTAAGGAAGGGCAGGGCAAAGACGTTGATATTGCCGCCATTCCGTTAGAAGACAAAAAGAGTTTCCGGTCATTGCAGGCCGCCGAAACCACTGCGGTATTTCAGCTTGAATCCCGCGGTATGAAAGAACTCATCAAACGCCTTAAGCCGGATTGCTTTGAAGATATCATCGCATTGGTGGCCCTGTTTCGTCCGGGACCTCTGCAGTCGGGCATGGTAGATAACTTTATCGACCGTAAACATGGCCGCGAGGAAATCTCCTACCCTGATGCCGATTATCAGCACGAATGCCTTAAAGAAATTCTGGAGCCAACCTACGGAATTATCCTTTACCAGGAACAGGTAATGCAGATTGCCCAGGAAATGGCAGGTTATTCGCTCGGTGGCGCTGACTTGCTGCGCCGGGCAATGGGTAAGAAAAAGCCCGAGGAGATGGAAAAGCAGCGGGCGGTCTTTGCGGAAGGGTCGAAGAACAACAATATCGACCCAGATCTCGCGATGAAAATTTTCGATTTGGTGGAAAAATTCGCCGGTTACGGTTTTAACAAGTCACACTCGGCCGCCTACGCACTGGTGTCTTACCAGACGTTATGGCTGAAAGTGCATTATCCGGCTGAGTTTATGGCAGCGGTAATGTCGGCCGATATGGATAACACCGATAAGATAGTGACCCTGGTGGATGAAGTGGGTCGGATGGGACTGGAAATTCTGCCGCCAGACCTTAATAAAGGGCGTTATAAGTTTACCGTTGATCCTCAGGGGCGCATTGTTTACGGCATCGGTGCCATCAAAGGAGTGGGTGAAAACCCCATTGAAGCGATTATTGAAGCCCGGGAAACTCAGGGCGAATTTTCTGATTTGTTTGATTTCTGTGCCAAAGTGGATCTAAAGCGGGTGAATAAACGGGTATTGGAAAAACTGGTACTGGCGGGTGCCATGGATAATCTTGGCCCGCACCGGGCTGCTATCATGGCGTCGCTTCCGGAAGCTATCGCGGCGGCCGATCAGCATGCTAAGGCCGAATCTTTTGGTCAGTCTGATATGTTTGGACTGCTGACCACTGAGCCAGAGCAAGTGCGTCAGGCGTTTGCTGAAGTCCCCCAGTGGCCGGAAAAAGTCTGGCTGGATGGGGAAAAAGAAACTCTGGGTCTTTACTTAACCGGCCATCCGATTAATCAATATGCCGAAGAAGTGCGTAACTATGTGGACGGACGCCTGGTAGATCTGCGTCCAACCGGCAAAGATCAGATGGCTACGGCGGTTGGCTTGGTGCTTGGTGTGCGGGTAATGACCAATAAGAAAGGCCGGCGCTGGGCAATTGTTACACTTGACGATAAAAGTGCTAGAATGGACGTCAGGTTCTTCCCTGAAATGTATGAAACTTTTGAATCAGTGCTCGAACCTGATCGTATTTTGGTGATTAAAGGACAGGTCAGCTTTGATGATTTCTCGGGGGGCAATACAATCACCGCCCGGGATGCTATGGATATCGTTCAGGCGCGTGAGAAAAATGCGCGTTCCCTGGCATTGCAAGTCGACACACAATGGTGTAAACCAGATAAGTTATCATCGTTGCAGTCGATTTTACGTAATTATGCGGGCGGTAGTTGCCCGGTTCAGTTAGATATTTTACATCCGGATGTGGCAGTTTCATTAAAATGTGACGCACACTGGTTTATTACACCCGAAGATCAGTTATTGCACGAGTTAAAACAGTGCCTGGGTGAGCAGTCGGTTCGGCTGACTTTTCACTAATCGGTGAAGGTCAGGCCAATCGGGGAGTAAAAGTAGGACACGTAATGAGTATACAGTTTTTGGATTTTGAACAACCAATAGCCGAACTAGAAGCAAAAATAGAAGAGCTGCGGTTGGTAAATCAGGGCGGCGAGTTTGATGTGGGGATCGAAGAAGAGATCACCCGTCTGCGCACCAAAAGTGCCGAGTTAACCGGTAAAATTTTCTCTAATCTCGGCGCCTGGCAGATTTCTCAGTTGGCGCGTCATCCAATGCGTCCGTACACGTTGGATTATCTTGGGCGTACCTTCCAGGAATTCGACGAGCTGGCCGGCGATCGTGCTTATGCCGACGATAAAGCCATCGTAGGTGGTTTGGCAAAGTTAGATGACCAGCCGGTGATGATCATTGGTCACCAGAAAGGTCGTGACGTACCGGAGAAGATTAAACGTAACTTCGGTATGCCTAAGCCAGAGGGCTATCGTAAGGCGTTGCGCCTGATGAAGATGGCAGAGCGCTTTAAGCTGCCCATTATTACGCTTATCGACACTCCCGGGGCGTATCCGGGCGTAGGCGCCGAAGAGCGAGGTCAGAGCGAAGCAATCGCCCGCAACCTGAAAGAAATGGCTGAACTTAAGGTGCCAATCATTTGTACTGTTATCGGTGAAGGTGGTTCTGGTGGTGCTCTGGCTATTGGTGTAGGCGATCGGGTCAACATGCTGCAATACAGCACATATTCTGTGATCTCACCGGAAGGCTGTGCGTCAATTTTGTGGAAGAGCGCAGATAAAGCGCCTCAGGCTGCAGAAGCTATGGGCGTGAGCGCACAGCAGATCAAAGAGCTGGGCCTGATCAATGCCATTGTTGATGAACCACTCGGTGGCGCCCATCGCGATCACGACAGCATGGCGGCTAACCTGAAAGCCACCCTGAAACAGCAACTGAGCCAGTTACAGTCGCTGTCGCTGGATAAGTTGATGGATGAGCGCTACGAGCGCCTGATGTCATTTGGCTATTGCTAGGCCATAACAAATCAATTAGCTTAATAAAAGGGCCGGTTACGGCCTTTTTTTACGTCGTTTTTCATCTGGTAAAGTCCCGTTTATGGATCCGGTTTTTTCTGCATTAAGTACACATTTCAGCACGCTGATAGCCCGCGAGCAGCCCGACAAACTGATTGTTGGCTTAAGTGGTGGCCTCGACTCCGTGGTGCTGTTGCATTCACTTATGCAGTTATCCCGTAGCGGCGAACTAGCCGTGCCACCCATTGAAGCGGTTTATGTTAATCATGGCCTCAGTGCCCATGCCGATGACTGGCAACAGTTTTGTGCTGGGCTTTGTAAAGCGCTCGACGTAAGCTTTACTGCTATTGCTGTTGAAGTAACACCTCGCGCCAGGGAAAGTCTGGAGGCCTGTGCTCGTGACCGGCGCTACGCAGCCTTGTGCGAACATGCGAAAGCGGCCAAAAGCGTTATTGTTACCGCCCATCATCAGAATGATCAACTTGAAACCCTGTTACTCCAGTTAAAGCGTGGGGCAGGGCCAAAGGGATTGTCGGGGATTCCAGCGTTCAGTGTAATGTACTCAGTACCTGTTAGTCGGCCATTGTTACCCTTAAGCCGAGCGCAAATACTCGCTTATGCAGAGCAAAATGGCCTGCGCTGGATAGAAGATGAGTCCAACAGTGACGAAAGCTTCGACCGCAATTTCTTGCGCCACAGTGTGCTCCCCTCACTGCTGGGACGCTGGCCCTCATTTGGGCAGACGGCTTCCCGCAGTGCCGGCTTATGTGCCGAGCAACAAGGCCTGCTGGATGAAGTCTGTGATGAGCGTCTCGAGCGATTATGCGGCAAGCCCGGGCGCATTTCTGTGAGTGGTTTAAACGCCGCTTCGCCTGCCTGGCAACGAGCCTTGCTGCGGCGTTGGCTTGAGCGCAATAAGGTTGCTATGCCAGGGGCGAAGCAATTGATGCAAATTCAGCAAATGCTGACCGCCAGGCCTGATGCGCAACCTCATATTGTTTTGGGAAATACGCAGCTACGCCGTTATCAGGATACGCTTTACTGCCTTGACAAAGGGCAACCGCCCTGGTGTTTCAATACCGTTAGTTTTAGTACTCAGGAATACATCTCCATCGAGCCACAGCAGCAACAACTAATGATTGGCAAGCGGCAAGAGGGGGCTGTATGTTCTGTAAGTATGGCCGCCGCCGAAAGCCATTTCTCGCTTAGCCAGCCAGTATTATCTTTAGCGGTTAAACCGGCAGGAGAGGCGCATCATAAACCCTTGAAACAATGGTTTAAGCAATGGCAGGTACCGCCCTGGGAGCGCAGTGACTGGTTACTATTGAGTGATACAGAGCAGCCGTTGGCCTTGGTCGGAAAGGGGCGGATAATAGCGCTTTCTGCAACGGGGCAGTATCAGTTTTCACTGCAGCTTTACGCGCTGTAGAAAGTGGCAATCCGATGGCTGGCCATCGGCAAGTGGTTGCCGTTTCAGGCGGCCTGGTAAGTGTCTTTGCCGTCTTCTTTTGCTTCGTAAAGGGCTTTATCGGCGCGGTCAAATAAGTCCCCCATACTGTCGTTTTCGCGCAGCAGTGAGCCGCCTATGCTACAAGTGACATGATGCGCTTTGAGTAGCGGGTGGGCGTGCATGGCGTCGTGGATCCTGCCAGCAATGGCCGATAATTCCCGCGGACAGCTGACATCCAGCAAACAGCAAAACTCATCACCACCAAAGCGATACGCTTCTTCATGGCCGCGGATCGTGTCGGTAAGCACCGACGCTGTGATCATAAGGACTTCGTCACCCTGTTGGTGACCGTGCTTATCGTTGACCTGCTTGAAGTTATCCAAATCTACCACCAGCAGACCAAACGACTGGCCGTTGCGGGTGTGACGGTTAATTAAACGCTGAGCGGCTTCATTAAATCCATTGCGGTTGCCCAGGTTAGTCAGTGGATCCTTAGTGGCCAGCAGGCGTAAACGCTGGAACTCCATGGCGTGAATGAGCGGCCGGGTAAATAACTGATGTAATGTTGCCAGCACACGGCGCTGGGACGGTGACAAGTTTTCGTCAAAAATATAGCGCACGAAAGCGGCGTGTTTGCCCTGGTCCAGGCGAACCGCGCTGACCGGCAGACTCACGGCAAATTCGCTGCTAAGCAGACCCGCATTCAATGTTTTGTCAAACTCTGACATATCGATACCTACCAGAGGCAAGTATCTGTTTACCTGTGTAAAATAGAGTGATACCAGTGTATAGATTTCAATCGTTGAGGTTAATTGGTTGAGCACCGTATTGACCTGATCACTGGTCAAAACTTCAGGCTCAGCACCGCCAAGAAAGCTGCTTTCTGCTGTAGCGTGTTCAAAGTGAATCATTGAAATATCCAAGTGCTGCCCCTTGACTCAATGTCTGGCACCCACTTCACTTTAAGGATGACAAAAAAATGTCGTTTCTTGCGAAAATGTGTGCTTTGATTAGACTTAATGGTATCGTTGCCATTAACTAAGCAAAACACATGCCCAAAATGCATTGCGGGGAATTTAGGTGGTAGAACACGGTTTCGTTCAAATTGTACTGTTAATGCTTATAGCAGTGGTGAGTGTGGCTTTATTCAAGCGGATCTATTTGCCACCCATTCTCGCTTATTTATTTGCCGGTATTATTGCTGGTCCCAGTAGCTTTGCCCTTTATTCTCACCCTGAAGACATGCATCTCGCCGCCGAAGTTGGCATTGTCTTTCTGTTGTTTTCCCTTGGTCTTGAATTTTCATTGCCTAAACTGATGGCAATGCGCTCGCTGGTATTTGGCGCCGGGCTGATGCAGATGGTGCTGACCACCGTACTGGGCTCAGTAGCGGTATGGATGCTGGTGGATACCAGCTTGTCGGCGGCCATTGTGATTGGCGGCATGCTGGCGCTTAGTTCCACTGCTATTGTTATCAAGCAAGTAACTGAGATGGGCATATTAAATAATGTCCGCACGCAACTGGCGGTCAGTATTCTGCTGTTTCAGGACCTCGCCGTGGTGCCTTTTCTGATAGTTATTCCGCTGCTATCCGGGGAAAGCGAGACCAGTCTGGCAATGGCACTGGCCCTGGCGCTGGTAAAAGGCGTACTGGTAGTGGGTATGCTCATGTCTGTGGGCAAATGGGTGCTGCCCTGGGTTTTCAGGGAAGTGGCGCGTACCCGCACCGATGAGTTGTTTGTGCTGAGTACCATTCTGGTAGCGTTACTGGCAGGCGGTCTTACCTATGCCTTTGGCTTGTCTATGGCGCTGGGCGCTTTCCTGGCCGGGATGATGCTTGGTGAAAGCCAGTACAAATATCAGCTGGAAGCCGATATCCGCCCCTTCCGTGACATCCTTATGGGACTGTTTTTCGTCACCGTGGGAATGCAGTTAGAGCTCTCTGTGCTGATGAGTTACGGCCACTGGATTGTGCTTGGCGTTATCCTGCTGATGGTTACCAAGGTAGTGCTCGTGCGATTGTCTGCCAGCGTGTTTTCTATTTCTTCTATTGATGGCTGGTCGGCCGGGTTAAAGCTTTGTCAGGTGGGGGAGTTCAGCTTTGTTATTGCGGCTTTGGCTAACAGTCACTCAGTGATTAGCCCGACTCAGTCGTCGATTTTGATTTCCATGGGGGTCATTAGTATGGCTGTGACTCCCTGGTTAGTTGAGCACAGCCTTGAATTAGCACAGCGTTTAAGTTCTGTAACGCACGATAATATTGAGCCGGAAGTACCTGAGATTGATGTTAGCGGTATGCGCGATCATGTGATCATCTGTGGTTTTGGTCGGGTAGGGCAATCGGTGGCCAGAATGCTCAGCATGGAAGACGTAACTTATCTGGTTATTGATGTTGATCCGATCCGGGTCTTTGAGAGCCGCAGTGCCGGTGAGCATGTTATTTATGGTGATGCCACGCAAAAAGACCTGCTGCACAGCGCCCGTTTAGAACAAGCCAAATTGGTTTTGGTCACTTTTTCTGAGGCAGAAAAAGCCAAGCTGGTGATCAATGCCGCACGTCAGGTAAAAGATGACGTTGATGTGATGGTACGAACGCCGCGGGATGTGGAGCTCGAAGCGCTCTATAGCGCCGGGGCAAGTCAGGTAGTGCCGGAACTTCAGGAAGGTAGCCTGATGCTTATCTCGCAGGTGATGCATTACGCCGGGGTACCGATGTCAAAAATTCTTAAGCGGGTGCGTGAAGAACGTAAAGGGCGATACGATCACCTGCACGGTTTCTATCCCGGCGAGACGACCGAAATCAGCTATAACACCGCCGATAAACTGGAGTTTATCCATGCTATAGCACTGGGCACAGATGCGTTTGCGGTAGATAAGCAGTTGCATGAACTGACCGCGATGATAGATAAGGTCAAAATTAAGTCGGTGCGCCGCGCCGGCCAGGAATTTACAGCCGAGGATTTTCAGGAGCGGCTAATACCGGGCGATATTCTGGTCATTGCTGGCAAGCCAAGGCGAATCGAACGCGCCGAGCGTTACCTTCTGGATGGTTACTGAAATACGTTAACAGGTTAGAAATTAATGGTTACCTCTCCGTTGGTGGAATCATAATCAACGGTTAATGAAGGATTGCTTACCAATGAGTAGGTGCAGGTAAAGTTGTTATTGTACTGCGCCTCATAAAGGGCGCTGTCATTCGTTGCAACACTGGCATCACGAGTATTGAGCACTGCCCGCCACACATCAAGGCAATCGTTGTCGCTATTGAGCGTTAAGCTGGTGCCGCGGGTATCTGCCGGAAAGCCATTGGCATTAACGCTTAAGTCTCCGCCGACGCCCGGATCAGCGATGGGGATAAAATCCTGCTGCGCTTGGTTATTACCCGCGACTTGCCATTTCAGGTGAATGAATTCGACCCCGGACTTAAACGCGCTGGCGGTTGAACGAAATGTCGCCTGGCTGGCATCGCCGGAAAAATCAATAAACTTTGGCAGAGCAACTACCGACAGTACGCCAATTAGCACGACAACAATAATCAGTTCGATTAACGTAAAACCCGATGACTGACGCATACAACCACTCCCTGTTACAGCCGGTGTGCAAGAAAACTCGCCCATAACGATATTGTATTAACCTGCCGTTGGCAAGAATTTTGGCTTAATATTCGGGTGGTTAGCGTTAAATTACAGAAGCTCTTTGAAAGGAGAGCGCAACAAGCGTTGCGCGAATGATAGTGAGGCGCTAATAGCCTGACACCAGCATTTTACTGCTGGTGTCATTGTCTTGAGCAGGAAATTACGCAACCCGGTCATCTTCCAGATCTTTAAATTGCTTCTTCAGGTCGTAGCCAGGGTCTGTAACAATTTTTTCTAAGGTGACAATGCGAGCTTTGAGCGCTTCGATTTCTTTTTCGAGCTCGTTGGTTTTGTCATTATCTGCGCTATTATGTTTTGCCTTATGCTTGGATGTGGAAATAATGGTGCCGGCTAAAATGGCAACGATCACAACTACTGCAGTCCAAAAGCTCATAATATTTTCCCTTCGTTAATCAGTTTCGTATAATCAGATGCTTAACGTCGCATTTACCGGGCCAGTTTATCGGTGTGGTTGATGCGACGGTTAGCATCGTTTGGAATAGTATAGCAAGTACTTCGCCATAAACTTAAAGTGTTTTTAAAACATATAGTTATGTTATTTCTGTGGTAAGGAACTATAATAGCTATCGCTATTTTGACCATTGAATTGGGTTTTTTCACTAATGAGTGAGCAAGTTAGTCAAGACGAGCACTGGATGCGTTATGCATTATCGCTAGCCGCGAAGGCCGAAGCGATGAACGAAATTCCGGTAGGTGCTGTGGTAGTTGCCGAGGATCAGATAATCGGTGAGGGATACAATACGCCTATTGTGGATCACGATCCTTCCGCTCACGCAGAAATGAAAGCTATTCGCATGGCCGCTCGGACCATTGAGAATTACCGGGTAATTAATGCAACACTATATGTCACTCTCGAACCTTGCCCTATGTGCGCAGGTTTGCTTGTGCACAGCCGCATTAATCGGTTAGTATTCGGCGCCTTTGATGCTAAAACCGGCGCGGCTGGCAGTGTCATGCAACTGTGTCAGCATCCGCAGCTAAACCATCAGCTTGAAATAAGCGGTGGTGTATTAGCGGATGAGTGCGGGGGAATTATTTCTGAGTTTTTTAAACGGCGAAGGGCAGAAAAGAAAGCGGCAAAAGCGGTGGGTTAATTTGCTTTTGCCATTTGTACCAGATCAAAATTCAAAAACTGACGGCGTCTGTGAAAAATTTTCTGGCTTGTCTTACGCATCTGATGTCGTCTTCTGTTCGTATTTTTCATATTAATCTCCATGATTATTAGTGGGTTGCGTTATTTGTCTTGTTCCAACCCAGTGATTACCTTGTTCACTCTAATAGACATATATGAAGGTGATATGACAAAAGATCAAGTGCCTTTCATTAACAGTGTTAACGTTTCTGCTACGTAGCGTACCTGATCCACAAAAGTAACGGCCTGCGCGCCATTAGCGAATCCCGCGCGCGTGGCTGAGTAATCAGTCTGTAGCAGGGGTAACTGTTGTTTTACATCAACCCATAAATCTGGGTTTGCACCGGCCTGAACGGTGAGTTGCCTGGCATCGTCGATATGCTCTGCCCCCAGATAATAGGCGGCCAGAATAAACCAGGTGCGGTCAGTGCCCTGGATCCGGGCGGGTAATTGCGCTTGCAATGTGTCCAGTTTGCGGCCTATCTGTGCCAGTCTTATGGCTGGCTTTTCGTTTTCTTTGGCCTGTTCATGTTGCGCTGCTTGCCAATCGTTGAGGAGGTAATCGATAGCTGCGATGTAAGCCCCGTCCAGCGTACTTTGAACCCCTTCAGCAGCCTGCTGTATAGCCGGGTAGCGGGTATTGATATGCTCAACCAGCTGTCTGGGATCGGGTTTCACCAGTACTTTTTGCGGTTCATGTATCTTATCTTTCAGCACGGCAAGTGAGCCATTGGTGCGGCTTAAATGAGTAAATTCATATAGCGTACTAAGCAACGCTGTATCCTCAGCGCGTACCAACCATTGCTTGGATAGCGTGACATCAGGCAATACTTGCTCGTTTAAGGATGGAAAATACCCCTTGAGCGCAGCGCGCCAGGTGTTGGGAAGAATGGTGCAGAATTCGGCCTGGCTGAGCATCTCAGTTAATAGTGTTACGCTGTCGGCACTGTCGGATTTTTGCCAGTCGCTACCGGTAATGGCCGTCACTGTATCCTGCAAGTATGGTAGTACCCGTCGTTGCTGTGGCTCTGTCGTGGCACAGGGACTGGCGTCATTGTCTGGCCCAATTTCAACCAGCGTTGCGGTAAACAAGACCGGCCCATAGGTCAGATCAGGCCTGAGGGCGGCAGGGCGAAAACGAGGCGCTGCTATATGGACAGTGTTATTGGTAAGTGCCTGGTAGAGCTTTGCCTCGCTGTAAAATGGTACGACTTGTAGAGTGACTCCCAGATAGTCAGCCAGACCACGGGCATAGCCGTAATCAAAACCAGTCGGGCCGTCTCCGGTCAGATGGTAATGGTGCCTGTCATTAATCAGGCCAACCTTCAAAACCTGCTCCTCAAGAACGGTATTAAGCGTGGACTGGGCCTGGGCACTGGCGGGTAACAACCAGCTCAAGGTGATTGCAACCAGAAGGACTTTGCCTGATAAGTGGTGAAGTAGGGGATTCATTATTATTCTATATTACTGCTGTTAGTGCTAAAACCACAGGATCGGGTTATTTGGGTAAAAAAATTACGGTTGAATAACCCTTGCTGGTTATCAAGCCGCCGCTTTTCCACTATAATCCGCGCCAAACAAGTTCACAACCAGGACCGACGGCAGATTGGCGTTTTCTACCCGGCGGTTCTCACAAATTAGGTAGCAAACTATGTTGGTCCTACGTGGCGCTCCGGCGTTATCTGACTTCCGCACAGCTAAATTAATCCAACGACTGCAGCAATCCGGTGTCGACGTTACTCACCTTTACAGCGAATATGTTCATCTAGTGGATACGCAACAGGCGTTAACTGAAGAACAATTATCGGTGTTGGATAAATTGTTAACCTATGGACCGAAGCAGGCACAGGAAGCTGCCACCGGCGAATGTTTTTTCGTTACTCCCCGTCCCGGCACTATCTCGCCGTGGTCAAGTAAAGCTACCGACATTGCCTATAACTGCGGATTAACGGCGATTGCCCGGGTTGAACGTGGTTGTGCTTTTTATGTGACAGCGGCACAGCCGTTCACAGATGAACAGCGTAAGCTGGTAGCCGCAGCGCTTCATGATCGTATGACCGAAAGCGTATTTGCTGCGCCAGAGGACGCGTTGGTACTGTTTGATAAGCATCAGCCCCGGGAGTTCAACTCGGTAGATATTCTAGGCGCGGGTAAAGACGCGCTGGTTTCAGCCAACCAAACGCTGGGTCTGGCCCTGGCTGATGACGAAATTGACTACCTGTTTGATAATTTTGTGAAGTTGGGGCGTAACCCTAACGATATTGAGCTTTACATGTTTGCTCAGGCTAACTCTGAGCACTGTCGCCATAAAATTTTCAATGCCGACTGGACCATTGATGGCGAGGTGCAGCCTAAGTCATTGTTCAAAATGATCAAGAACACCTTCGAGCTATGCCCGGAGTATGTATTCTCAGCCTATAAAGATAACGCTGCGGTAATGGAAGGCTGGCAGGCTGGCCGATTCTTCCCTGAGCCACAGTCTCATGAGTACACTTATCATCACGAAGATATCGCTATCCTGATGAAGGTAGAAACCCACAACCATCCCACTGCAATTTCACCATTCCCTGGTGCTGCAACGGGTTCTGGTGGTGAAATTCGTGACGAAGGGGCTACCGGTCGTGGTTCTAAGCCAAAAGCCGGTCTGGTTGGTTTTACCGTGTCGAACCTGAAACTGCCTGATGCAGTGCGTCCATGGGAAGTCGATTATGGCAAGCCTACCCGTATAGTTAGCGCGCTGGATATTATGATCGATGGCCCACTTGGTGGTGCCGCGTTCAACAACGAGTTTGGCCGTCCTAACCTGTTAGGGTATTTCCGTACCTACGAGCAGGAAGTAAACAGCTTTAACGGCAACGAAGTACGTGGTTATCACAAACCGATTATGCTGGCCGGTGGTTTAGGTAACATTCGTCAGGATCACGTCGAAAAAGGTGAAATTACAGTTGGCGCTAAACTCATCGTTCTTGGCGGCCCGGCAATGAACATTGGCCTGGGCGGCGGTGCCGCTTCTTCCATGACATCCGGGCAGTCCAGTGAAGATCTCGACTTTGCCTCGGTACAACGGGATAACCCGGAGATGGAACGCCGCTGTCAGGAAGTTATCGACGCCTGCTGGCAGTTAGGTGAAGACAACCCTATTCAGTTTATCCACGATGTGGGGGCGGGTGGTTTATCCAACGCAATGCCGGAGCTGGTGAACGATGGTGGTCGCGGCGGACGCTTTGAACTGCGTAAAGTGTTGTCAGACGAGCCGGGCATGTCGCCACTGGAAATCTGGTGTAACGAATCCCAGGAACGTTACGTCATGTCGGTAGCGCCGGATAAACTGGCTGTGTTCGAAGCTATTTGTCAGCGTGAGCGCGCGCCTTTCGCGGTAATTGGCGAAGCCACTGAAGCGCAACACCTGTTGCTGAATGACGAGCATTTTGATAACCAGCCTATCGATTTACCGCTGGAAGTTTTATTAGGCAAGCCGCCTAAGATGCATCGGGATGTGGCCAGCGCCACACACAGTTCAGCTGAACTGGATTGTGCAGAGATTAGTGTTGCCGACGCCGCTGAGCGTTTGCTGCGCTTACCGGCCATAGCTGAGAAAACATTCTTAATCACTATAGGCGATCGCAGCGTAACCGGTTTGGTGAGCCGCGACCAGATGGTGGGCCCTTGGCAGGTACCGGTTGCCGATGTTGCCGTAACTGCATCGGCATTCGACACCTATCATGGTGAAGCAATGGCGATGGGTGAACGTACCCCGGTTGCCTTGCTCGATTACGCAGCTTCTGCACGACTGGCAGTAGGTGAGTCTATTACCAATATCGCAGCCGCCCACATTGGTGACATGAAACGCATTAAATTGTCGGCGAACTGGATGGCGGCAGCCGGACATCCGGGCGAAGACGCGGGCTTATATGAAGCGGTAAAAGCGGTAGGTGAAGAATTATGCCCGGCACTGGGCCTGACCATTCCGGTGGGCAAAGACTCTATGTCGATGAAAACCGCCTGGCAAGACAACGGTGAAGATAAGTCGGTTACCGCGCCACTGTCACTGGTGATCACCGCCTTTGGTGCAGCAACGGATATTCGCAAAACGGTAACGCCTCAACTGCGCACCGACAAAGGCGAGACAGCCTTATTGCTGGTTGACTTAGGTGCAGGTAAAAACCGGTTAGGCGCCAGCTGTCTGGCTCAGGTCTATAACCAGTTAGGAAAAACGCCGGTTGATCTGGATGCGCCGGAATTACTGCTTAATTTCTTTAATGCCGTGCAGGTATTACTGGCGGATGGCAAACTGCTGGCCTATCACGATCGCTCTGACGGTGGTTTATTTGTAAGCGTAGCCGAAATGGCCTTTGCGGGTAAAACCGGTGTGAGTGTAGCGCTTGATTCGCTGGGCGATGACGACCTGGCAGCGCTATACAGCGAAGAGCTGGGTGCAGTATTGCAGGTCTCTGCTGACGATGTGGAGAGCGTTCTTGCCGTATTCGCCGCAAATGGCCTGGGCGAGATGGTGCATAACGTAGGGACATTAAATCCTACTGATACCATCGAGTTTACCCGTGGCGGCGAAGTTGTGCTTAGCGAGGCACGAACCACTTACCGTGCAATGTGGGCCGAAACCACACACGCTATGCAGCGTTTGCGGGATAACCCGGAATGTGCAGATGAGGAACATAAAGCCAAACAAGACGCCAAAGATCCTGGCCTGCACGCTAAACTGAGTTACGACATCAACGATGATGTGGCTGCACCGTATATTGCTAAGGGCATCAAGCCACGTATAGCTATCCTGCGCGAGCAGGGGGTGAACTCTCATCTGGAGATGGCGGCAGCCTTTAGCCGGGCCGGATTTACCGCCATCGATGTTCACATGAGCGATGTGCTGTCGGGCGCTGTTGCGCTGGAAGACTTCAAAGGCCTGGCGGCCTGTGGTGGCTTCTCTTATGGTGACGTGCTTGGTGCTGGTGAGGGCTGGGCGAAGTCTATTCTGTTTAATCAGCGTGCCCGTGAACAGTTTGAAGGTTTCTTCCACCGCGACGACACCTTTAGCCTCGGGGTTTGTAATGGTTGTCAGATGCTGTCGAACCTTAAATCTCTGATCCCCGGAACGGCACATTGGCCACACTTTGTAACCAATAAGTCAGAGCGCTTTGAAGCGCGCGTTGCCATGGTCGAGGTGCAACAGTCCAAATCGGTACTGTTTGCCGATATGGCAGGCTCGAGAATGCCGATTGCCGTTTCTCACGGTGAAGGGCGTGCAGAATTTGCAGCACAAACTGACTTACAGTCGGTACAGGACAAAGTGGCTCTTCGTTATGTAAATAACTACGGCGAAGTGGCGTCTCAGTATCCGGCTAACCCGAATGGCTCGCCAATGGGGATCACTGGCCTTACGACTGATGATGGCCGCTGTACTATCATGATGCCGCACCCTGAGCGTGTATTCAGAGCGGTAGCTAACTCATGGCGTGCTGATGAGTGGCAGGAAGATTCTCCGTGGATGCGCATTTTCCGCAATGCACGGCGTTTTGTTGATTAATTTCAAAAAAATGACGGTAAGGTGTCAAATAATTGTCCAGACACCTTGCCAGCGCCCTTCTACTGCATTAAAGTAGTGCATGCAGTATGGAATGCTGTGTGGTTACAAGGACTTGTAGGGGATGGGTTAACATCGCTGTGCTCAATTTTACAGTGGTCTAGAAATAATAAGAGACGAATATGAATCGTTCTTCAAAAGGTTTCGGCTTAACCGGCGTGGCTGTTGCAGTGCTGCTTATGATCGTTACAGCAGCGTTTGGAACCTCCGCCCAGTCAGCTGAATTATCTACCGAAGTTCAACAAATCACTTCAAAATAATTAATAAAATTAATTAGTTAACGATAATTATGTCATTTATGGCAGGTTATCGTTTTGCCTGTTTTTCGCGATTTATCATCTTTTGGTTAGGGTGTTTCTTGAGTAAAACGTAAGTCGCCCCCAATCCGCCGTGCATAGGTTGGGCAGTATGAAAGGCAATCACGTTATTAAACTGCACCAGCCAGTGATTTACGTAAGATTTTTTCAAAGCGGGGAAGGGCTGACTTTGCTCTCCCTTGCCATGTTGAATCAACAGAGTTCTTGCGCCACGTTCATGGGCAGCATTAATCTTCTGATACAGCGTGATGCTGGAATCCCGCAATGAGAGCCCGGCCAGCGAAATTTTTTGCTCAATCGGATATTTGCCCTGGCGCAGATTTTTGTACACGCCATCCTGTATGCCGGCCTGTTTAAATTCAAGAAAATCGTCCGGCTTGACCGGTTTAACTCCTTCAAAAGTTAACGGACTTTCTTTGGGCTTCTGAGCTAGCAGGGCGTCACGACGCATTTGCTTTTCAATGGCTTGCTGGGTTTGCTGGAGGTGAACTTTATCGTCAGACTTTATCGGTTTTACATCGCCGAGTTCCTGCAGGAAATCCTGAAAGCTATCCAGTTGTTCAAAATCCTGATCGTCGTCCCGCATATCTCCCCCGATCAACTAAGTCTCTGTTTTATATTACGCGCGACTGGCGTTAAAGTTCAGTACTTATCGAAGTTGTAGTAGTTGGATGGCGTCCCCACCGCGACTCGAACGCAGATCTAAAACTTAGGAGGTTCTTGTTTTATCCAGTTAAACTATGGGGACACGAATCCCCATTATAGATAGGCGGGCGAAAATCTAAAGCCCTAACGCTTAGCAACGAAGTCGTTTGGCTGAATATTGGCCAGAAGGCCCTCTTCGGCGGCTTTTACCCGCGCGTTATCGGCGTAGGCTTCAATGACTGTTACTTCTTCGGGATACAGGTGATACTGGGTAAATTTCACACCACGATAATCGGTGACCTCCTGAATCTGATATATCGACAGGGTATCGCCCGGTTTAAGACCGTGCTGGCGACCCAGAGAGATACTCAATTCATTGCCGCCGTTGATACTGATCACCCGACCTGTGGCGGGGACACAGGCCAGTGTCGAGTCTACATCGCTTTGCAACTGGCGTAGCTGGTTTTGCAGGGCCAGGCCATAGGCGCTTTGCCAGAACTGGTTGGAAGATGCATCGAGTTGCGCGAAGCGGTCGAACTCCCATTCTGATTCGGTCTCATAGGTTTTATTTAATAGCGGGGCACCATTGATACCGTCGATAAGTTCTACCCTTAACCGAAAGCTCCGGGTGGCCGAGTCGTCCTGCCAGAAAGCCAGGGCGTTCCCTTCCGGCCGGTAAACGCTGAGGTCCTCAATTACGCCGGTTAGAACAAACTGACTTTTGGTTTGCGTAGCCAGAGCCGTAGCCTGATCGCGAATTTGCCTGGACTGCCAGTGCACTACATAAGGCTCAATACTGCTGATCACTGCATGTTGCGCTGATTGATCGAATTCACGCTTTAAGCGGGCGGTGACGAGACGCCCCAGTTCCTGAATCTGACCGTCCTGGGCGTGCTGACGCTCAAGCAACGGGAAATAGCTGGTGGCAATGGTTTTGCTGAAAGGGGCGGCAGAGCACTGTTGTTGACTGGGAAAGATATCGGCACGGATCCGTACCGTGACCGCATTATCATGCCAGGTTTCTGAGATAAGCTCTAACTGGCGAACTTCTCCCGACGCGCTCACCTCAAGGCGTTCATCATTGAGTAAGCCGTCGGTAAGCTGCTGAACGCTGCGTACCGAAGCGCCGGCGAATAACATGGCCTGGCGCAGAGCTTCTTCAGTCGCCTGATGTTTGGCCTGAACCTTATTGCCGTTTAATACCACTGACTGCCCCTGGGTCTCATACCAAACGGCATAACTTTGCCCTGCAAAGGCTAATAGCAGGCAGGTTGTCGCCGATAAAAAAACGGTTAACCGGGCAATCAGTGTGTACATTGTCTTCATTACTATTACTCTCACCACTTATTGGCTGTTGCAATGCGCTTGTTGTTTGCTGATATTGCTCTTGCTGCGCCCTTTATACAAAAGCCCCGAGGAGCCGTGAGCGGTATGCAAAGTGTCAATCCTATGACTCGTTTAGTCATTGTTGTAGTTGGCTCTGCATATATCGTTCCCAAAATTCATCCTGTCACTGGGCATAAATATTGCTAACTTCTGACAAGTACAAAGTGATTGTCCGTTTTGCCAACGCCTGGTTACGCGCAGCGGATAACAGCACTATTCAGACTGCACAAAATTACGGTGGTTTTATGACGGTTTTAACACACATTAACAAAGCGCTTGCTTTGCTAGGCTGCCTGTTATTCATCAGTGGCTGCACATCCATGTTTGATAAGCATGTCGAATGGGAAACCGTTGAGCCCGACGAATACCCTGTGCTAACCGCGGTGGGCTATGCACCAATCGCCTCGCAGCATGGCGGCTCCGATTCAGAAAAGAATATTATGGCCATGAAAGCATCAAAGCTCGATGCATACCGAGAACTGGCTGAACAGGTCTACGGGCAACGAATCAATGGTCAGCAGTCACTGGCCAACATGGTTATTAACAACGCGCAGTTGCAGGCATCGGTAGAAGGGGTGATCCGCGGCGCTAAGGTAGTAAAAGCCTATCCGGTAGGGGAGGATACCTATGCCACCGAACTGGAACTCGACATGCAGCAGGTGTATAACATTTATGTGTCGACAGCCCGCCCCCAGCGCTTAAAAACGGTAAAGTATTATTAAGGCACTACCGGTTATTACCTGACCCAACTCATTATTGCCCGGATAGTATTCAGCCAGAGAAATCATAATAAGCGGTATTAAGCCTGGCATTGTTGGTAAATTGTGCGCTAATTAAATAGCACCAGGATCATTTTTGACGCCGTCATCATCGTGTTGAGCCTGCGTGTTCCAGGTATGTTGAAACATCTTAAATCAGGTTGATTAATGGCTGGTTAAGCGGGCGGGAAGGGGATTAATGCTTACTTTTCGAGTAAGAACCAGGTGATGTCATCTTGCGGTGCCCAGTTATCTCGCTTGTAGATAAACCCATAGTCAATCAGTTTCAAACCATAGTTATCAATCAAATCGCCGGCAAAATCACGTTTAAATAACTTATTTTGATGGCCTTTATAGGTGATTTGGGTAGGCGATGGATTGTAATATTCCGCCACAAGCACATAGCGATTAGAGCCATTTACCAAATTCTGGTAAACGTTATCTAAATAGTCAGGGTTGATATGAATAAGCACGCCAGCGGTAAACGTCAGGTCTGCTTTAGGCGAATGTTCAATAGAATCGAGTATTGAACCAACAGTAATGTCGGCGACACCAAAACTTTCAGCCTGTTTAGCCGCTGATTCATTTATTTCGTAACCACTGAGCTGAAGCGCGGGGTTTAAGCGCTTCAGAGCAACCAGGTTGAGGCCAATGTTACAACCAAGTTCCTGAGCAGAAGTCACATTATGTGCAGCCCTTAGCATTCGCGACCACATGGCAACTTTAGAATTAAGCAGCGATTCAGAATTGTTTCTTTTGATGTAGTCTTCGCCGAAGTTTCCAGCCCAAAAATTTTCTTGCTCAGTTTGGTATGTCATGAGGAACTCATTAATCTGATTTTGATATTTTTAATTAATAGATCTTTCATTCTGGCTGAACAGCGTTAGGTGCTTCGTGTTTGCCGGCAGCGGTTCTGTCCCGACTAATCCGTTTATGCATGTGAGCGAAATACAGACCGTGCAAGTTCAGCATAACTTAACCTATGTGTGCAAAATCTTTAAGGCACGTATTTAATTGTTTAAGTTATTGTGGTTTACGCGCTTACGCCTTTACCTGAAAAACCGCCTTTTTTCTTACCGGCCTTATCGTAGGTCAATGATTCTTTGGCACGAATATCCATCATCAGATTACGTAAATGGGCTAAGCGTAACTGGCCTTGTTCAATCGCTCTCTGGTTTACTTCTGTACAGTACTGACATTCAATCAACAGCGTTTTGGATTGCTCAATCAGGGCGAGTATTTCATCAGACAACGGCGCATCCTGTTGTAGCGCCGCCAACTGGGGATTAACGGTCTCATCGAGGTTCTGAATAGCGGACAAAAGGGCTTCTTTGTCATGCAGAAGCGTCATCAGTGCTTCGGCGTCACGGCTACCGATCAGATGTAACTCTTTGTCCAGCATCGCCTTAAATGAAGAGAGCTGTTGAGTTTGAAGTTTTAGCTGATCAATTAGCGTGGCCGTCATATTACTCACTTATCAGGATTTGATACCAAAAATTTCAGACTCGAGTCGGGCGATTTTTTTCGCCAGCGCCTGCGGGTCAACTTTGTATTCGCCATTCTGGATCGCTTTTTTCAGCTTATCCACTTTTTCCTCATTCACCGGCGCTTCGGCACTTTTCTTTTGCACCTGATTTAACTGCTGGGCAGATTGTGTCAACGACACGGAATCCTGACGCGGCGCGCTCGCAGCTTGTGCAGTTGATGTGGCAGCCTGCTGGACTGCTGTTTGGTTTTGTTTTGGCTGTTGCTGACTGTTGACCTTGTTATTATCAACAGGCGCTTTTGGTAAGCCATTGTTTACATTGTTAATTGCCATAATTTGTTTCCACTACCTTTTACACCTCAGTAGTTATATCGGCTGCGGGTAGATTTTCTTTAGACCAAATTAGCATTTTTTGTATAAAAAATCGCATCAAATTAAAGGACTGGTTATCGCTTTCGCATCCTGCACTGCGCGTTAACCTTATCACAAGTTAACAATGACTTCCTGAGTGCTGGCCACCTCGGCAATCACCGACTTATTGGAGCTGGCATTAACGACTTCAATGGTGTCGCCAATAACACCGTCCTGCCGTGCAATCCCGGATGTTTTAACCTGCACTGCGCCCGCCTGTCCACTGATGGTGATTTTATCACCTTTACATATAAAACACAGCATATTGCTTTGTACCGGCTGGCCTTCCCGAACCCGGTACTTTAAACGTGCCCCCGAGAGTTGCTCAATACTGGTAAACGGCGTATGACGTAACTGTTTAATGTCTACTTCTGCCAGCGTTAAATGACTGGCGGATAGTACCGTATCCGGGCTAATCATTGACGCGGTGACAACGATAGTGCGGGTACGGGTGACTTTGGCACTGGAAAATAAATACCAGTTACTGGTGTCGCAACTAACCCGTACATTCAGATAACTTAAATGTAAGGTGTCAGATGCAACATCAAAGCTAAAGGGCACATCGCAATCAGGAATGTTTATCCGGCTATCAATAGGTGTTACGGATATGGTTAAATTATCTGCCAAATTATTTTGCTGACCTGGCTCAAGTTGCCGGGTTAAATATTCTGCTACATTGCGCGCCAATTGCTCGTGGGCCGTTTCGGCTTTTTCTTGGGCAATTGCGTTAAAGTGAGCTAAGGTGAAACCTGCGGTCAAGATGAAAGTCAGGCGCACCGGCGTGAGTAATGTTTTCAATATTTTCATGTTCAGACGTTTTCATTTTGACTATTATTAAATACAAATCAGCGAGTTTTGCTAATCAAAGATGCGGCGACAGTTAATTGACGCAACCCATGTTATTAAATAAGTACGCAAACTCTATGCCCATATTGAAATATCGAGGTGATGTATGTCTGGAATTTTAGATTCGGTGAACCAACGCACGCAGTTGGTTGGCCAGAACCGGCTGGAGTTATTGCTGTTTCGTCTCAATGGTCGTCAACGTTTTGGCATCAATGTGTTTAAGGTTCGCGAGGTCTTACAGTGCCCGGCGTTAACTGCGATGCCCAAGCTGAACCCATTGGTGCGCGGCATTGCGCATATCCGCGGCCAGACCATCTCAGTGATCGATTTGAGTATGGCAACCGGTGGACGGCGCATAGAAGACCTTAAAACAGCGTTTATTGTGATTGCGGAATATAACCGGTCGGTACAAGGCTTTCTGGTAGGGGCCGTCGAGCGCATTATCAATACCAATTGGGATGCCATCATGCCACCCCCGCAGGGAACCGGCAGGGCCAGCTACCTGACCGCCGTGACTGAAGTTGAAGGTGAACTGGTTGAAATCCTTGATGTAGAAAAGATCCTCAATGAGATTTCCCCACTGAATACTGAAGTGAGCGCTGAGGTTGCATCGACCCTTAATACTGACGCACATAAAGATAAAATTATTTTTATTGCTGACGATTCTTCCGTTGCCCGTAATCAGGTGAAAAGGGCCCTGACCACCCTTGGAATGGAAATTGAAATGGCCAAAAATGGCCTGGAAGCGCTCAAGCGCCTGAAAGAGATTGCCGAGGAAACCGGTGATGTTACCGACAAGGTAGGGGTGCTGGTGTCTGATATTGAAATGCCGGAAATGGATGGGTACACCCTCACTGCCGAAATTAAGAATACCCCGGAGCTGCAAAAACTGCATGTGGTTCTGCATACTTCTTTAAGTGGCGTATTTAATCAGGCGATGGTGAAAAAGGTGGGCGCAGACGACTTTATTGCTAAATTTCATCCTGATGAACTGGCTAGCGCTGTTCAGAAATGGCTGGGTCCTGAAGAATAATCAACGGAGTATACACTGATTGATTAATAAGGATGTGTCGCCTGACGCGTACCGCCAGTTCCGGGAGTTTCTGGAACAGCAGTGCGGTATCGTGCTTGGCGATAATAAGCAGTACTTAGTGCGAAGCCGTTTGGGCGGGCTGTTGCACGAGCGCCAATTAACTAATATCGATGAGCTGTTAAGGCAATCCATCTCCGGTCGCGACCGCGGATTACTACAGCAGGTTATCGATGCCATGACCACCAACGAAACCCTGTGGTTTCGTGACAGCTACCCGTTTGAACTATTGATCCGGCAAATACTGCCCACCCTTGCCACCCGGCAACGACGTATTCGGATCTGGAGTGCAGCATGCTCCTCTGGTCAGGAGCCTTATTCCATTGCCATGTCATTACTGGAATATCAGCGTAATAACCCCGGCGCCGGTTCGTTGTCTGCGGAGATTCTGGCCACTGACTTATCCAGTAATATGCTGAGAAAGTGTGAAGAGGGCGCTTACGATGAGCTCTCACTGGCACGCGGTTTATCGGCCGAGCGCCGGCAAAGGTACTTCCAGCAGCATGCCAGCGGCATGTTACAGGTGAAGCCTGAAGTACGCCGTATGGTCAGCTTTCGCAGTCTGAACCTGCTGCACAGCTATTCTTCGCTGGGCAAGTTCGATATTGTCTTTTGCCGCAATGTGCTGATTTACTTCTCTACAGAGCTGAAACAAAAAATACTGCAACAAATTGCCGCCCAGTTAAACCCGGGCGGCATCCTGTTTCTCGGTGCGTCGGAATCGGTGGCCGCAGCGGCCGATTGTTACCGCATGGTTAAATGTAACCCTGGCTTGTATTACACCAAAAAAGACTAATTAAAATAGATAGTTAGTTTTTTCTTTTCGTGTATTTCTTACTTCCTGCTTTTGTTGGCACTTAGTTTGCTTTTATCTTTGCGATAGAGGAGAAGTGCTATGGCCATTAATTTAGACAAGCTCGTGGGTTTTCATCAGAACGCTTTGAAGATCCGCAACGATAAGATGGAAGTCATTGCCGGTAATCTGGCCAATGCCAACACGCCGGGTTACAAAGCCCGCGGCATCGATTTTCAAAAAGCAATGGCCAGCGCTCAGAATTCCAGCGGCCAGTCGATGACACGCACTCACGATAAACACATGAGTGGCGGCATGGTGTCATCAACAAACATCGGCTTTAGGATCCCCTCTCAGCCGGATACCGGCGACGGCAATACCGTCGAAGTCCAGCGCGAACGTAATGAATTCTTAGATACAGGTATGCGCTATCAGGCCACTATTGAGTTTCTCAACGGTAAAGTGAAAGGCATGAAGAAAGCGTTAAGTGGAGGACAAGGTCAATGAGTCTGTTTGATGTTATGTCAATTTCTGCGTCAGGTATGCATGCTGAAAGCGTACGCCTGAACACCACGGCAAGTAATATTGCCAATGCCAATTCGGTAAGTAGTAGTGAGCAGGATACCTATCGTGCCCGTCATGCTGTTTTTGCTGCCGAGCTGAATCGCGCAACCAATGATTACAGCAAGGGCTCTGAAGTTAAGGTACTGGGTGTGGTCGAGAGCGACCGTCCGCTACAAACTGAGTATGCACCGCATAATCCCCTGGCTGACGAAAATGGTTACATCTATAAGCCGAACGTCAATATCGTGGAAGAGATGGCCGATATGATGTCTGCCTCCAAAGCTTATGAAACCAACGTCCAACTGGCAGATACCACTAAGCGCATTTTCCGTCGGGTGTTAACCCTTGGCCGTGGTCAGTAGTAGCGGTCATTAAGAGGATACTAACGTGAGTACAATTACCAACACGCAGGGTCTCAATACTGACCTCTATTGGCAGGAAGAAAAGGTCAAAGTGTCCGATGGCTCGGAGCAGAACCTGTCTCAGGAAGACTTTTTCGCCCTGTTAACAGAGCAGCTGTCTAATCAGGATCCTACCAAGCCGGTGGATAACGATCAGATGGTTTCGCAGATGACCCAGTTCACCACTGCCGACGGCATCAGCAAACTGAATGAGAAGTTTGAAAGCTTCGCTACCTTCATGACGTCGAACCAGGCATTACAGGCTTCCAGCCTGATTGGCCAGGATGTGCTGGTAGAAGCCAACGTAGGCTACATGGGCAGTGAAGGCGCCGGCCTCAGTGGTTTTGTGGTAAACGAACAAACCGTACAGAACATGGAAATTACTATCACCAATGCCAACGGTGAAGTCGTCAGAACCATCGACGCAGGCACCCAGGGGGCCGGCAACATTGAGTTCAACTGGGATGGTACCGACCGCAGCGGCAATTTAATGCCGCCCGGCGAATATCTGGTGAGTGCAAACGGCCAGGTGAATGGTGAAGGGGTAGCAATTTCCACCGCTATTCATCGCCACGTTAGCAGTGTAAGCCTGGCTGGCAGCAACCAGGGCATTATTTTGAATTTAGAGGGTGATGTCAGTATCAATCTTGACGACGTTATCCAGATCGGCAGTTAGTAGGAGAAAAGCACATGTCTTTTAACATTGCATTAAGTGGCGTCTCTGCCGCACAAAAAGATTTAGACACTACCGCAAATAACATTGCCAATGTGAACACGGTAGGTTTTAAAGAGTCGCGGGCCGAGTTTGGTGATGTATATGCCGCCTCACTGTTAGCCAGCGGTAAAACCAAAGTAGGTGATGGCGTCCTCACGCAGGAAGTGGCCCAACAGTTCAGTCAGGGTAGCCTGCAGTTTACCAATACGGCACTGGATTTAGCCATTACCGGTAATGGTTTCTTTGCCACTGTACCCGATATCACCTCGCGGGATTTTTCCTTTACCCGTGCCGGTCAGTTTAAGCTGGACGAAAACAACTTTGTGGTTAACAGCAGCGGCGACAACCTGCTGGGCTTTCCGGTTAACCCGGATGGCACCAGTTCGTCAGTGGCGTTAAGTACTACCGAACCTGTGCGTATTCCCGACTCCTCAGGCTCACCGCAGGCAACGCAGGAAGTCACCATGCGGATGAATCTGCCGGCGAACGACGATTATCTCGATCCGACAGCATTTAATCCTGATGATACGCTCACCTACAACGCGGCAACCTCGGTAACCGTTTATGATTCACTCGGTGAAAGTCACATAATGACTTATTACTTTGTGAAAGATGGTACCGACCAGTCGACACCAACTGGCCCGGATCAGCTCAATAGCTGGTTAATGTTTGCCACCCTTGATGATACCCCGGTAGATATTGCAGGCGGTGATACCAGTGTACCGCTGCCAACGAGGGACGACCCGCAAAACCCGGGGAACACAGAGGCCTGGTTACCGGCCAGATTGTCATTTAACCAGAGTGGGGACTTTACCTCGCAAATACCTGCCGGTGGCATCGTGACTGTACCACTGGGGGATGACGGTTCGCCTGACGCCGCGATTGCGTTAACTGGTGGTGCCGATCAAACTCAAACCATCGGTATCGATTTCAACCTGGATCCGCTGGGTGGCCAGACTATCAATGAGCCAACTCAGTACGCCTCCGCCTTTGAAGTAACCTCACTTGAGCAGGATGGTCTGCCAGTAGGCCGCTTAACCGGTGTGGATATCGGTGAAGACGGCCTGGTCAGAGCAACTTTCTCTAACGGTACCTCAGAGCCGGTAGTACGCGTTGCGTTGGTTCGATTTGCCAATGAGCAGGGCCTGACCCAGCAAAGCAATACTGCCTGGAAAGAGTCAATCGAGTCCGGCGAAGCGCTGGCCGGCGAGGCGACCACAGGGACCTTTGGCGAAATTAACTCCTCCGCCCTTGAACAGGCTAACGTTAACCTGACTACTGAACTTATTGACATGATTATTGCGCAGCGGAACTTCCAGGCGAACTCCCGGGCACTGGAAGTTAACAACCAGCTTAATCAGACGATTCTGAATATTCGATAAGATCCCGTTATCATTCTGAGGCCGCCTTTCGCGGCCTTTTTTGTTTGCCCAGCGAAGCTGGCAAACCCGTCAGGTTGAAAGAAACCTGAATCACCCTGACTGAGGGGAAGATAATCCGAATGGCAAGGGCGTTGCTGGCCAACGGCAGGGTTCGAAGGAAGCCATAGGAAGTTAGAAGTACACAACGAAAGTGAACCTGATTCGGCAAGGCAGGAGGGTAAGCGTGCAAAATAGCGCGAAGCCCGATACTCAGTCAGTCCTGTTTTGTGTTTGAGGGTGG
>NZ_PVNP01000148.1 GCF_002993365.1 Marisediminitalea alba
AAGAAGGGTCGGAAACCTGGGCGGTGTTTGCGGAGTTCTAAACGATAAAGCGGCGACACGATGAACGAAACAGACTCAGGTATTGACTATGGTCAATACAGACAGGAACCGCCGTGGTACGGAACCGTATGCCCGGTGGTGTGAGAGGACGGGAGTTGCGAAACTCCCTCCTACTCGATCGTTGAAGAAGGGAGGCTAGTGCATATAAATCGGGCCAAGGCCCATGCTCCATAAAATCACTGAACTTGCCATCAGGATCACTAACAGCACCAGACCGCAAGTTACCACCGAGCTTGAATAGATAAAGCCTTTTTCTTCCGGGATGTGCATCATAATTGGTACACCAGAATACAGCAGGTAAACCGAATAGGATAAGCCTACCAGCCCCACCGACATGAGAAACCATAATTCAGGATACAGGCCGGCGAAGCCAACCATAAATAAAGGCGTGGCCGTATAGGCTGCCAACTCCAGAGACTGGGTGTAAGTAGGTGAGGTATCAAACGCTTTTGCTAGTTCATGCATCAGGGCTGCTAAAGCAATAACGCCCGCAATCAGGCCAAAATACATTGCCACACTCATGGCCATGGCACTCTGTTGGGTGAGTTTGATCAACTCACCTGCGCCAACGCTCCAGCCTAAATGTGCTGCCGAATAATACCCGACAATCGCTGGGATCAGTGCAATGATGGCTATGTGGCTTAACGCGTAGAAATAGTTTTCGTGGCGTTTATCAATAGCTTGCCATTCTTCTTTTGGGTGGGTGTAAATACCCCACAGGTGGTTCAGGATCATAATCTTTCCCTCAGTGCTGAGAATGTTTTCAATTTGTTATTTATTTAACAAATAATCAACATTTTCAGTTTTATCCAAAGCGAAAGTTAAGTCAATATATTTTGATGATAAATTAAACAGGGCAGGCTAACACCCACGCAAAACACGGCGCCGTGTTTATGGCTGTTTTTTCTCTGTCACTGCTGAGGGTTTGAGCAATGGCATAAATGAAACCAGCAGTAGACTCATGGCATAGATAGATGCGGCACTGCCTAGCACGAAAACATGTAATTGAACACTGGCTTCGAGTAACGGCGGAAAACTTGGCTGCAGGTTACTGATACCATCAATTTCTGCAGCCAAAATAACCCCGCCTTCAAACGTGCCGCTGCCCGCGACACCGTGAATGGGTAATACTGATGACAGATCTGCTCCCACAATGCTTAGTAATGCAATATGCAAAGACAACCCCGATATGCCCAGCACCATTAAAACAAACACCGTTAATTTACTCAGCCAGGAACAAAGTGTCAGCAGCGCGATGGTAAAATAGGTTTTTCCTGATGTGGGAAGTTGTGTGAGTGTCTCTCTGATTTTAACCCGGGCTGGTTGATGGCTGTTGCGGATTAACTGCAGAGCGAGCAATTTAAGTAATTCACTATACCTGACGGGCTCTCCGGCTGTGAATGATTTATCAATAAGTGAAAGATTATACTTTCTGGGACTAAGTTCAGAGGTAAGCGGTGTGATAAACTAACAAAGTTTATTATTAACTACGCAATTAAAAGGTCAGAGATTTTCAGGTGAATGAATTACTATCACCCATCAATGCATTTTTAAAATGCCCCACGCCACAAAGCTGGGTAGACGAGGCTAAGAAACGGGAGAACCTGTCCGTTGTCCTGCTTGATCATCTGGTGTGCGAATTGAAGGCAGCGCAATCAGCTATGTATCTTATTCGCAAATATGCCGTGGATAAGGAAAGTGGTGATGCACTACTGGCCTGGCTAAAACCGTTTGAGGATTTTACCTATCGTAAACAGGGCGACTGGCGTGAACTCGCCAAGCATGAAAAGCTCACCAAGTCTATGATGCCAAAATCCGGTGCGCCGTATAGTCAGGACCTGATCGATAAAATGGTGATGCTGATAAAAGAAGAGCTGCACCATTTTTATCAGGTGCTGGAAATTATGGAGGAGTACGGTATTGCCTATGAATCGGTTGGCTCCAGTCGTTATGCCCGGGGTATGCTGCGTCATGTGCGTACTTATGAGCCCCAGGCGCTTATCGATAAGTTAATTTGTGGTGCTTACATTGAAGCCCGTTCCTGTGAGCGTTTCGCGGCACTGGCGCCTCACGTAGATAATAGGTTGGGTGATTTTTATGTCTCATTGTTACGTTCAGAAGCCCGGCACTATCAGGATTATCTAACACTGGCAGAAGAAATTGCTGGTTCTGATATTGCAGAGCGTGTTGCCTTCTTTGCTGATGTGGAAGCCGAATTGATTTCATCTGCTGATGACGATTTTAAATTTCACAGTGGTGCACCGGCAGTATAAATTTTCAATCCGCTTTGATTTTCATAATGGCTATGTTCGGATTAACTGTTGTTGAATCGAAAAGAGCCTGTTTTCGTTAAGGTTTTCTGGATTATCCATAAACCTGAACCAACCCAGGTAGTGTTCCAAGTATTTTGTGGCTACTCCGTGAAACCGTTTCATCCACGCTTTCAGACGGCTGTGATAGGCGTTAACATTCTGAATATGAAAGACTTTATCTATCACCTTAACACCTCCCGCC
>NZ_PVNP01000149.1 GCF_002993365.1 Marisediminitalea alba
AAGAAGGGTCGGAAACCTGGGCGGTGTTTGCGGAGTTCTAAACGATAAAGCGGCGACACGATGAACGAAACAGACTCAGGTATTGACTATGGTCAATACAGACAGGAACCGCCGTGGTACGGAACCGTATGCCCGGTGGTGTGAGAGGACGGGAGTTGCGAAACTCCCTCCTACTCGATCTTATTCTTCCTGTTGCCGGGTCAGGTAAAAATACTCGGTGAAGCATTTGTACAGCTGGGTTCCACTGAGCACCGAAGCGGAAGGAAAGTGCAGCATGGGGATCAGATCGCAGGGCGCGACAATGTCGTGGCTTCCCTTGTCATTGTCCAGCTCGTCGATGTTCAGCACACGGGCGAGTAGCTCGCCCTGTTTAATGTGTTGACCTGGCTTGGCGCAATATTCCACCATGCCTCCCCAACTGGTGAACAGAGTTTTATAGTCTTTAAGCGCCACACCGATACGGTCCATTACCGCCGGGCTAACCTGACTTTCGGGTAATAAGCCTTTCACCGTCAGATAACTGATAATGCTGCGGGCATCAATTTCCCCTTCGGCAAAGTCAATTACTTCCTGACTGCCCATTTCCAGCGTAAACGCCTCGATGCCAAAATCGATATTGCGGTTATCCCGCTGATTTAGGTTATCGGTGAGTGTCCACCAGGGGCAAAAAGTGGCTTCATCCAGCGCGCCGGCAAAGACGTTGGGGATAAATATACAATGGGGGAAGTTAAAGGCCTTTGCACTTTCGCGGGCATACTCCGGAATATAAATGTGGCGGGTAGAAACTGGCCCATTATGTAAATCCAGCACAAAATCGGCATCCAGTGCTAATTGTTGCAAACGCAGGTTAAGTTGCTGGGCCAGGCCCAGCCCCCACGGGCTGGCAAGTTTATTGGCGATGGCCGTGCGTAAATGGTCACGAAAGCGCTGTTTGATTGAGGTCACCGATTCTTCCGCTGTGACCGTATTAACAAAGGCTGTGATTTGTTCGGGATCGTAATAATATCCGCGGTTCCAGTTGGTGCCGTTTACCGGGTCAAACCGGCCAAGGGTATATTCTCCGGCCTTTATATTAGTGCCCACCGGATTGCAGTTAGGCACCAGCACTATTTCGCCGCAAATAGGCATTGCCTGCAGCCACTGAATAAGGTGGTAGATCACCACGTTACCCTGAACTTCGGCGCCGTGAATAGAACTCTGGATATACACTTTCGGCCCTGGCCGCTGGCCTTTAATGTGATAAACCGGGACATTCATGCTGCGGCCTGATGCATTCTGGGCGACCCGGATATGTTGTTTATTTACCTGATTGAGCATAACGATTCTTTATTTACTTGTTTTTGTGAGTTGGCAAACCGTGCACTGCGGATCGGCCGGCACCGTGAATTGTTGCCAGCTAAGCGACAGGCCATCGTAAGTGAGTAACTGGCCAGCAGGCAGAACCTGTTTGCCCATTAACCAGAGCAAAGCTATATGCGCCTGTTGAGTGCCGATGGTGGCCACTACCGGTGCAAAAATACCAGCTTCCACACAGGATAGCTGTTGTTCGCTGAACAGGCGGGTAATGCATTGGTAACAAGGGCTGTGATTAAGCGGATCCACCATTAGCAACTGACCTTCAAAACGAATGGCTGCACCACTAACAAGTGGCCGCTGCTGGGCGTAACAGATGGCATTAATTTGCTGTCGACTAGCCGCATTATCGGTGCAATCCAGGACCAGATCGTGCTCGCTAATGGCCTGTCGCAGTGCCTCATCGTCAAGCCTTGTGGTAACGGTCCTGATGCGGCAGTCAGGGTTGAGTTGGTGTAATCTGTCGCGGGCGGCGTGGACTTTAAACTGGCCAACCTGAGCGCGGCTAAACAGTATTTGCCGGGGCAGGTTGGATACTTCTACCTTATCATCATCGACAAGGGTAAGCTGGCCTGTGCCACTGCTGCATAACAGCTGGGCAGCCGAACAACCCAGCCCGCCGAGACCGATGATCAGCACCCGGGCATTGAGTAATGCTTCCTGGCCTGCCAGGTCAATCTGGGGCAACACAATATGGCGATTATAGGTGACCGCCTGGGGATAGCTGAGCGTATCTGCCATGGTTAGACTTTTATCCTGTTATATTTCAACGCATAATGTACCAATTCGACAGTCCTGTCGCAGCAGATTTTTAAGGACCATCATGACTACCGCTTCTGAATCACTGGCAATTGCTATTTTAACTGTATCAGACACCCGCACACCCGATACCGATACATCTGGTCAGTATCTGGTTGAGGCCGTTACTGAAGCCGGCCACTCTGTGGCCGACCGCAAACTGGTTATTGATGATATTTACCAACAACGAGCCATCGTATCGGCGTGGATTGCTGATCCCGCAGTGGAAGCCATTCTGGTGACCGGCGGTACCGGTTTTACCGGCAGAGATTCAACGCCCGAGGCGCTGAGCGTTTTGTTTGATAAAACCGTCGACGGCTTTGGCGAATTGTTCCGTTACCTGAGCTTTCAGGAAATTGGAACCTCGACCATCCAGTCGCGGGCACTGGCCGGTTTTGCTAATCGTACCGTTATCTTCTGTCTGCCCGGCTCAACCGGCGCTTGTAAAACGGCATGGCAAGGTATTATCCGTTCACAACTGGATGCCAGCTTTAAGCCATGTAGCTTTGTGGGCCATTTAAAAGGCAATCACTAGCTATGCAATTATCTCATGTGAATCAACAGGGCGAAGCCAACATGGTGGATGTCAGCGGTAAAGCGGTAACCACTCGTGAAGCGATTGCCGAAGGCGAGTTACATTTAAGTGCCGAGGCGCTGGCGCAGGTTAAAACTAACAGTGCCGCCAAGGGCGACGTGCTGGCTGTGGCCAGAATTGCCGGTATTCAGGGGGCAAAACAATGTGCCAGCCTGATCCCCTTATGTCACCCCTTAGCGCTGAGTAAAGTGGATATTGAGTTCACGCTTGATGAGCAGAATAACCGCATTATTACTCGTTGCCGCTGCAAGCTGAATGGTCAGACCGGCGTGGAAATGGAAGCGCTGACCGGCGTTAATGTGGCGTTATTGACCCTGTTTGATATGTGCAAGGCGGTGGATCCGGCTATGATAATGACCAATGTCAGGGTGCTGCTTAAACAGGGCGGTAAGAGTGGTCAGTGGAGTCGTGATGAAGGTTAAATTATTTGCCCAGATCCGGGAAGTCACTGGGACTGAGTCACTGGAAATGGCGGTGCCGGATGATGCCACCATCGAAGGTGTGCGTCAGGCGCTAATGGCTAAAGGCCCGCAGTGGCAACAAGCACTGTCGGCTAACGTGCTCTGCGCCTGCAATCAAACGCTTTGTGATGGCACCATGGTGGTGTCTGAGCAGGATGAAGTGGCGTTCTTTCCACCGGTTACCGGAGGGTAGGATGTTTGCGCGGGTCAGTGAAGCCGATTTTAGCCAACAAGCGCTCTACGATGAGCTTTGCCTTAATAACCAGGCCAGTCAGTCGGGTGCCGTGGTTACCTTTACCGGTCGGGTGAGAGATTACAATGCCGAAGGTGCCATCGACGGCATTGAACTGGAATATTATCCGGGGATGACCGAGTCCGCGTTGCAGCAATTACTGGCGCAGGCAACTACGCGGTTTGGGCTTACTAATGCCGGTATTGTGCACCGCGTAGGCCGGTTGCCGAATCAGGCGCAAATTGTGTGGGTTGGTACTTGTGCAGCACATCGCCAGGATGCTTTTAGTGCGGCGTCGTACATTATGGACATGCTCAAACAATCGGTACCTATCTGGAAAAAAGAATGGGCGGGAGATACCTCAACCTGGGTGGCCGCTAAAGGCACCGACAATGAGGCGGCAATGCGCTGGCTGACTGATGATAAGGATGACTAACTGGCCATGAACCAGATTATGCAGTGTTTGTGGGCAATCGTTATGGCTATGTGCGCAACTCAGATGGCTCATGCTGCGCCATCCATCAATGTAGCTGTAGCGGCAAATTTTGCGGCACCACTGCAAAAGCTGCTGCCGGAATTTGAGGCGGCTAGCGGTATTAACGTGCGGGTAAGTGTTGGCTCGAGTGGCGCTTTATTTGCGCAGATCCAACATGGCGCGCCCTATGATTTATTTTTATCCGCCGACAGTAAACGCCCCCAGGCACTGGTTGCCTCAGGCAGGATAGCGGCGTCCGCCGTGCAGACTTACGCGGTTGGCCATCTGGCGCTGTTGGGCAACATTGATGGTCTCAGCGATCCACGGTTAACGGCGGCAGGTACCAGAGTTGCCATTGCCGAGCCAGACATAGCCCCATACGGACGAGCAGCTAAACAGCTGCTGGAACAGGCCGGATTGTGGGAAAAACTTGCGCCGGGGCTTATTCGCGGGACTAACATTCAACAAACACTGCAATTCTGGCAAACCGGCAATGTGGATGTGGCGTTTATTGCAGCTTCTCAATGTGTTACCTATCAACTAACCTGCCAGACTTTGCCGGATAACTACGCGCCGATTATTCAGCAACTTGCGGTCACCGGTAAGGGTGAATCCTCTATAGCTGCAAAAAAGCTTGCCGCATTCCTGCGCAGCCCCAAAATTCAGTCGCAACTGGCCGAAGCAGGGTATGCGCCGCTCGCGTCTGGCCCCGCTGAGGGAAGACATTAAACGTGGAATTTTCGGCAATCTGGCTTACCCTCAAACTGGCAGGGCTATCAACGTTACTGCTGATGCTGGTTGCCATACCGGTGAGCTGGTGGTTGAGCCGCTGGAACAGCCGCTTTAAGGCAGTAGTTCAGGCCTGTGTGGCATTACCGCTGGTGCTACCACCCACAGTACTGGGTTTTTATTTGCTACTGGCGTTTGCGCCCGACAGCCTGATCGGCGAACTGTGGTTATCCATTACAGGTGAGCGCCTGGCATTCACTTTTGAGGCGCTGGTATTCGGCTCGGTAATTTATTCATTTCCTTTTGCTGTGCAGCCACTGTATGCAGGCTTCGCGCAGTTACACCCGCACTATTTACACACTGCAAAGATGCTCAATTTACCCTGGCACGTGCGTTTGCAACGGGTTGTTTTACCTGCTGTGAGGCCAAGCTTACTGATTGCTGCCGGGTTGAGTTTTGCCCACACGGTAGGCGAATTTGGTGTGGTACTGATGATTGGTGGCAACATACCCGGAGAAACAAGGGTAGTGTCTATTGCGCTGTTCGACCAGGTGGAGTCACTCAATTATGGCAGTGCTCACCAGTTGGCTGCCGTGTTACTGGTATTCTCGCTATTTTTGCTGATTGGCCTTTACTGGCTGCAGGGGCGGCGGAGGCTTAAATGGAATGTCATGTAACGGCTCAGGCCGGTCAGTTTGCGCTGGATATAGCGCTATCGACTGCTGCTGAGCCAAATTGGCTTGGCATAATCGGTCAATCCGGCGCCGGTAAATCTACCTTTTTACAGGCGCTGGCCGGATTTAACGCTGCGGCCAATGTCAGCGGCCGCTGGCATAGTAGAGATCTTAGTAAGCTTGATAATGCGGTGCTGGTGAGTGCGCAAACGCCGCTGTTTCCGGCGCTCAGCGTGGCAGGCAATCTTGAGCTGGTTGCTCGCCATAATCAGCAACTGGACAATGTTAAGACCATAGTGGCGCTGTGTGAATGTACTGCACTAATGTCACGGCAAACTAATGAGCTGTCAGGCGGCGAACTACAACGGGTAAAACTGGCCCGGGCGTTACTGGCCAATCCAGCGCTGTTGCTGCTCGATGAGAGTTTCAGTGCCATGGATCGTGCCCTGCGCTTTGGTATTTTACACAAACTCAAAGCGTACCTGGGGCCGCACGTCAAAGTGATTATGGTTAGCCATGATATCAACGACATCATAGTGAGTTGCGATCACCTGAGCATCATAGAAAGCGGCCATTGTGTGGCCTGTGGACCACTCAGTGAAATGCTTAACCCTGCCAGGGGCCAACAAGCCAATGCTTCGTTGCCTTTAATCAGCGTGCTACACGGTGAAATAGAAGAACGAAAGATGGGGATTAGCCGGATATCCGTAGGCGAGACATCGGTTAAAGTGGTGGATGAATCAGCTATTCCGGTGGGGCAGTCTGTACGGCTGCTGCTTCCAGCCAGTGAAGTAACGCTCGCCACTGAAAATAGTACTGCGCTACACACTAATTGCCTGCAGGCTACCGTGCAATCGGTGGTACCTTATTCGGCTACACAAAGCGCGGTAAAAATTGTGTGCGAGGGGCAAGAGTTAACGGCACTGTTGGATAACTATGACAGCCGGATTAATACGCTGAAGGACGGGCAGTTGGTATGGGCATATTTCAGTGGTCAGCAAACACTGGCCTGAGCGGGCGCTGCCTCAGCATACCTGATTTTGTTTCTCAGTACTGCCTGCGAGCCTGGCTTTACCGGCCAGTTTAGCCTCGTAGAGGTATAAATCGGCCTCACTCAGTAGTTGTTCCAGGCCAGGCGTATGAGTCGACGGTGAAACCACATAGCCGGCGCTGATAGTGATTTTTCCCAGCGGACTGGCGTCGTTATCGATAGATAAACTAGCAACGGCGTCTACCATACGCTGGCCGATATTCCGGCATTCTTCCTGGGTGGTGTCGGGCAGGAATACGCTAAATTCCTCGCCACCAAAACGTACAATACTGTCGTGGGGGCCGGGCAATTGTTCTATAAGGTTTTTTGACAAGTCAAACAGACACTTATCTCCAGCTACGTGACCGAAACGGTCGTTGAAGCCCTTTTAGTAGTCGATATCAATCATGATAACGCCCAGAGATTTACTCTCCCGGGTCAGCCGTTTGAGCTGTGTTGGGATTTCGGTAAACAGATAGTAGCGGTTACACAGGGCGGTTAACTGATCTTTGAAAGTCAGTTCGGTTAACAAGTCGAGGCGTAACTTACTTTGCAATAAGTTTTTTACCCGGTGAACAAGAGTCGAGGCAATAACCGGCTTTCTGACATAATCTGATGCTCCGGCTTGCCAGCATTTATTCTGGGTTTCTGCATTGCCGTCACCGGTTATAAATACTACCGGGCAAGCGGATGTATTGCGGCTTTGCTTTAACTGTTGGCAAAGTTTTATGCCATTAATGCCAGGCATATTGATGTCGAAAATAATGAGGTCCGGCGGTTGTTTTTCGCAAAAAGTTATCACCCTGGCCGGGTCGTTAAGAAATTCGCACTGCACCATATCACTTAAAATAGTGGTGATTAACAGACAACTGGACTGCTCGTCATCAACCACCAACACAATGCAGTCTGCTAATCCTTTGCTGGCATAAACAGATACTTCCAGGGTGGTGTATTCGGTTGTTTGTGTCATTGGGTTTTTCTATGCTGCTTAGTGATTGCTTTGGTGGCAAGCCTGTTACGAAGCGTTACCTCACCCCTAATGACATCCCGTGTCGGTTGACTATCCGGCTACACTCTGGTCTCTGGTTCCTTGTAAGCTTAATTTAAGTTTACATTATTACATTTAATTTAGGCTATGTTCGGATTAACTGTTGTTGAATCGAAAAGAGCCTGTTTTCGCTAAGGTTTTCTGGAGTATCCATAAACCTGAACCAACCCAGGTAGTGTTCCAAGTATTTTGTGGCTACTCCGTGAAACCGTTTTATCCACGCTTTCAGACGGCTGTGATAGGCGTTAACATTTTGAATGTGAAAGACTTTATCTATCACCTTAATTCCTCCTGCCACATCTAAGCGCTTGTGTATTAAATCATTTTTCTCAGAAAGAGCTATGTAGGGCTTATAGCCATCACTACACAACACACTGTCTTTCTCTAATTT